>JAFWOP010000029.1 GCA_017545365.1 Bacteroidales bacterium
CACAGGTGCACTCCTGCTCCCTGATGCCCATCAAATGGTACATATCGCTTGGGTTCATCTTTTTATGTTTTTTTTATTCATTACCAAAACGTTGATGAACCCTTTCTTCGTATGTCACCTACGCATTTTTCGGAAGAACCTAATTTTGTGTATAAATACATGTTTACATATGTGAAATTTACAGTAAATAATATGTAGACGTGTAATATTTATGTATGTAAATAGATTATTTATGTAAACGTATTAAATATTTATTAAGTTACGATATAACCATTCGATATAATGATATATATCAGTATATTATATGTTTGATGTTAAATAATAACACTATATAAATATTATGTTTTCATGATTCCTGGAACATTGGTTGTTAAATTACGCTATATATTGATTATAAGCATATTATTAATTGTAATATAAATTAACCCATACGGGTGGGTGCGGTATACAAATGTAAGTTTACAAAAATAAATTTGTTGTGTGAAAAATATTGTGTACTTTTGTAAAATATTTCTAGGTGTATACAAATGTATTGTAATTAGTCTGCGTGTTATTGCTAGAGTATGATTATTGTATAGAAACATTCATTAATATGAGAGTGCTCAATATATCCCCAATCAAAGGACAAAATGTCCCTTAATATAATAGGGCATTTTTGTTGCTTACTCTTTTTTGATGATAGATGATAATAGATTGTTATATATAATGTATTATTTATAAAATATGATAGAACGGATTAATTTGCTTTTGAAAGCTAAGAACATCACTGCACGCCAGTTCGCTGAGGAGATTGGTATTCAACCCAGTGGAATGTCTCATATAATGTCTGGCAGAAATAACCCCAGTTTGGATTTTGTGATGAAGGTTATCAAGAGGTGGCCTGAAGTCAATATCAACTGGTTGATGCTTGGAAAGGGTGAGATGTATGGGGGTGTTCCTCTGAGTGTCTCACCTGAGGAGCCTCATCATTCAGAGACCTTGCCTCCTTCATCAAGTAATGAACAGTTCGATTTGTTTTCACAGCCGGAGGCAAAACCTCATAAACCTGTAGTGGACGCGGCGGAGAACCGTGATTACGTAGTTCCAGGTTCTAGCTCTAACAACATGAGCATTCCGACACCAAGTCCCATACCTCGTGAGCAGACCAATGTTGTGCCAGCATCATCCACCAATGAGAGTGTGTCTAGTCATGCTGTGGCAGAATCGGAGAAAGGTCAACCCTTTGAGAATCGCCTAAACGATCCTTCGTTGGGGATTCCTCCTATAAAACCCAATGTGAACGCCAAAAAAATCGTGAAGATTATTGTTTTCTATGAAGATCATTCTTTCTCTGAGTATTCTCCAGAATAGGTATAAATAATTGATTAAGCGTATATTGCGTTCACATTAGTCCACCCATACATTCTCCTTCTTTTGCTTTGAATGTAGTCCAATTTCCGATACAAGATTCTTAGCAAAAGAGGAAATGCAAACATCAGAGGCAACATGTACTTCTTTTCTTTGAAAATAGGGGGTAGTATACCCTAAAAAGACCACATTATTACAAAAAGTAGGGGAGGAGTGTGAAAAAGTTTTAGTAGCATCGTAGTAACCTCATGATGTAAATAAGGCTGGGGCGTTCCATGCATAAGGCATGTATAATTGATTTGACCATAACTTGTTTGAGCGAACTGGCCGTGTGTGATGTCTTGCTTTATTAGGCAGAACAAACAATAAGGATAGGAGGGCATACGCCGTATGTGCAAAACTTTTTTTTGTTGAATGAAAAAAAAAGTGTAATTTTGCAAACGATTTCAAACGGAGGAAATCTGGTCCCATAGCTCAGTCGGTTAGAGCAACTGACTCATAATCAGTGGGTCCTTGGTTCGAGCCCAAGTGGGACCACTTTTTTTTATAACCTTAAAAATAGCAAACACTATGAATATTGATTGGCAAAACCTACCGTTCGGCTATCTGAAGACCGACTATAACGTCCGCTGCTGGTATCGCGACGGTCAGTGGGGTGAAATTGAAGTATCCTCCGAAGAGACTATTAACATCCACATGGCCGCCTCAAGCCTCCATTATGGACAAGAGGCCTTTGAGGGTCTGAAGGCCTACCGCTGCAAGGATGGCAAAATCCGCATCTTCCGTCCCGAAGCCAATGCCGAGCGTCTGCAAAGCACCTGCCGTGGCATTATGATGCCCGAGCTCTCCACCGAGAAGTTTGTGGAAATGTGCAAAAAGGTCGTGAAGCTCAACGAGCGTTTCATTCCTCCTTATGGCACTGGTGCAAGCCTTTATTTGCGTCCTCTGCTGATTGGCACCGGCATCACCGTGGGTGTCAAACCTGCCAATGAGTATCTCTTCCTCATCTTCGTCACCCCCGTTGGACCTTACTTCAAGGGCGGTTTCAAGGCCAACCCCTATGTTATCACCCGCGACTACGACCGTAGCGCTCCTCTAGGCACTGGTGTCTACAAGGTGGGTGGCAACTATGCTGCCAGCCTGAAGGCTCACACCGAGGCCTGTCATGGCGGCCAGTATGCTTGTGAGTTCTATCTGGATGCCAAAGAGAAGAAATATGTCGACGAGGCAGGTGCTGCCAACTTCTTCGGTATCAAGGATGGCACCTATATCACCCCGAAGTCCACTTCCATCCTGCCCTCTATCACCAACAAGAGCCTCATGCAGCTCGCTGAGGATATGGGCATGAAGGTCGAGCGTCGTCCTATCGATGTCGAGGAGCTGTCCACCTTCCAGGAAGCTGGTGCTTGTGGCACCGCCGCCGTCATCAGCCCCATCGAGCGTCTCGACGACCCTGCCACCGGCAAGAGCTATGTCTTTGGTAAAGAGCCGGGTCCTTGGAGCACCAAGCTCTACCACGCCCTGCGTGCCATCCAGCTCGGCGAGGCCGAAGATGTCCATCACTGGAACACCGTCATGGATTAAGCAACTAGTTGAGATCAGAAATATCTCACAATCCCGCAGCCTCGGTTGCGGGATTTTTTATTACCGCCTGTTTCCAAGTGGCTTATCCAGAGGTTCAATGCTGGCCGTCGTAGGTTTACCCTTCGCTTGAATAGGGTAGGGGAGCTCCAAAAGTGCAAAAGAGTCCTGCCAAATCAATTATTTTCCGTATATTTGCAAATCTGATGTTACTGCACGACTGCGCCATACAACTCGTGTAAGTAACAGATATTGACATACTTTATATAAAGACAACGAGTAATAATAAAAAAACAATCATGCCGTTTGACATTCATAGTTTTGCCGATTCATGCATCCGTGGGGAGTATGTGTTGGTAGTTGGTAGTGAGTGCGTACTGCGGAAGGAAGAGGGCGATGCGCAGCTGAAAGCCTTCGGAGGCAACAGCGATCGCATGCTCTACAAACTGACTGCTGCCCATCTGATAGACGACGAGGAAGACCTCAACGAGAAGTTCAGGCAGTACACCGATTTCGAAGCCGTAGGGCGCAAGCTGCAATCCTCCTCCGTACACGAGGCGGTGGAATGGGTGTTCAAAAACCGCCTTAACGGCGACCAGCCCCTACCTTCCCATCTTGCCGAGCCCACGCTGCGCAACCTCCTGGCCACCCGTTGCTTCCGTGTGGTGGTCACCACCACCGTCGACCCCTATGTGCTCTGGCTCATGGAGGAGGTGTGGGGCAAGGGCAATGTGCGGGTCTGCAACATCTGCGACACCGAAAGCCGCGGCCCCTCCTTGGGCGACTATGAGTATAACGAGTTCCACGACGTGCCGCCCACTCTCTATTATGCCTTTGGCACCGTCGACCCCTGCCGCACCTCCCAATCCCTCTACCATCTCACCGACGACGACGCGCTCCGCATCATCGTAGAACTCTACAAGCAGTCTCACGAAGAGCGCAGCAACATGAACGAACTCACCAACTACATCACCCCGATGGGGCGTGGCACCCAACGCCCCAAGCCCCGACAGCTCCTCTGTGTGGGCTGCGACTTCGACAACTGGCTCTTCCGTTTCTTCATGTATGTCCTCAGTGGCGACAGTATGACCAGCCACGAGCATGAAGGCGGCGTGGTGGCCATGACGTGGAGCGAGAATGCAAAGCTGCAGGACTATCTCGAGAAGCGGAAGGTCCACACCGAGACCGACTCGCGGGCATTCATGCGCAGCCTGGCCGACGCCATCAATGAGAAACACCCGCTGAGCCAGGCTGGCGACATCTTCATCTCCTACGCCCACGAAGACTGGGTGGAGGCCAACCAGCTCTACCAACTGCTTAAAGACAAAGGCTGCCAGGTGTGGATTGACGATAAGCGGCTGGGACACGACGGGAACGGCACCGCCTACGACAACCGCATTCGTGGTGCCATCAGCCAATGCAACATTTTCATCCCCATCCTCTCCGACCAAACACGGCGCGACCTTGAGACGTTGCCCTGCAAGGTGGCCGACATTGACTTCTCCATACCTCAAGACCAATGGCCACAAGGCACACGTTTCTACATGAAGGAATGGAACTATGCGCAGGAATGCAAAGATAAAGGCCGCTCTTTTGAGGTGATTCCCTTCACTGTCGGCGGCTATCAGTGTGGTGCCAACGACTACCATAATAAAACTCCTGAAGTCATACATGGTGCCACCCAGTTCTCCGCCAACGATCGCGACTGCATTAGCAGGATAAAGAAAGAGATTGACGGCCATTATCAACGCAACAACGCAAGGCAACAATGAGCATACACAACCCCTGGCGCGGGCTCTCCTCCTACGAGGACCCCGCCGTGAGCAAACGTGGATACCTCTTCTGTGGCCGCGACCGCGAGAGTCAGGAGCTCTTCCGCGAGATTGACCACAACCCCGTCGTAACCCTCTATGGCCGCTCCGGCCTGGGCAAGACCTCGCTGCTCAACGCGGGCGTGTTCCCCCTGCTGCGCACCTATGGCTATCGCCCTGTGCCCGTCCGTTTTGGCACCGATACCGGCCAGCAGGACTTGGCCGTGGCCATGATTGCCACCATATCGGACCATTGTGCTGCCCATTGCCGCCTCTCCGATGAGGAACTTAAAAAACTTGCTGCCGAAGACCCGCTAGTCCTGCTGTGGCACTACTTCCACACCACTACGTTCACTGACCGTGAAACCCAAGAGGAGGTCTATCCCGTGCTGGTATTGGACCAGTTCGAGGAGACCATTATGTCCAACCGTGAGGCCGCCATACTGCTGCTCCGCCAGATGCAGGCACTCTTAGGCCGCAGCCGCCGCTTCCCCTCCGAGGCATACAGCGCGGTGCAGAACTACCGTTTCGTCATCGCGCTGAGGGAGGACTACCTATATTGCCTCGAAGACTGCATCACCGCCGGCGGCTGCTGGGACTTGCGCAACTGCCGCTACCGCCTGCTGCCTGTCCGCTATGGCGATGCCCGTGCCATCGTGCTGAAACCGGGCGACGAGGTGCTCGCTCCCGCCGACAGCGAGCGCATTGCCGACACCATCTTGGAAAAGTCGCTTATCAACCCCGGCTCACATCAGAGCGGAAACCCCGACGATGCCGAGGTCAACCCTCAGATGGTCTCGCTGCTCTGCTCTCAGCTCTTTGACAAGGCTTACCCCGACGAGCATGATACCATCCCTCACCGTATTACGGCCGCCCTGCTTGATAAAGAAAAGGATACCACCCTGAAGGACTTCTACCTCAACACCATCCGCAAGACAGGGCTAGACGCTGAGCAGCAGCACCAGCTCGAAGAGCGTCTGGTCAGCGACGGGCGGCGGCAATCGGCGGGTTATAACCTCCTGGTCAGCCTTATCACCCAGGAGAATCTGGACCAATTGGTCCGTGCGGGACTGCTGCGCACCTACACCACCGCCACCAACCGCGAGCCGCAAGTCGAAATCATCCACGACCAGATAGCCGCAGCAGTGGAAGAAGCCCGACAGGAATGGCTCATCGAGGAGCAGAAGCGGGCGCAAAAGCGAAAAAACCGGCGTCTCGCTGTCATCGTGGTTGCAGCCCTTGTGGTCATCCTCGGCCTAGTCTTGGTCATCCAGCGTATGCGTACCACACAGGAGCGGATGATCATCAACCAGTCGCGCTATGTGGCGGAGAAAGCCTCGCAGCTGGTGGACGAAGGCGACTCCTATCTGGCGCGGCGGTTGCTCCTGCATGTGCTAAAAAATTGTCCCTATACAGTGGAGGCGGAATCGGCCTTGATAAAAGCCATGAAACATGAAACGGCCGTACTCAGGGGACATACAGGCGGGGTCAACGCTGTAGCGTTCAGTCCTGATGGCAGCAGGATAGTCTCGGGCTCATCGGACGGCACCCTTATCCTCTGGGATGCAAAGAGCGGCAAGCCCATCGGCGAACCTATTAAGGGGCATACAGAAACGGTTACCTCTGTAGCGTTCAGCCCCGACGGCAGCCAAATAGTCTCGGGGGCAGAGGGCAATACCCTTATCCTCTGGGATGTAAAAAGCGGCAAGCCTATTGGTGAGCCCATGAAAGGGCCTGCCCATGTTCTCTCTGTGGCGTTCAGTCCTGATGGCAGACGTATCGTTTCAGGGTCAGCTGACGAGACCCTTATCCTTTGGAATGCGAAGAACGGCAAACCAATCCGCAAACTCAAGAATGGACATACGCACGCAGTCTACGCTGTGGCGTTCAGCCCTGACGGCAGCCAAATAGTCTCGGGGGCAGGGGACAATACCCTTATCCTCTGGGATGCGAAGAGCGGCAAACCCATCGGTGAACCCCTGAGGGGGCATACAGACGTGGTCTTTGATGTGGCGTTCAGCCCCGACGGCAGCCGGATAGTCTCGGGGTCAAGGGATCTAACTCTTATCCTCTGGGATGCGAAGAGCGGCAAGCCCATCGGCGACCCCATGAGGGGGCATACAGACGGGATCTCCTCTGTGGCGTTCAGCCCCGACGGCAGCAGGATAGTTTCAGGGGCAAATAATACCCTTATCCTCTGGGATGCGAAGAACGGCAAACCTATCGGTGACCCCATGAGGGGGCATACAGGCTATGTCAGGTCTGTGGCGTTCAGCCCCGATGGCAGCCGGATAGTCTCGGGGTCAGAAGACAATACCATTATACTCTGGGATGTAAATAGTAGCAAGCCCAATGTTGAACCCATGAGGGCGCATAAGGGCGGTGTTGATGCTGTGGTGCTCCGCCCCGACGGCTCCCAGGTTATGCTCTGGCAATCAGTTATTAATAAACCTTTTAGAGGGAATCATGGCGGTGTTGATGCTGTAGCGTTCAGTCCCGATGGCAGCCGGATAGTTTCGGGATCTTATAATACCATTATACTCTGGGATGCGGAGAACGGCAAACCCATCGGCGAACCTATGAAGGGACATGGGAACTATATCAACGCTTTGGCGTTCAGTCCCAACGGAAGCAGGATAGTTTCAAGGTCACCTAACGGCAAACTTATTCTTTGGGATGCTAAGAGTGGCAAGCCTCTCGGCAACCCCATTAGTGGGCGTAATGGTGGGGTTCATGCTGCGGCCTTCAGTCCCGATGGTAGCCGGATAGTTATTGCGGAATTTGAGTTCCTTATCCTCTTGGATGCAAAGAGTGGCAAGCCTATCGGCGCCCCTATGAAGGGGCATACAAACTGGGTCACCTCTGTAGCCTTTAGCCCTGATGGCAGCAGGATAGTCTCGGGGTCATTGGATAAGACCCTTATCCTCTGGGATGCGAAGAGTGGTAAACCCATCCTCAAAAAAAACATGAGGGGACATTCAAATGGTGTCCTCTGTGTAGCATTCAGCCCCGACGGCAGCCGAATAATATCGGGGTCATCCGACAAGACCCTTATCCTCTGGAATGCTAAGAGTGGCAAGCCTATCAGAGGTCCCATGAGGGGGCATATAAGTGCTGTCACCTCTGTAGCGTTTAGTCCCGATGGAATCCGGATGGTCTCGGGGTCATCCGACGGAACCCTTATCCTCTGGGATGTGGAGAGCGGAAATCCTATAGACTACCCTATGAAGGGGCATACAGGCAGTGTTATGGCTGTGGCGTTTAGCCCTGACGGCAGCAAGATAGTCTCGGGGGCAGATAACAGCAGGACCCTTATACTTTGGGATGCGCCCCCGACACTGGAGCAGATGCTGAAAGAGACGGAGGAACGCTTCGGCAACTATCCGCTGACCGACGAGGAGAAGCGGCGGTTCTATATCGAGTAACCCACGAACCACCATATAAAAACACGGAGAGCGCTGCAACAGCAGCGCTCTCTTGTTGACAGGACTATATTAAGACGTTGAGCCTTCTTAATACTTGTAGAATCCCTCGCCGGTCTTGCGGCCAAGGAGGCCGGCACGCACCATCTTGCGCAGCAGGGGGTGAGGACGGTATTTGGGGTCACCGAACTCTTTGTAGAGCACTTCCATGATGGCGAGGTTGACATCGTTGCCGATGAGGTCGGCCAGGGCCAGCGGACCCATGGGGTGGTTGGCACCGAGCATCATGCACTTGTCGATGTCCTCGGCGGTGGCGATGCCGTCGGCCAGGATGCCCACAGCCTCGTTAATCATGGGGATAAGGATGCGGTTGACCACGAAACCGGGGGCCTCGTTCACCTCGACAGGGGTCTTGCCGATGGAGGTGGCCAGGTCGACGATGCACTTGCACACCTCGGCGGAGGTGAGCTGCCCTTTGATGACCTCCACCAGTGCCATGCGGTCGGCGGGGTTGAAGAAGTGCATGCCGATAAATTGGGCGGGACGGCCGCTGGCGGCTGCAATCTCGGTGATGCTGAGGCTGGAGCTGTTGGTGGCGAAGATTGTCTCGGGTTTGCACACGAGGTTCAGGTCGCCAAACACCTTCTTCTTCAGTTCCATATCCTCGACGGCGGCCTCGATGACGAGGTCGGCGTCGGCGAAGGTGGCATATTCGGTGGTGGTGGTAATGTTGGCAAGCAGGGCGTCGACGGCCTCCTGGGTCATCTTGCCTTTTTCGACGAGCTTGGCATACGATTTAGAGATTGAGCCCATGGCTTTGTCTATGCTGGCCTGGGTGCGGCTCTTCATGACAACCGGCATCTTGGCGGCAAAAGCTTTCACGATGCCCTTGGCCATCGTGCCTGTTCCGATAACGCAAATTTTCATGGTATAATATGTATTTTAGTTGTTAATGAAATGATTTCCTATTTTCCTTCGAACTCGCACGTGCCCTTGGTGAGGAAGGCCTTCATGCCGTTCTTCTGGTCCTGGGTGGCAAAGCAATGGCCGAAGGCACCGTTCTCGTAAAGGATGGCATCGTCCACACACATGTCGTAAGTGGCGTTGATGCACTCTTTGGCGGCCCTGACGGCCAGCGGGGCGTTGGCGGCTATCTGGTTGGCCATCTCCAGTGCGCGGCCCATCAGCTCGGCTTGTGGTACCACCTCGTTCACCAGGCCTATGCGCAGTGCCTCGTTGGCCTTGATGGCTTTGCCGGTGTAGATGAGCTGTTTGGCCATGCCCATGCCCACCAGCCGTGCCAGGCGCACCGTGCCGCTGAAGCCGGGGATGATGCCCAGGCCTACTTCGGGCTGGCCGAAGCGGGCATTGTCGGAACAGATGCGTATGTCGCACGCCATAGCCAGCTCGCAGCCTCCGCCGAGGGCGAAGCCGTTGACGGCAGCGATGACGGGGACTGGGAGGGTCTCAATCTTGCGGAAGACGCTGGCGCCGCGGTGGCCGAAGGTCTGGCCCTGCGGCACGTTGAGGGTGGCCATCTCGCTGATGTCGGCCCCGGCCACGAACGACTTCTCACCGTCGCCAGTCACGATAAGGCAGCGGTACTTGTTGCAGTCGAACGAGCTGAGGAAACGGTCCAATTCGACAAGGATGTCGCTATTGAGGGCGTTGAGCGATTTGGGGGCGGAGAGGGTCAGGGTGACCACGGCTCCGTTTTCTTCAATTTTAAGGTAGTTATACATGGTCAGTATCTGTGTTTGAGTTTGCAAATTTACAGTTTTTTTGTGGATTAATGAGAAAAAAAAGAAAAAAATGTTACTGTTTCATTTTTTTTGTGTACTTTTGCAGCGTCAAATTAAATGAATCATTCGTCTAACCCAAAAGCCTAACACCTGATGGAGAAGAGAATAGGGACAATAACCATATTGTTGTCAGACCGTGGCAGGTCTGCGGATGTCAATTCCGTCATCTCTGATTTTTCCGACATTGTGCTGTGTCGTCAAGGGCTTCCCTTCCACGACAGGCCCGTGGCTGTCATAGCCCTCATTGTCGAAGGCCTGCCCGATCGAATCAACGCCTTCACGGGCCGGTTGGGACGAATCGAAGGAGTGGAATCCAAAGCCGTCCTCACCAAGAACAATTATTAATCCTTAAAAATATGAGAAACCAGAATTTCATAGACCGTGACAAACTGCACTCGATGCTGGACAACAACGCACCCACCGAGTCCGAACTGAACGATATCCTCAACAAGGCCCGCAAACTGAAAGGCCTGAGCCTCGAAGACGTGGCCAAGCTGCTCTGCGTGGAGAGCGAGGCCGACATAGCCAAAATCCTCGACACCGCCCACTACTGCAAAGAGGAAATCTACGGCAAGCGCCTCGTGCTCTTTGCCCCCATCTACACGGGCAACGCCTGCGTGAACAACTGCGTCTACTGCGGCTTCCGCCGCGACAACAAGACGCTGCGCCGCAAGGTCCTCACCATGGACGAGATAGAGCAGGAGACCCTCCACCTCCTCCGCATGGGCCACAAGCGCGCCCTGCTGATATGCGGCGAGAGCCCCCGCAACGATGCCGACTACATGGTGGAGGCCATCCGCCGCTGCTATGCTGCCAAGGACGAGAAGGGCAGCACCATCCGCCGTATCAATGTGGAGCTGGCGCCCATGAGCGTCGAAGACTTCGCCAAGCTGAAGGCCGAAAAAATCGGCACCTACGTCTGCTTCCAGGAGACCTACGACCCCGTCGAATATGCCAAGTTCCACCCCGCCGGCACCCCCAAGGGCGACTACCTCTACCGCCTCACCTGCATGGACCGCGCGCAAGAGGGCGGCATCAACGACGTCGGACTGGGCGTACTCTTCGGCCTCACCGACTACCGCTTTGAAATACTGGCCATCATGGAGCATGCCCGCCATCTGGAAGAGGACTACGGCTGTGGTCCCCACACCGTCAGCTTCCCGCGCATCGAGCCTGCCGAAGGCACCCCCTTCAGCCTACCCGAAAACCTCCCGCACCCCGTGTCGGACAAGGACTTCATGAAGATTGTGGCCATCATCCGCATCGCCATGCCCTACACCGGCATCATCATCAGCACCCGCGAACGTCCCGAAATGCGCGACGAGCTGGTCAAATATGGCGCCAGCCAGATTTCGGCAGCCTCCGAAACCAACCCCGGCGGCTACGACGCGGGCGAAGGCAGCATGGACGAGAGCGACCATCAGAAGACCGGCGCCCAGTTCACCCTCGGCGACCACCGCTCGCTCGACGAGGTCATCAGCGCAATGATCGACGGCGGCTACATCCCCAGCTTCTGCACCGGCTGCTACCGCAAAGGCCGCGTGGGGGCCGACTTCATGGACCTCGCCAAACCCGGCCTTATCAAGGAGTTCTGCAAGCCTAACGCCATGTTCACCTTCCGCGAGTATCTGGAAGACTACGCCAGCCCCGCCACCAAGGCCAAGGGTCTGGAACTGCTCAAGAAACTCACCCAGACCTTCAGCAAGGAGGAGCTGAAGAAGCGCGTCGAAGGCAACCTCTGCAAGATTGGCGAGGGCGAACGCGACCTCTACTTCTAACCTCCGCTGCACTATAGCGCAACACCCATTGCCACCGCCGGTTATCATGCCAGCGGTGGCAATTCATTTACCCCATCGGTCGTCAGTGTTTATGGCAGATTGGTATCTGCCCTCACCCTGGGTCGACGGTGCCGCAGCTGCTTACTCTCTATTATGTTTCGATTTTGTTTCGATACCATTTCTATTTCATTTTGGACACCTAAACAATTGCGGAACAATGTGATAGTACAAGGAAATAAAGGCTAAGGAAAGCGGCGTTGTTGGGGTGGGGTGGGGTGGGGTGGAGCCGGAATGGAAGGAGTGTTGATAGGCGAATGGGTGAATGTGTAAGTATTGCTTACGCAATTACACATTCACCCATTCACACAAATAATGGATAGGTGAGCAGGGTTCAGACCTCGGCGGGTTGGGGTATGTTGGCGGCCAGCTCGGCATCGAGCTGCTGGCTGGTGGAGCCTTTTTCGATGTCGAAGGTGAGCTGCTCCTCGCTGCCGTCTGTCGGGTCGGTGGCGGTGATGTGGATGGTGTCGCCGGGGAGGATGTCGGTTTTGATGATTTCGTCGGCCAGGTCGTCCTCGATGTAGCGTTGTATGGCTCGCTTGAGCGGTCGGGCGCCGTATTGCTCGTCCCACCCTTTTTTGAGGATGAAGTCCTTGGCCTTGTTGTCGATGCTGATGTCGAACCCCATGTCTCGCACTCGCTTAAAGAGGCTCTTTAACTCTATGTCTATTATCTTGTGTATGTCATCGCGTTGCAGGCTGTTGAAGAAGACCACGTCGTCGATGCGGTTGAGGAATTCGGGGGCGAATTTCTTCTTCAGTTCCTTGTCGATGACGGAGCGTTCCAAGGCAGCCCGTTCGGCCTCGCGGGCGGAGGTGTTGAAGCCCACGCCGGTGCCGAAGTCCTTCAGCTGTCGGGTGCCGATGTTGGAGGTCATGATGATGATGGTGTTTTTGAAGTCCACCTTACGTCCCAGGCCATCGGTCAGCTGTCCGTCGTCGAGCACCTGAAGGAGGACGTTGAACACGTCGGGGTGCGCCTTCTCAATCTCGTCGAGCAGGACGATGGAGTAGGGCTTGCGGCGCACCTTTTCGGTCAGCTGTCCGCCTTCCTCGTAGCCCACATAGCCCGGAGGGGCGCCGATGAGGCGCGAGACGGCGAATTTTTCCATATATTCGCTCATGTCGATGCGTATCATGTTGCTCTCGCTGTCGAAGAGGTATTTGGCCAACACCTTGGTGAGGTAGGTCTTTCCGACGCCGGTGGGGCCCACGAAGATGAACGAGCCGATGGGGCGGTTGGGGTCTTTGAGTCCGGCGCGGTTGCGGCGGATGGCCTTGCACACCTGCGCTACGGCGCCGTCCTGACCCACCACCGAGCCTTGCAGCTCGCTTTCCATGACCAGCAGGCGCGAGCTCTCGTTCTCGGCGATGCGCTGGACGGGGACGCCGGTCATCATGGCCACCACTTCGGCCACGTCCTGGTCGGTGACGGGGATGTGCTTGTCGCGTTCGTTCTGCTCCCAGTTTTTTTTGCGTTCGGAGAGTTTGTCGCGGTATTGGCGTTCCTGGTCGCGGTATTCGGCGGCTTCGTTGTATTTCTTTTGTGCCAGCACCTCTTTCTTCAATTTCTCGATTTTGCCGATTTGGTTTTCGAGCATGATGATGTCCTCGGGCACTTCGACATGGGCGATGCGGACGCGTGCGCCGGCCTCGTCGAGGGCATCGATGGCCTTGTCGGGCAGCAGGCGGTCGCTCACGTAGCGCTCGGTGAGCGACACGCAGGCTTTGAGGGCCTCGTCGGTATACTTCACCAGGTGGTGTTCTTCGTATTTCGACTTGATATTCTGTAGTATGGTGAGGGTCTCTTCGGGTGTGGTGGCTTCGACCAGCACCTTCTGGAAGCGGCGTTCCAGAGCCCCGTCTTTTTCGATATACTGGCGGTATTCGTCGAGGGTGGTGGTGCCGATGCACTGTATTTCGCCACGTGCCAGGGCGGGTTTGAACATGTTGGAGGCGTCCAGCGAGCCGCTGGCACTGCCTGCGCCGACGATGGTGTGTATCTCGTCGATGAATATGATGATGTCGGGGTTGCGCTCCAGCTCGTTGATGACGGCCTTCATGCGTTCCTCGAATTGTCCGCGGTATTTGGTGCCGGCGACCAGAGAGGCAAGGTCGAGCGAGATGACGCGTTTGTCGAAGAGGGTGCGCGGCACCTGTCCGCCCACGATGCGCAGGGCCAGGCCTTCGGCGATGGCGCTCTTGCCCACGCCAGGTTCGCCTATGAGGATGGGGTTGTTCTTTTTGCGGCGCGAGAGGATTTGGGCGATGCGCTCCAGCTCACGCTCGCGGCCGACGATGGGGTCGAGTTTGCCCTGCTGGGCCAGCAGGGTGAGGTCGCGGCCAAAGTTTTCGAGGGCAGGGGTCTTGCTGTCCGACTTGGAGCTGCCGGAGGAGCTGTAGCGGCTGCCGGTGCCGGGGGCGTCGTCGTCGGGGTCGGCGTAGGGGTCGTCGTTGTCGTCCTCGCTGGTCTGTGAGCGGAAGTCGGGTAGGGGGGAGGCGAAATCGTTCTGCTGCGAGGTGGGGGGCAGGGTGCCCAGCTCTTTGAGGTGCTTGATGCAGCTGTCGAAGTCGACATTATATTGTTTGAGTATCTGGGCGACCAGATTCTCTTTCTCCTGCAGGATGGCCAGAAGGATGTGTATGGTGTGTATTTCGGCCGACTTCAGCCGTGTGCTTTCCAAGAAGCTGAGGCGCAGAATTTTCTCCGACTGGCGGAGCATGGGTATCTCACTGTCGAGGCTGTAGCGTATGTCGCTGTCCATTTGTCCGATGGTGGATTCGATGCGCGACTTTACGGCCTGGAGGTCCACCCCCATTTGGGTGAGCGTATTGATGGCCGAGCAGTCGGTCTCGCGCATGATGCCGAGGAAGAGGTGCTCGACTCCTATTGCGCCGTTTTTCAGACGGATAGCCTCATCGCGGCTGTTGGTGATTGCCCGCTGGGCATGTGTTGTCAGTTTGGGTTCCATATACTATTATTACTTTGCAAAAGTACATCATTTTTTACGATAATCAGGGCTGCACGGATTATTATTATCAACATGAGGTGGTTGATACATGCAGACCTGCTGCTAACAAGTTCTGTGCCATGGTTGACAAATGGGCATAAGGTCGCAGGAGTGGCAACGGCGGACTGAATTTTTGTCATGTTGCGACGTGGTGTGTGGCAGGGAGAATATCCACTAGGGCTGTTGATAAAAAAAGGCTGCTATGTGCGAAAAAAAACGTATCTTTGTATTTTAAACGAAAAGGGAATAGTACATTTTATATTTGTAATTCAATAATATAATATATAAGAGATGACATCTGATAACGAAAAAATCACGCGCGTAGACATCGAAACTACCATGAAGACTGCCTATATTGACTATGCCATGTCAGTAATCGTGTCGCGCGCGTTGCCCGATGTCAGAGATGGCCTGAAGCCGGTGCAGCGCCGCATTCTGTATGCCATGAACGACATGGGTATGTTTTATAATACTGCCTACAGGAAGTCGGCCACTGTGGTGGGTGAGGTGCTCGGCCAGTACCACCCCCATGGCGACTCGTCGGTTTACTTTGCCATGGTCCGCATGGCACAGTCATGGAATATGCGCTATCCGCTGGTGGACGGCCAGGGTAACTTCGGCAGCATCGACGGCGACAGCCCCGCGGCCATGCGTTATACCGAGTGCCGCATGGAGCAGATTTCGAACGAGATGATGATGGACATCAAGAAGGACACCGTTGATATGATGCCTAACTACACCAACGAGCGCGAAGAGCCTACCGTGCTTCCCACACGCGTCCCCAACCTCTTGGTCAACGGCTCCAACGGCATTGCCGTCGGCATGGCCACCAATATGCCTACGCACAACCTGCGCGAGGTGATGGACGGCTGCATCGCTTACATTGACAATAACGACATTACGGTGGAGGAGCTGATGCAGTTTGTTAAGGCTCCCGACTTCCCGGGCGGCGGCACCATCTATGGCTACAACGGCGTGCGCGAGGCTTACGCCACGGGACGTGGCAGCGTGGTGCTGCGCGCCGACACGTCGATAGACGTGGACAACAAGGGCCGCAACATCATTGTGGCACATACTATACCTTACGGCGTTAACAAGAGCGAGATGATTAAGCGCCAGGCCCAGTTGGTGAAGGACGGCAAGATTGTCGGCATCACCGACATCCGCGACGAGTCGGACAAGGAGGGCATACGTGTGGTGTATATGCTGCGCCACGACGTGGTGCCTAACGTCATCCTCAACAAGCTCTTCCAGTTGAGCGAGCTGCAGAGCTCCTTCGCCGTGAACAATATCGCCCTCGTGCATGGCCGCCCCATGCTCTTGAATCTGAAAGACCTGATAGAGAACTTCGTCGACCATCGCGAAGAGGTGGTGACCCGTCGCACCAAATTTGAGATGGCCGAGGCCGAACGCCGTGCCCACCTGCTGGAAGGCTTTTTGCGTGCCATCGACATCATCGATGAGATTATACAGCTTATCAAGAAGTCCAAGTCGGTGGAAGAGGCCAAGCAGGGTCTGATGGACACCTGGCAGTTCAGCGAGCTGCAGGCCCAGGCTATCGTGGAGATGCGCCTACGCCAGCTCACGGGCATGGAACGCCAGAAACTGCAGGACGAATACGATGAGAAGCTGCGCTTTATTGCCCGCTGCAAGGAAATCTTGGGCGACAAGAATGTGCTGATGGAAGTTATCAAGGCCGAGCTGGTGGAGATACGCGACAAATACGGCGACGAACGCCGTACGGCCATCCGCTACGAGGCTTCCAATTTCCGCATCGAAGACACCATACCCAACGACGAGGTGGTCATCACCATCTCGCACATGGGGTATGTGAAACGCACGCTGCTGAACGAGTACCGCGCTCAGACCCGTGGCGGCGTGGGCTCGAAAGGCAGCTCGGTGCGCAGCGAGGACTTTGTGGAACACATCTTTATGTGTACCAACCACAACTATCTGCTCTTCTTCACCGAGAAAGGCCGCTGCTACTGGATGCGTGCTTTCGAGGTGCCTGAGGGTGAGAAGAATGCCAAGGGCCGCCCGATACTCAACATGATTAATATTGAGCCCGACGATAAGGTGAAGGCCTACGTGTATGTGGAGAACCTGTCGGATGCCGAGTACTTGAAGAACCACTATATCGTGATGTGTACCAAGAACGGCATTGTCAAGAAGACCTCGCTCGAGAGCTACTCACGTCCGCGTACCAACGGCATCATCGCCGTCAGCATCCGCGAAGGGGACGAGCTCATCGGCGCACAGCTCACCGACGGCCACAGCGAAATACTTATCGCCTCGAAGAAAGGCAAGGTGATGCGCTGCAACGAAGACCAGTTTCGCGAGATGGGCCGTGGCGCATCGGGTGTCAAAGGTATCACCCTAGAGCCTGAGGACGACTGTGTCATAGGTATGCTTACCTCCAACAATGAGAATGAGAACATCCTGGTGGTCAGCGAGACAGGCTACGGCAAGCGTTCTGAACTCAGTGCCTACCGCAAGACCAACCGAGGCGGCAAGGGTGTCATGACACTGAAGGTGACCGAAAAAACCGGCGGCATCATCGCCCTCACCAATGTCAACGACGAGGAAGACCTCATGATTATCAACCGTTCAGGCATCACCATCCGCATGAAGATTAGTGAGTTGCGCGTCATGGGCCGCAACACCCAGGGTGTGAAGCTTATTAACCTGAGGGGTAAGGACTATATAGCATCTATCACCAAAGTGCCTACCGACAACGACGACGAGCAGGAAACGTCGGCTGAGCAAGTAACACCGACTGCGCCAACCGACAGCGAAGAAAACAAGCAGGGGTGATGCTGAAAACATGCAAGAAAAGAAAATGAACAGATACATAATAACGAATCAAAACATCAAAAAAAAAATTCAATAACATGAAAAAAGTTGCATTAATGCTGGCACTTGTAGTCATAGGATATGCCGCCAGCGCCCAATCACTGAATGTCACCAGTGCCCGTGAAGCCCAAAACCGCGGCTACCTCGACAAGGCCAAGAAACTTATCGACCCCGCATGCGAACACGAGCAGACCAAGAACGACGCCAAGACGTGGTACTATGCCGGCCTCATCTACAGCTCCATCGGCAGCGAGATGGACAAGCCCCGCTCCAAATACAAGAATCTCGACCCCGACTGGCTCGTCAAGTGCAAGAATGCCGCACTCCGCTGCAAGGAACTTGACACCGAGAAGGAATACGCCGAAGGTAACAACACCATCCTCAGCTTCCTCGGCAACGAGTACTACAAGATGGCCATCACTATCTTCAACAAGCAGGATTGGGACCAGTGCATGTCGCTTTGCGAAGAGTCCGTCCGCATGTTCAACGAATGTGGTAAGCGCGAGTATGCCAACGAGTCGTACCTTCTTGCTGGCAAGGCTGCTATGAACGCCCACAACAAAGAAGCCATCCTCAAATACTTCAAACCCCTCGTCCGCAACCGCACCAAAGAGAATCTGGTCTACCGCACGCTCTTTGACATCTACAAAACCGACGGCGACACCAACGAGGCTATCAAGCTGGCTCAGAACTACGTCAAGGCCAATAAGGAGGACTATAATGCCAATATGATGATGGCAGAAGCCTATCTGCTGAAAGGCGACATCGAAAACGGCAACGCCGAGATTCAGAAGGCACTCACCAAGACTGTCGACAACCCCACGCTGCATGCCAGTATGCTGGCAGTTGCCGGTGCCACCTACGAAGGTGTCAACGACTTCGCCAATGCTGAGCAACACTATAAAGAATCACTCAAAACGTTGCCCAATCAGTTCGTAGCCAACTTCGGTATGGGTAAGATGTTCTACAACCGCGCCGTCGACAAACTCACCGAAGCCAACAACGTACCGCCGACCGACGAAACTGGGCTTTATGAAAAGCTGAACTCCGAGTGTTTGGAATTCTTCCGTCAGTCGATACCTTATTTCAACAACGCCATTTCTTATATTGACCACCTCGATGCCGAAGGCCAAGGTCATAACCGCCAGAACCTTTACAACTGCCTCAACGCACTCAACACTGTCTATGCACGTCTTGAGATGTACGACCAGTTGAAACCCATTAAGGCCCGCATCGAAGAGCTTCAAAAAGCCGCTGGACAATAATAAAGAATGATTCGCAATATCATGAAAGCCGCCTCACGTCGAGACGGCTTTCTTTTTGCCTAAGGTTTTCCCATAGTTGTTGTATCAGTATTTGTGATATGTTAATAATAAAAATTTAGTAATCTAATTGATTCAAAGCATCCTGCATATAAATATCAGCTTTGTGTAAATACTTCATTTGAAAGTTTACAATAGTAATCCTTTGCACAAGAATCAATACAAGAAATGCAATAATTAATGTACAGATAACTCTCAAAGAGTATAAAATAAACTTATCAGATATGTATTTTTTAAGTTTCATTTCGAATGCAAAAATACAAATTTTATTTCATATAGCAAAAAAAATGTGTACGCGCTATTAAAAAAAAAAGGTAATAATAAGCGCGACAACATTTTAAAGTTTTGCTTTAGACATTAATAATTGTGTTTTTTCTCTTATTTTAGACAACTTTTGCGCTGAAATATCCAAATTTGCAACTATAGATTCTCTATGTTTATAATAGTTACTAATATAATCATCATCATCAATAGATAATACGGCTAAATCAGAAGCTAATAAATCAAATAATCGAAGATACTTAGAAATCAATAAACGTTTCATAGTTGAACAAATCGGACTGGCCATAGGCTTCAAAAACTTATTACGTACATACTTTGAGGGTCTTAAAGTTTCCAAAGTATCGGATAAATCATAACCCAAAGAATAAAGACAAATAACTACATCTGTAAGTTGCTTATATAACATCTTAGAACGCACTGGCACCGATGCAGACGGAGACGGCCACACACGACGCGAAATTGACTTTGTAAAATACATATAATGATAACATCCATTATTATCAGTATACTCTATATAATTCAATTGCGGATTCTCACGCAAATAACCCAGCATCTTATTAACCAAGATAGCACCAAGACCACCACGAGAACCCGATGAACAACGAATCATAGGTTTAGTAATATGACCATGCATAAGTGGAGGTTTGCATACATACTTGGTTGCATATCCAGCTGCACCACCACGACACTGACGAAAATCAAACGCCTGACGTTGACACTTACCCCATGCCTTAAATACTTCCTCTTTAAGTTTATAAAATAAAGGGTCTAATTCATCACACTGATAAGGATTATTAAACATAATAACATGCCAATGGGGACGTCCTCTATCATGACCATATTCACCCGCAACCAAATAACGTATATCATGTTTCACACCATGCCTAGACCAATAAATACGCAAACGCTTAAAGAAATCTTGAACATCCTTATAACGCAATTCACCAATCATATAACGCTTACCGTTCACTCGTACGCAAGGCAAATGTGACTCGTCATAAGTAAGTGTAAAAGCAATAGGCGGACAAGACCAAGTCGCAGATTCTAGAGTAGCACGATTAATCAAATCAACCTGCTTAGAATGTTTACAAAAATCACATTGCAGACAAGGCACATATTGAAACAAATACTCTTTAATTCCGTTATATTCAACAAAGCAAGAATCCAAATATGCATCATCCTTATGACGAGCAACCTGCAACCAATGTTGAATCGGCAAATAATTAACTAAGGTGACAGAAATATAAACACGCTCACCATCCATAAACAATAAACCACCATTCTGCACAAGCGTAAGAGCATATTGATTAACTAAAAGAATAGGAGAAGAACAAGTAGGTTTATACATCATATTCAAATAAAGATAATTGTTGAGGTTTTAAAACAAAACGATTGCAACCGTAATATTCCATACTCCATTTTCGCAACCTATATATTCTGATAGTACGAAAACCATGCTTTTCAATATAACTACAATTAACATCAACACGATGAAGACAATTACGACAACAAATCAAATCACGATTAATACTTAAATGCACCATATTCTATCAATTGTTATAACTCTTCAAACATACACCCAAAATAAGGGTGTGTCAGTTTGACTAAATCGTCAAGAAAAAGCCACCTCTTTTCATAAAAAGAGGTGGCACGAGAAAATCAATGGCCATTTTGTATACGCCAATATTCAGAAAATTTATCAGCATACTTAGGCGAATTCTGATTACGCGGGTCTTCCAACCATCGCTCAAGTTCTTGAAGACGTTTAGCCTTTTTACTACCAAAACCAATAGCAACATCACCACCCGAAGTGAGACCGCCAGCACCAGAACGAAAAGCACTGATACCAAAGCCAACATTCTGAAAAGAACGCGTAACACTCTCAAGCGCACCAAGAATATCCGATGCAATGCCCATTGACATCTGATACTGAGCATACTTTAACTTAATCTTAGGCATCCCTTGTTCATCATAAACAACATTACCGTCCTTATCATGCTCAAAATACTTACCCGATTCAAACAATGCTCCAGCCATCTGATAAGGCAAAAATCGCACCTGCTCTTTAGTCAAAGTATTCAATGACTGGTAATACCGATGAAACGGCGTATTAAAAAACGCTTCATTCCTAGCTGTAATACGCTGAAAATTAAGTAATTGCTTTCGGGTATCGAACGTAGAAAACAAAAAACGCGTCTCCAAATCTATATTTCGCGCTCTAGCCTCAGACAATCCAGCATCAGCCAAAAAAGACTTTACACGAGCCGACATAAAACTATCATAATACTTAGCCATCGTAAAATCAACATCCGACTGGTAAGCAGCCGAACGCGTCTTATAACGCTCAGTACTCAACCGCTGATAATTCAAACCCATTTCAGTGTCCATCAAAGCAATCTGTTTCATAAACAACTCAGTCTGACCAAAATAATTTTGTGCCTGCGCTTTCATACTTTCAATCTCAGCATCCTTAAAACCCAACTGCTTACCTAACATAGCCATTCTATTTCCATAACTCTCAGCTTCAAACTGATTAGAAATATCTTGACCCTTAGTTTTAGACCGCGTATAATCAGCATCCGCTTGATTCTTATCAACCTGCGAATTCGCTAACGATGCTTGAGCAAGCGAAGAAATCATACCAGGCACAGAACTATGACCATGGGAAACCTGGGGAACATTAGAAAGCAAAGGATTGGAAGATTCATTAACACCACCCGAGAAAGCCAAATCAGGATTAAGACCAGCTTTCCGAAGTCTCTCCATCTGGGCTTCTATGCTATTGTACTCACGATTTTCACGATTTATATCAGCTTCATAATCCATCAACTCCTTTTGCTTTTCCACATCCCAATTAGTAGTCATACCGAGAATAGAACGAATAGCATCACCAAATCTTTCATCCAAAAAATCTAAAACTTGATTCTGTTTTTCAGAACTATTGAATAAAGGCATAATCAATCTCCTTTCGTACCATCATGAGAAGTAGAACCCTTAGCAAACTTCTCTTTTGCAAATCTACGAACCTTTTCAGATGCATTCTCCGATGCTTCCCAACAATCATTCATGTCAACTCCACGCTGGAACTCCATAGGCATGACACCATCGGCAACGTTAGGAAAGAACAAAGAACCATCCAACTGATGCATAGATATACTACGCCCCTCACTAGTCAAAGTTGCAATCTGACTAGGAGTAATACTCATATTAACCGGATTAACCTTTTTCTCTCCAGCCTTACAAGAATTGTCAAAAAATTTTAGCAAAGTGTACATAAGAAAAAACCGGTTAACCTATACACCGGAAGGTTTTGAAATGAAACAATGAAAGACTAAATTGAACGGGGTGCATACGACCGAGGAGCTGGCAACGAACCGTACATATCGAACAAAATCTGACCATAAACCTTATCAGTGTCCAACTGAACAGAGAAAATATTCAAAAGGTCTTCCGAATTGATTTCAATAAACGACTTATTAAGCTCTGGCGCATCAGCGAAAAACCGCTGCAACAAAAAGTTCGCACGAGTAGTCTTAAAGTCTCCATGAACTTCATCGACATTACTAAATAACTCAACATATGGCCGATTATACCCAAAGACATCATTCAGATGCTCTGCCGAAATCTGATTAGGAGCAATCTGTTTCTTATATACTGGCTGTGGCCCAACATAAGCAAAATCGGGATTAATATACCAATCTAATGGGTCTTTGTACAGAAAATGCTTAGGCAAATGCTGCGAATAAGTTGGAGTGACAGAGAAATACATGATGCCAACCAAATAAGTAGGCTCTGTAGTGTACAAACGAATCTTAGCTTGTTTTTCATTTTGACGAGGATAACGAAAATAACCATCTCCAGCAAACTCACCAAGCTCAGCAGATTCAGACTTTGCAACATTAGTAATCTTATCAACCATAATATCACGTGTCACACCACCCAAATATTGCGGGTAGTGGTCACCGATGGGCGGGTTCGTACCAAAAAACTGATACATCACGTTTTGAAAACGATAATCAGTCTTCTGCAAACGCTCAAGCATCCTTTGAAAAGTACCAACATTGCGCAAATCATTAATCGAAATACCAAAATCAATAATCTCACGCAACTTATGAATGTTAGGACGGTCAGCAGTCTCAGAAAGAACAGACAACGGCAATACCGTACCATCCTCGCCAATATTGACCTCAACACTATAAGCATCGTGAGTAGTAGTATCTTCGAAATTGAGTATACCCGTATCAGAAGTATCATTAACCGTCACACCAACAAGAGGTGCATTACCAAACTGAGGTTCTTTTACGCACGAAGTGAACATATCAATTTCATAAAGAGCATTCCAACTCTCAACTGGTGTAGTCTCATCCGCGCCACTACCATCGTTAGTCAAAAACTTATTATAAGCAGGTACACCATCCTTAAAGAATGGATCAACTCTAGGATTCCTCTTAAAGTAGTTATGGATAAACTCCAAAGCACGGAAAGGCAAAGCACAAACAGGCTCAACAGGGTCAGCACCCTCAATACTATCAAATTTAGTATCAACCTCAGTACCTACTGAAACAACACATGCTTCAAGACTATCACAAACGCCAAGAGATGAAGAAACAACAGTAGTAATTTGTGAAGAAGTTATATTTCCAGTATCAGCATCAAAACTTTTCGGCTCAACTGATAATGCCTCAGTTATAGACGGTTTAGAATTAATGACGACTGACGGAAATAAAAAATCATATTCAAATGAAGATGTAGAAGGAGAAACAACTACAATAGTATTAAAACCACTAGAACTCAAAGACGCTTGTTTCTTCGCAAAATCAGAGTCAATTGGGATATTAATATGCAAATAAAGCGAATAACAAGAATTTCCATCAACATTAGAAGAGGGAGAAAGATTAATATACCAACTATAAACAGAATCAGAAGTAGTAACTAAAGAAATGTTATTCACATAATTCAATACTAAAGCTTCATTAGTATATTTAACTACACCATTATCAAAATAAGCCAATCTTAAATTAATAACCTTATGGGTATTTGAACTAGTAGTAAAATTACTTAAACAACGAATTCTAAAAGAACCAATTGACTGAGAAACTATTTGAGAAGAATTAATTGCCAAACCTGCAGATAAAGAAATAAAAAAACAATCACGTCCAACCATACCAGTATCAAATAAAGATACAGGATGAGGGTGTGAAGAATCATAAAGAGAACGTGACCCCTTTAATACAACAACACTCTCCTTATCTACATAACGAACATTCGAAATACCCATCTGTTCAGCAAAAGAGCCTAGAGCATTCCAACCAGTAGGACGTTTTATATAAGGCACAACAAAAGGCGTGCCACCACCATTAAGCGGAAGACCATCAGAACCAACAGAAGAAAAATAGTCCTCAGCATCTTTCCAAAGTATACGAAGTGGAACCTTATAAAACTCCAAATGACAACGTACATTAGTCTGAATGGGATAGACAAGCGGGGAAAGGTCAAATGCAAAACGTGGCTTAATAGTCATATTGCTATTGGGCGGAAGATACTTCATCAATACGCAATTCACCTTACCGAACTTTGCAGTAACATTATTAACAAAACGCCAATCAAAAGGCGACCGCTTTACATCTGGCTTGTTATTAGTACCAGCGATAAAAATTTTTTTATTAGCCATTGTTATTAGATATTGGACATACCACCAAACAAATTTTAAGATTTTGATAAACAAAACGATGCTTACCTTCAACTTCTTTGAAAGACATAATCAGTTCATAAGTCGACTCATCGACTAAACTACGCAAACCTCTCGGATAAAGGCGACTATTAAATGAGTCACCTTGCACAAAAATTTTGAAATAAGTTTTCATTTAGACATAAGTTTTTTAAGGTTATCAATATGACCATGATAATGCACATCATAAGTAGTTCCACTCAAAAAGATGTATCTGGCAGTATCCAACCAAATGAAACACTGACGCGCATGCATGATACTAAGAGTTCCATAAATCATCAATATAACATCATTGATGCTGACAAAATCATAATCAAAAACAACAGACGGAATAACATCAGTTATCAAGGAATCAAAGCCGTCATAATATTGTATAGATTCAATTTTCATGTTAAACGCATTTAAAAAATAATTTTTCTGAACGAGTTAGATGATGAAATCTAAAAAAACGATATTGATTGTAACTTCTTAGATGCATCTTACAACAAGCAGTATCAAAAAGAGTCGTCCGACACATAATCTTTATTCGATAATCTCTAGTAAGATAAATATAATTTTTCATGACAGACAACTTTTAAAATTTGAAATTCCAACCATAATAAAAGAGGAATTTCGAACCTGACAGCAATCCTCCACATCATAAAGGGATGCTGAAAAAAGAGTCCGCAAATGCTTTTCGGCGCAGTTAAGATTGCAACCAAAGCAAATAACCTCATCAATCTTTTCGAGAGTAAACCGATTTACAAGTGTAAATCTCCAAAGATAATCAACTTTTTTCATTTTACTAGTATTTGTGTTATGTTAAGTAGAGGGTGCTGAAGAGTAGGATTCGATGTGTGCTCATTCGAATATGGCGATTGTAAGGTGTATTCTGCTTGTGGGGTTCTGATTGTGGGCTCTTACCTCTAGTGGTATCTCTTTGGTGGAATCATTCTAGACCTGCGAGTTGCAGAATCATTTTCAAGTAGTCGTTGTAATGAGCTAGCCCACAGGCATCGCATGTGTCGTATGGGTCGTGATAGCCTCCGTAAGGTTGCCCCATGGTGAGTATGAAGATGGAAGGACATTGGTTGCTGAACCAGTAATGGTCGCTGTTGGCAGAGTTGTCGCGCGGGCGTATTTCTGCGGCCACAGGGTGTTCTTCGTTCATTTTTTTGAGTTGGTTGAAGAAGGGCTTTGTATTGTCGGTGTTGGCGTTGAAGACCATGAGGCCTTCGTCTCCTCCACAGAACATGTCAATATTGCATAACAGTTTTACTTTACTGTGGTCGATTAGCGGGTTTTCTACAGCATGTTTGGACCCACGGAGCCCCGTTTCTTCACCACTGAAGAGCATGAATACCATCGTGTAATATGGCTTTTTCAGACTTGCGATGCGAGCGATATCCATGACAGCTGCCGTGCCACTGGCATTGTCGTGGGCTCCTGGGAACAGTATGTTATCGCCCATGATGCCGCAATGGTCGTAGTGGGCGGTGAAGACTATCATGGTGTCAACGACTCCTGGCACATAGCCAACCACATTACGTGACAGGTGGTTGGCTTGATAATGGATGGGCATGTCGGCCACCACTTTCTTTACTTTCTTAGGCAGAGCAGTCTCTAGGATTTCAATGCAGATGGGGTCGGGACGTTCTTTGTCCACAACCCATGGAGAATAGGTGTCTAGCTTGCTGACAGCTATTAGCCAAGTGCCATCTTTCAGTTGTTTCTTCCATGAGGCTTTGTTCAGTTTGCTTGGTGTTGCATGCCGAGCAGTCGGATAGATACGATACTGAGTGTATGGTTCCAGTTCTACCCCATTAATCTTGAGGGACATATTCCCTTCAAAGCTATAGCAGTTGTTGGTGTATGTTTGGAAATAATTGACCTGCAATGGCAGGATGCCAAGCCGTTGCATCTCCCCTGCCAGATAAGCGGCGGCGATGCTGTCGCCATGATAGCTGGCACAGCGGCCATGCATCGCAGGTGATGAGAGGTCTTTGATGATCTGGCGCGCATAAGCTGAGTCTTGTGCGTAGAGATGAGCAAAAAGTGCTATGGCAATTACAAAAGCGAGTGTCTTTCTCATAAGGCTAGAATCCTGGGAAATGAATGAACAAAGTGGGCAGGATGAGGAGGAAACCAATCAGTATCAACGCCAGAATGAATTTCCATATCCATTTTACCCATGTGGCGTAGGGTATCTTGGCCACACCGATGCACGCAATCAGCACTCCGCTGGTGGGGGTTATCATATTGGTGAAGCCGTCGCCGAACTGGAATGCCAGCACGGTGGTCTGTCGGCTGACATTGATGAGGTCGGCGAATTGCGACATGATGGGCATGGTGAGTGCTGCTTTGGCTGTGCCGCTGGGCATGATGAGGTTCAGCAGGGTTTGGAAGATGTACATCACCCCTACTGATGCCACTTCGCCTGTTTCGGCCAAGGAACAGGTGAGGCCGTATAGGATGGTGTCGATTATCTTACCGTCGCGCAGGATGAATATGATGCCGCTGGCCAGTCCGACAACTAGTGCGGCAGAAAGGATGTCTTTGCATCCGGCCAGAAAGAGTTTGGCTATGCTGTCAGCATCCTGCCTGTCGGCAATGCCGCTACAGATGCCCATGGCCAAGAAGAGGGCTGAAATCTCCATCACGTACCAGTCGTAGCCCAATACGCCGACAATCAGGTAGCAGATGGTGAAGAGCAGGATGTCGAGAATGAAGAAGTGTACCGACTTGCGGAGGAGGAAGAATGCTGAGAGTATGAATAGGACTGCCAAGATGGGGAGCAGCGGAAGCAATGCCTCGCTCCCACCAATGGTAATAGTGGTTTGCGGCATGATGAAGGCACAGCCAATCTGAATGGCAGAAAGCAGCCCATAGAGTACCCAAGCCGTAGTGGAAGAATGATAAACCACCGGATTCTCTTGTTGCTCGTTGACGCGCTGCCTCCAATAGTCGTCCAGTTTGTACATGGGTGACTTGGTGGGGTCTTTTTTGATGCGATGGGCATACCAGAGGACAAAAGCAATGCCGATGAGTGTGAGGACTATCCAACAGAGGAAGCGGTATTCTAGGCCGGAGAAGATGGGCAGCTCGGCGATACCCTGGGCGATGCCGATGGTGAAAGGATTGAGCATGGCACCTGCAAAACCCACATGCGCAGCCACATAGCACATGCAGACACCCACGATGGAGTCGTAGCCCATGGAGATAGCCAAAGGCACGAAAATAACGACAAAGGCAATGGTCTCTTCGCTCATCCCGAAGACAGCTCCGAAGAGGCTGAACATCAACATCACGATGGTGATGATGATGTTTTCGACTCCTATCTGCCTAAAGAGTTTGTATCGGTTCAACCGTTTCACACGGCGCAGCAGTGCCATCACCCCCACATCAATCGCATGGCTGTTGTTCAGTATCCAAAACGCACCGCCCACCATCAGGATAAAGATGACGATGTCGGCTTTGTCGACGAATCCGTTGAAGAGCGACGAGAACACCTGCCAGGTCTGCGGCTCGCTGTCGACATAATGGAAGGAGTTGCCTTTCACTACTTCGCGGGTCGACGTGCCTCCATCGGCATTGGCTATGGTGACCGTCTCCCTGACAAATTCGCCCGACGGTATGAACCATGTGCAAACGGCTGCTATGACAATCAAAGCAAAGACGATAGTGAAGGTATGTGGTATCTTCTTCATGACACAGAGGCTAAGAAACTGTTACGATAGCAGGGGTCGGCAGACACATCGTCGCCGAACCAGCTGGGTGGCACAAAGCTGTTGGCTGCTTCGGTATCAGGGAACTCCACCTCCACCAGTAGCAGCCCTTCATGATTGCCATGAAACACATCCAGCTCGGCTGTCAGCCCCCGGTATGCCTCGTTGTCTGTCATTCGGTACAAATCAATGCAGTAGCGGGTCTTCGCCACCCTTCCTTTGTCGCATTTGGTGAGCAGATGCTGATAACTGCTAGCACTGAGGGCGAACTCCTCTTCCCTATTGTGTATGGCAGAAGAGTCTGTGACAATCCTTTGTTTGACGGTGAGCACATACTCCTCCCCCTTTCTACGGATGCGGACTGTGGGCGATGTGCAAAGGTAGGCTTGCTCAATCTCGTAATGCTTCCATCGGTCCAAATCTTTGGGCAGGTGGCGAACCAGATATTTGCGTTCAATCTCCATAGGCGAGGGAGTTGAAATATGGTTAGAGGTTAGGGGTTAGAGTTGTCTGGGTGCGGTAGCAACTAACACAACATTCTCAATTCCTAAGTAGGAAATCGGTCACATTCTTCTCAATGCGGGCAGCGACATCGGTGCAGTCTTCTGCTTTCTGGAATTTCTCTCCGATGATATGCTCGTACAATTCGATATAACGGTCCGATATGTTGTTCACGATCTCGTCAGTCATCTCGGGCACCTTCTGACCCTCCTTACCCTGGAAGCCGTTCTCCATCAGCCATTCGCGAACGAACTCTTTCGACAGCTGGCGTTGGCGCTCACCCTTGGCTTGTCTCTCCTCATAGCCGTCGGCATAGAAATAGCGGCTGCTGTCGGGGGTGTGGATTTCATCTATCAGATATATCTTGCCGTCGCGTTTGCCGAATTCGTATTTTGTGTCAACAAGTATGAGGCCTTTGGATGCGGCAATCTCGGTGCCTCTCTGGAAGAGGGCGAGAGCGTAACGCTCCAACTGGTCGTAATCCTCAGCCGAGACCAAGCCGGTGCGGATAATCTCCTCGCGCGAGATATTCTCGTCGTGACCTTCGTCAGCCTTGGTGGTGGGAGTGACAATGGGCGTGGGGAATTTCTGGTTTTCAATCATTCCTTCGGGGAGTTGGACACCACAAAGTGTGCGGGCCCCGGCTTTGTATTCGCGCCATGCGCTTC
This sequence comes from Bacteroidales bacterium, assembly GCA_017545365.1. Next base: position 29,870 of record JAFWOP010000029.1, read on the forward strand.
CGGCGAGGTAGCCTCTGACAATCATCTCCACCTTAAAACCTTCGCACTTGAGTCCCACAGTCACCATCGGGTCGGGGGTGGTCAGTTTCCAGTTGGGCACTATGTCGTTGGTAGCATCCAGAAATTTGGCGGCAATTTGGTTCAGCACCTGTCCTTTGTAAGGAATGCCCTTGGGAAGCACCACGTCAAAAGCACTGATGCGGTCGGTGACCACCATGGCCATATATTTGTCATCGATATTATACACGTCGCGTACTTTTCCGACGTAGAGGCTTTTTTGTTTGGGAAATGAGAAATTGGTTTTTACAACAGCTTTCATGTATTCTATATATTTAAAAGGTTCAATAGTTTTAAAATGTGTCAGTTTGCTCATTCGCTGCCCCGTCATCCACTTTCATGGCGAAAAAGGTGAAATTCACTTTGCCATAATTGCGGTGCTGCCAAAAGTGGGGGTGTTCTTCGAATTGGTATTCACGGGGATGCTCCAGAACAAAGATGCCGTCTTCCTTCAGAACATTGTGTTGGAATATCAGGTCGGGTAGTTTGTCCAATTCTTCCAACTGGTAAGGCGGGTCAGCGAAGACGACGTCGAACTGCTTGTATGCGCGTTTGAGCAGGTCAAACACATCTGCCCTCACCACATGGATGTTGCTGACACCAAACTGACGTGCCGTTTGTTTGATAAATTCGGTACATTGGGTGTTGATATCAATTGATGTCACCTCTCTCGCTCCTCGCGAGATGAATTCCAGTGACACAGCACCTGTTCCCGCAAAGAGGTCCATCACACTGCATTCCTCATAATCGATATGGTTGTTGAGAATATTAAAGAGACTCTCACGCGCCATATCGGTGGTGGGGCGCACGGGCAGCGACGTCGGTGGGTTCAGTCTGCGGCCTTTTAATAATCCGGCTATAATTCGCATAGGCAGTTGGAGCGTTAAAGATTATGACAACAGAAGAGCATATCTATAAGTGTGAAGCAACTGGAATTGTGGGTTGCTGTAGGTAATCGGGATGCCTGTATACAACGTCACCTTGGGGAAATAATGCTGCAGAAGGCCATAAATCTCCCTACCCACGGCACCGCAGATGGCCAGTTCCATGTCGGGAGTCTCGGTATGCAGTTTCTTCATCACTTCAAGTGCGTGATAAACAAGCTCGTCGGCATTAACGGACGGAAATGTGTTGCTCAGCAGCAGCTGCCCTCCATAATAAGCCTCATAATCCCCTACCCCTTCGCTCACATGCATCACTATCACCGGGTGCGTTGTGCTGCGCTGTTTCAGCATGTCATTGACCAACACCGAATGTTGGCAGAGCACATCAATACCAGGCAACGCTATCTTGAAGGCTGTCACCACATTCGTGGGGGCTGCAAACACCATATAGGAGTCCTGCGATGAGGAATAGCAGCGACAGGCGCTCAGACCTCTCACGGGCGACGAGGTCATGTCGAGATACTGCCTGTCTCTTGTGCCGTCGTACAGGTGGGCGGGCACCCACACAAAATGCTCCGAGGGTACTATCAGCCGCGTCTGCTTCAATCCGAACGTCGCGATGCCGTGGTCGGCAAAGAACTGCGTGAGAGATGCTGTCAGCTGTCCTAGCGGCCTGTTCATGTCGAAATCGGTCTCGCCGAAGGTCAGCAGCTCCTGCCCTATTGTAGTAACGCAAAAAGAAAATCCATTTGGCCGAAGACAAATGGATAATCTTAGTTCGTTATTGGCCACTGCTTTATCTGTGGTGATAAAAGTTGTGACGGGGTCAGACATCTTATTCGAAGTTACCGTCGGTGATGGCCTGAGTCATGTCGCCAACCTTCCAACCTGGGAAGCGGTGGTTCTGGTTCAACTCGGCCAGTTTGTTCACTACCAGCTGATGGTCAAGGTCGGCAAGGAGGTCTTCCATCTTCACCACGCACTCGAACACAGGAATCTGATAGCCGCTCTTCTCAATGAAACCGGCCTGTAAGTCGAATTCATATTTCTTGTCGCGGGGATAAGGCACATATCTCAAGTTCATAATCTCCTCATCGGTGAGGTTGAACTTCTTATTCTTGCGGAGGTTCTCAATGGGGTTCACATATTCCGTCACACGGGAGATGTATCCTGCCTTGATGGCATCGCTTTCGGTCATCTCGTCAATTTCCACATCTTCTGGAATCTTGTCATAGTTGATGTTCTTGTTCACCACCTTCATGCTGTCTTCGTTAAGCAGACGGTTGAAAAGGGTGTCGAAACTGCCTGTGAAACAGCCGTAAGTGTTCTTATACGCCTCTTCTAGTGTGCGGATGGCTTTCAGCTTTTCGGCACAAGCGTCACGGCGCTTCGTGTACTCGTTGTCGAATTTCACAGGTTCCATAATGCTGAGATACAGCCATACTCCGAGTCCGACGATGACGACGGCCAACAGAATCTGAATCAATGTTCTTTTCTTCATAATATTTTATATTTTTTACTTGTCAAATCAGATTGCAAAGATACGAAAAAAGTAAGATGTGACGAAAAAAAAATGACTACTTTTTTTACCTACCATTCCATATGTTTTATAACAATATGACAATCATATCTTTCCTTAATCCATGCAGCAATCCTTTCTGCACAATAAACCGACCTGTGTTGGCCGCCAGTACACCCAAAACTGACCATCAGGTTTGAGAAGTTGCGCTCCTGATACTTCATTATAGAAGCTCCCACCAGCCCCTCGGCATGGGCCAGGAACTGCTCCACCGCGTCGTCCCCTTCCAGAAATTTTATCACCAGTGTGTCTTTCCCCGTAAACTGACGGTATTCGGGGTAGCGACCCGGATTGGGCAGCGCACGGCAGTCGAACACATACCCGCCGCCATTGCCCGACGGGTCCTGCGGGATGCCTTTCTTATATGAAAAGCTGGTCACCGTCACCGTCAGCCCTCCCACAGGCTGGGTCGACGCAGCCTCTTCCGACTCGGCTATCAGCCTCCACACCCTGCTCAGGTGCGGGATGTTGATGGGCAGAGGATGGCCTTCGGTCACCAGTCTGAGGTTCTTTATTGCCAGTGGTATGCTGCTGAGGAAATAGTCCTTACGTTCAAAATAGCCGCGGTAGCCGTATGCCCCCATGGCCTGCATGATGCGGATGAGGACATAGCCGTAGTAGCGTTGGCGGAACGCCTCCTTGTCGACAGGGTACAGGCCGGTGAGACAATCAATATAGTATTCCAGCAGTTCCTCCCTCACCCGCTCCGGGAGGTCGCTCTTGGCACTGTATAATAGCGAGGCCACATCATATTGGGCCGCACCCCTCCTACCCCCCTGATAGTCGATATAGTAGGGCCTCCCCTCGAACAACATGATGTTGCGCGACTGGAAGTCGCGGTACATAAAGAACCCGCAGTCGGCTCCCAGCAGATAGTCTGTCAGTGTACGGAAGTCTTGTTCCAAGAGCCCTTCGTCAAATGGGACATACCTCATCTTCAAGAAATAGTATTTGAAGTAGTTGAGGTCCCACTGGATGGACTGCTCGTCGAAATCAGTCCGTGGGTAGGCCTTGCTGAAATCCAAGTTCCTGCCCGCCACCTGCATGTGGGCTAGGTCGCCCAACACCCGATGGTACAGTCGCAGTGCCTCGTTGTCGAAGCCTTCCCCCCTGCGTTTCTTGTCGTAAAGGTAGCTGTAGAGGGTCACATCGCCCAAGTCCTGCTGTAGATAGAGCCTCCTGTCGTGGCTGACGGCATACAGTTCGGGAACGGCAACACCCCTTGAGCGAAGGGCGGTGCTATAGCTGAAAAAGGCCTCGTTCTCCGCCACGTCGTCATTGAAAGCAGCGATGCAGCGGCGTGAGGGGCCGGCCATACGCCAATAGCGGCGGTTGCTCCCGTTGGCAGCCAGGGCATGCATCTCTGCCACCTCTTCACCCACCCACTCTTCGAACAGTTTTTTCAGTTTTTCTTCCATATTTTGTAAGTACGTAGTTGATATTTAGACAGGAGTTAGTAAAATAAGTAGAATTGGACGATGAAAGTAAATGTAAATAAAGAGCAAACTAAGGTTGGGGTTGGCGGCTACGGTAATGCGTTACTGCGTGTTAGTCTTCTTGATTGCGTTAATGCGTTAGTCTCAGCCACATCATTTTTTAGTTCTTAATTCTTACCTCATTTATCAGTCTGTCAGTTCGTCCAGCATGTGGCAGCTGCCTGTAAAGTAAGCCCCGGGTTCTATGGCCAGTTTGTTGGCCACGATGTCGCCCTTCACGCGCGACGAGGCATAGAGGGTGAGGAATTCTTTGACCGAGAGGTTGCCGTCTATCACCCCCATCACATTGGCATTCTGGCACACCACATTCCCTATGATGCGCCCTTGCTCGCCCAAGACCAGCTTGCCGGTCAGAGTGATGTTGCCCTCCAGGGTACCGTCCATTCTGAAATCGCCGTTTGCCTGTATGTCGCCCTTGATGGTCGTGCCTACGGTTATCGTGTTGATAAGACTATTTGTTGTGTCGCTCATGGTGTGTAATATTTGTCGTAAAACTGTTTGTATGCTGCCACCCGCTTTCTGTTGTACAGCGTCGTGTAGTTCTGTTTAGATATGGCATAGACCTGGTAGTCCGCCGCGTTGTATTCTGCCAGCGGTCCTTCTTTCAGCTGTAGGTGCCGTGCAAAATCCGTCGCCTCCTTGGCATCGTTGAAAGTGCTGATGGTAATCATTTGTGTCGAATCGTCGAACATCAGCGGGTTGGCCTTATAGCCCGAATTCGAGTAGTAGGTGATGATGAAGTTGCCAATCATGGAGCGCAGTTGTGTGGCCCTGATTTTCTTCTCCTTCACAAGGATGATTACCTGGTGGGCCATATTCTCCTTGTATCTGAACAGTTGGGCTTCGGGCGACAGTTCCTCGGGCTTGTCGGCCGACGGTGTTGCCGGTCTTATGTCCGTCCCCGATGGTGCGTTGGTCGCATCCTTCGTCAGTGTGTCAGCCACTACCACCTCATCCTCTCCGCTGTTCGAAACATACCGTCCTCCGTCGCCCTGTAGAAAGTTGAGCTGGCTCTGTGCCAGCGGCACGATGCTGTCGGTGGGCGGATAGTCGGCAATGATGCTGCTGAAGGTGGCAATGGCACGGTCCCTACGGTCGCTGCGGGCGTAGGCCATACCCTCCCAATAGCGGAACTTGCCCAGCATGGCGTGGCCCTCATACAGTTCCTTGGCCGCAGCCACAGCATTCAGCACCTTGTCGTATCGATGGCGGCGGAAAAGGGCGTAGACCTCTTCATAGTCCTCACGAATCAGCTGGCTGCGCCGCATAATCTCCTTGTAGTAGTCCTCGTCCAGGATGAGGTTGGCGAAGTCGCTGTCAGGAAAGCCCATCAGCACCATGTCTCTATAATAGTTGGCGTTGGGTGTGTTCCCTTGCTTGTCGTATATCTTATAGAGCATGAAGAAAGCCTGCACTATCTCCGGGTTGTCGGTATAGTCGCGCGTCATTCTCAGATAGCAGTCCAGAGCCTTGGGTATGTTGCGTATGCCGTCGTAATAGATATAGCCGGCATTCAGCAGACACATTGCTGTCTGGCCCTGCATCGAGTCCTGCTCCGACTGGCTCTGGGGCAGCCCTTTCAGATAGTAGGCCACGCAATGGGGGTCGTCGGGGTTGTCTTTTGCCAGGGTCCCCATCTTGTCGTCATCGGTTTTGGTGCTGTCTGTTCCTTCGGCTCCATCCTCTGTCTCTTCATCGTCAGGCGAGGTGCCTTGAGCCAGCATGTTCATGCCCAACATGCCCTTCTTCGACAAGAACCAGTAGTCTTCCAAGCCACGCACGCCCCATCGCTGACGGAAGGTTTCTTTGCCTTTCTGGACGGTGTTGCTGTTATAGAAGTACCAGTCGCCCTGGAGCGTGTTCTGCTGTGCCTTGCTGTCGCCTGCCAGCTGTTCCAGCAGTTCCTTTTCCTTGGCTTCTTCCTCTGCACGTTTCAGCTCCTCGATTTTCTTGTTTATCAGTTCCAGCCGCTGTTTTTCCGGCATATTGGCGACGGCTATCAGGCTGTCGTTGCGTTCGACAACGCGGGTATAGGAGACCAGCGAGGTGAGCAGGTCGTGTCTCGACTTGTAATTGGCGTAATGCGGGTAGTCAGCCTTGATGATGCTCATGGCCGTGTCATAATACATTTGGGCGTGGTCATAGTCCTCCAGCCTGTCGTACATAATGCCTGCCAGGCGGAGGGCCGAGCGGGCTTTCTGGGCGGGGTTGTTTTTTGACACCGCCGTAGAGGCCTTGAAAGCCTCCACCGCCCTGCCTGTCTCGCGGAAGCCCATATACATCTCGCCCTTGGCGTAGTAAATCTGGTCAAGGAACTCCTCGTTCTTCTTATCCTTGAGCATCCTGTCCAACAGTCGTTCCAGCTTTTCCCTGTCGGTATGCTGTAGGTCGGCACACGACGCCATATTCAGCCTTGCATTAAACTCCATCTCGTACGACGGCCCGCACTTCAGCACCTTCTCGTAGTACTTCGATGCAGTAGGACGCTTGTCCAGTTCCTGGTAGACCTGCCCTAAGATGTAGTAGATGCGCGCCTTCATCTCTCGTGAAGGCCGCTCGTCAAGGGCCATCTTTAAAAATTGCACCCCTTTCTTGTACTTTTCCTGCGGCAGTGTGCATTCTGCCATTGCCAAATACAGGTTCAACTTCTGTTTGGAAGCGAAGTTGCCCTGTCCGGCTGCCACCACCCACTCGTCCAACGCGCTCTCGGCATCCTGATAACGATGGTCTAAGGTGGAGCAGCGGGCCATCAGTACAGCGGCCTCGTCGGCGATGGCTGTGCCCGCGTACTGGCTCATCAGCATTTGACATGTGCTTGCCGCCGTCACAAAGTCATGCTTGTAGAAAGTGGCATAGGCTGTCAGCAGGTAGCATTTGGAGATATACGGCACATGTTCTTGGCCATTGATGAAGATACTGTGTTTCTTGATGCCCTTCACACTCTTCTCCACCGCACGGTCAAACTGAGGGTAGAGCGACATGCTCTCTTCTTTTGTACCCACTTTGTATACGGGCAGTATACGGGTGTAGTCGTCCTTGCACTTGGCATCCAACAACCTCAGGCCCTCGTTGAGGCTCTCGTTGCCGTTCCACCAGATGTTGTAGTGGGCTGTGGTGTTGTGGTATTGGATGTTGCTCCACGAAGCCTTTTGGGTAGAACACGACACAACAGTGGCTGCCAACGCTGCTCCTAAAGAGATTAGTATTGCTGTACGTGTCCTCATTTTTTTTGACGTATATATAATGGTTAATACTCCATCAGACGTTGAATCTGAAATGCATGATGTCGCCATCCTGCACCACATAGTCCTTGCCTTCCACGGCTATCTTGCCAGCCTCCCTGCATTTGGCCTCGCTGCCCAACGTCACATAATCCTCATACTTTATCACCTCGGCACGGATGAAGCCTCGCTCGAAGTCACTATGTATAATACCCGCTGTTTGAGGGGCTTTCATACCTTTCTTAAACGTCCAGGCACGGCATTCTTTCGGGCCTGCAGTGAGGAAGGTCTGTAGGTTTAGCAGCTTGTAGGCCGCCTTGATGAGGCGGTTCACGCCCGACTCTTTCAATCCGAGGTCTTCGAGGAACATCTGCTTCTCCTCGTAGGTCTCCAGCTCGGCAATATCGGCCTCGATAGCCGCTCCTATCACCAACACTTCGGCCTCTTCGTCCTTCACCGCCTCGCGCACCTTGTCCACATATGCGTTGCCCTTCACCACAGATGCTTCGTCCACGTTGCAGACATACAGGATAGGTTTGGCGGTCAGCAACATGAGGTCTTTGGCGGCCTCCTGCTGGCTTTCCTCCAATTTGACAGTGCGCGCACTCTTGCCCGAAAGCAGGGCATCGCGATAAAGGTCCATCACCTCCACCAGTTTTTTTGCTTTGGCATCACCTCCAGCCTTTGCCTTTTTCACCTCTTTGTCGTAGCGGTTCTCGATGGTCTCTAGGTCTTTGAACTGAAGTTCCAGGTCTATGGTCTGTTTGTCACGGATAGGGTCCACGCTGCCGTCCACATGGGTCACATTGTCGTCGTCGAAACAGCGTAGCACATGGATGATGGCATCCGTCGTGCGGATGTCGCCGAGGAACTTGTTGCCCAAGCCCTCGCCTTTCGATGCTCCTTTGACCAGTCCGGCTATGTCCACGATTTCCACCGTTGCCGGCACCACGCTGGCGGGATGTTCCATCTCCACCAGTTTGGCCAGCCGCTCGTCGGGGACGGTAATCACACCCACATTGGGCTCGATGGTGCAGAAAGGGAAATTGGCCGCCTGTGCCTTGGCGTTGCTCAGACAGTTGAACAGGGTCGACTTGCCCACGTTGGGCAGCCCTACAATACCACATTGCAGACTCATGACAGCATCTCCTTTTCGATTAAGTATTGGTTGCGGGTAATGGAATTGCGGCAGATTAGCTCGCCAAGGAATCCGGCCATAAACAGAACCGTACCCATTAAAATAAACAGCATTGAGACATAGAACCACACACTGTTGGTCAGTGCTATACGGCCGCACAGGCGCATGACGCACACTATCACAAAGGCTATGAAGCCCAATACGAATGCCAGGCTCCCTATCAGCCCGAAGAAGTGCATGGGCTGCTTGCCGAATTTCGACATGAACATGATGCTCATCAGGTCGAGGTAGCCGTTGACGAAACGGTCGAGGCCGAATTTGGTGACACCGAACTCGCGCTTGCGGTGCTGCACCACCTTCTCGCCGATACGCGAGAACCCCGCCCACTTGGCAATAACGGGAATGTAGCGGTGCATCTCGCCGTAAACCTCGATGCTCTTCACCACATCCTTCCGATAGGCTTTCAGGCCGCAGTTGAAGTCGTGCAGCTTGATGCCGCTCATCTTGCGAGTGGTCCAGTTGAAGAACTTCGAAGGTATATTCTTGGCCAGTTTCGAGTCGTAGCGTTTTTTCTTCCATCCGCTCACCAGGTCGTAACCGTCCTCCTTTATCATACGGTACAGCTCGGGCACCTCGTCGGGGCTGTCCTGTAGGTCGGCATCCATCGTGATAACCACGTCGCCCTGAGCGTGGCCGAAACCCACGTTGAGAGCTGCGGACTTGCCGTAGTTGCGACGAAATTTGACCCCCTTATATCGGGGGTTCTTAGCATGAAGTCCTTCTATTACCTGCCACGACCTATCCTTGCTCCCGTCATCTACCATGATGACTTCATAGTCGAACTGATGCTCCAGCATTACGCGGTCAATCCACTCTGCCAGATGGGGCAGCGATTCGTCCTCGTTGAACAGTGGTACAATGATTGATATATCCATATTAGAGAATTATTGTTGTCTATTTTTTCTTTGGCGCACCGCGCCTTTTTCAGTACGAAAGATGATTGAGGCAAAGAATGTGATGATTATGCTCATCACTGCTGAGCGGAAGGCACCAATGAAAGCCCAGTCGCCTGCGGTATAACGGCTGACCAGCTCCACAGCCACCTTGGCTTCAGCACTGCTTTCGGCAGGTTCCATCATGCTGATACGCTGCTGGTTGTAGTGGGTCACCAACGCGGTGTCCAACACTCCGCAGCGCAGCCATGTCCATAGCCCATACACCACCGCACTCACCACGCCTATGCCCAAGCCTAGCAGCATCAGCTCCTTTAGCGTCACCTTCCCGTCAGGCAGCTGCCTTTGGTATTGGTAGCATGACCAAAAGATGGCAATGGTCAAAACCAGCTCGGTGACATAGTTCTCAGGCGACGACATGGGCGACTTGGCAAGCATGTCGCGCAACAGCATAACTGCCGACATCACCGCTCCAGTCAGCGCACCGTCAATAAGGTAGGCCTTGCGGTAGTTGCCGTATATTGTTGATTCATATCGTCTAAATATCTTTGCCATTCTTCTGCAATAAAATGCAAATATACACAAAAAAAACGAAATGATTTACTTTTTATTGTGTAATTGTCTCGCTCTATTGTAAAGTATGACTGATTTTTTTCCATATTGGGTTGAGTGTGTTGATTTCTCCGCTTTCGTAATGCTCAGCTATCGGTAGCTTATAGGACTTTCTTCGCTCCGACACGCTGAGATGTTTTTGCTTGATATACCACACACTACAAGTGCAAGGTATATTGAGGGTTTGCTTCTCCGAGGCGATTTATAGAAGTATCCATTGCTTAATCATTAGGCCGACAGTTACAATCTACGGCATTCAGGCATTCAAAAAAGATGCAATGTCGTGCATGGGGTCGGCTTGCTTTAATAGCGCGGCGCGGCGTTGGAGGTCTTCTTTAGTGAAGTCTTCATTCATCAGGCGGGATAATGATTGCTGTAGTTCGTAGGGTGTGTCGGCCACCCAGCAGGCGGGCGCGAGGGTTGTGCCTTCGACCATGGGGCTGTTCACCAGGCAGTGGCGGCCTTCGTAGAGGGCGTTCATCAGCTTCAGTTTCACGCCTGTTGCCTGCCAGGTGAGCAGTAGGTTGACATGAGCCTCTCGCAGTAGGCGGTGCATGGTGTCGTCGTCGGGGTTGGCCACCAGCCGCACGTTGGGGTGCTTGGCTACGGCGTGTCGCAACGCTTCGTCGGGGTTTCTTCCCGCGATGACGAATGTGTAGGGGCAGCGGTCTACCACCCCGTTGAGCAGTTGGTGGACGGCGTTGGTGTTCTCTGGCACTGAGAGGTTCCCGTGGTATAGCACATAGTTTCCACGACCGGTGAGCGATGTTACTTCGGTGTGTCCGTGGGAGGGCGGCAGCAGTCGCACGTCGTCACACCCTATGGCACGGAAGTGGGTGGCATCGGTGTCGGATATGGCCAACACTGTTGTTGCCTTGGTCAGTAGCGTCTCATAGCGGCGCAGCTTGCGTGCTTCGGTACGGAAAAAGAAGCGTTTCCAAAGACTCTTCTCAACGGCGGCGAGGGCGGCATAGTAGTCATGTTCCACATTGTGGGCTCGGACGATGATGCGCCTCCCCTCCCCTGCCAGATGTTCTAGCAGGAGGCAGCAGTGCAGCCCTTCTAGGAGTATGGGGTGGTTGTCCTGCTGTAGGCGTTGCAGCAGGGTCTGCGAGCAGCGAGAGGCTACGATGTAGGGGCGTTGTTCCAATTGGTGTCGGAGGCCTGTCTCGCGAGGGTAGTAGCGCACCTCCTCGCACCATCGTTCCAGTTCCTTCGCCTCCTGCCTACCGTAGGTGTAGCAGTGCAGGTGTATTTTTACTCCGGCTTTGGAGAGTGCCACTATTCGGTGGTATATGTCAATCACTCCGCCGTAGTCGGCTGGCCAGGGGACGTTGAAGGTGACAATGTGGAGGGGCATCTTTTAAAGGCGGTTTTAGGGTTTTGCCCTTGCAGGGCGTGTGTTGTAATGTGCTGGTTTTCTGTAGGCGGTGTCTACAGAGACGTGTGTGGCTGCCTTTTCGAGGGCGATTTATGGAATCGCCTTTAGAAATAGGGTATTGACCACTTCATACTTTTTTAGCTCTTACGTTTACTTCGATTTGTAGTCCGTCGTAGGCGATGTGTACGTGCGGAGGCAGTTCTTTCGATACTTCGGCATAGAGACCCATCTCGTGGCTGACATGGGTGATGTATGCTTCTCGGGGGGACACGTGCTTGATAATCTCTAGGGCTTCGGGTAGACAGTAGTGGGAGAAGTGTTTGCTCTTCCTCAGTGCGTTGATGACTAGGGTGTCGGCATGTTCTAGCTTGAGCATCTCGCTGGGGGGTATGTAGTTGGCATCGGTTATGTAGACCAGTCCGTTAATTCTATATCCCAGCACGGGAAGTTGTTTGTGCAGTGCTTTGATAGGCATAATCTCTACCCCGGCAGCACGGAAGGGTTCGTCGCCCGAAATTTCGTGGATGTTGGCTTCGGGAAGTCCGGGGAATTCGTGGGGGACGAAGATGTAATGGTAGTCGCGTTCTATTGCCTCACGTGCTTCGTGGTTGCAGTAGAGGTCCATCTTCTGCTGTTGGACGTAGTTGAACGAGCGTATGTCGTCCAGGCCTCCCACGTGGTCGCGGTGGGCATGGGTGATGAGGATGCTGTCCAGATGCATCACTTTTTCGCGCAGCATCTGCTCGCGGAAGTCGGGGCCGATGTCGATAAGGATGTTCTTGCCTTCGTCGGTCTCGACTAGTGCGGAGGTGCGAAGATGGCAGTCATGCCAGTCGGCTGACTGACAGACGGCACATCGACATGCAACAACAGGCACCCCCATGGAAGTACCTGTTCCCAAAAAAGTCAGTCTCATCCTTTGTGAATGGTTAGATTGAACTAAACCTTTTTGCGCGGTTATTCGTTTTTGACGGTCAGACGGAAGCCGACACCATGCACGTTGACGATTTGTACTTTGGGGTCTACCTTGAGGTATTTGCGGAGTTTGGTGATGTAGACGTCCATGCTGCGGGCTGCGAAGTAGCTGTCGTCCTTCCATATTTTTTGCAGGGTGCTGGTGCGGTCGACGAGTTGGTTGAAGTTCATGGCAAACATGCGGAGCAGTTCGCATTCTTTCATGGTGAGGCGTTGGACGTTGTCGCCGCAGGTGAGGGTCTGATGTCCGTAGTCGAAGACTATGCTGCCGATGTGGAAGAGGTTCTTGTCGGGCTTGCCGTCGTCGAAGGAGCGGCGGATGGTGGCATTGACACGTGCCAGCAGTTCTTCCATGCTGAAGGGTTTGGTAACATAGTCGTCGGCACCGATTTCGAAACCTTTCAGTTTGTCGGCTTCAAGATTTTTGGCTGTGAGGAAGATGATGGGTATGCGTTTGTCTACGCGGCGTATTTCCTTGGCGACAGTGAAGCCGTCCTTGACGGGCATCATGATGTCGAGGATGCAGGCATCGACATCGTCGTTCTGATAGGAGTCGAGGGCTGCCTGTCCGTCTACAGCCAAAAACACGGTGTAGCCTTTTTGGGTGAGATAGGCTTTTAAGATAGTCCCCAGATTGGGGTCGTCCTCTGCTACAAGCAGTTTGATACCTAGGTTCATATTGTTATGTTTATTTGTTTAGTCTTCGGTTATTTCTATTTTTTCGATTAGGTCGCCCACTGCGATTTTATCCACCACGTCGAGACCTTCTTCCACTTTGCCGAAACAGGTGTGGACACCGTCGAGGTGCTGGGTGTTTTCGCGGTTGTGGCAGATGAAGAACTGGCTGCCGCCGGTGTCTTTGCCGGCATGTGCCATCGAGAGCACGCCGCGGTCGTGGTATTGTTTCGGGGCCATGGTTTCGCACTTGATGTGCCAGCCGGGGCCGCCGGTGCCGATGCGTGGGTCGCGCATGTCATGGCTGTAGGGGCAGCCGCCCTGTATGACGAAGTGGGGTATCACACGGTGGAAGTGCAGCCCGTCATAGAAGCCGGCGCGGGCCAGCTTGACGAAGTTTGCCACGGTGTTGGGGACTTCTTTTTCATAGAGGGCCACCCGCATGGTGCCCTTGGGTGTTATGATGTTAGCGTGCATAGGTGTTCTTATCTTCTTTTTGGTATTTTATTAACTTAAAAAATTGCGTTTTATTGTACGCTTATATTAATTTTTTTTACTCGAGGTATCATGATTGATTGTTTTAAAGGTGACTCTGTGTTTTATAGGTGACCGACCCCTTTTTAACGTTTAAACTCTCAAACGAAGCGAACGTTTTCGATAAGCCGAGTCCTGACAAGCTTGCTTGTATGGTGAGGCGAGAAAACGACGGCCAGCGCGGAGACCAACCTTTTAAACCTTTAACCCTTTCAATCGTGGCGGACTACCACTGCGAGGCTTTGAGGAAGAGACGGTTCCAGCGGGGACGACGATGGTCTTTGTCCCACGAGAAGACGACCCTGCTGGCCTTGCCTACGATGTGGTCTTCGGGTACGAAGCCCCAGAAACGGCTGTCGGCGGAGTTGTGGCGGTTGTCGCCCATCATCCAGTAGTAGTCCATCTTGCAGGTGTATGAGGTGGTCGCTTCGCCGTTGATGTATATGGTGCCGTCTTTGACTTCCAAGGTGTTGCCTTCGTAGACTTCGATAAGTCGGCGGTAGAGGGGCAGGGTCTTTTCGTCCAGCTCCAGCCGCTCGCCCTTGGCGGGTATGTGGATGGGGCCGAAGTTGTCTACACTCCAGTGGTAGCCGTCGGCATGGGGGAAGAGGTCGCGGTCCTCTTCGCCGGCAGGATAGGTGACGGGGAGGACTTCAACGACGTCGGGTCGCGCTTCGAGTTCGGCGGCCTCGGTTCTGGTCAGGGGCAGACGGTAGTGCGAGGTGCCTTCGTACATCATCCGTGTCAGGGAGTTGTCGTAGTCTTCTTTGCTCACACCCATCTTGTCGAGTATTCTGCCCACATTGAGGCCGGGTGCGAAGAGGACGTCGTAGGTCTGCTGGCTGGCAACAGGTGATGGAAGTGGTTTGCCGTTGATGAAGATTTGCTGGTCGACGATTTTCACGTCTTCGCCGGGCAGTCCTATGCAGCGTTTGATGAAGTTTTCGCGTTTGTCCACAGGCCGCACACGGATGTGGTTTTCTACCAGCTGGTTTCCTACGGGCAAACGGCGGGCGTTCCACACGGTCTCGCGGCCCATCTCGCGCACTAGGTCGTAATAGCTACGGTTGCTCTGCCATGCGGTGCACATGGTGTCGCCGTCGGGGAAATTAAACACTACGGCGTCGAAGCGTTGCACCTTGCCCAATCCCCAATAGCGGTGGTAGGGCAGCTGGATCCATTTGAGGTAGGACTCGCGCTGTCCGCCCGACAGGGGCATGACGTTGTGTACCAGGGGTACGGAGAGGGGTGTCATCATCACACGGGGGCCATAGGCTATCTTGGAGACCATCAGATAGTCGCCCGTCAGCAGCGACTTCTCCATGGAGCTGGAGGGTATGTTGTAGAATTCCAACACCATGCCTCGGATGATGACGGCAGCGATGAGGGCGAAGACGATGGCATCCAGCCAGTCGCGGGCGTTGCTGACCTTAGCAGGCGGGTCTTCGACGGGGTCGTGGTACTGCATCTTGTTCAATCCCAAGAAGGGCAGGTATATGAAGGGGAAAAGCACGGCGAAGGTCTGTTCCCAGAAGTTGTAGCGGTGGAACACCTTGGCGGTTTCCACCACCAAGAGCAGGAACATGAAGATGTTGATGGCGGGGATGAGGAAATAGACATACCACTTCCATCCTTTGCCACACAGCTTTATCCATACTACTATATTGTAAATCGGCACTAGGGCCTTCCACGGGGCGACCCCAGCTTTTTTGAATACGAACCACAGGCCTACAAGGCAGCCCACAAAGTACAGAATCAACAGAATGTCGTACAGCATTGTCAGTTTTAATGTTTTATTCGTTTGATATTGAAATATGTCGGGGCAGTTCTCGTGCCAGCCGAATTAGCTATATAACGTTAATCCCTTTTAAATATTGCATCCACCGCTTCTAATAGTATCTTTTTCTCGTTTTCCCAGCACAGCTCCCTTCTTGCTTCGGCGAAACGGCGCTCTTTCTCTTCACCTGGCATCTCACGCCAGAGGGTGAGTGTCTTGCTTATAGTGTCTGCCAGGCGGTTGATGTACGCTTCGTAGGCCTGACCCTCTTTCACATGCGGACAGGCTTCTGTGACGGTTCCGACTCCGTAATGCTCCAGCACCTCTCTGATTGCCTCAAACCCTGTTGCCAGAATAGGGACACCGGCATGTATAAAGTCGCCAATTCTGTTGGGCAGCGCGCACTGATAGCTCAGACCCAGCTCTTCCAGCAGGCAGAGGCCTAAATCTGCCTCACCAGTGATTGCATGCAGTCTTTCGGGCGTCACACGTCCTAGGAATTCTATCCTCCCGCCCCACGGCTTCTTCTCGGCATAGTCTTTCAGCTCGTCCAGCAGGTCGCCATCGCCCGCCACGGTCAGCCGACAGTCGGGCAAAAGGTTCATAACATCTATCAATTCACGTACTCCGCGTCCCACATTCACCGCACCTTGGTACAGCAGCATGGTCTTCTCTCCCACCCTTCTGGTTGTCGGCAGGGGGGTGGAACTCACGGGTACGTTGCGCAACACCTTCATCACTATCCCATAGCGGCGGCCATAGGCTTCGGCCACAGGTCGGCTCACCGTAAACGCCACCGTCACATAGGGCAGACACCAGCTCTCCACCCATCGCCACACTCGCCGAACAGCAGGTTTCCCCACTAGTTCCGGCACATCGGGGAAAAGCTCGTGGGCATCGAAGGCTAGCGGCTTTCGGCGGAGACGAGCCGCCCAACAGCAAGCCAGCAGGGTGTCACTGTCATTGGCATAGAACAGATCGGCACGCATCACAAGCAGCCGCATCAGCAGTCGCAGGTTGTATTCGGCATAGAACAATGCCGAGCGTCGGAACAAGAGGCGCATCCGAACACACTTATACTGACGAGGGACCAGCCGTGGACTCTCCTTCAGCCGACGGCCCACCAGGGTGACAGCATACCCCGCCTCATGTAATGCGGCACACGTGCGGCCGACCCGCTGGTCGGTCGCCAAGTCGTTGGTCACTGCCATGATGATATGTTTTGCCATCGTCGATACCTTTTTAGACCATTCAGTAACGCACAAATGTACATAATCGTATTTCCAATATGCAAAAAAATGAGAACTGAGTATTCTCCGGGTGCAACAATATAGTAGGGGCAGACAGTGGTATCTGCCCCCTACAACTCTCAATTTTCAGATTCTCTAACCTATTGAACCAGCAGCCGTTTGGTGGCAGTGCCGGCGGGGGTGCGCACCAGTAGCACGTAGGCCCCTTTCGGCCAGGAGGTGACGTCGAAGGTGGCCTTCCGGCCCTCTGCAGACTGGTCCATCACTTTCTCGCCACGCACGTCGTAGGCCTCCACGCGGCGGATGACGTAGGACGAGTTCACCAGCACGCTGCCGCTGGCAGGGTTAGGCATCAGCTGCACGAAGCGCGACAGGTCGTCCTCCGCCTCCGGCACGCCGATGTCGCCGTGCCCCTCTTGGTGGTGCAGGGTGAAGCGCAGGGGAGTGCTCCACTCGCTGTAGCGCAGCGTGTCGTACTCGTGGCACACCGCCCTCACGTAAGCTATCATCTGGGTGTCGGCATACGAGGCATCCGAAAAGACCCACCTGTTGGTGCGCAGAGGCACTATCGCGCTGCGAGTCTCGAAGTCGGCCTCCGGCCCGTACCACAGCTGGTACTCCGGGTGTAGGCTGTCGTAGTCCCACTGCACGGTCACTGTGTCGGTGTAGCTGCCCCGCACAAACAGGCCGCTCACCCGCGGACATTCGGGAGCGTTGGCAAACGACGTGTCCACCACCTCGATGATGGGCAAGATCATCAGGAACTGGTTCGACGGCATCCAGTGCCATTCGCCTTGAATTCCATTATCATAGTGGCGAAGCTTCCAAAATGCAGGGGAAATACAGGCAGTGTCTTCTGGATCCCATGTCGGTTTAAAAACAATATAGTTGTTATCACTAGCAGTATATGGCTCTGGAGAAAATATATGTAATAAACCATAGCAAGTGCCACCTACATAGAACGAATCATATACGGTAATAGGCTTGTCGAAATAATAGTCATAAATCTTTATTGCGTAAGGAGTCACGTCTGCATAATAATAGGTGGAAATTCCATCTATATTACTATTGTTGTGGCAGTTAATTGTATTAACCATGTAACTCCCATCTGGCCTTCCTGCCGTGTCAGACTCGTCCCACTGGACTTGAGCCTTTAGTGTGAACGAGTCTGGAGTAGCTTCATAAAGCAAGAGATACTCTGACGGGGCATTAGGGCTAATTTGTGCTCTTATTAAGCAAACATGCGCAGAGAGCCCTACCAACTTCATGCCGGCGGGGTTGTCGGTATAATTGTATTGAAGTAAGTCGTCACGGCATAGCACCCCCCTCGTATAGGGACGACAAGGGTGGGGGTAAAAAATTTTGCCATTATGTATAGGGTCCTCCATGACCCATGCGTCGTAATCGAATTGCCAATAGGGGACATATGAGGTGTCCCTGAAGGTGTGGGACTGGGCCGAAACTCCCGCCGCAGCCAGCACACATATCATTATCAAAAGTGCCTTTTTCATATTTATTAATACTTTATAGTTTCACATTTTATGGTATCTAATTGCATATCACATCCTTATTAATGTCTTTTACTTCAAATGGCATATCACCCATTAAGGTATCTGGCACATTCATATTGGTCGCCATAGCAGGTTCGTTAAACGTGGCTGTCTTTTCCACACAATATATGGCATCTGACTGTCCACAGCTAGGCATAGTGGTGAGATTTTCCATAAAGAGAGTCAGCGGGCCTATGTTAGTCATATTTCCAGAAGAAACAAAGGCATCCGATGTGTTTCCAAAAAGATCCATGGCATGGAAATTGTAACTCGGCAGGTATCGGCCGTAGTATGTGCCTGTTGTCAGTGTGGGGAGCGGGAACTGGTAGATGATGCTCGACAGGCTGCCCATCCCGCCGTCAAAATCGTTCAGCACCATCAGCCGCTTCAGCGAAGGAGAATATCGGACGTCGCGCATCTTCCATTTCGAGGTTGGCTGTCGAACTATTTGGGCATTCAGTGCCTGCTGTAGCGTCGCCAGCCCGCCAGAAATTCTGAAGGTCTTTACCGCAAGGCCCTCTTGGGGCGAGTCGGTGTAGTGGTACGCCACGGCAAAATCGTTGTTGTCCAACGCCGTCGCCATCACTGCTTCATCCACCTTCAGGTCCCAAAATTTCTGCCCGGTAGTGATGGCGTAATATGCCCAAGGAAGGTAAGGAGGAATCGTGACCCATGTCGGCGTAAGGAAGCTGTTTTTGGGGTATATCCGCAGCACCAATAGCGAGTCAATGTTGTTCCGTGCCACCGCCACTATATGCTTCTTCATGGCGATAATGTCAGTGTACTCCTCCTTCCCATGTTTGTTGTAGATTATGATGTTGTTCCACGACCCTCCCCAATAGGACGCACAACCGACACCCACACGCGGTTGGGTATCACTTACAATGTAGTTCTTTGCAATGTATGCAACCTTGTTGTATCCGCTGCTGTCGAACACTGCCATCCGGATGACGTCTGTTATCTGATTCTGACAATAACCGCCACCAAGAAGAGGGTCAATAAAACAGTCGGGCATCAGGGTTGGCAGGGGCACCATCCATCGGTAATAGCCTGTCCCGTTGTAGAAGTCCTGGATGTCAAAACAGGCTAATAGGCCGCGTGGGGTACCAGCCAACATATAATGCCCGCAGAGGAAGACGCTGTCGTGCAGGATGCGGAAGTCGTTCACCGTCGCATCCTGCGGGACGTCTATACTAAGAACGACGGACGTGGCCTCGTCCACTAACAAAAAATGCTTGTCCTTGAATTCCCTGTTACAGGCATACACGATGCTGATATCGTTCTTCCAATATCGTACAATCGAAGTGTCCGACTCATTCTCCGGAATCTGGCTTACCAGGCTTTGACCCCTCGCCGCACATAGTGGCAGCAATAGTAGGAATAATACAAAAGTCTTAATAGCAATGTTTTTCATAACAATAAGAAATTGATTAACACTATAATTCTTTTGCAAAAATACAAAAAAAAGTGAGTGCTTGCAAAAAAAAATGTTAAAAGTGGGGAAAATATAGGGGAAGACGTTGGAATACAGGCTGTTTTGATTACATATGGCTCTGTAAGAAAAATCCCATTGCCTTTAAAACGTGGTCTGGCGTTTAAAAGGCAATGGAGAAATGAAGATGCAATGCAATCCTATAGGGAACTTCTAGAAATTGTCCTGAAAGGGCTAAGACAGATACAGCTGTAGGCATCGCCTACAGCTGTATCAGCACAATACAATTACGCCTTGTAAGGGCAAAACACTAAACTACAATTCCTTTAAAACATTATATCTTTTCTCAAATCTCATTTTTTTTGTGTATCTTTGCAATAAGTTTTACATTGATGCGTTTTATATTTTTACTGCTCCACATATCAACATTAAAAATGACCACATACTTCGTCGACGTCATCCTGCCCCTCCATATCCGCGGCACCTACACTTACCGGGTGCCACAGGAGTATAATGACGTTGTGTCCGTGGGGCAGCGGGTGGTGGTGCAGTTCGGCCCTAAACGGCTTTATTCGGCCATCGTGCGCCGCATCCATCAGGAGGCTCCTCACTACAGAGTTAAATACATCCTCTCCATCCTCGATGCCGAACCCATCGTGGGGGAACCGCAGATACGCTTTTGGGAGTGGCTGGCGGAATACTATATGTGCTATGTGGGCGACGTGATGGCCATTGCCATCCCCTCAGTCTTCCGCCTTGCCAGCGAGTCGTCGGTCTCTATCCATCCTGATTTCTCTGGCGAATTGTCCAACCTCTCCGACAACGAGTTGCGCATCGTACAACTGCTTACAGACCATCCGGTGATGACCGTCGACGACATCAGCCGCGCCATCGGTGCGCAGAAGATGATGCCCATCATCAACACCATGATTGAGCGCGAGATTATCGTGCTGAACGAGGAACTGCACCAACGCTTCGTGCCACGCATGTCACAGTATGTGACCCTCGACGAGCAGTACCGCGCCCCCCTTCGGGCCAAGGAGCTGTTCGACTCGCTTGAAAAGAAGAAGAACGCGGCCAAGCAGGTGGACGTGATGCTGCAGTTTATGAGGCTGAGCCAATATGGAGCCACGCCGGTGTCCAAACGGGTGCTGATGAACCCCGACAGCGGGAACCCGCTCTCCGATTCGGCACTCAACACGCTAGTGAAGAACGGCATCCTGCACTTTGAAGCGCGTGAGGAATCGCGGCTTGAACGCTACGACAGCACCACCAGCCCTGAGACCATTAGACTTAACGAAGAACAACAGGCAGCCTACGACTACCTCACCAGCACACCCCATGCCGTGTCGCTGCTGCACGGCGTCACTTCGTCGGGTAAAACGGAGGTGTACATACGCCTCATCGACCAAGTGGTGCGCGAGGGTCATCAGGTGCTTTTCCTATTGCCCGAGATAGCCCTCACAACCCAGATTATCAACCGTCTGAGGAAGTATTTCGGCGACTTGGTAGGCGTATACCATTCCCGTTTCAGCAGCTCGCAGCGGGCCGAGGTGTGGACCCGCACCCAGACGTCCGACCCCAACCAACGTTTTCAGGTGCTGCTGGGAGCCCGCAGCGCGCTCTTCCTTCCATTCCAGGACTTGGCGCTGGTCATCGTGGACGAAGAGCACGACGCGTCGTACAAGCAGTACGACCCCGCACCCCGCTACAATGGGCGCGACGCAGCCATCTACCTAGCCCACCTGTGGAGCGCACGCACCGTTCTGGGCTCCGCCACCCCCTCAATCGAGAGCTATTTCAACGCCCAACAGGGCAAATACGGCCTCTGTCGGATGACACGCCGCTACGGCGGCCTACTGATGCCCGAGGTGATGTGTGCCGACATGAAGGAGGAGTCGGCCCGCATACGACGGCAACGAGGCGACCGTGCCGCCAACTCATTACATTTCTCGCAGTTCCTCATCCAGCACATACAGGAAGCCCTTGACAACCACGAGCAGGTCATCCTCTTCCAAAACCGTCGTGGGTTCTCGCTGCGCATCGAGTGCGACGACTGCCACTGGATGCCACAGTGCCAGCATTGCGACGTGTCGTTGGTATACCACAAAGCCACCAACAGCATGCGTTGCCACTACTGCGGCTACTCCATACCACTGCCGACCGAGTGCCCCGCCTGCCACAGCCACCACCTCACCATGAAGGGCTTCGGCACCGAGCGCATCGAAGACGACCTCAGCATCCTCTTCCCAAAAGCCCGCGTAGCGCGCATGGACCTCGACTCCACCTCACAGAAAAACCGCCACATGGAGATTATCAACGACTTCCAAGACCGCCGCATCGACATCCTGGTGGGCACGCAGATGGTGACCAAGGGGCTCGACTTCGACCACGTGAGCGTGGTGGGCATCGTGAGTGCCGACAACCTCATCTATTTCCCCGACTTCCGAGCCTTCGAACGGGCCTTCCAGCAGATGACGCAGGTGAGCGGTCGCGCCGGCCGCCACGGCCATCGGGGCAAGGTGATTATTCAGACCTACAACCCTTACCATCAGGCCATACGCAACGTGATTGACAACGACTATGCTGCGATGTACGAAAGCCAAATCACCGAGCGCCGCGTTTTCCGCTACCCCCCCTACTACCGCCTTATCGAAATCACGCTGAAGCACCGCGACAGCGACCTGCTGAACGCGTCGGCGGCCACCTATGCAGCACAGCTGCGCAGCGTGTTCGGCACCCGTGTGATGGGGCCGGAATATCCCAATGTGAGCCGTATCAGAGGGCTGTATCTCAAAAAAATAATTCTCCGCTTCGAGCGCACCGAGGCCATCGCCGAGGCCAAACGCATCATCATCGATATGGCCGACAAGCTGAAAACCGACAAGTCGCTCTCTTCCCTACAGATACACTTCGACGTAGACCCTCAATAGGTTAGAGGAATGTCTGGATTCGTTAATTATTGAGTCTTTGATGCACCAAGACTAACATATTAACACATTAACACGTCAACACATTCAAAATATCAATTTTTTTGTGTATCTTTGCACGCTAAAACTGTATATATAAAAATGGGAAGAATCCTTGCAATCGACTATGGCATAAAGCGTACCGGCATCGCGGTGACTGACCCCGAACGCATCATTGCGACAGGTTTGACCACCGTGAACACCCCTTTGCTGATGCAATGGCTGCAGGACTACTGCAAAAAAGAGCTGGTGGATATCTTCGTGGTGGGCGAGCCCAAGCACATGGACAACACCCCCTCGCAGTCGGCCCGTATCATAGAACCCTTTGTACAGAAACTGGCCGAGCTGTTCCCCGGCAAGGAGATTGCCCGCATCGACGAGCGATTCACCTCCAAGATGGCCTTCCAAGCCATGATCGACGGCGGACTGAAGAAGAAACAACGGCAGGACAAGGCGATGGTAGACCAGGTGAGCGCCACAATCATGCTGCAAGACTATATGAGAAGTATGAGTTAACAACTAAATGAATGCTTGAATGTTTGATTGTGTTAATGCTTGAGTAAATGCTTGAATGTTTGATTATGTAAGTACCTAAGTAATAGCACTCAAACAATCAAGCAATCAAACAATCAAACATTCCTCTAACCCTTATTAAGTAAACATAAACGATATGATATATCCAATTATAGGCCTCGGCCACCCCACATTGCGCAAAGTGGCGCAACCCATCGACAAAGACTATCCCGACTTGCAACAGTTGATAGCCGATATGTATGAAACCATGTATGCCGCCGACGGCGTGGGCCTTGCCGCCCCGCAAATCGACCTCTCGATACGGCTGGCCGTGATAGGCTTCCGCCCCTACGACGAGAAGACCGACACCTACGGCCCCGTGGTCGAGCAGCACACGCTTATCAACCCCGAGATTCTTGAGTACAAAGGTGAGAAACAGTACTTCAACGAGGGCTGTCTCAGCGTCCCCGACATCCATGAGGATGTGCTGCGCACCGAGGCTGTAGTGGTGCGCTGGTACGATGAGAACTGGCAGCTGCACGAGGAAGAGTTGCACGGCATGTTCGCCCGCGTGGCCCAGCACGAAATCGACCACCTCGAAGGCAAGGTCTTTACCGACCGACTCAGCACCCTCCGCCGCACCATGCTCAAACGCAAAATCAACGACGTGGTCACCGGCAAGGTGCGTACCAACTACAGAATGAAAAGAAAGTAACTTATCAACATATCAGAACCTATGAAGAAAACAGCAATACTCCTGTTAGCCGCCGTCATTCTGACGGCCTGCAACCCCTCGCGCGAGGAACGAATCAACCAGATAGAAGCATTTGAAGACTCGATATTTGAGGCCACCGTGGCCGCCGACCCCAAGACCGCCGACGAACTGACCAAGCTGTATGTCGACTTCGCCGACCACTTCCGCAACGACTCGCTGGCCCCCATCTACCTGCTCAAAGCCGCCGAGATTCAGGGCAACGTGCTGCACACCGAAGAGGCTGTGGAACTGTTCGACCGTGTAATTGAGGACTATCCCGACTTCGAAGAGGTGCCGATGTGCTACTTCCTGAAAGGTAACGCACTGGAACTGAACAGCCAAATTGACGAAGCCAAGGCCGCCTACGAGGAGTATCTGCAGAAGTACCCCGACCACTATATGGCCGACCAGACACGCCAGATGATACCCCTCCTGGGAAAAAGCCCCGAAGAAATGCTCGCCTACATCCTGGAGCACGCCAACGACTCGCTCCTGATAGCACAGTGATGAATGTGTTTTTGAATTCGTTAATTCGTTAATGTGTTAATTCGTTAGTCAAATGGCTCACACATTCACAAGTTAACACATTCAAAAAGACTCACACATTAACACATTCAAAAATTCACACATTCAATAATGTCCGACATCATCAACATATTGCCCGACAGCGTGGCCAACCAAATTGCCGCGGGCGAGGTGGTAGACCGCCCCGCATCGGCAGTCAAGGAGCTGCTGGAGAACGCTTTCGACGCAGGCGCTACCAAGATTAACTTGATAGTGAAGGATGCCGGACGCACCCTGCTGCAGGTCATCGACAACGGCTGCGGCATGAGCGACAGCGATGCCCGCCTCTGCTTTGAGCGGCACGCCACCTCTAAAATACATAAGGCCGACGACCTCTTCGCCATCCACACCATGGGCTTCCGCGGCGAGGCACTAGCCTCTATCGCCGCCATCGCACAGGTGGAGCTGCGAAGCCGTCTGCACGACAACGAGTTGGGCACCCAGGTGATTATCGAGGGCTGCGACATCAAAGAGCAGACCCCCTGCAGCTGCCCCTGCGGCACCTCCATTGCCGTGAAAAACCTCTTCTTCAATGTGCCCGCCCGCCGCAACTTCCTGAAGAAGGACAGCATCGAGCTGAGCCACATCGAGGAGGTGTTCAAGCGCGTCGCCCTTATCAACTATCAGATTGACTACACCTTCCATCACAACGGCCGCCTGCTCTACGACCTACATGCGGGCACACTGCTGGAACGCATCAACCAGATTTACGGACAGAACTACCGCGAGCGCTTCTTCCCCGTGGAGGAAAACACCGACATCGTGAGCATCCGCGGCTATGTGGCCAAACCCGAATATGCACGCAAAAGCCGTGGCGAGCAGTACCTCTTCGTCAACCACCGCTTCATCAAACACCCTGTCCTCAACGCCGCCGTGGAGAAGGCCTACAGCGACCTCATCCCCGACCGCTACTACCCCAGCTATTTCCTCCATCTTGACGTGGACCCTGCCCGCATCGATGTCAACATACACCCTACGAAGACCGAGGTGAAGTTTGTCGACGAGAACGCCCTCTTCACCATCCTTCGTGCCGCCACCAAGAAGGCTCTGGGGCAGTTCAGCCTCGCCTCTGAGCTGCAGTTCAACCCCGTCCCCGAAGTGGACTTCGCCCCCGCCCCCAAGGACTATGTCCCCACACAGCCGCAGGTGCACCACGACCCCGACTACAACCCCTTTGAGTCGAAGCCGGCCCCTGCGCCCCGCAGCCACAGCACCCAGCCCCATCGCCCTGCTGTCGAACGCCCCAAGGACAGCCGGTGGACCTCCTTTTTCGATATAAAAAAGGAGGACATCGCCACCCCTGCCGAGCATCAGACCGTCATCCCCGACACCCCTGCCCCAGCAGCTGTCCAGCCCCCTGCCGCACCCTGTCTGCAGCTGGCCGACAGCTATATTGTCAGCACCCTGTCGTCGGGACTGCTGGTGATTGACCAACAAGCAGCACACGAGCGGGTGCTCTACGACAGGCTGATGAACCAGAAGCAATGCCCCCACGCACAACAGCTGCTGTTCCCCGTAAACTGCCAGTTCTCCCCTGCCGATGCCGACATGTTCAACGAGCTGCTCCCCGACCTTAAGGCACAGGGATTTGAGATTGGACAGCTGGGACAGGCCACCTTCGTGGTCACAGCCACCCCGCCCGATGTCAAAGAGAGCGAGCTGCAACAATTGTTCGACCAGATGCTCACCGACTATAAAGGCTCAATGATACAGAAATTCGTCGACCGCAGACAATGCCTTTGCCGCTCGTTGGCACGACAGATGGCAGTGAAAAGCGGCACCCCGTTGCAACAGACCGAGATGCAGCAGCTGATTGCCGACCTCTTCTGCTGCCCCGTGCCCCATGTCAGCCCCAGCGGCAAGAAGACCATGTCGATTATCCCACCAAACAAACTGATAGTTTAGAGGTTATTCTCAATTCAACAAGTTCACAATACTCAATACCCAATTCCAATGGCCCAATACGCTCCCCAAGGATTCAAAATGCTGCCCACAGTAGTAAAGAACCTACTGATAATAAACGTCATCGTGTTCCTCGCCACCATGGTGCTCGAACGCTACGGCTATGCCAACATCACCTCGATGCTAGCCCTCAACGCCATCCCCACAGGCCGGTTCCGCTTCTGGCAGCTCATCACCTACATGTTCATGCATGCCAACGTCGAACATATCTTCTTCAACATGTTCGCCCTCTGGATGTTCGGCTACGTGTTGGAGAACTTCTGGGGGCCGCGCCGCTTCCTGTTCTATTATCTCGTCTGCGGCGTGGGTGCCGGATTGTGCAACCTGCTGGTGCCCGGCTGGTTTCTCACCGTCGGTGCATCGGGCGCGGTGTACGGCATCCTGCTGGCCTTCGGCATGATGTTCCCCAACGAGCGCATCTACCTCTACTTCCTCATGCCCATCAAGGCCAAATGGTTCGTCATCGGATATGCCGCCATCGAGCTGCTGGAAGGCCTCTTCCGTGCCGACGGCGTGGCACACTTCGCCCACCTGGGCGGCATGCTCTTCGGCCTGCTGCTCATCCTTTACTGGAGGAAGCACCCCTTCTCAAGGTTTTAGGTTTTAAAGATAAGCGAACCCTTTCAACTACTCACATGAAACAGTCGGTAATTGTTCTCCTTTTCATTCCCCTATTAGCTTTCGCCCAAAAGCAGGACAAAGTCTATATCCCCAAGGACCTCACCGACTGCCACCGCACTCTAGACACCCTTCTTGCCGACAGCACTCAGCAACTTATTATGTCAATGACAGAAAAGGATTTTCTGAGCGGCTCGCATTTCGGCTTGGGCATGTGGATACGCAACAACTGGGGACTATGGGGCGGCTCTCGGCTTCAAAACTACTTTGAAAAGAAAGGACTCCACCATCCCGATGACATGTCGGGTCTCATCCTCCACACCTATTGGCGCTACAAGCATGGGAAGCCGCTGGGTGTAAAGAAGGAGATAAAGAAGTATAAGGAGTATTGGAAACAGTACCCCCATTCCAATCCCAACTACAACCCCACCCCTACTAAGGGTATCAACTACGACCACTCGCTTGAAGAAAATATCGCCTTCCTCCATTTGCCAATCATAGACTCCGTGACAGGTGCCCGCGCTGAGTTGCTCAGTCATCACGGCATCGACACACATGCCCTTGCCTACTGGCACAACCACATGACCATAAATACCCCTTTCCCTGCTGCTTTCCCTACCGACTATGAGCTGCAAGGGCGCGTCCGCAACTTTCGTGTTAAGGGGTACGACTATTACACCCGTAAAACCAAGTATGAAACATTTGTGCAGTTCGACACCCTCGGCAGGACAACCCTTGAACACATACAACAAATAGGGTGGGACTCCCTCAGTCAAACAACCATACGCAGTTACCTCTATGGCAGCGACGGATGGCCACGCATGGCAATAGAGATTTCCGACTCCACACTTGCTGACATTTGGTATTACACACGCACCGACTACGGCTACATCAAACGTGAAGTGGACACATATTACGCCATAAAAGATACCAAGCGTATCTTTGGCAACGACCTTCAGGCCCTTATTCCAGACTATGACGATACCTCCATACTCTTTGGCATAAGTCACTTGGATGACCTATATAGCGAGGAAAGGGACTTCATCATGTTACTTGCCTATCGCGACGATGTGGTCGATTCAATCTTCAGCAACGGCTATATTACAAAAGAGCACTTCCTCTATCATGTTTATCTAGACAGTGCTGGGCGCGAAATCTGTGTAATCCATGATGGCGATACCACGCTGACTCAATACGACAGCCTTGGGCGCATAGTTTCTTGGTTGGATTACAATTGGTACGATGACCATTCCTATATAGACAATGGAGCCACCCACGTCTATGACGACCAGCGGAATATGCGGTATACCTTCAACAACTACTCTCAGGACGTGATTTGCTACTATCTTGACCGCCATGGCAACGTCACCGGCTCGCGCTACAAAGACCACCGCCACCGTCCCACTCCCCACCACTACCGTTGGCACTATGACAGCCACGGCAACTGGACACGACTCCGTCAGAAACACCGCACCGTCGCCCGCCGCGAGATAGAGTACTATCAGTAGTTATTACTTGTCCAGCAGTTCCCACCACTCGGTAGGCAGGCAGATGTTTTCCACATCCACGGCTTCGCGAAACAGCGGGGCAATCTCCTCGTCGGTGAAGCCGGCGATGCCACAACCGATGCGGGTGACGTAAAAACGGTAAATGGGGTTTTGTCGGGCGTAGTCGATGAATTGGTCTACATATGGCTGTATGGTCTCCACACCTCCCTGCATCGTGGGGATGGCATAGCTCTGTCCTTGCATTCCCACCCCTTGCCCCCAGATGGCACCGAACTTGGCATGGGCGATATGCGCAGCCCCGCCGCCATGGAATCCCGCCAGGTTGCTACCAAATACAAACACCTCGTTGGGTTTCAGGCTGGTGATACGATCCGGTGTGATGCGGTCGCCACGATGGCGCGTAGGCTGGGCTAGGGTCTTATAGCCGTAGCGGGTGCAGAAACGGTTGACCACATCAAACAAATCGGTAGGCAGGTTGTTTACAACAAAGTCAACAATAGCCTGCGGAATGTCGTTATAGAATGCTGCTGCAATGCCGCCCGTGATGCATGCCAACGTGTCGCTGTCGCCGCCGAGCGAGACGGCAAGACGCATGGCACTCTCGAAATCGTGGCTGTCGAAAAATGCCACCATCGCCTCGGGGACAGTTTTTTGGCAGCTTTCCTCGAATTGATATGTTGGGCGTATCTCGTCGCAGGTGCGGTGCAGGTTGTATTCGAAATGCTGCTCCACATAGTCTCGGATCTCCTCCTTGCTGCTGCCTGTCCGAGCCATAAAAATGGCCGCGGCTGTAGCTTGTGCCCCCTTGATGCCCTCGGGGTGGTTGTGGGTGATTTCAGCACTACGTTTGGCCAAATCCATAGCCTGTTCTATGCTATCGGCAGCATATCCCACGGCACTCACCCGCATGGCCGAACCATTACCCCAGCTGTTGTAAGGCTTGGGGGACGGCGACCTGAGCCAGTTGAAGAAACCTCTCCCGTAGCCGCCCATCGGGCAGGGATATTTGTGCGCCCAATAGCGCATCGTGTCGGTAAGAAGCTGTACACCGTCGTCCTTGGAGCCACGCTTCAGCAGCCAGTCCGCCACCGCCAACGTCATCAGCGAGTCGTCGGTATAGTTCATGCTCGGCTGCAGCAGCTCAAAGTCAGTGCGCTTAGTATTATTAAACTCATAGATAGAGCCAATCGTGTCCCCCGCAATGGCACCAATCAACGCGGGATAGTTCTTATGATCGTTTGTCATATTGTCATTTATTTTCACTCGTTAATTCATTAGCTATTAGTTCTGCCTGTTTCAGAACTGTCTCAGTGGCCAACTGCTCCATATCTGGCGGATAACCATAACGACGCAGCAGACGCTTGACAGCTACCTTCATCTTGGCACGCACATTTTCTTTGATGGTCCAGTCGATGGTGCTGTTTTTGCGGATAGTTTCAGTCAGTACTACTGCCAGTTCACGCAGTTTGTCTTTTCCCATCAGTTCAAGAGCACTTTGGTTACTGGCCACGGCAGAGTAAAATGCGTATTCGTAGGGTTCTAATCCCATGTCTTGTGCTGCTGTGTCGCTTGCCACAATCTGCTTGCTCAGTTTGATGAGTTCGTCTATCACTTCGGCAGCGGAGACTATCTTGTTATGGTATCGTGTGATGGAGCCGTTGAGCATCTCCATCAATGTACGCCCTTCAACAAGGTTGTATTTCGAACGTGCCTTTATTTCATCGGCCAGCAGTTTGCGCAGCACCTCCAAGGCGATGTTCTTGTGCTCCATGCCTTTCAGTTCCATCAAGAATTCTTCAGATAGAATGGAGATGTCCGGTTTCTTGATTCCGGCAGCATCAAAGAGGTCAATCACCTGTTCCGACACCAGGGCCTGGTCTATTACTTGCCGTATGGTGGTTTCAATTTCCTCGTTAGTGTGTGCCCCACTCTTGGTGTCGAACTTGCAAAGACGCGCTTTCACAGCTTGGAAGAAGGCCACTTCGTCTTTCGCCCCCATAGCCTCGTCATGAGGTATAGCAAGCGCAAAGGCTTTGCCTAATGCGGTCACTTCATTGACATAACGTTTCTTGCCATCCTCAAGGCCGAGGATGAAGTCTTCCGTCTTGAGTATCCACGACAGCTTGCCAGCAGTGTCGGCGGTGAAGTATTGCCGCCATTCCAATCCATGTAACATTTGCTCTACCACCTCCAGCTTTTCTTTCATCAAATCTACCGCCTGCGACTGCTGCTGTGTGGGGTCGCCCTTGCCGCCGCTGTCGGAGTAGAACGACAGGGCTTTCTTCAGGTCGACAGCGATACCGAGGTAGTCCACCACCAATCCGCCGGGCTTGTCCTTGTAGACGCGGTTCACACGGGCAATGGCTTGCATGAGGTTGTGCCCCTGCATGGGCTTGTCGATATAGAGGGTGTGCAGACACGGCACATCGAAGCCTGTGAGCCACATATCGCGCACTATCACCATCCGCAATTCGTCATCAGGGTCTTTCATACGGTCGGTCAGCACATGGCGGTCTGCCTTGGTGGTGTGGTGCTTGGCGATAGCCGGGCCGTCGGAGGCCGAACTGGTCATCACCACCTTTAGTGCCCCTTTGTGCAGGTCATCATTGTGCCATTCAGGCCTCAGTTTGATAATCTCATCGTATAGCTCTACTGCAATCCTGCGGCTCATGGCTACAATCATGGCCTTGCCCTCGAACACCTGCTGGCGTGCTTCAAAGTGCTCCACAATGTCGCGGGCAATGTTCTTCACGCGGCTGGGACTGCCTATCAAGGCCTCTAGTTGTGTCCATTTGGCTTTGGCCTTCTGCACATTGTCCATCTCTTTCACGTCGAGTTCCTTGTCCAGCTCCTCTACCAGCTTGCGTCCTTCGGCACTTAGTTCCACCTTGGCCAGTCGGCTCTCGTAGAAGATGTGCACCGTGGCACCGTCCTCCACAGCCTGGGCGATGTCGTACACGTCAATGTAGTTGCCGAAGACGGCAGGCGTGTTTTTGTCGGTCAGCTCGATAGGCGTGCCGGTGAAGCCGATATAGGTGGCGTTGGGCAAAGCATCACGCAGGTATTTGGCAAAGCCGTATTTGATTTCGGAGCCTATCACCTCATCGGCCTCATTCCTCACCTCCACGGCCTTGGCCTTGAAACCATACTGTGTGCGATGAGCTTCATCGGCTATCACCACTACATTGTTGCGGTCCGTGAGGCGGTCGTATATATTGCCTTCGTCGGGCTGAAATTTCTGTATGGTGGTGAAGACCACTCCACCCGACTGCACAGCCAGCAGCCGTTTCAGGTGTTCGCGACTTTCGGCCTGCACGGGGGTCTGTCGCAGCAGTTGCTTCGACGAGACAAAGGTCTCAAATAGTTGGTCGTCGAGGTCGTTGCGGTCGGTAATGACCACCACCGTGGGGTTGTTCAACCGCTGCACTATCTTGCCCGTGTAGAACACCATCGACAGCGACTTGCCGCTGCCCTGTGTGTGCCACACCACACCCGCGCGGTGGTCGCCCTCGGCCTGTTCTTTAACGCTCTTAAAGCCGAAGTTAATAGGAGACTCAGCGGCTATAGGTATCTTGCTGTTGATTCCAGTAGCTCTAAGTGTGGACTCCACCGCCTTGTTGACGGCATAGTATTGGTGGTAGGCTGCCAGCTTCTTCACCGTCGTAATGGTGATTTGGCCGGTCTCTTTATCCTCGTGTTTGTCTTTCTCGAATACAGTGAACGAGCGTACCAAGTCAATCAGCATTTCGGGGTTGAGCATACCGCGCACCAACACCTCCAGCTCGCCTACCAGATGCGATGCCACAGTCTCACCGTCTTCACTCTTCCATGCGGAGAAACGGCTCATCCCTGATGATAGTGTACCCGCCTTTGCCTCCAAGCCATCGCTGATGACAATGATTTCGTTGTATCGGAACAGCGAGGGTATCTGCTCTTTGTATGTGCATATCTGATCAAATGCTTTAGCTAGGGTGGCCTTCTCATCGGCGGCATTCTTCAGTTCCATCACCACCAGTGGCAGGCCGTTGACAAACAGCACCACGTCGGGTCGCAGGTTATGACCGTCTTCTATCACGGTGAACTGATTGACCACCGTGAATTCGTTGTTCCACGGGTCGTCGAAGTCTACCAGCCACACTGGTTTGCCTTGTTCCTCCCCCTCCTCATATACCGACACTGTCACGCCTTGCGTCAGCAGTTCGTGGAACTGTTCGTTGTCGGACAGCAGGTCAGTAGAGCCGATACGCATCACCGTCCTGACAGCATCCTCCAACACCGCCACTGGCAACTGAGGGTTAAGCCTCCGCACAGCTTCCTCCAACTTCCCGCGCAACACCGCCTCCTCCAACGACGACCGCATAGGGTTCTCCCCTTCCGGCGCAATGTCAGGCCCATACAGGTACTCGTACCCCTTGCCCTCCAGCAGCTCTATGGTCATCTTCTCAATATCCGATTCCGTCAGCTTGGTCATAGTCAGTTCTCCTTATTCTCTTCACATATTTCCCGCATCTTCTGCTGTAGCAACTTCTTGTCGGGAAGACATAACCTATATTCTGCCACCATTGCTGGAGAAAGGCTGCGACTTAATGCGTATTCCACGACTTCGTTGTCTTTGTCCTTGCAAAGCAGAACTCCTATGCTGGGATTTTCTTTCGGTTTCTTCACATCACGGTCGAGGGCTTCCAAATAGAAGTTCAACTGTCCCAGATGTTCAGGTTTGAACTTTTCCATCTTTAATTCAAACGCCGCAAGGCACTGCAACTCACGGTGGTAAAACAACAGGTCTATTCTAAAGTCGCTGTTGCCCACTTGCAATCGATACTCTTGGTCGATAAAGATAAAATCCTTTCCCAATTCCAGAATGAATTGCTTCATCTGGGCAATCAGTGCCGCTTTCATATCGTTCTCATGGTGATACGTTTTATCACCCAAGAACTCCATTACATACTGGTCACGGAACACTTTATCTGCATTGGGCGCAATTTCTCTCAGCGCTGCTGAGACTTTTGGCTCGCCAATCATCATCCTCTCATACAACGCGCTGTTTATTTGCCGATCAAGCTCTCTGCTAGACAATCTTTCTGTCAAGCACACCTTCAGGTAAAACGCTTTCTCTTCAATGGTTTTTGTCCTACTTAGAATGATTAGATTATTCGTCCAGCTAATTTCTCTCACCAATGATGAGAGTTTTTCATCGGCATCGTGGTAAGTCTCATAGAGCTGTTTCATTCTCCACAGGTTCTTGTCAGAGAATCCCTTGATTTCTGGATGATTCTTGGCAATATATTCTGCTAGTTGTACCACCACTCCATCGCCCCATTCCGCAGTAGAAAGCTTTTGTGAGATATAGTTTCCTATTTGCCAATACAAATCTATCAGTGCAGTATTTGCCACACGTATTACTTCACCACGTGTCCTCTGAATCAGCGTCACGACATCTTCAAACTGATTCATCAGACCTTGTCCTGTTGCCTTTATAATGGGTTTATTGGTCATTTTGATTGTTTATTTATCAGTCTCCCTTCTTCGTGGGTTCTATGATCCTTCGGTAATCCTTCAACGAACTCTTCCTTAATTCAAACAATCATTTCAAGTGCTATATATTTAAAGTTATTGCCATTCCATTCAACAATGGCGTTTGTTGTAACTTGTGTTACACCT
The DNA here is from genome assembly GCA_017545365.1 of Bacteroidales bacterium. Next base: position 63,933 of record JAFWOP010000029.1, read on the forward strand.
TGTTTTTTTATTAACGATGATAATGCTGCGACATAATTAGTATAATCAATCCCGTGTATTAACCGTATTATTTCTGAACCCGCTTTAGAGAGTTTAATACATTTAATATTTATTTTAGTATCATTAGGTGCATAAACATTTAGTCTTATCTGAGGGTTAAGAGCAAATGAATATTTTCCAGACTCAATAGTATATGTGTTAATCAAATCTTCCCCACACACTATGCCAATGTCATCCAATAGTATTTTTTCATTTAGATTCAATGCAAAGTTTTCTATACAAATGAAATTCAATCCCAATAAATATGTGGATACTTTTACTATAGTTTCTGCTTCTTCTTTTGAGATATTTCTCAACACTTCCAATGTCCTAAGTGAATACGATTTTGGCTTCTTCACCTCACCTGCTAACACTCTTGCCCATAATTCACGCATTTCGTCATCCGATATGGTTTCTGCAATATCGAGAAATCGGGTCATCCAATCATTATCTACAGGTTCGCTTGACACCTTCTCATCTGGAGTAAACTGTTGTTCTGCCTTGACAAGTATCTCACCCACATTTTCTATCTTTTGAGTATTTCTTGCCAAAACATAATGAATTCGTTAATTCGTTAATTCGTTAATTCGTGAGTCAATTGATTAACACATTAACACATTAACACGTTAACACATTCAAAACGAAGAATCTCTACTTCGGCATCTGACTCTGCTTTCTTCTTGGCAAGAATTGATTGTGCTTTGGCTTCCCCATGGGCATTTATTATAGTTCCTAAAGCAGTTAACCCCGTTGCGTTTGCAACAGTTTCTACAAGTTTATCTAACCCAAGTGTTACATTGACAGGCAATCCCATATTGTTCTCTTTTTTAAACTAACGTATTTATCTGCAATTTATTGTCCTTTAACTTTCACTTCGCCAGACATTAGGCGTGGGAGAAGGGTGTCTCGTTGTGTAGTCAGTGTTTGCATTTGTTGTTGGTTGGATTTAATCTTCTTAAAGAAAGGTTTTACCAGTGCTGTAAACACATTAATTGTTTCCTCATCTGGAATAGTAATATCAAGAGACTTAAAAGCAGTCTTACTAATCTCCATAAAGGTTGAACCGTTTGAGTAACTATGAACCGCCTCCATATTTTCCTTTAGCCACAGATATATAAACTCTTTCGGGTAGCCTTTATCATCAATTATTGCAATATAACCTTGATTGATTGCTACAGGTATCTCTGCAAATGCCAAAACTCCTACAGGTGCACGTGACGACATTAATAATGTTCCTGCCGGAAGTAATCCGGAACTAATTTTTGCTAACCCTTCTTCCGTGATTGTTCTCTCTGTTTTGAAAAGGTACATACCATTTAATGTGGTTACATCTCTTGGTGATGTCCATGCTATATTGCCATTCCAAAAACGGGGTTCGTTAGTGCTTGGGGTAGTGCCTCCCTTGACAGAAAGAATATCTCCCAGTTTGCCTTCTTTCCAGGTGGGGTCGGGGTTTTCTATGAAGTAGTGGAGGAAGAGGGTTTCGGCGAGGGCTTCGAGGGCTGCGTTCTCTCGATTCAACAAATCTATCTTGTCATCCAACGAACTCAACACCCCCGCTATCCGCCTCTGCTCAACAATAGGAGGAATAACAACATCTATCGAATTCAATAATCTCTGAGTAACAAGTGGGTGTGTTGAACCTTCCGCATACCCATTAAGATTTAGATGTTGCAATAAATAGTATAAAAATTTAGTATCATTACCATTTTTAGGTTTAGCTGCTAAAGCGTTATCTGATACCCATATGGATTGATTTGTGTAATAGACAGAACCACAATAAGCTCCAACCCTTCCTACAATAACAGTTTCACCCTCATAATTATTCCGATTTGTATAATCCAATACACCATTACCCCCATAGACAGGTATAGGGCCTTTGTCCTTAGGTCTTTCTTTTCCATTACCCCAAGAAACGACTTCTCCTAATTTATATTTCTTCCAATTATTCATCATACAATTGCTCGTATAATTTGCTTATCTCAGCACTTAATAATGTCTCTTGTGTTCTAATCATTCCCGCCTCATTAACATCCACATGGAACCAAATGAATTCGTTAATTCGTTAATTCGTTAATTCGTGAGTCAATTGATTAACACATTTTGAATTCGTTAATTCGTAAATTCGTTAATTCGTGAGTCAAATGACTAACACATTTTGAATTCGTTAATTCGTAAATTCGTGAGTCATTTTACCGCGCCAAGGACTAACACATTAACACATTAACACGTTAACACATTCAAAAACACGTTAACACATTCTATCAGACTTCTCATATATTACGATTCCTCTGCGATTGATATGGTCAATCAGCATGTCGTTTTTTAGCTGATGAAAGATTGAAATATCAAACTGGTATGGCAACAGTAGGTCGTCAATAGCAAGGATAATCCGATTGAGATCCTCATGGGTCAACTCATCCCCAACCAATGTGATGTCCACATCGGAAAAAGGCTTGTAGTTTCCTTTGGCTCGAGAACCCTAGAGCAAAACTCGGTTTATCCGAGGATTGGCCGCCATAACGCTCTTGATTTTATTCCATTGTTCATCCGTTAGTCCGTACTTCATTGCATTAAACCATTTTGCCCGTCATTGTTGTTTCAAACTTCACAAAGAGGGGATAATATACATTGATAATATTATTGACAATGTGTTTCGCTGTTTCATCATCATGATTATGTGAGGTAAGGTTACGGTCAGAAATAGTATCCATCCATCTGTCATCATCAAGGATTCCTGCCCGCAAGGCAACCCGAATAGCATCCCGTGAACCCATAATATCTGTTATGCCTTGATATTCCTCATAGTCTTTCATTACCTTCCAGGCCAACTCATGAGTATATTCATATCGCTGAATCAGTCCTTCCGCCAACAAATCATTCTGGTCGGAGGAACCATTTGACAGCGCTGACACAATGTTGACTGCCTTTCCCAGCTGAATCAATGCCTTCCGATAATTGCTGAATCGTTGTATCCAACGTACATCTTTATCTTCCATATTTTTTCTTACTTAAGTTCTATCTTATTTAGGTTCTCCAGTATCACCTTGTTCAGGCGTTCCTCCTCTTTCAACAGTATCACGAACTCGGCGCGGAGGGCGGTGAAACGTTCGGCGAAGTTGAAGTCGTCTTCCTCTTCGGGCAGGCCAACGTAGCGACCGGGAGTGAGCACATAATCCAGCTCGGCCACACGGCTGACGGGCACCGAGGCGCAAAAGCCCGGTACGTCGGCATAGTCGGCACTCTCGTCGCGCCAACGGTGGTAGGTGTCGGCAATGGTGCGGATGTCCTCTTCGGTCAACTCACGGGTGCGACGGTTGATAAGGCGGCCCATATTGCGGGCGTCGATAAAGAGAATCTCCCCTGCCCTCTTATTACGGTTACGGCTGACGAACCACAGACAAGCAGGAATCTGGGTATTGAGAAACAATTTGGCAGGCAGATTGACGATACAGGCGATAAGCCCTTTGTCGATAAGTGCCTTTCGTATCTCACCTTCGCCACCTGTTTTTGACGTCAGCGACCCTTTGGCCAGCACGAAACCCGCCTGCCCTGACGGGGCAAGGTGATAGATGAAGTGTTGTATCCAAGCAAAGTTGGCATTGCCAGCAGGGGGCACACCATACTGCCAGCGGGCATCGCCTCGCAGCTGGTCGCCGCTCCAATCGCTGTCGTTGAAGGGCGGGTTGGCAATGACAAAGTCGGCCTTCACATCTTTGAGGGCATCGTTGAGGAAGGAGCCTTCGGTGTTCCACTTCACCTGCGAGGCATCGATACCTCGGATGGCAAGGTTCATCTTGCACAGCCGCCAGGTTGTCTGGTTGCTTTCCTGTCCATAGATGGAAATATTCTCTATGCGCCCTTGATGCTCGCGCACAAACTTCTCGCTCTGCACAAACATACCTCCCGAGCCACAGCAAGGGTCGAGCACACGCCCTTTATAGGGTTCCAGCATGGTCACCAGCAGTTCCACAACACTACGCGGTGTGTAGAACTGTCCGCCTTTCTTGCCCTCGGCCAAGGCGAACTCACCAAGGAAATACTCGAACACATGCCCCAGCAAGTCAGCACTGCGGGTGCTGGTGTTCTGCAGGGTGGAGTTGCCGATAAGGTCTATCAGTTCGCCCAGCGACGTGGGGTCGAGATTGGGACGTGCAAAGACCTTCGGCAGCACACCTTTCAACGTGCGGTTCTCGCGCTCGATGGCATCCATGGCATCATCAATTGCCTTGCCGATTAGCGGGCTCTTGGCCTGTGCCATCAGATGGCTCCAGCGGGCACTCTCCGGCACATAGAACACATTCTCTGCGGCATACTCTTCGCGGTCTTCGGGGTCGGCACCATCTGCCTGTTGTTTCACCAACTCATTGTAAAGCCGTTCAAACTCCACCGATATGTAACGCAGGAATATCAATCCCAGCACCACATGCTTGTATTCTGCCGCGTCGATGTTCTTACGCAGCTTGTCGGCGGCTTTCCACAGCCGTTTTTCCAGAGGTTCGTCCACTATTTCCTTCTTTGCCATAATGTTTTACGATGATATAATGCAAGCCCGTCATTTGGCGGGCTTGCATAGGTAGAGAAGCGCATTTTATTCTTCGGCGGGCCAGACGGGCTGGAGATTGCGGTCGCCGTAGGCGTCGTCGATCTTGCTGATGGTCGGCCAATACTTGTCGCCATGAGGCAGCGGGAATGCTGCAACCTGACGGCTGTAGGGATAGTTCCACTCGTCGGCGCAGACCACCTGCATGGTGTGGGGTGCGTTGGCGATGGGGTTGTTCTTCTCGTCGTACTTACCGGTCATCACGTCGTCAATCTCCTGACGGATGGCGATGAGGGCGTCGCAGAAGCGGTCGAGTTCGCTGAGGGGTTCGCTCTCGGTGGGCTCGACCATGAGGGTGTTGTGGACGGGGAATGCCACCGTGGGGGCATGGAAGCCGTAGTCGTCCAAGCGGCGGGCAATATCGCCCACGCTCACCTTCAGGCTAAACTCGGAGAAGTCAACAATCATCTCGTGTCCGCACATGCCGTTCTTGTTAGTGTAGAGAATCTTGTAGTACTTCTGCAGGCGGGCGCGCAGGTAGTTGGCGTTGAGGATGGCGTGGCGTGTGGCCTCGGTCAGGCCGTTGCCGCCCAGCATGAGCAGGTAGCCGTAGCTGATGGGGAACAGCAAGGCGTTGCCGTAAGGAGCGGCAGCCATGGCGTTGCCCTTCTTGCCACCCACCTCGACCTGACTGTGCTTCGGCAGGAAGTCGAGCAGCTTGGCGCAGACAGCGATAGGACCGACACCGGCACCGCCGCCGCCGTGAGGACCTGCGAAGGATTTGTGGAGGTTCAGATGGCACACGTCGGCACCCATTCGTCCGGGGCTGGTGATGCCGATTTGGGCGTTCATGTTGGCGCCGTCCATATAGACGAGTCCGCCCGCGCCGTGGATGATGTCCACAATCTCGAGGATGCCCTCTTCGAAGGCGCCGTGGGTGGAGGGATAGGTGATCATGATGCAGGCAAGGTTCTCCTTGTATTGCTCCACCTTCGCCTTGAGGTCGTCGATGTCCACATCGCCGCGGTCGTTGCATTTCACCACCACCACGGTCATGCCCGCCTTGGCAGCACTGGCAGGATTGGTGCCGTGGGCACTGGCGGGAATAAGGCACACATTGCGGTTGGCCTGACCTTGGTCGATATGGTAGTTGCGGATAACGGTGAGGCCGCTGTACTCGCCAGCAGCGCCCGAATTGGGCTGCAGGCTCACGCCGGCAAAGCCGGTGACGATGGCCAGCAGGTCTTCCATCTCGTTAATCATCTCGTTCCAACCTTCAGTCTGGTCGGAGGGGGTAAAGGGGTGCATCTGGCCGAACTGGCTCCAACTCAGCGGCAGCATCTCGGCGGCAGCGTTGAGCTTCATGGTGCAGGAGCCCAGCGGAATCATGGCGCGGTTGAGGCTGAGGTCCTTCACTTCCAGCTTCTTCATGTAGCGCATCATCTCGGTCTCGCTGTGATACTTGGAGAACACGCTGTGGGTCAGGTAGGGGGTCTGGCGCATCAGGTTGCCGGGCAGCGAGGCGGTGGAGCAGCAGCAGCCGTTGCACTGCAGCAGTTCGGGGGTCTTACCGGCGGCGGTGGCCAGGACGGTGATAATCTCGTTGACATCCTCCTTCGAGGTGGTCTCGTCGATGCTGATGCCAATGCACTCTTCGCAGATATAGCGGAAGTTGATATGATGCTCCAGAGCCACCTTCTTCACCACGTCGGTCTTCACCGGGCACTGCAGTGCGAGGGTGTCGAAGTAATAGCGGTTGTGCTGTTTGTAGCCGTACTTCATCAGTTCTTTCTCCAGAACGGTGGCAATGGCGTGGATGTTGCCAGCAATGCGGCGGATGCCTTCGGGGCCGTGCCAAGCGGCATAAAAGCCGCTCATGATGGCCTGCAGCGCGGAGGCGGTGCAGATGTTAGAAGTGGCCTTGTCGCGCTTGATGTGCTGCTCGCGCATACCCAATGCCATACGCAGGGCAGGGTTGCCCTTCACGTCCACGCTCCAACCGATGATACGGCCGGGGAAGGCACGTTTGAAGGTCTCGGTGATTGCGAAGAAGCCGGCATGAGGGCCGCCGAAGCCCATGGGCAGGCCGAAACGCTGGCTGCTGCCAAAGGCGCAGTCGGCACCCATCTCGCCAGGGGTCTTCACCATGGCCAGGGCCATGAGGTCGGTGGCCATACCCACGAAGATGCCTTTTTCGTGGCACTTGGCGATAAAGTCGGTGTAGTCGCACACTTCGCCAAACTGGTTGGGGTTCTGAACCACCACGGCAAAAAACTGGGCGGGGTCGAAGGAGAAGTCGGCCACCTTACCGGTGACGATCTCAATGTTGCGGGGGGCGGCGTTGGTGCGCATCACGTCGAGGGTCTGGGGCAGAATGCCTTCGTCGACGAAAATCTTGTTCACCCCGTCCTTCTGGGCCTGACGGCTGCGGCTGGCGAAAAACATAAGCATGCACTCGCCACCGGCGGTAGCCTCGTCCAGCAGGCTGGCGTTGGCCATGGGCATGTGGGTCATGTCGGCCACCATAGTCTGATAGGTCATCAAAGCCTCCAAACGGCCTTGGCTTATCTCGGTCTGATAGGGGGTGTAGGCGGTATACCAGCCCGCGTTCTCAAACACATTGCGCTGGATGACGGCGGGGGTGATGGTGCCGTAGTAGCCCATGCCGATATAGCTCTTATAAGCCTTGTTCTTCTTGGCGAGGGCGCGGCAGCGGTTGAGGAATTCGTACTCGTTGATGCCGTCGGCAATAGGCATCGGCTCTTTCAGGCGGATGGCGGCGGGAACGGCCTTGTCAATAAGTTCGTCCATCGAGCTAACGCCGATTTCTTTCAGCATTTTCTCTTCGTCAGCAGCCTTGGAGACACCGTTGTGTCTCGGGGTGAAATTGTTGCTAATCATATTGTTATTGTATATAAGTATTATTATAAAATCTTCAAATTGAATTTACAAAGATACTACTTTTGCGCGAAATAAGCAAAAAAAGTTTAGAGAATTCTCAATTCTCCACGTATCGCACGAATCACATATGGTGGGTTCTATTAATTCGTTTTCAATGTCGTTTGTTCTCCACTACGTTTTACTCCGTTATTGAAGAGCCACTGGCACTTCTTCATCTTCGGGACGCATCTGTTTACCTCAGATAATCATCGCACTACGTACGGTGTTATTCATAAGAAGTAAGAACTAAGAAGTAAGAATTAAGAAGTTTTGGGCGGCAGCCATTACTTCATACTTCATAGTTCTTACTTCTTACTTCAATATACCGGTCGGCTCCATAGAAGTAAGAACTAAGAAGTAAGAATTAAGAAGTTTTGGGCGGCAGCCATTACTTCATACTTCATAGTTCTTACTTCTTACTTCAATATACCGGTCGGCTCTGCGTTCGGTCCAGAAGTCCTCGTGGCGGTGGCTGCAGCGTTTGGAAAGCCCCAGTAGCTGGCTTACGAGGCTGGGGAGCCCCACGACGGGCAGGTAGAGCCATCCCCACAGCTGGCTGTCGACCGTGTGGCCGTATTCGTGCAGGAATATACGGCCTGCATAATGGCGGGCGTAATGCTCGAAGTCGGTCCGTATCTCCACCGGTATCCACATCTGCACAAAGCACCCCAGCGACATACCCGTGTAGGCATGTTCCTTTCGATGACAACAAGTCACATAAGTGACCCCGCCCAGCGTGTCCACCCTGTCCACATTGCCTATGATTACCCGCACCTGGGCAATGGCGTAGCTGAGAAAAAGCTGGGGCAGCTCCCAAGTGAAGCGTGTGACAGCCTGACTGACAGCATGTCGGCGGTCGGCGTCGAAACGGTAGCGACTGCAGAACAGCTGCCATGCCAGCCTTCTCTTTCTCAACAATGCCAGCACGGTGATGAAAATGTTGATGCCTTTGGCAGCAAAGAACACTCCTGCCCCTACCCTGCCAACCGGGGTGCCGCCCAAGAAGAGCAGGACGGCGGCACCCCATGTGGCAGAGACGAGCGTAAGGGCAATGATGCGCGGCAGGGGCAAGAGACCGATGGTTTATTTGATGAACGACGTCGCCTGATGAGCCTCCCGCTTGGGGTACTGCGGAGTGCCGTCGGCATGGATGCGCTGCAGCAGGAATGCCATATTGTCAGCCATCGTGCGCATGGTTTGCAACCCTTCGGCATCGAGCTTGGCCTCGCCCTCGGTGCGACCGTAGACGATGTTCCAATACTGCGAGGTGACGATGGGCATATTCTGCATCTCGAAAGGCATGAGCAGTGTCTGGTATACCGCCGACGCACCGCCCCTGCGGCATACGGCCACCGCCGCGGCAGGCTTGTTCTGCATCACGTTGGAGGCGGCATAGCTCATGCGCTGTATGAGGCTGAGCACCGTGCCGTTGGGCTGGCCGTAGTAGGTAGGCGAGCCGACTATCAGGCCGTCGCATTGCGCCATCAGGTCGATAGCGCGGTTGCAGAGGTCGTCGTCAAACACGCAGCGGTTGGTCGTACCACAATGATTGCAGGCTATGCAGCCATGCATCGCCTGTCGGCCAACCTGCAACAGTTCTGTATCGATGCCGTTTTTCTCCAGTTGGCGGGCGGCCTCTTGGAGAGCGAGGTTGGTGTTGCCGTTCTGGCGCGCACTGCCGTTGATAAGAAGTACTTTCATTTTCTTGAGGTTATTATTCTGGGTTTCCTGTGCCATGACGGAGCCGAGAGGCGAAGCCATCACCACCCCTGCGGCAGTTGCCATGGCTGATTTTTTGATAAATTCTCTTCTGTCCATTTTGTATTTCTATATTGAAGGTAAAAACTAAAAAGTATGGCAGTCGTCCCTTCTTAAGAAAGAAGTAAGGTGCCGCTTCATCAGTTTGGCAGGATGAACAATGTTCACCCTGCGACCACATTCCGAAACTTTTAATTCAGATAACGAAGAAAACCAATAATTATTGCCTGAGCCGACGGCAGCTACGGGAAAGTAAAAGGTGATGATTGATTGTTTGATTGCTTGAGTAATTACCTGATTAAAAATAGACGAATAGGTTGATGGGTCCTGAGTCCGGACGGAGACTAGTTGATATAACGATTACTTTCTTCATATTTTTATATCTTTGATTAATGACAAATCATTACTTGACAAGGCCTTGAAATTGGCCTCAATCTTCTCTATGTCCCAATCCCACCACTTCAATTTCAATAGATAGGCGATGAACTCGTCATCGAAACGCATCTTGACCACCCGGCAGGGATTTCCCACGGCAACAGCGTATGGAGGGATGTCGGAGGCCACTACCGAGTTGGCTCCGATGATGGCTCCATCGCCAATATGGACCCCTGGCATAATGGTTACATTTTGGCCAATCCAAACGTCATTGCCCACAACGGTGTCGCCCTTCAGAGGCAATTCGTCTTTCACAGGTGCGATGGCGCTGCCCCAGTCGCCACCCATGATGTAGAACGGATAGGTGGTCACGCCGTCCATGCGGTGATTGGCTCCGTTCATCACAAACTCAATTCCTTTGGCAATGGCACAGAATTTGCCGATAATCAGTCGGTCGCCAATGAAGTCGTAGAAATGGGTGACATGCTTCTCGAACTGGTCGGCACCATCCACATCATCGTAGTAGGTATAGTCGCCGATGATGATACGAGGGTTGTTCACCACGTTCTTGATGAAGCAGAGGCGCGGGAGATTGGGATTGGGGAAAGCCTCATTGGGATTGGGCCTCTTTTGAAACTTAGTCATAAATTGGTATTTTTCGTTATCCTGAATGTGCAACGGTCGCTCCCCCTAAGAATCGTATTTTCAATCCGGACATCAAAATGGGAGTCCGGTTCAAGCTGTGAGAGAATAAATAAAATGCCCTGTCGCGAACACTCACATTGCTCTGGATTGCTTCTCAGTCCACTTTTTACCTTTGGGCACGAACACTCCAAATAACTCAACTCATATTCTTTCCCAGGTTCAATCACCCTACCCATATAGGAGGCGTTATTGTACGCTTCCGTATAGATACTGTCAAAATCCCCATTATACTTGGCATATATTTGCTTATGCATCTGGAGGACATTGCCTTTAACGCACGCTATCGCTTCTTCTCTATAATCCATAGTAATTATCTGTTTGTCGTGTTTGTCCATGTCATTTTGATGTGGGGAATGCCGTCGAGCATGAAGGTGTCGGACGACTGTTTGAAACCTACACTTTCGTAGAAGCCTTTGGCATATTCCTGCGCTTCGATATCGATGAGTGTAGCACCGAAATGTTCCACGGCTGCATCGATGGCATGGAGCATGATTTGCTTGCCATAGCCCTTGCCACGCTCGGTTGTGATGACCCTGCCGATGGAGACATGCTCCATGTGAGTTCCGGCAGGGCATACACGAGCTAGGGCGACAGTCTTGTCTTCGACGGTCAGCCATAAGTGGAGGGACTTCTGGTCGTCGCCATCCAAATCTTGGTATACGCAGTTCTGCTCGACTACAAAGACTTCACTACGCACTCTCAGCAGTTCGTATAGCTCGTCGGTGGTCAGTTCCTGAAATGATTTCTTATGCAATGTCATATAGGAATGTGTTAATGTGTAAATGTGTTAATGTGTGAATCATTTGACTAACGAATTAACACGTTAACGAATTAACGATTTTGAATGTGTTAACGTGTTAATGTGTGAATGTGTGAATGTGTGAATCAATTGACTCACGAATTTACGAATTAACGAATTCTCATGATGTCAGGGTTGTCTTCGGCTATGCTCCAGTCATACTTGCTGTGGCAGTAGTTGCTGACTCCTTCGTAGGCCATTTCTTTTGTTATCTTACTCTTTGATGTGCTAGAACCACAGGAGCACAAAAGCAAGGCTGTTAATGCAAATAGTAGGGCAATTTGTTTCATAATTGAAAAAACACATTCACAGAAGGTTCTTGTTGAAAAAGTCTGCTAGCGTGTCCCAAGGTATATAGTTCTTCTCTCCACCGTCGTAGAGGTCGCAGTGGGTAGCACCAGGGATGATGAGCAGCTGCTTGTTCGCGGGGTTGGGATTGGGTTTGCCGACGAAGTTGTAGCCTTCGGCTTTGCCTTCCACCATGTAATGGTAGGCGGCTTCGCCAAAGTAGCGCGAATGGGCCTCAGCGCCGTGCATCACAAGGACGGCGGAGCGGATTTCGTTGGTGTAGTAGAGGAAGCGGGTGTTGGCGTAGGCCTGGGTGCCGATAGCGCGCCAGCCGTCGTTGCTGTTGCCGCTGCGCTTGTGGTAGCCGCGCGGGGTCTTGTAGTAGGCGTGGTAGTCTTTAACGAATTGCGGGGCATCCTCAGGCAGCGGGTCTATAACACCGCCAGCCATTGCCATGGGGTCGGAGAGACGCTGTTTGCTCATTGCCTCGCGGGCAGCGTGGCGCGACTCCTCTTTGTCCTCACTGTCGTAGTAGCCATTGCCGCTGATACGGCTCATATCGTACATGGTGGAGGCGACGGTTGCCTTGATACGGGTGTCGGCAGCGGCAGCGTTGAGGGCGATGCCACCCCAGCCACAGATGCCGATGATGCCGATGCGTTCAGGATCGACATTCTCCAGCTTAGAGAGGTAGTCGACGGCGGCCATAAAGTCCTCCGTGTTGATGTCGGGCGAAGCCGTGCGGCGGGGTTCACCGCTACTCTCGCCAGTATACGACGGGTCGAAGGCCAGTGCCACGAAGCCTCGCTCTGCCATCCGCATGGCGTAGAGTCCGCTGCTCTGTTCCTTGACGGCACCGAAAGGACCGCTCACGGCGATGGCTGCCAGCTTTCTCTGTACATCCTTTGGCGTGTAGAGGTCGGCCGCCAGTGTCAGCCCATACTGTGTCTCGAACGTCACCTTGCGGTGGTTCACCTTTTCGCTCAGCGGGAACACCTTGTCCCACTCTTGAGTCAAAACGAGTTGTTGTTTCATATTGTTTTCTTCTTTTTGTTGATTCCCGTTGCTGCATCCGGCAAAAGCCAGAGTTGTCATAACGATGCTGGTGGCCAGTAGTTTGATGTGTTTCATTGCTTGTGATTATTTGATTGTTTACGGCTGCAAAAATACGACTGTTTTCAGACACGAAAGCCATCACTCACCGTTTGGTGAGCGATTCACGATGCCGAGAACTTCCTTGCGGTAGTCTTCGCCCCACTCCTGCATGGCGAAGATGACGTTGAACAGACGCAGCCCCTGGCGCGTGATGCGGTACTCGACGCGGTTGGTGTAGCCAAAGCGGACGGTGCGTTCGATGAGTTGCAAGTCGGTCAGCTCTCGCAGTCCGCTGGCCAGCATCTTCTCCGAAATATTGTAGAAAAAAGACTTCAATTCCGAGAAACGGTAGTGCCCTCGCGCCACACCGGTGAGGATTTCCACTTTCCAGCGCGAGCCGAGGATGTCCAACACGTCGCAGATGGGCACAATGCCAGTGGCAAGCTCGTGCTCGTCCATGCCCTGAATGCGCTCTAACAAGAGTTGTTCTTGTGGGGTGTATTCCATATTGTTTTTATTGCGCCGTGAATATAACCTTAGTCGTTCCGCTACCAAGGGCTTCTTTGAGACCTTCGGGGTTGGTGATGTGGCCGATGGGGGTGTATTAGTATGAGGTCGTGAAGGTCTCGTAGAAGACCACCACGCAGTTGTCGCCGTAAAGCATAATGTCGCCCGCATGGATGGTGCCTACTTTGGTGCGGTTGGTGGGGAGCGCTTGGGAGAGGTAGTAGTATTTCTCGTTGCCGTTCAGCTCCTGCATCTCCAGCGTCAAGGGCAGCAGGGCTCGGAAGGCTTCGGCAGTGCAGTTCTGCTCCATCGTAGCTGTGAAACTCCGGTCACCAATGGAGAGCGTTATGTCACCCACGGCTGTTGATGCTGGTGAGAGGGGCTTGTCTTCAAGGGTGCAAGCCGAAGCAAAGAACATCATCATCGCGACTATCAAGTTCATCGTGCGTCTCATGCGCTTTATGGTCAGGCATTGTTGAATCTCTCTACTTTCATTTGTCCGCATTGGCGCATCATGGGTGAGTATTTTTTAAACTCCGGCGTGGCGGAATGCTTGTCGAGCGAGGCGGGGTCCTCCCATGTCTCACAAATCATGAACACATCCGGTCGTGTGGCGCTTTGGAACACATCGTAAGCGATGCATCCCTCGTGTTTCTGCGAGTGTTCGGTAAGGGTTATTGCCGCCTTCAGGGCAGTCTTGTACTGCTCGCTGTCATTGGCTTGGAAAAAACAATTTAACCGTATCATATTTATCGTTTTTTAATCACTTTACTTTAACGCTGAGATTCAAGAAATATTGTGTCATCGGAGGTGTGTCAGGGGTAAGTGATTATTTGCTTTGCTCAAATAACCAGTCGCGAACGGCGGCAATCTTGTATCCAAAGTCGAAAGAGGCCATGTGTTCCATGCCCTGTCCGGATTCAGGGAGTACCGAACCTTTCTCGAAGCAAATGAAATTGATGTTGCCTCCCTTGGCTATCAAGGCTTCTGCCAGACGTTCCTGCTCTGAAGGAGGCAACTTGGCACTCCATGAAGCAGAGTCGATATGGGCGTTTTGTTTTTTCAGCACCTCGGTCAGCTCTCTCATGCCTCCCGATGCCTTTTCGTCACCGCCAGCCACGATGTAGAAGAACTTGCGCTTGCCGAAGTCTTTCATCTTCGATGTGTCCCACTGGCTACTGACAAACAGCGAAGCAGCAAATAGGTCGGGATGGGCGATGTTGAAATAGAAGGACATCATGCCACCCATTGATTGGCCGGTTGTGTAAAGTCGTCTTTGGTCAACCTTATACTCTTTGCATACGTATTGCAACAGGCGGATAGTCATTTCTACCTCGTCGGAGGTGCTCCAGTCATCCTGCACAGCCCAATCGGTATATTGCGGAACCAACACAAAAGAGGGGTGCTTCCGCTGGTCACGGTCAGAGGCAAACTCAAGAGCCCCGTAGCCCTGGGTGAGTGGTGCGGTCACATCTTTTCCCACGGTGCTTGCATCGGCCATGAAAAGCACCAGAGGATAACTTGTTTTCCCATCATACCCATCTGGGATAAGAAGATTGTATTGCATGGTATTGCCTGTCACAGCATCCACGAAGGTGAACTGCCGGAACTTCCCCAAGGTCTCGTTCTTTAAGGCGACAAATGTAGAATCATTCTCTTTAGAGTTCATCATCATGCCTCCACCTCCGAAGCGTGGACCTTTGTCGTTTAATTCCTTATCACCACCGTTTCTTTGAGCGCAGGCGGTAAGGCTCAACAGGCATATTGCCCAAATCATTGTTTTCTTCATTGTGGAATAGAATCCCCGCATGTTTTGTTTCATGTCTTGTTGTGTTTTTGATAATAAAACCATGTGGAGTTGTCCGCTCTACCAAGCGGAAAAACAGGGGTTTGACTAGATGTACATATCCTGCTTTTCATGTGCAAATATACGAAAAAAATTCGTTAATCTTTGATGCGTCAGCGACTAACACATTTTGAATTCGTTAATTCGTAAATTCGTAAATTCGTGAGTCATTTTACCGCGCCAAGGACTAACACATTAACACGTTAACACATTCAAAACACGTTAACACATTCAAAAACACGTTAACACATTCTCTTAGTTCTTAGCTCACTGGATGCCCCTCTTCACTTTGGCGGGCGTGCCGGTCACCACCATGTTGGCAGGCACGTCCTTGGTGACGACAGAGCCGGCGGCGACGATGGCGTTCTCGCCGATGGTGACACCTGCCAGTACGGTGACGTTGGCTCCCAGCCAGGCGTTGCGGCCTATGACGATGGGCTTGGTGAGCAGTGTGTGGCGTGTGGCAGGGTCTTCGGGGTGGTATTCGGTGGCCAGCACGCAGTGGGGGCCGATGAAGGCACCGTCGCCGATAGTGATGCCACCGAGGGCGAGGAGTGTGCAGCCGAAGTTAAGGAAGCAGTCGTCTCCGAAACGCACGCCGGGGCCATAGTTGATATTGAGTGGAGTGAAGACACGCACGGTGTCGGGCACTTGGCTGCGGATAATCTCACGCAGGCAGTCGCGCACCTCGGCCTCGGTGTGGTAGCCGCTGTTCATCTTGGCACAGAGCCGCATAGTGCGTTGCACGTCGGCATAGAGTTCGTCGCTGCCGACGTAAGTCTTTCCAGTGGGTATGGGTTCTTCAGTCATTTTAGAGGTTTTTAGTGTTTTAAGGTTTTAGGGGAGGAAGGTTTTATGGTTTTAAGGTTTTAGTGTATTAAACTCTCAAACCCTTAAACCTTTTAACCTTTAGACCCTTTAACCCTCAAACAATCAATCATTCTTTCTGCGGATAAGTAGTTCCATGATAGCTTCGAGTTGGGGTGGCACAGCGCCACTGCTGGTGGTATAGCGGTGATAGTGTCCGTCGGTGACATATTCCAATACTAAGGTGGAGCCATCGATGACATATAGGCCTCTTTCGTCGTCGGGCCGTCCGGCACGCTGAAATGCTGCTACAGCATTCGACACCGAGTCAAGTTCCTCGGCAGTAAGAGTATAGGAATCTTTGTCTGTCAGTTTCCAACCCCTTCCTCCCAAGCGAAAATAATATAGCCGGCCGTTCTCAATACGGTATATGGCCACGCCGCTAAAGGGGTTGGTTTCTATATAACGCATGGTGCCGTCGGCTGCCAAAGGGTAGCAAAGACTTTTCTCGCCTGCTTTGCCGAGGGTGTGGTCGCGGGCATAGGTGTTTTCCCTGTCATGCTTCTCCCAAGGCGTGAAGAGGTCGGCGGTGGTGTCTGTCCACCAATGGTTGGGCATTTCGGGCTGTGGCAGATAGGTATGTTTGTCGGGGCCTTTGGGCGGTTTCGCTTTTAATGGTTTGCCCAAATGCTGTGCCAACTGGCGAAGGGGGTAGTAGAGGAAGGGGTGTTGCTTGTAGGCATGCAGGAGGTAGCGATAGGCACTGTCGGCGGCATGAGGCCATGTGCGCCATGAGGCGAGGGGGGCAATCCAGTCGGCGTAATAGAGTCGTGCCAGTTTCAGAGAGTGCGGTTCGTCGTCAAGCCAAAACTCGTCTTCATACCAGAAGGTATCACGTCCGTCCACATCGCTGCCCCATCGAGCAGCACGGTTCTGCAGCGTGGTGTCCTTCTGTATCTTGGTCCAAAACACCTCTTCCTTGCTTGGGTCTCGTCTCAGCACCAGCGAATCGACGTGCGTGTCGGCAGTAATGGTGAATACGGGACAAGTGTATAATTCGCCCATATCGCGGTAAAAGAAACGGCAGCGTGAGCCGACCGGGATGTTGTCGTAGCGCACTGTGGCGGTGGGGTCGCAACCGATGCAGCGCACGGTGTCTTCGCCATCCACGGTCAGACAAAAACCTTTAGGCATAAGAAACATGATGTCAGTATGCCTTTCTGGCGGGAAGAACACCCGTGCCGAAAACGACACCTGCGCCTCGGCACAGGCAACGAGGGCAAGCAGGGCGGCAAATATGGGTAGAAACTTTTTCATTGGCTTATAACGTTAGTCATTGCTTGAATGTGTTAATGCTTGATTAAATTGAAAAATAAAAGTTAAAATTGGCTGGCGCGGTCAAATTACTCAAACAATCAAACATTTTAATATATAACGCCAAAACTCCGAAGATATTGCTCTTTTGCCATACAAAAAGCTGTACTACACACTGCAGGTGGCGTTTTGTTTGTGTGATGGATTTAGAGACTTTTCGTCCAAACGAAAATTATTGATACTTCGTTTTTTCCACACATGATATTCGGTCGTTCTTGGGTCGTTTTTTGCTTTTAAAGCGAGGAACGACCCAAGAACGACCGTAAAACAAACGGTGTTTGTATGGCGTTTGGCACCACGAAAAAAGCCGCCACCCGTTGGGCAGAGGCTTGTGGTGTTGCTTAATTGTTGGAATCAGAGGCTCTTCAGCCATTTCTCCACTTTGGCTTTGCCTGTGCGGACTTCGTGGCCGTAGATGGAGAAGCCTTTGGTGACGTTGGCCTTGGGGAAGGCTTTTTTCACGTCGCTGACGCAGTTGGCGAGGCCGCTGCCCTCGTGGGTGGTGAAGGGGATGACGGTCTTGCCGGAGAGGTCGATGTCCTTGAAGAGGGTGAACATCACCTGCGGATAGGTTCTCCACCACACGGGGCCGCCGATGAAGACGGTGTCGTACTGCGAGAGGTCGGGGGCAGCGCCTTCGTAAGGAGGCAACTCGCCCTTGTTGCCCTCTTCCTGCGCAAGGTTGATAAGCGGCGTATAGGCCATGCCGTCGTACTTGTGGGTGACGATTTCGTATTGGTCGGCACCGGTGATTTCGCTGATGAAGTCGGCCACAATCTTGGTGTTGCCGACCTCGATATTGCCCACGCTGTAGTTATCGCCCGCATGGGAGAAGAAGATGACTATTTTGTTCATTGTTTGATTGTTACTCTGTGACGTTGCATGGCTCGGCATAGAGAGCGAGCTCTCTCTGCTCTCACTTTTTGCAACGTTTGATTGCATTACTGATTGAGTGTTTTCTTGTTTGCTTTGACCATTGCAGCCAGTTGCCAGAAGGAGTGCGAGGGCTGCTGTGAGGATGCTTTTGATATTCATTTTTCTAATTTGTAGTTATTGCAATGTGCTATACTGTTCGTCGGTGACGGGTTCCAGCCACTCGTTGCTGTTGCCGGGTTTGGCGTTGGCGTGGTAGGTGAGGTGCTGCATCCAGCTGTCCTTGGCGGCACCGTGCCAGTGCTTCACGCCCTCTGGGATGGCGATGGTGACGCCGGGTTTAAGCTCTACGGCGGGTTTGCCCCACTCCTGATACCAGCCGCGACCGCTCACGCAGATGAGTATCTGGTTAGCGCCGTGGTGGACGTGCCAGTTGTTGCGGCAGCCGGGCTCGAAACTGACGTTGCATAGACCGCTTACAGTGTCGAGCAAGGCCAGATAGCTCTGCCCTGTGAAATACTTGGCGTAGGCGTCGTTGGGTTCGCCCAAGGGCCACGACGAGGGGGATACGACGGGCATCTGCTGTCCGTCCACAGCGGCAATGGCGGCCTCACAGCGCAGCGCCTCTGCCTCCATACCGTGTGAACGTAACGAGGCGACGATACCGTTCAGCTGTTCCTTGGTGACACCCATATTCAAGGCACCGCGCACGTGGGCCTGAAGTTGAGGCATCACACCTTCTAATCCGCTCAGCGCACTGACGGTTACCAGCTCGCGGTCGGCATGGGTGAGCAGGTCACAAGCGAAGATGTCGCCGAAGAGGTGGGCTTTGAGATAGTAGTCCTCGGCGGGGCAGAACGTGTAGTCGAAGGGTTGCCCAGTGAGGCGTGTCTGCACCTCGGTGCCCTGTTTCAGTGCGTCGTAGCCGGAGGGCAAGGGCGACGACTCGGCACCTTCGTCCTCGATGCCGCGCTCCTGCATCACCTTCTGCAACGTCCCCAATGCGTTGAGCGAACGCGGGAAACCGGTGTAGGCATAGAGTTGCGAGAGGGCTTCCTTCATCTGGCCCACGGTGAGACCTGTCTCAAAGCCTTCGCCGAAGGCTACGGCGAGCGACGATTGGTCGCCCCGTGCCTCGTGGCAGGCAATGACGGTCATCGCCGCCGCCTGCCGCTCGTTGAATGAGAGTGTGTTCATATCCTTGTCTGTCTGTTTCTGTCCGCCGCAGGCGACAAGCAAAGCGGCGGCGACAATCAAAATGCTCTTTTTCATCGTTATTTCAAGTTATGCTTGTTCAACCATTCGGCCACCAGGTCGGCAATCTCGGCGTTGTTCATCTCTTGGAACAGGAAGTGGCTGTTGCCACGGATGCCCTGGTCGGGCAGGTGGATGACGGTGGCGTCGCCTCCGTCGGCGTTATAATGCTCGGCGAAGTCTCGGCACTGGTTCAGCACCATCTGCCAGAAGCCGGTCGACTGGATGTCGGCGGGACCGTTCTCGATATTGTCGCCGAAGAGGAAGAGCATCGGCACCTTGGCCTCGACGAACTTCTGGTATTCGGGCGAGCCTACCTGCGGTGCGAAGCCCGGCTCGATGGCCACGATGGCGGCGATGTTGTCGGCATCTGTGGCCCATCCCACGCGGCCACCCTGCGAGTGGGTGACGTAGACCACCTTGTGGCCGGTCATCGTCTGCACATCGCGCAGCACGCCGCTCATCACGCTGCCGAAGAGCGGCTCGTCGTAGTTGCCTGTGCTGGGCGTCATCTGGCAAAAGAACTGCGTCTGCGCCTCGTCGCCGGCGGGGAACTGCGAACCCTCGTAGCGTTCGGGAGCCACGCGGCCGATGCGGAAATGGGTGTACCAGGCCTGTTCGCCCACCTTGAACTTGCCGCCTTCCACGTCGCCAGGGTCGGTTACTATCATCTCGGTGGCGGCGGCGGCACCGCGGCGCGGCTGGTCGACGAGGAACACGGAGTAGCCCTTCTTCAGAAAGAGGTCGCTCCAGCCCTCACGCCCGTCGGGAGTGGCCTGCCAGCCCGTGCGCGTCTGCCCGTAGCCATGCAGGAATACCATCGGTATGCCGTTGCCCGAGGCGGGAATCTGGTAGAAGGTGTTGGCGTGGTCCACGTGCGTGGTGGTGCCCTTGCGCGAGGCGTCCATCCAGTTCTGCGTGGGGTCGTAGTCGCCGGGAATGGGGGCGGTCACCGTGCCGCCCGACGAGAAGACACCTTGTTTTTCAATCACGAGGCCCGTCTGTGCGGCCTCATCCTTCTGGTTGCAGCAGGCGGCAAAAACGAGTATCGCCGCGATGAATGTGATTCTTGCGAGACTCTTCATGTTATTCATGCTTATTGGTTATTAAAACAGTTTATCGAGCCACCTGTCTATCTCACCTTGCTTGCGGTCCATACCCTTACCGTTCATCTCTTTGGTGACAACGCAGATGCCGTCGCGGTGGTCGCTCTTGGGCGTCGCTTTCTCTATGTCGCGCAAGGTGGACGAGGGGCCACTGTAGGCCGTGCAGAACGGGATGACGGTCTTGCCGCTAAGGTCGTATTGTTCCAGGAAGGTGAATACGGGCATCGGGGCGGTGTACCACCACACAGGAGCGCAGACAAACACCACGTCATATTGTTCCATATTGCTCACCTTGCCCTTGATGGCAGGATGAGTGTCGGCCTCTTTCTCGGCCTTTGCCTCATTGGCGCACTCGTCGTAGTCGGTGGGATAGTCGACCACGCGGGCGATCTCAAACTGGTCGGCACCCAGTTTCTGTGCCATGTAGTCGGCGGTCGCCTTTGTGTTGCCACTCCACGAGAAGTAAGCTACCAGCACTTTCTTGTTGTTCATTTTTTCTCCTTTCTTTTGAGCGCAGGCCGTGAGGCTCGTAAAGGTAAGCAATGCCACGGTCAGCGCGATTATTATTCTTTTCATGGTTTTATTCTGCTTTGGCTGACAATATGTAGCGCACCACGTCGGGGTTGCTGTGGTCGATGATTTCGCTGTGGCCGAGGTCGAGGACGGCTATCTGCTGCATCTCGCTGTCGGTGAGTGTGAAGTCCCAGATGGCGATGTTTTGCTCCATACGCTCGCGGTGGACACTCTTGGGCAGGATGGAGACTCCGCGCTGGGTGTTCCACCGCAGCGCCACCTGCGCCGCCGTCTTGCCGTAGCGGTTGCCAATCTCGCTCAGCACGGGGTGGCTGAAGATGCCGTGCTTGCCCTCGGCCAGCGGGCCCCAAGCCTGCGGCTGGCAGCCGTAGCGCTTCATATTTCCGATGGCCTCCTGCTGTACGAAGAAGGGGTGCAGCTCTATCTGGTTCACCATCGGCCTGACGCTCACCAACTCGGCGAACTCGGCGAACTTGCCGGGGTAGAAGTTGCTCACACCGATGGCGCGGATGCGGCCTTCGTTGTAGAGCTCTTCCATCGCCAGCCAGGCTCCATATACGTCGCCGAAGGGCTGATGCAACAAGTAGAGGTCGAGGTATTCCAGTCCGAGACGTTCCATCGAGCGGAGGAAAGCTTTTTTTGCGCTCTCGTAGCTGAAGTCCGACACCCACAGTTTGGTGGTGACGAACAGCTCTTCGCGCGTCACAACACCTTTGGCGATGGCCTCACTGACGGCCTCGCCCACGGCGGCCTCGTTCATATAGACTTGAGCTGTGTCGATGAGGCGGTAGCCTGCCTGGATGGCATCGAGGACGGCCTGTTTGCATACTTGCGGGTCGGGCACCTGAAACACCCCGAACCCTTCGAGCGGCATCTCCACTCCGTTATAAAGCTTGATATTCTGCATAATGCGTGTATTTGATAATTAACTTTTCAGACTGCAAAAATACAATCAACCACCGAAACAACCGCTATGCATATTTCGGTGGTTAGTTCAAATTTTTCCAACCTCTATTCCCTGAAGCTGCTGGGCGAAGCACCGAGGTTCTTCTGTACGTAGCGGATGAAATAGTTGGTGTTGGCAAACTCGTAGAGGTCGGAAAGCTGCTCCAGCGTGAGGTCGGTGCTGCGCAACTGGCGGGCGATGTCGAGGGCTGTGTAGCGCGTGATCCAGTATATGGCCGACTGGCCACTCACGCGTTTGCTCACCTCGCTGAGGTGTTTGGGCGTTACGCACAATCGGTCGGCATACCAGCCCACCTCGCGTTTCTTGCGGTAGTCGCCACGCTCCAGCATGGCGATGAACTGTTGCATCAGCTGTGCCTGCGACTCGCCGACTTTCACGTCGCCATACATCTCGGCGTGGAAGTCGAAGAAGTCGATAATCATACACTCCACGGCGTTGCGCATCGCTTCGCGGTGGAAACGGTGGCTCTCCACCGCCAGACGGCGGCGGATATAGTCGAAGTTGAGCGCGCATACCTGTTGCTGATTGGGTGTGAGGTGCATCACCGGGTTCTCAAAGAGGGCGAAGTGGCCGCGTGTGCCATAGTTGGTGTAGGGCGTGGCCGTCTGGATGAAATCCGATCGCACATAGACCACCGTCACAGCGAAAGTGTCGCTCTGCCGAAGCACGGCGAAGTGCAGCTCCTGATGCGGCACAATGAGGCAGTCGCCATGTGCGAAACGAAACTCTCGGCCGTCCATAGTGAAGTCGCATTCGCCGCCGTAGCAGTAGGCGTGAGTGATGTAGCCTTCGCGCTGCCTCTGCTCCACCGCCTCAAGTGTGTCTGATATGATGATCTCTTTGTCCATTTCGCGCTGAAAAATACGACTTCCCCAGTTGTTTGTTTCCTAACCTCTATTCCTCAAGAGGAATCTTCTTCATTATTATGTTGTCATAAACGCCAACTTCCCGAAAGAAATCAAGCGGTTTGCTCCTCGTTGGTGTCTCGCTGTATTAAGTAAAAGTAAAAAAATAACATGATACAATGCTCCATAGAGAGCGCGTCTCTCCGAGACGCATATATTGTTCTGATTTCGATAACCCCAGACTGCAGTCTGGGGTTATCGAGAGTTAGTCCCTTCGGGACTTTTTGTTACAGCTTATTTTTTAATCATTACTAAATCTATTCATAGGTGCTCGCAGGCTTTGCCACGCAGTCCATGTCCCTTTCAGGGCCAGGTAGATGAGCGTCGCGCGGCATAGGCATTATTTTGCTATGGTCTTTGATGGGCGGATGCGGTCGACAATCACGAGGTCGTCCTCGACGTGGAAGATATACACCCAGCGCTTGTTATGGCTCACCATCCGGCGCGCCTTGGGGTGGTACTGCCGTATGTCGGCCATCGGACTCGTACGGTACAGGTCGGCAAGCACCGCCAGCGACTGCACCTCGGCGATCATCGTGTCAAGGTATCTGCGGGCACCCTCCACGCTTATCACCGTCAGCAGGAAGTCGGACAAGTCCTCGACATCGCGCTGCGCCCTGCAGGAAATCTTAACCGTGTAGTTTTCTCATACTTCTCCAGACAGCAGTTCCACACCATTCCGAAGTACTCTTCCACCGACATCAACTCGCTCTCGGGAGTTTTCGGCACCTTGGTCTGCTTGGCAGCCTTTGCCTTTGAGAAGCGTTTCGCATGTGGATTCTGTACTGTCTCTGTGACGTTTGAGTATGCAATATGTGTTTCCATACTGTTGATTTTTACAATGCAAAGATACGCACTTTTTCCGACACAGCCAAATTTTTCTTTTCAATGCATCTACACAGAGGCCTCAACGCCATCCCGCCTGCCGCCGAGCCGACGGCATCACCACCGACGAGGAGGATATGAAACTGTTCGGAATCTAAGGCTTAAGGCGGTAGCCCTTGCCGTCCTTGACGATGCGCCCTTCGTCCAGCAGCTCCGACAGGAGGCGGCTGAGTGAGGGGCGTGTCACGCCCAGCTGCTCGGCGGTGTGGGCCACATTGTCGACGGTGCCGTGGAGCGCGAGATGGTCGAGCACCCGGTTGCGCAGTCCCTTGATGGCGAAGGCGCGCACCTTGCCCGAGAGGAACTGCGCACGGTCGGATATGATGGTCAGGAACGCACGCAGCACCTGCGGGTTGCGCTGCATAAAAGTGACGAATGCCTCGCGGTTGATTTGCAGCAGTGTGGCCTCGGTGACGGCGGTTACCTCCACAGGGATGACGTTGTTCGTGGCGAACAGGAATGCCGGCGCGAGGATGCAGGGGGCGCGCAGGGTGTCCACCACCAGTTCGCGTCCTTCGACGCTGCCCATACGAGTCTCCACCGTCCCGTCGGTGAGCAGCATCAGCGAGCGGCACTCCCTGCCGAAGGGCAGCATCAGCTCGCCCACGCCGTAGGTCTTCTCCTTGTGCGGTTCTTGCAGCAGCAGCGCAAGTGCCTCGTCGCTGCACGAGGCAAACAGGGGAAAGCGTTTCAGATTGTTATATTCCATAGCGGTATTTTTATTGTTCATTAACGCAAGATACCGTAATCTATTGTGGTATAAAATCTCACCATTCGATTTCCCTCTTCTGACTTGGCTCGATGGCCAACGGTCGTTATCTGTGTGTTCGGAATACTTTCTTCGCCTTGAGTTTCTTCGTTTGTGGGTTATTCTTCCATCACCATCATTAGCTCCAGGTTCGGCTCCTCTGTCATACCGAAATGTTCGCCCAGCTCCATTGTCTCATCGGGTGCCTCGGCGAATGCCTTCCATTCAGGCAGACCGTCACCGGACGGCTTCCCAGTCTTCACAAAGTTCATCCAGTAGGTGAACATCTTGCGCGAGAATTCGCGGTCGGCATCCGTCCAGTGTCCCTGGGCATCGGGGCAGTAGTAGGCATATACCATTTCTGTGCCGTGGGTGGCGCGAAGGCCGCTGTCCTTTCCCCAGCTGAAGTAGTAGAGGTAGGCAGGCTGCCGGCCTGTCCTGGTCTGAACCTTAGCCCATTCACGGGTCGGCCATCCGATGGCATAGATGCCGGTGATGTGTTCCACGGCGGCCTTGGCCTGCTCCTTGGTCTCGGCGGGAAAGAGTGCCTGCACCTTGTCGGCTTTTGCGCCGAAAGTCTTGGCGAGCAGCTGGGGATATTCCTTCGGCGTGGGGTTCAAGGCCAGCGCAAAGAAGATGCCCTCGTTGGCATTGTATCCCACAAGCAGCGGCACATCGTTCTGCTCTCCGTCGGCATATATGTCATAGACCAGGCGGGGCAGCGCATAGCCGTCGACGACGATGCTCACCTCCTTCAGCTCGTGCTTCATCAGTTTGTCAGCCGGCATCCGGCGCAGGTCGGCGAGCGTCGCGGCCTTGTGCTCTTTCATGAACAGCCGTCCGATGGAGTCGGCCTTGTGTTGCGTGAACAGGTCGGATGCCAGTGAAGGTGCGGCAAACGTTGCGCTCTCGCCGATGGCACCATGGAAGAGTCCCTTGGCCAACGGCGAGGCACACAGCGCGCTGACGCTCTGCGAACCGGCAGACTCGCCGGCTATCGTCACACGGTTGGGGTCGCCGCCGAAGGCGGCAATGTTCTTCTGCACCCATCGAAGGGCGGCAATCTGGTCGAGCAGTCCATAGTTGCCCGAGCCGTGCCCAGACTCCTCGTTCAGTTCCGGCAAGGCCAGGTAGCCGAAGGCTCCGAGCCTGTAGTTGGCCGTCACCATCACCACACCGCCACTCCGGGCTGCCTCCTCGCCGCTGAACAGGGGTTTCGAGCCTGAGCCGCTGCGCAGCGAGCCGCCGTGGAAATAGACCAGCACGGGATAGTTTTTCCGCGTGCTGTCGGCGGGTGCCCAGACATTCAGGTAGAGGCAGTCCTCGCTCATCGTCTCCTGATACTTCTTCTTCGGCTGTCCCATCTTTTTTGCAATGCAGTTCTCTATAAACAACGGCAGCCGCGGCTGCATGGCCACGGGACCGAAATGGTCAGCCTTCAGCACCTCGACCCAAGGCTTTACCGGCTGCGGCTCGCGCCATCGCAAATCGCCTATGGGTGGTGCCGAGAATGGGATTCCGGCATATACGCACACCTTTCCGTCGGCTGTCAGCACACCCTGTACCGGACCGTCTGCCGTCATTACGATGCCTGTCACTTGGGGATGACTGCCACTTACAGCCGGCTTGCGCTGGTCGGCCTTGCCCGTGAAGCTTGTAAGCAACAGGAGCATAAGGAATATCAGTTTCTTTCTCATATCAGTTTCTTTTTTAATGACCGTATTGCCCGTCCGTATGGCATCGGGCACGAGCCGAAGGAGGCTTACTTGCCGACAAAGCGGCGTGTGTTCTTGATTTCGGGTCACATCTTCATATCCACGAAGGTACCCCACGGCTCCGGGTGGTTGGTGAAGCGCTTCATGAACGAGGCGTAGCAGTACCGGCAGCCGTGGGCGCACCCCACGCGGGTGTTCACCGAGCAATCCGCCACTGGCAGATTGCTCGTGGACATTTTACAGGTTGTACCCCAACCCGACAAAGAGACCAGAGGAGGTGGTCTTCAAGTTGTCGTTGGTGTTGAGGTCCGTCAGACCGATGCGGTAGCCGCCGAAGAGGCGGAAGTCGCCGTACTGGAACTGGAGGCCGAAGGCGGCGGTGATGTCGAGGCGGCTGTTTACGCTGTTGTCGCCGTACATTGCGTAGTCGGTCTCCGTGGTGCTAGAGCTGCCGAGGATGGTGGTGGTGGAGGTGACGTGGGTGTTGCCGTAGACAGCGTAGCTAAAGGTGGGGCCTGCAAAGGCAGACAACCTGGCGCTGCCGAGGGGCAGGCTGTAGTTGAGCAGCACAGGCACGTCGAGCAGCAGCTGCGTGGTGGTACTCTTGTCGTTGCCACTTACCACGACGAAGTTGGCGCTGCCTGTCGAGGTTTTGATGTTGTAGCGGCCTTGCAGCCCAAAGGCTACCCCGAGGTCCTTGCCGATGCCGTAGTTGTAGGTCACCCCGGCGAAGAAGCCGTTCATCTCGGAGGTGGTGTTGCCGATGGTGGTGGCGGTGGAGAGGGTCACAGGGGCATAGCCCACGTTGACGCCCAGCTGGGCGTTTGCCTTGCCTGCGAGGAGCATAGCCGCTGCACAGGCGACGATTGCGATGGTTTTCTTCATTGTTGTTGAATATTTTAGTTAAACTTATGTTTATCGAATTGCGGATGCAAAAATACGCCCTTTGCCTGACATGGCAAATGGCGTAAGGGGAAATGCGACCTATTGGCGGGAAAGTATCACATCATGCTGACGGTGGCGTCGCGCATAATTGCCGCCATCTCGAGCGGCGGAATATCGAAGTCGCGGATTATCCACTCGCGCAAGGTGCCGTAGAGCGAGAAGGCGAACATCGAGGTGTGGTAGGCGCGGACGGGGTCGGCGATATGGTGGTCGTGCAGTGTGGCGGAGAACGAGTCGACCAGTTCCTTCATCAGCCCGCGCCGCCAGAGCAGCCGCAGGGTGTCGCGTATCTCGTAGTTGTACTGGAACCACGCCTCGTCGTTGTCAACGACCCAGTCGTTGTGTCCCTTCAGGCCGTGCCGTTCGCAGTAGAGCTGCCAGAGGCGCACCATATAATAGGTTACGGCCTCGCTCTTCGAGCGAAAAGCGCGGAACCACGACGCACGGTGGTAGCCGCTGACGTCGCAGATTTGCTTCACCTGTATCTTGTCGAGCGGGTACTGCTCCAGCAGACGCATCACCGCGCCCGCCATACAATCTTTCAGAAATTCCGAGGTCTCCATAGTTGTTGATTTGTACTTGATAACGCCGCCCTGCGGAAAATATTGCCCGGATTGACCACCATATCGGATGGAATCAGACGTGAAAGAGGCAGAAAAAAAACAACGCGTGTAACATTTGTTACGCTCGGAGGGGATTTGCGGTGGTATTTTTGCAGCACATTGTTGAAACAATTAAATCACAGAAAGGAACTGAATATGAGTTACAACGAATGGAAAGACAAGGCCGCCGGATTCAAGAAAATTGATGTGCGCGGCGTGCAGGGAAACTTCTTTCCGGGTCTCAAGATGCAGGTCGTGAAAATGGCTGTTGGCGAGGGAATGGAAATCATCCAGAACTTCGAGCCGATACCGCTTTACGAGGTGATGGAAGGCCTCGGCTTCGAGCGTCACACCGAAAGGGTGGCTGCGGACGAATACCACGCCTATTTCTATCGCACGGAGAGGAAACAGATGGAAAAGGACATCCCGATGCGCCCTGCTGCCCTGACCAATATGCCGCTTATCGACGACGACTTGGCAAAGGTGGCCGTGGAGTTCTGGGACCTGACCTGGAACGACAACCGCCGCCACCTGCCCTACGAGACACGCCTGCTGCTCTCGCTCGCCAATGCCGTGGGTGCGGGCCGTATGCGTCAGGCCACCCGCGAGCTGGTGAAGGCCTACATCCACGGCCTCGACTCCGCCGCCCTGGACGACGTGTTCGAGCTGCTGGCCTGGAACCAGGGCATCGGCTACTTCAGCTCGGAGATAGGCCCCTCGACGCTGTTCCAGGCTTACAAGACCATCAAGCAGATGGAGAAGAAAGGCAGCCGCCGCGCGGAGATTGCCGAGACGCTGAAGGAAAAATTCGGTGAGAAGAACCCTGACGTAAAAGTGATGTAAAAAAAACTAAAACTATGAATGCTATCACAGTAGAAACGAAACTGTCCGACCTCATAGCCCAATACCCGTGGCTGAAAGCGGAGCTGCCGCAAATCAACGAGAGGTTCAAGATGCTGAACACGCCTGTCGGTAAACTTATGCTGGGCAAGGCCACCATCGGCGAAATGAGCAAACGGTCGGGGATGGAATCCGATGCCATCATCAGAGGCATCAACCAATTGATATCCAATCATTCAAACCAATAAAGAGAGGAGCCGAGAATGAAATACAAAGTGAACGACAGTTGCATAGGATGCGGACTCTGCGAGGCCACCTGCCCTGCGGTGTTCCATATCGAAGGCGACGTGCTGGAGGCAGCCTTGACCGCTGCTACTGAGGCCAAGGAGGGATGCCCGGTGGGCGCTATTGAAGAAATATAAATCAAGTAACCAAATCAATACAACTAACAATGGAAGAAAAAATGTTTTGTTTCCAGTGTCAGGAAACGGTAAAGAACAGCGGCTGCACGATGGCAGGTGTGTGCGGCAAGAAAGCGCAGACGGCTGGCTTGCAGGACTTGCTTATCGCCGTGGTGCGCGGCTTGGGAAGCATCGACCACCTGATGCGCCGACAGGGGGTGGTATGCAACTGCACCTGCGTCAGCGATTTTATGGTCGACGCGCTTTTTGCCACCATCAGCTGCGCCAACTTCGACGACGAGGCCATTGTCCGCAAGATTGACCGCGGTCTGGAGCTCAAGGCCAAGCGCACGGCCAAGTGCGCCGCCACCAGCGTGGCGCTGCCCGACTGGGTCGAGGTGACCTACACAGGCAGCCGCGACACCTACCTTGCCGATGCCGCCAGCCTCGGTGTGCTCCGCACCGACGACCCCGACGTGCGGTCGCTGCGCGAACTGACCACGCTGGGACTGAAAGGCCTTTGCGCCTATTATGAACACGCCGCCCGCCTCGGACAGACCGACGACACCATCCTGGCGTTCCTCTCCAAAGCCCTCTACAGCATCACCGACCCCGCCGCTACGGTGGAGAGCCTGCTGCCCGTGGTGATGGAGACCGGCAAGTGGGGCGTTGACGTGATGGCCCTGCTCGACAAGGCCAACACCACCGCCTATGGCAACCCCGAAATCAGCCGCGTGAACATAGGCGTCGGCAAGCGCCCCGGAATCCTCATCACCGGCCACGACCTGCGCGACCTCGATCAGCTGCTGCGCCAAAGCGAAGGGCAGGGGGTGGACATCTACACCCACGGTGAGATGCTCTCGGCCAACTACTACCCCGGTCTGAAGAAATATCCCCACCTGGTGGGCAACTACGGCAACGCCTGGTGGCGTCAGAAAGAGGAATTCGCAGCCTTCAACGGACCCATCGTCTTCACCACCAACTGCATAGTGCCGCCGACACCCGGCGCCAACTATGCCGACCGCGTCTTCACCACCAACAGCACCGGCTTCCCCGGATGGAAACACATCGAGGCCGATGCCGACGGCGTGAAGGATTTCGGCGAGGTCATAGCCCTGGCCAAGCAATGCCAGCCGCCGACGGAGATAGAGCGCGGCGAGATTGTGGGCGGCTTTGCCCATGCCCAGGTGTTTGCCCTGGCCGACAAGATTGTGGAGGCCGTGAAGAGCGGTGCCATACGCCGTTTCTTCGTAATGGGCGGATGCGACGGACGGATGAAGAGCCGTTCCTACTACGAGGAGTTCGCCAAGGCACTGCCCTCCGACTGCGTCATCCTCACCTCCGGCTGTGCCAAATACAAGTACAACAAACTGCCGCTGGGCGACATCGGCGGCATACCCCGCGTGCTCGACGCCGGCCAGTGCAACGACAGCTATTCGTGGGCCCTGGTGGCGCTGAAGCTGAAAGAAATTTTCGGCTGCGACGACATCAACGACCTGCCCATCTCGTTCAACCTGGCATGGTACGAGCAGAAGGCTGTCATTGTGCTGCTGGCCCTGCTGCACCTCGGCGTAAAGAACATCCACATCGGCCCCACGCTCCCGGCATTCCTCAGCCCCAACGTGGTCGACCTGCTGCACCGCCAATTCGGCCTCAGCGGCATCACCACCGTCGAGGAGGATATGAAACTTTTTGGAATCTAAGACTTGAGGCAACAGCCTTTGCCGATGCACCCCTTGCTTCCTCGCCATGCGCCTGGCAGAACGCGTTATGAATAAAACTGCCGCAAAATCGCAATAGTAGAGTCGATGAGGCCGTTCTCTTTCATGTAGTTCTCGCGGGTGGAGATTTTGTAGTTATTCGCTGTATTTGATTTGATTTCAGCGGTGCTCATGGCCTATGGCACTTGATGACCTTCAGCAGTGGCTCGGCGCGGGGGTGCGGTCTCGGCGATGGGGAACTTGGCGTAGGCCTTGATGGTGTCGCGCAGCGAGGCGTAGAGCTTGTCGCGCTCCTCGTCGGCCTTCTGGAGGGCGGAGGTGTGGTCGCTGGCGCGGTATTGCTTGAAGGCCTTGTCCTCCTTCCCGAAGGCCTCGCGGAACTCCTCGACGGCGCGGTGCCACAGCTCGTGTTCCAACCGCGTCTCTTCCGTGCGCTTGCGCACCGTGTCGAGGTACTCGTAATGTTTTGTTCTCCGCTTGGCTTCACTCTGTTTGCCACCCTTCGGGACGCTATCGAGAGCCACTGGCTCTCTTCACATTGGCCGCCCGCGCGATGGAGATTTGGTCGATTTGCTTGGCTATTTCCATAATCTTAAAAATTTATTGATGATACGTTGAGGTTAATTGTTATCGTGAGAAGATGTCCGACTGTTTCAGCAGGCGGACGGTGTGGGTCTTGCCCGATGCGGTGGTCAATGTCAATAGATAGGTGGACTGGGGGCGCGAGGTGAGGTCGAGGCTGTAGCGGCCTGTGAGGTCGGTGAGCCAGGCGGTCTCGGCCAGCGGCTCTCCTCCCTGCACCTCGATGGTCACCCTCTGCCGGAAGGGGTTGGGGTATGCCACGAAAGCCCCCTCGTCGCCCACCACGGTGATGCGCACCTCGCCGCCACCGCCGTGGTTTGTGGTGTCATAGACATACGGTGTCATAAAGGCGGTATCGACATATTTAGCGATGTAGGCGTTGTAGTAGCCGTTGCTTGGTACGGAAAAGTCCTGTAGAGTCGCTCCGTCTTGGAATGTTCCAGACAGATATAAGACGCTATCCCGAAGAATGGTGCCACCCATTTCCGTGTTTGGGGAGGGCGAATGGTAGTCGATGAAAGATATACAATGCCCGTCATAGTCCCAGGTGATCAGGCCGTGTGAACGCATCGAGGTGGTATACGTGCTGTCCATTGTTGCCAAATTGTGAAGGTATCTGACTTGTGCCATAATTCTGTTGTTTTTTACGGCAATGTCGTACTGGTTAGTCCTTTTGTTCAATTCAGTATGCACTTGACTGTTTATTTGTCCAGATGAGATGTAGTTCCACGCAGTATCAATTCTCAAAAAGCAGGTGGTAAAGCCGACATCCAATCGGGTTGAGTCATACAGGAAGTATCTGCCATCATTCAGGTCGTCGGTGGTTTTGCCGACATCAATTAAAATGACAACGTTGCTGTCCTCGTCAAAATTGATGCAATGGAACACCGAGTTCATGTAAAACTGGGAGTAGTTGTTGACTCCCCTAAGTTGGGCTATTCTTTGAGGTACCAGTTGG
Organism: Bacteroidales bacterium; assembly: GCA_017545365.1. The sequence continues at coordinate 96,045 of JAFWOP010000029.1, forward strand.
GAATCATATTGGATTAAGAATCCTGTTGTATTGTTGGACTCTTCTACAGCAAGTGCCATATCATCGCTATTGGGGATAGCAAGATTAAACGCATCTCTGTATTCTGTGTCAACCATAATGGTCCCTGTAACATATACCCTGCCTTTTCTGTCGGTTTTGATGGAATGAAAACGATAGAACGATATTTTGTCAACTACCATGTCATTTGGTTGCATCAAAAAATAATAGGCGGCAGCAATTAGACTGTCAAAGTGCGGTGAGAATTTCAATATTTGGCAATTATTGTTAGATGTAGGGCTCGGTATTTGATATACAAGTTGTTTTACACCACCATCAATGAGTATTTTAAGCCCTTTGATAAGTCCATTCGATGCAGACCATTCTGTCCGACTGCCCATACATGTGTCGCAATATAAAAACATCCGGTCAGTGGCTTGACGACTTATTATGAAATTTCCATTATCATCTATGGCAAAGCACGTCACAGGTAATGTTGAGTTGACATATCTTGACGCATACATGGCGGCATCTGCAAACAACCTGTCTCCTGTAATGTCTTGCCAGAACTATCAATGTAGCTGATTGACAGAAAATGTCGATTATTCAATTGTCCGTCTAATGAAAACTGAAGCACGCTTGTCATTGCTGCACCCATAATGCTATCAGTTTCCATCAGGTACGATGCACTTTCCCAGTCTGTCAGAAGTGTGTCAAGGAAGAATGTATAGTTATCAGCTGTCGGCAAGTTACATTGTGCCATACAAACCAAGGAAGAATCACCGACGCATTGTATTCCAATGGCTCTTGTGTTGCACCCCCCATTCGAATGAATTGCCTTATGCCACAACAGGTCCCCTTCAGGTGAGAGTTTGGCAATGACAACATTTATCGTTTTGTTTTGAATGCCATACGGATTCATAGGCAGCAAGTCAACGCCATTTATTTGTGCACCCGATGTGAATTCACCTATTACATACACATTGCCGTCCGAGTCGGCATCAGTGTCTATAATTTTGTTGCCGTCAGTCTGACCGCTATTCGTTGCTATTCCCCAATAGGACTTCACCCAGTCGAAACGCTGGGCGTGGGCGGTGAGGGACAGCACAACAAACACCGCCAGCAGGATGATTCTCTTGATTGCTTTCATATCGAATAAGGTTTTAGAAATTGCACATACATCACGCCCCGACACAAACTTGTGACAGAAAGAGGAAAATTGAATTAAAAACAAAGAGGGAAACTCCCCGACGCTCACCCGCGCATCTTGCGGGGGGGGGGTATAAATCAAGCAGTTATGAGCGTCGCGCAGCATGGATATTAGTTGATAATCATTTGGGAAGCCAAGATTTTGTCCACTATTGCCACATTGTCCTCAACGTGGAAGATGATGTTCAGCTGCCTGTTGTGGGTGCGCAACTGCTTGGCGTGTGGATGATAGTGACGGACGGAACGGTAACGGCTTTCGGGGATGATGCCGGCAAGGTAGCGTAGGGTCATAATCTCGGCTTGCAGCTCGCGAGCATATTTGGCTGCGTGCTCCGGCGTGCTGATTTCAACGATATAATCGGCTATATCGGCAATGTCGGCAAAGACAGAGTCGAGGATTCTGACCGTGTATTCCCTCATAGCCTCTCAAGGACAGCCTGTTCCAATTTGTCGATAAATTCCTCGACGGCGTGCAGTCGCTCCTTGGGGGTGGTTTGGACTTGCGGTGTGCCGTGATGCACCTCGATATTCCTCAAAGGCTTTGTCGTTGTGTTGTTTGGGTATGTCGTAGAGGACTCCATTGTGTTGATTTTTACGATGCAAAGTTACGCACTTTTTCCGATATGGACAAATTTTTCTTTCCTGTAACATTTGGAACGCCCTCAAAACCATCCCACCCCGACACAAACTTGTGACAGAAAGAGGAAAATTGAATTAAAAACAAAGAGGGAAACTCCCCGACACTCACCCGCGCATCTTGCGGGGGGGGGGTAGAAATCAAGCAGTTATGAGCGTCGTGCAGCGTAGGGCTATTTGTCTTTGTAATGCGCCTTCGGCCTGGATGACCAGCACGGTGATACGCTCGTCGTAGATGTCGTATATGACACGGTCGGCGGCGGTGATATGGCGCGACCAAGTTATGTCCTTGCCGCCAACCAAAGCCTCGGGGTGGCCGATGCCGCTGCGCGGGTGCTGCATAATGTCAAGCAACACCTTGGTGGCCTTCTTGAAGAGCAAAGGATTCGACTTCTTCCACTTCCGCAGGGTCTTGTCGGCCTCTTTGGAATTGTACATCATAGGCTGTCGAAATAGCACTGCATTTCTTCGGGTGAACTGCACACGACGGTCTCGCCCTTGGCCGATTCCTCGCGAGCTTTCTTAATCTTGGTGCGCAGGGCGGGAGTTACGGCGCCCGGGCTGCAGTCCACGGGGTGCATCTTCGCCCCGGCGGCCAGCATAGCCTCGATGAGGTGCTGCATCACGCTGCTGCGGTCCGTCGTAGGTTATTGTCATTGTCGCCATGGTAACTTGTTTTTAAAGATTTTCTATTCCTATAACGCCATTCTTCTTCTTTTATTGTGCCAGCCTGAAATAAAAAACTGCTGCAAACTTGTCGGCAGAGCCGACGGCATACCGGCGGTAGAGAGAGGCAATTGAATTATTGTGTCTGCCAGAAGCAGATCATACGACATAAAGAACCATCCGCCAGGGAGGTGTGGCTCCACAGGCGGATGGCTTGGTGCTACTTGTTGTCCGTAGTGTACGTTACAATGATGCGACAAGTATTTCCTTAATATCCTGCTCCGTCAGCGGTACGTAGGCGTTCTCCAATCCTTCATTCACGGCGATATGATGAGCCATTTCGTCAAGGCGGCTGTCGTTGATGCCTACCTCGCGCAGGTGCATCGGGATGTTGATGCTCTCGAAGAAGGCATAGGTGGCCTCGATGGCCTTTTCTGCGATTTCCTGTTTGGGCAACGAAGCGTCGATGCCGAAAACGCCCGTGCCATATTTCACGAAACGGTCAAGCGTGCGCTCGCTGAGGATATGACGCATCCAGCGCGGCGTGATGATGGCCAAGCCCTCGCCGTGGGTGATGTCGTAGTATGCACTCAGGGCGTGTTCGATGCCGTGGCAGGGCCATCCTGAAGGACTGTTGCCAAGGGCATAGATGCCGTTGCAGCCGAGGGTGCAGGCGAACATCATTTCAGCACGGGCGCGATAGTCCTCTGGGTTCTCCAGACAAGCCTTGGCATTCACCATCAGACTCTTCAAGCCAGCCTCGCAGAAGCCATCGTTCAGGAGCGTCGAGTCTTCGCAGAAGTACTGTTCTATGATGTGGTTCATAGCATCGGCACAGCCTGCCGCCGTCTGTTTCTTCGACACGGTGAATGTGTAACGCGGGTCGAGGAACGAGCAGACAGGGAAGAGAAGCGGGTCCACATAACCGACCTTGTCGTTGGTCTCGGTGCGCGAGATGACACCGCCGCAGTCGTATTCCGAGCCTGTAGCAGCCAGCGTCAGGATATCCACGATGGGCAGAGCGGCTTTGGCTTTCACCTTGTAGGAAATCAGATCCCAGGGGTCGCCGTCATACTTGGCCCCTGCCGCGATGGCCTTCGAGCAGTCGAGCACCGAACCGCCACCTACCGACAGGATAACGTCGATGTCGTTCTCCTTGCAGAGGCGTACACCATCGAGCACGCTGGGGTTGTATTTCGGGTTGGGCTGGATGCCCGAGAGCTCCGTAATCTCGAAGTCTTTCAGCAGGTCGAGCACCTTCTGGTACAGGCCAATTTTTTTGATGCTGCCGCCGCCATAGGTCAGCAACACTCGCTTGCCGATAGCTGCCATCACTTCGGGCAGCTTTTCCACTACGTTCTCGCCAAACAGCAGGCGAGTAGGGGTCATGTAATCAAAATTTTGCATAGTATCTTGTTTTTAATAATCATTATCCTTGCAATTGAAACTGTCCTGTGCGGATGCTGGCAATCACACCTCCGTCGATAAGCAGGTCGGTGCCGGTGATGAATTGGGCGTGCTCGCCAAGCAGGAAGGCGGCAGCTTCGGCAATCTCGTCGCTGGTGCCTGTGCGCTGTGCGGCAGAGGTGTCAATCATATTCTGGTAACCCTCGCCATTGGCGTTGAACTCGTCGTAGGCCAACGGGGTAACGACGACACCCGGCGAGATGGTGTTGATGCGGGCGTGGCGTTTGCGCCAACTGGTAGCCGCGGCACGCTGAGCCTGCAGATGGTTCAGCCGTTTGGCAATCATATAGGCAAAGCCGCTGTTCTGCATAGCAACTTCCTGGATGAACTTCACCTCCTTCAGTTTGGCAGTAGGTGTCTGAACCAGTTGCAGCTCAATGTCGTTGGGGATGGGATACATATAGGCCGCCTGACTGCTGATAATGAGACCTGCACCGCCCGCGGCCATCACTTCGCCAAAGGCATCGACGGCATAGCCTGTACCCACCATATCGAGGTCGACAATGTGCTCAGGATTGGCCTGATTGGGTGATGCTCCAGCTGTGTCGATGAAGTACATCACAGGGCCCATCTCTGCCGCCATCCGTGCAAATGCCTCCACGCTTTCCTTCTGCAAGGCGTTCACCTGCATCGTCTCTGCGTCATAGCCGCAACGGCGAAAGTCCTCGCCGACGCGTTTCAGGGTTTCTTCGCTGATGTCGCCAAGCAGGATTTTCTTGCCTGCTCCAATGCGGCGCACGATGGCGGTTCCCATACTACCGGCACCCAAGAGTGCCACTACCTGTTTGTGTTCATTTCTGTCGAAAATCATATAATGGCCTCCTATTCTACGTTCTTGATAAACTTGGCGGGATTGCCACCCACGACGGTGTTGGGGGCCACGTCTTTGGTCACCACCGCTCCGGCGGCCACGACGGCGTTGTCACCGATGGTCACCCCCGGCAGGATGGTAGCACCCGCACCCACCCAGGCGTTACGGCCTATGTGGACGGGCTTGCAGATGAGCAGCTGGCGGTCGTGCAGGTCGTGGTTATTGCTGATGAGCTGCGCGTTGGCGGCAATCATCGCGCCGTCGTTGATGGTGATGCCTCCACGGGCCATCATCAAACAGTTGTTCATAATCATAACATTGCGGCCTATCTTCACGCGGTCGAAGCAGACCCCCGTCAGGCCGGGCATCACCCAACCGCCTTCACCAAGGTTGTCGCCGAAGAGCTCGCGCACCAGCGCGTTGTACTCATCGGTATAGGGCATTGTGTGATTGAGGCGGAAAAGCACCTGCGCCTGACGCACGCCCTCGGCGTGTTCTTCGGCAGTTGTGAGTCTGGGGTTAACTATTGTTTCTTGCATAAGTATCTGTTATTTTGTATGTTATTTTAATCTTATTAAGTCGAAATCACTTTGCAAAAATACAACCATTTTTCCGAATAGCTATTTCACAAAAAGCACCAATATTTTCACAATAAACATAAATTGCTTGAATGTGAACTTATTCTTTTTACACATTTTGTGTTATACATTTTGTGTAATTGTGCTTTTTTTGTATTTTTGCATCAGAAAAGAATTTGTGAAATATGGATAATCCTTTTATTTTCAGGACGTATAAGACGAAAGAAAAGTTCTGTGACCGCCAAAAAGAACTGGAAAAACTGCTTTCGAATGCTCTTTCAAGAGCCGATACAACCCTGATAGCACAGTGAAGAAATGGAGATTTGAGAATTGAGAACTAACTGAATTCGTTAATGTGTTAATTCGTGAGTCATTTGACCGCGCCAAGGACTAACACATTAACACGTTAACACATTCAAGAATTCTCCATTCTCCATTCCAAAGGCGGCAGCCTACTTTTTAGTTTTTAGTTTTTACCTTTTACTTTCCCAAGGAGGAGAAGTACTGATGAAAATCGATTTTCAATACTCGACGGATTTCCTCGGCATGAACGCGAGGGAGCTGGCACACACCTGCATGCACCTGCTGTGCACGGCGGGTGAGGGAAGTTTTGTGTTCAACGAGCGGAGCTACCATATTATGAAGAACGACCTGGTGGTGATGCCGCACCCCAACAGGGCGGAAAGCCTCACCGCCTCGCCAGACATGCAGGTGGAGTGGTTCGCCGCCGACAACAAATTTCTCTCGAGCCTCTTGCCGTCGAACAATTACAGCATCGGGGGCAGCATCTCGCTCAACCAGAACCCCGTCATCAAGGTCGACGACCGACAGGCGGCCATCATGTTAGAAGACTTCCACCGCCTGAGAGACCGCCTCAACGACCGCCACCTGCTCTTCTACCGCGAAATGATGGGGAGCCTCTGCCTGACAATGATGTACGACATCTTTGAGCTTCACGCCCGACGCGAGGCCACCAGCACCCACAGCGACCGGACGGCTTATATAGTGCGCCAACTGACCGACCTGCTTGCTACCGGCATCAGCCACACCGAGCGTGAGGTGAGCTACTATGCCGAGCGCCTCAACGTCTCCACCAAATACCTCTCCGCCACCGTCAAGCGCGTGACAGGGCACAGCGTCAGCAGTTTCATCGACCGCGCCACCGTGCCCATCCTGAAGAAATACCTCAACGACGAGCGACTCTCGCTCACCCAGATAGCCGACCACATGAACTTCACCTCCCTCTCCTATTTCAGCCGCTACTGCACCAAACACCTCGGCCAGTCGCCCAGCGACTACCGCCGCAGCCTCCAGCCGAGGGAAAGTGAAAACAATTAAATTGAGAGTTGAGAGTTGAAAGTTTAGGGTTGAGAATTATCCGGGTGCGGCAGCAATTTTCAATTTTCAATTTTCAATTTTTATGTTGGGGACAAATATGCGACACTATCGGAACGTTGAGGAAAGGTGGCGAAAGGTGGCGTAAACCTTCACAGAATATAAAGTAACTTCCGCGCGAAACGACAAGTGCCTCAACGAAAAATACGTTGTTACCATTCCGTCGCGACGCTACTGGATATAAGAGATGAAACTTGTCAAACTTTAGTCAATAATAAAAAAACCGCCTCTCTTTAACAGAAGGGCGGTTATTGTTTTATGAGATGCTCCGATAAAGTTACTGCAGCTTGACATGCTTCTTGCCGTTCTGGATGTAGACACCGCGGAAGGTGGCGGGGACTTCGGTGCCAAGGTAGCGGCCGTCGATGGTGAAGACGCGCAGGTCGTTGACAATCTGCTCCATCTCGACGTCTTCAATGCCGTTGGTGCCACCATTGGAATTGATGGTGCCGTTGCCGCTGAGGCTGGTGTAGGTCAGCGTGTAGCCGTTGCAATTGATGGTACCGTTGTTGACCAATGTGGTGACGGTAGTATTGGCGGTGAGGTTCCAGGTAGCGGTGCTCTGCACGGTGATGTTGGCGGTGTATCCGTTGTCCTGCTTCACAGTGCCGGTGTAGTCGCCATTGGAGAGGATGAGATTGCCCACTGCTCCGCTGGTGCTCCACTGCGAGTCGTCCATAACATACATAATGACACCGCTCGGCACGGTGAGGGTGCAGCCGTCGAGGGTGCAGGTGGCGTTGACGCAGGTGGCTACTTCAAGCAGCGGGGCGCTATTGTCTGTCATA
>JAFWOP010000030.1 GCA_017545365.1 Bacteroidales bacterium
ATCGAAGATGCTGAATTTCAATAACCCCACACAAGGAACGCAGTGTGGGGTCAACGAAAACCCTACTACTCAGCGTCCCGGAGGGACGCGACAATGGGAAAGATTGGAAAAAATCAGTCATACTTTATACTAGAGCGAAACCAAATCGGTCATAGGCCCCCATGAATGCTTGTTCGAATCTTCGACGTTCCCAGAATGATTCTTCTTGGGCCTTTTTAGTATGCCTGTTCTAAAATTTACCTTAGTAATGTCCCAGCAATGTACTAATAGGAGCGTTGGCGGGATTGCCTGGTTGTTTGATTGCTTTATTGTCTGAGTAATTTGACCGTGCCAGCCACTCAAGCATTTACACAATCAGGCATTCAAGCAATAATTCAAGCATTCAAGGATTGCTTGATTGTCTTGGCGGGGTAGGCGGTGTCGCCGTCGTAGCCCTCCAGTGGGAAGCCCAGCAGCTCGTCTGTCATAGTGGTGTCACGGGAGCCTATGCCGATGATTGACGGTGCGGCGGCTTGCACAAAGTCATACTTGGCATATTTTTTATATTGCGGGGCATGTATGTCGAACAATCCAGCACCCGCCTGTTCTTGCTTGTAGGTGCGGAGGTTCTGAAATATATATTCGGTGTATATGGAGGTGTCGTCGTTAGTATACACCCTGACTTTGTCCACCCAATGCGTCCTACCGTTGCAATACAGCAAGATGTGGTCTGTCAGCGGTATGTCATATTCCTTGGTCTCTTCGTTGTACTGCATTCCCACAAGAAGATGCTGCGCCATGATGTGGTATGGTGTGCCGGTGGCAATAGCCTCATATATGCTGTCCGTAGTCGCATATAGGCCTATGTCAGACGGATAGAGGTGTAATGGCGCGTATTTTATCAGTCCCCACTGGTAAAAAGAAGTAAAAGAACTCGTAAAGCAAGCCAAAGCGTTGCTTGCCAATCTGTCTCAAGCGAAAACCGAAGAAATGAGAGATGTTCTTTCTCAAATCTCGCGGGCGTTGTACAAAGAGGATAAAAACCCGTGGTGGGTGCTAGTCCTCAAAGTGATTGCCTATGCAATTGGCTTGATACTAGCAGGGTACGGCACAACCGCCGCCATGACACTGAGTGCTATCTTATAACTCTGTTTTTCATCTGGTCCCACAATCTCACCCCCCCGTACTCGTTGAAGTGCGGGGGTTGTCGTTTTGTGTACGTTCTGAAGGAAATGCAAAGTACTTATTCTTAGTATAATATAACGCGTGTCGTCGTCGTTTGCGTCGTTTTGGTATATTGCCGCCGTGTTAGCTAACGCTGACATGGCTTAGGCTCGGTCTTGAGAACGAATTCTCGGACGCTCGCTTTGCGCCGTGTTCGAATCGGCGGAAATCTGCTAAGGCAGATTGCAACTGGGGGGGCTTCTCCGCTTCGCTATCGGCAATGTCCACTGGACATTGCCTTCACGTGAATTCGTAAATCGACTAACGCATTAACACATTCGTTTTCTCTTTTTTTTCATGAGTTTGTGTTTAATTGTTGAAAAATGTGTAAATTTGCACTGCCATTTTGAGGGGTATGCGTCTGCAAGGCGTTATGCTTTAATGTAATTGGCGAAGGGTAGATGTGCGAGAATGGTTGAATTAGTTGTGTTGCAGCCGTTGTGGGTGGTGTTTTTGACGTGTTTTTTTTGTTCAGCAATTTATGATTTTGCAGAGTTCAGATATAAAAATAAAGAAGGGCTTGGACCTGCCCTTGGAGGGGGCTGCCGAGCGGCGCTGTACGGATGCCCGTGGGGCGACGCTTTATGCGGTGAAGCCGACCGATTATGTGGGGCTGGTGCCCCGCCTGTTGGTGGCTGAGGGTGACGGGGTGCGGAGGGGCGACGCGCTCTTCTGCGATAAGAATGATGCCCGTATCCGTTTCACCTCACCCTGCGATGGCAGGGTGTGCGGCGTGGTGCGTGGCGAGCGGCGTCAGCTGCAGGCTGTGGTTGTGGAGAAGTCTCAGGAGATGCCGCTGACGTTGCCTGTGGATAACATGGATGTGAAGGAGGCAATGTTGCGTACCGGCCTTTGGACGATGCTGCGCCAACGCCCCTTCGGTACTGTGGCCAGTCCCGACAGCTGTCCCAAGGCTGTGGTGGTGAGTTGTTTCGATACTGCTCCACTGGCTCCCGACTATGACTATGTGCTGCAAGGACGTGAGGCAGACTTCTGCCGCGGCCTTGAGGCATTGGCCGCGTTGGGAGGCTGCCCGGTGCATGTGGGCTTCCGCCAGCACGGGCATCTCTATCATGCTGTGGAGCAGTGGGCACATGCTGCACCGTGCCAGGTGGGGCTGTATGTGGTGGAGGGGCCTCATCCGGCGGGTAATGTGGGCACGCTGATTGCCCGCGTATGCCCTATTGACAAGGGCGATGTGGTGTGGACGATAGGACCTCAGGAGGTGGCCATGTTGGGCCTTTTGCTCCGCACGGGCGAGTACCGGCCGGAGAAGTATGTGGCTGTGGCAGGTCCCCGGACGGCTGACCCCCATTATTACCGGGTGCTGTCAGGCGTGTCGGTCAGGGACTTGGCAGCGGGTCAAGTGCCACATGCCCATTATCCCAGACTTGACGATGGGGAGCGGTGTGCGTCGCGTTATATCAGCGGCAATGTGCTGAGCGGTACGCAGGTGGCTGCCGACGGTTTCTTGGGCGGATATGACAGCCTGCTGACTATCTTGCCCGAGGGCGAGTACTACGATTTCATGGGCTGGCTGCTGCCGGGAGTGCGCAAGCACAGCTTCTCGCGCACATTTGTGAGCGGCTTCCTGCCCGCTTGCGCCAAGCGGCTCCCCTTCGCGCTGCCCGACATGTTGAAGCCCCAGTTCGATACTAACCTGCACGGGGGTGTGCGCCCGCTGGTGTTTACGGGCAATTTCGAGCGGGTGTTCCCGTTCGACATCTATCCGTTGCAACTGCTTAAAGCCTGTATTATTGGCGATATGGAACTACAAGAAAATTTGGGCATTTACGAGGTGGAGCCGGAAGATTTCGCCTTGTGCGAATATATCGACATTTCGAAAACCGACATCCAGCCCATCATACGTGAGGCTTTGGAGAAACTGAGAAAGGAGGCTGTATGAGAAGGAAGAAGGCTGAACTGAGTACTAAGAAGTGGGATGAACGGCTGGCGGAGTGGTTTGAGCGTATCGAACCCAAAGGCAAATGGGCGTGGCTGGGCAGCACGTACGAGGCTTTCCACACTTTTGCCTTCACCCCCAAGACGGTGACACGCAGGGGAAGCCATGTGCGCGACGCGGTGGACATGAAGCGGGCCATGATTATCGTGGTCATCGCCTTGATACCCGCCCTGCTGTTCGGCATGTGGAATATTGGCTACCAGACTTCGCTCGTTTCGAACGAATGGCCTTTCGAACTGGGGACGGCTGCCAGCTTCTGGTACTGCCTCTGGTTCGGTTTTCTGAGGATGCTGCCGCTCATCGTGGTGTCCTATCTTGTGGGGCTGGGCATCGAGTTTATGTTTGCCCAAATCCGCCATCATGAGGTGAACGAGGGTTACCTGGTTACGGGATTGATTATCCCGATGATAGTGCCTGTTACCACGCCATTGTGGCAGCTGGCGCTGGCTGTGGCGTTTGCAGTGGTGCTGGGCAAGGAGGTGTTTGGCGGTTCGGGTATGAATTTCTTGAATCCTGCATTGGTGGCACGCGCATTCCTCTTTTTCAGTTACCCCACCCACATGTCGGGTGAGGGAGTGTGGATTGCTGCTGACCTCTGGGGCACCGATGCCATAGCGGGGGCCACCCCGTTGGCAGAGTTAGCAGCAGGCACCAGGCCTACGGCATCGGCATTGTCCATGCTGATAGGAACAATTCCGGGAAGCACGTGCGAAACCTCGGTGATTGCCATACTGCTGGGTGCCATACTGCTGCTGCTGACAGGCATAGGCAGCTGGCGCATCATGCTCAGTGTGGTGCTCGGCGGCGGGCTGATGGGGCTGCTGTTCAACTGCTTCGGCAGCAACGCCTATATGGGGCTGCCTTTCTATTACCATTATCTGATGGGTGGCTTTATGTTCGGTGCCGTGTTTATGGCCACCGACCCTGTCACCTCGGCTCAGACGAACAAGGGCAAGTGGATATACGGCTTGCTGATAGGTGCCTTTGCCGTGCTGCTGAGGGTGCTGAATCCCGCCTATCCCGAAGGCATGATGCTGAGCATCCTGCTGATGAACTGCTTTGCACCGCTGATTGACCACTGCGTGGTGGCGCGCAACATCAAGAACCGCCAACGCCGTGCCGCGAGCGAGAGAAAGGAGGCTGCCTTATGAGACAATTCAGCAACAGATATATCTTCCTCTACTCGGCTGCTTTAGTGGCGGCGGCAGCTGTGGTGCTGACGGTGGTGAGCACCAGCTTGAAACCGTTGCAGCAACGCAACCAACAGACCGAGACCAAGCAGATGATACTGAAAACCATCGGTGTCGAGGCCACACGCGACAACGCTAACCAGCTCTACGCGCAGTATATCACCGAGGAGGTGCTCAGTGACGGCAGCACCCATCTTGCATTCGATGGCGGCTACATCATCCCCCTGCAGGGCACAGGCCTATGGGGTCCCATCTGGGGCTACTTGGCACTAGACAATGAGAAGACCATTGTGGGTGCAGTTTTCGACCACAAGGGCGAAACGCCCGGTCTTGGCGGAGAAATAGCCACCGACAAATTCGCCCAGCGGTTCGTCGGTAAGAGCCTGATACAGCCTATCGTATTGAAGAAGAACGCCGACAAGGCATCGCCCTACGAGGTGGATGCCATCAGTGGCGGCACGATGACCAGCAACGGCGTAACGGAGATGCTGGCCAAGGCTTATCATGAGTATGAAAATGTGGCAGCAGTGTCAGATGCTGCTGACGAAAACGAAGAAATGAAGGAGGCTGACGAATGAAATACGCTGATTTGATTAAACTTCCGTTCAGCAAGCAGAACCCCATCACGGTACAGGTGCTGGGAGTCTGCTCATGTCTGGCGGTGACGGCACAGCTGAAGCCCGCCGTGGTGATGGCGTTGTCGGTGACAGTGGTAGTTGCGCTGGCAAATTTGATTATCTCATTGCTGAGAAAGACAATACCGCCCCGTATCCGCATCATCGTGCAGCTGGTTGTGGTGTCGGTGCTGGTGGTGCTGGTGGACCAGGTGCTGAAGGCATATATGTACGACGTGAGCAAGCAACTGTCGGTATTCGTCGGTCTGATTATCACCAACTGCATTGTCATGGGCCGACTTGAGGCTTTTGCTATGAGCCATCCGCCATTGCCGTCGTTCCTGGACGGCATCGGCAACGGGTTGGGCTATAGTGTGGTGCTGGTGACGCTGGGCTTTGTGCGCGAGCTGTTGGGCAGCGGCACCCTCTGGGGCTATCCCGTGATGGAAAGGCTGGGCTTTTACAATATCGGCTATGAGAATAACGGTTTGATGATTCTGCCCCCGATGGCATTGATTCTCGTGGGCATCATCATCTGGATACACCGAACCCGTAATAAAGACTTATGTGAATGAAAGGATTGCTTGATTGTCTGATTGTTTGATTGTTTGAGTAATTTGACCGCGTCAGCACTCAAGCATTTACACACTCAAGCATTCAAGCAATAATTCAAGCATTCAAGCATTGGTTCAACACGTTAACACATATAAATAATATCGAATGGACTATATAAATATATTCATCAGGTCGGTCTTTGTCGACAATATGATATTCGCCTTTTTCTTGGGTATGTGCTCTTATCTGGCGGTATCGAAGACGGTGAAGACCTCTGCCGGCTTGGGTATAGCGGTCACTTTTGTGCTGCTTATCACCGTGCCGGTCAACTTTCTACTCAACAAATACTTGCTGTCTCCCGGTGCGTTGGCATGGCTCAGCCCCCGGCTGGCAGAGGTGGACTTGTCATTCCTCAGCCTCATCATGTTCATCGCCGTCATCGCCGCCATCGTCCAAATAGTGGAGATGGTGATTGAGAAGTTCAGTCCCGCACTCTACAATTCGTTGGGTATCTTCCTGCCGCTGATAGCGGTAAACTGCGCTGTGCTGAGCGGCTCGCTGTTTATGCAGGAGCGCGGCTATGCCAACATAGGCGAGGCCACTTGCTTTGCCTTGGGCAGCGGCGTGGGCTGGTTTCTGGCCATTGTCGCCATTGCCGCCATTCGCGAGAAGCTGCGCTACAGCACCATACCGCCTGCCCTGCGAGGGGTGGGCATCACCTTTATCATCACCGGCCTGATGGGGCTGGCATTTATGTCGTTTATGGGAATCAAGCTATGACAACTACTACACTACTTGCCGCACTTTTGGTCATGCTCACCGTCATCATCCTGTTGGTGGCCGTGTTGCTGCTGCTTCGTAACCGTCTGCTGCCTACGGGCAACGTTACTATTGATATTAATGGCGACCGCCAGATGCAGGTGCCTACGGGCAACTCGCTCATCTCCACGCTGGCCGAGCAGAAAATCTACCTTCCTTCCGCCTGCGGCGGGAAGGGGTCGTGTGGGCAGTGCAAATGCCGTGTCTTGGAAGGCGGCGGCTCCATCCTCCCTACCGAAATGGGCTTCTTCAGCCGCAAACAGCAGCAGGAAGGCTGGCGCTTGGGCTGTCAAGTGAAGGTGAAAGAGAACATGCGCATCGCGCTGCCTCCATCCATCCTGAGCATCAAGAAATACGAATGCACCGTGGTGTCCAACCGCAACGTGGCCACCTTCATCAAAGAATTCAAGGTGCAGCTGCCTCCAGGCGAACACATGGATTTCACCCCTGGCTCATACGCGCAGATTGAGATTCCGAAATTCGACATCAGCTATAACGACTACGACCGGTCGCTTATCACCGACGAGTACCTGCCGGCCTGGGAGAAGTTCGGCATGTTCGGCCTGCGCTGTGTGAACACTGAGCCTACGACCCGTGCCTACTCGATGGCCAACTACCCCGCCGAGGGCGATGTCTTCATGCTCACCGTGCGCATTGCCACGCCGCCGTTCAAGCCAGACCGCTCAGGCTTCATGGATGTCAATCCGGGTATTGCCTCCAGCTATATCTTCTCCCTCAAGCCGGGCGACAAGGTGGTCATGTCGGGTCCTTACGGCGAGTTCCACGTCAAGGAGCACCCGTCCGACAAGGGCGACAAACCAGAGATGATATGGGTAGGCGGTGGTGCCGGTATGGCGCCTCTGCGTGCTCAAATCATGCACATGACCCGCACCCTCCACACTACCGACCGCACGATGCACTATTTCTATGGAGCACGTGCCTTGAACGAAGTCTTCTACCTCGATGATTTCCATCAGCTGGAGAAAGAGTTCCCCAACTTCCACTTCCATCTGGCACTTGACCGACCCGACCCTGCAGCCGATGCCGCAGGGGTGCCCTATACCGCAGGTTTTGTGCATAATGTCATGTACGAGACCTACCTTAAAGACCATCCGGCTCCTGAAGACATCGAGTACTATATGTGTGGTCCCGGCCCTATGAGTGCTGCCGTGGTGGCGATGCTCGACAGTTTGGGTGTAGAGGCTGAGAATATCCTCTACGACGACTTCGGCGGCTCTGCCCCCAAAGGAAATTGAGAATGCTTGAATGTGTGAATTCGTGAATTCGAGAATCCGTGAGTCTTTTAACCGCGCCAGCGACTAACACATTAGGCAACTTCTAAAAATTCTCTTTTGAGAGCGCGTCCCTCCGGGACGCTGTTTCTATGTTGCTTATTATCCCCACACATAAAATGGAGTTGCTCCCATCCGGTCGCGACCCCATTTTATGCGGGGTTATTGAGAGTGTGCCTCTTCGAGGCAATTAATAGAAGTCCCCATTAACACATTCTCTTACCTCTTAGTTCTAAACGCTAACCCCAAGCATGCATTCTTTTACTTCACCAGCAGCTTCTGCGTGGTGGTGAGGCGTGGGGTGGTGAGGGTGACGTAGTAGGCCCCTTGGGGCAGGTTCTCGACGGACAGCTCGACCACCTGCGTTTGTGGCGCTACATCCTTACGAAGCACCTCCTGTCCGAGGGCGTTGACCACCGTCAGCGTGCCTCCAGCCAGCCCCACATCGTGCAGCGCACAGCTCACGCTGCCCCATGCCGGATTGGGCATCAGGCTGAAACCCGCCTCTCCTTCAGACACCGCCTCTATGGCCTCGTGGCTGACGAAGATGGCCGTGAACGCCGTGTCTTGAGTGACGACCACGTGGCGTGGGTTTGCCGTGTCGCCGTCGGCCCACTGGAGGAAGCCCCAGAGGGTCCATGGCAGGGCGGTGAGTGTGGCCGTGTCGCCCTCGTAGTATTCGCCTCCGCCTTCCACACGGCCGCGGCCGGCGTTGTTGGCTTCAGCCCTCACTTGGAACCTGTCGAAGGGTGCGAATTGGGCGACAATCACGGTGTCTTGAGTGATGATCAACTCCCTTGGGTTGTCCCTCACCGAGTCATCCCAGCCGAGGAACTTGTAGTAGGGATAGGGTGTGGCGGACAGCACTATGGTGTCCTCTTCAAGATACACGCCGCTCCCCGTCACAGTACCCATACCCTCATCGTTGCTCCTCACATCAGCATACACCTGCCCCTGCTCCACAAAGTGGGCGGTGAACAGCGTGTCCTGCGTCAGCAGTATCTCGCGGGGATTGTCGCGATTGCCGTCGCCCCAGTGGACAAAACGGTAGCCTCCATAGGCGGTGGCGGTAATGGTGCGCCGCGACATGTTGGTAAAGGTGCCCGAACCCGATGCCTCCCCCCTCAGGCTGTCGCTTGTGGCCACCTGTAGGTGGAAGGTGTCCACTGTAGGGATGACTCCGCCAAAGGAAACATTGGAACTAGGGTAAAGATTCCAACCAGATCCTGGAGAGTAATACCATAATGTATCACCCTTGCACCCCCGGGGAATAGCTTGTACAATCTTACGACACATTATTGGTTTGTATTTAAACACGCCTGTTGTAATATGGACATTACTGTTCTGCGTGACACCCATATAGAAGGTAGAATCCACCATTACAGGATGCTTGAAACGGACTTCATAGGCAAAACAGGTCGCACCGGTGTCACGCGGATCTACCCACGTATCAACACAGTCTGGTAGAAACAGTATCTTGGGCGACGCAGTGTCCCACCGCACCGAGTCCAACAGCACCATCGTCTGGAGGCGGGAGTTGTATTGGTACAACATCACATATTCAGGTTTCCCCGTTTCAAAATACCATCTATCAGGGTTGAATTCAGTACGAGACACCATTACAATGCCCCCTGTAACCAACATTGGTTGGGGTGTATAGGAAGAAATGACAGTTATACTTGCAGAATCGTAATAACCAAGGTTAAAATTAATAAATTCGGGCAAACGATGACTGTTGTCGCAGGTATCATACCACCTATGGTAGTATCCGTTGGATGCCCGGTTGTAGATAGTGTCGTAGGTCTGGGCTGCAGACATTAGCACAGCGGTGCACATAATAATGAATATAAGATTTTTCTTCATGGCTTTACTGGTTTATTATTCAACTTCATCGGAATCAGGTTCTGCAGAGGGGTATTCCCTTTTGGGTTTCTTAGTGCATTTGTTTGTCACAGGATGCTTCGTCGCCACTGGAATGATTTGCGTCCATTTTTCATAAGTATCAGCTATCTCATCCAATCCCCAATCAACCACATCATGCGACACTGTAAAAGTTTCATAGTTATTTATATGATAAGTTTCCTTACAAGCCACGTCGGTGTCACTACCTTGTATGGAAGACCTTTTTTGCGTGGTCAGCAACAGTTTGCCGTTGGATGTCTTCCCCCCTATGGAGAAGGTGTATCCGTCCAAGAACACATCAAGGGAATTTATCCACGACTCAGTCTTCAGCCTCACGCTGTGGTCATAACTGGGATCCCCTATATGCAGGTAGCTGGGGATGTTACCCATTTTATAGCCCCAGTCAATAAGTTCGACGTAGGGACCATTGGGTGAAGACCGGCTATTGTCGAGATTGTATGCCAGAGCAAGGCAGTTCATCCTGTAGTTCCCAATGTAGCACACATCCTTAATCCTATATCCACCTGAACCATACCTAGCATACTCCCACACCATACCGCCCAGCTCAAACGCCACATTCACATTCATGTCCATATCAATATGCTGGATAAAGGTCTTGCAAATGTTTTCTTCGTAGGGGCTGTTTAGGCTGCGTTTGCACGTATATACGAAACAGAAGTCCTTACTGTGCCATACCCAGCCGTTTAGTGGGGACCAGTTTTTCTGATTCTTTAACCGGCTCAGGTGGGCATACTCGTCGTAGTCCAGTTGGTATTGTGGACGCTCGCCCTGGTGGGAGTAGAGGTGCAGATGGGAGAGGTAGTTGTCGTCGCCACTGTAATAATCCTTGTATCGGATGCCTATGGTGTAGGTGGGCAGGTAGGCATTCTCCCCAACCGTAGTACCTTGGAATATCCGTGAGGAGAACAGCACCCTGCCGTCGTTGGCCGTGACATCGGTGAACACCTCGTAGGCCATGGACGGCTCCCACACGGTATAGTTGATGGCGGTTGAAACAAGGTCGAGGCCGGACGTTACCTCCACCATGCACGAACGGTTCATATTGCCATATTGGCGGCCTATGATGTAAGCCTTGGCATCAAAGATGGAAAAATCCGGGTCTATCCCTACCTCTAAGTCAATGTAGGGGTCTACGTTGGGGCAACCCTGTGGATAATATTGCCCATATTTATACCCATACACAGATAGGCCGTTGTCCACCCAGAACTTGTCGAGAGTGGCAGTCTTGGGGATTTCGACAATCTGGGTCATGGGATGCCAGTTGGTAAGTGGCACTGGTACTATGGAGCCCTGGTCTGGACCTGGTGCTATTGGAACCACCATCGCGTCAGAGTCCTTTATGAACCTCATGTCAAATCTGCCAAAAAAACCAACGCGAATCACTTCGTCGTTAGGTATTTCAGGCTGTGGGCTGCTAGGCAGAAGAACGTAATGGCGGAATGTCTCTTTCATACCACACAAGAAGCAGATGCTGTCGGATATACGCATGTCGCGCACATAGTAGTACACATTGTCTATATACGCATTGTTGAAAGAGTAAGTCGTGTCAATGTAGGACGGCAGCATGTCGAAAGTGAAGTAATTGCCATGATTCATGCAGCGCATGACGATACGGTGTCGTGACGGTTTCCCGTTTTGGTCGGTGTCGCGGACACATGACACGGTGATACTGTGCCCCAAAGTGCGTGTAATCACAGTGTCGCATGGGAAGTCGTCATAATTATCCTCAGTACTGGCAACAGCAGTCTGCCATTGGTCAGGGGAATTAATGGTTTGACAGAAACCATCGGCATGGCCCAACAGGACAAACATGATGTACAAAGCTGATAGTGAAAAGTTTCTCTTAATCATAGGCGCTATATTTATTGGTGAATGATGTTACAAAGATAGCATTTTTTTTTGACTCATCATATACTCATCGTTTTTTTAACAAAAAGGCTCTAGTTTGATAAAAGACTGATTTTTTAACAGCATCGAAGATGCTGAATTTCAATAACCCCACACAAGGAACGCAGTGTGGGGTCAACGAAAACCCTACTACTCAGCGTCCCGGAGGGACGCGACAATGGGAAAG
>JAFWOP010000031.1 GCA_017545365.1 Bacteroidales bacterium
GCTTCGAACGCGACAACATCAACGACCTGAACATCGAAGACATCGAGTCGTTCTCGGTGCTGAAAGACGCCTCTGCAACGGCCATCTACGGTTCGAAGGGTGCAAACGGCGTTATCCTCATCACCACGAAGCATGGTCAGGCCGGTAAGATTCAGGTGAACGGAAAGCTGGAGACCAGCTACAACACTCGCACGAAGACACCGGAGTTCGTCGACGGCATCGGCTATGCCAACCTCGTCAACGAGGCTCGCGTCACACGCAATCAGCCGGTGTACTATCAGCCTGAGGAAATCGACATTATCCGCACGGGCATCGACCCCGACCTCTATCCGAACGTCGACTGGATGGACCTGCTGCTGCGCGACGGCGCTTGGAGCTATCGTGGCAACGTCAACCTGAGTGGCGGCGGCAACACCTCGCGCTACTATGCATCGATGTCGTACGTCGAGGACCAGGGTATGTACAAGACCGACCAGACGCTGCGCAAGAAGTATAACACCAATGCCAACTACAAGCGTTGGAACTACCGTCTGAACGTCGACATCGACATCACATCGACCACGCTGCTGAAGCTTGGCGTGTCGGGCGACCTCTCGAAGCGCAACAGCCCGGGTCAGCTGCGCTATCGCTCGCAAGAGGAGATTGAAGGCAGTCAGAACAAGCTCGATGTATGGGTGAACGACGACGACATCTGGGGACAGCTCTTCGGCTACAATCCCCTGCTCTCGCCCATCCAGTATAGCAATGGCTACATGCCGATGATCAACATCGGTCGTGGCAACTCGGCCATGATCAACCCGTGGGTGTCGGCCACGCAGTCGGGCTACAACGAGAACTGGACCAACAACCTGCAGAGCAACGTCACGCTGGAGCAGGACCTGAAGTTCATCACGCCAGGTCTGCGCTTCACCGGGCGCTTCGGCTACGACACCTACAACAGCAACTGGATCAGCCATCAGCAGGCACCGGCCCTCTACTCCGCCTTCCCACGCGATGTGAAAACCGGTCAGATCAGCTACGACCGCGTCTACGACCAGAGCGACATGCACCAGTCGTCGGGCAGCAACGGCTCGCGCCGTGAGTTCCTCGACCTGCTGCTGCACTGGGACCGCCAGTTTGCCAAGGTGCACAACTTCGGTGCCAACCTGAAGTACACGCAGGACTCCTACATCCAGACGCAGAACATCGGCGACGACATCAAGAACAGCATCTCGCGCAAGAACATGGGCTTGGCCGGACAGGTCACCTATAACTTCGCCAATCGCTATTTCCTTGACTACAACTTCGGCTACAACGGCTCGGAGAACTTCGCCGACCACCACCGCTTCGGATTCTTCCCTGCCTATTCGCTGGCGTGGAACATCGGCGAGGAGCCATGGGTGCAAAAGCACTTCACGTGGCTCGACATGCTGAAGGTGCGCTACTCGCACGGACGCGTCGGTAACGACAACACCGGCGACCGCTTCCCCTACCTCTACACCCTCGGCGAGACCAATGCCGGATGGAACTGGGGTAACGGCCACGTCAGCGGTATTCACTACACGCAGGTGGCTTCGCCCAACGTCACATGGGAAGAAGCCGTGAAGGACGACATCGGCCTCGACATCGTGCTCTTCCACAACCGCTTCTCGCTCACCGTGGACTACTTCCACGAAAAGCGCACGGGCATCTACATGTCGCGTAACTATCTGCCTTGGAGCACTGGCCTGGAGAGTACGCCTCGCGCCAATGTGGGTGCAGTGAAGTCGCGAGGCTTCGACGGCAACTTCAAGTACGAGGATTCGTTTGGAAAGGTGCACCTCGTGGTTCGTGGCAACATGACCTATTCGAAGAACACCATTCTGGATTACGACGTCGAGAACAGCGTCTATCCCTACCAGTACCAGCGTGGCTATCGCGTTAATCAGGTGCGTGGCCTCATCGCCGAAGGACTATTCCGCGACTATGACGACATTCGCAATTCGCCGCGTCAGGAGTTCGGAGCCGTGCAGCCGGGCGACATCAAGTATAAGGACGTCAACGGTGACGGTGTGGTAAACGACGGCGACGTGGTGGCCATTGGTGCCACCAGCACCCCGAACCTCATCTACGGACTTGGTGTATCAGTGGCCTACAAGAACTTCGACGTGAACCTGCACTTCCAAGGCGCTGGCAAGTCGACGTTCCTCATCAACGGCATGTGCGTCTATGCCTTCAGCAACAACAACTACGGACAAATCTTCAAGGGCATGGTCGACAACCGATACATCGACGCACAGACGGCAACGAAGCTGGGCATCGCACCCAACGAAGACCCGTCGGCCACCTATCCGCGACTCACCTATGGCAACAACGGCAACAACAACCGCGCCTCCTCCTACTGGCTGCGCGACGGACGCTACCTGCGCCTGAAGAACGTCGACATCGGCTACACACTGCCGAAGACCTTCACCCGCAAGGCTCACATCAACGACGTGCGCTTCTTCCTGCAGGCCACCAACCTGCTCACGTTCTCGAAGTTCTCTACATGGGATCCCGAGATGGGCAGCAGCGACGGTCAGAAATATCCTATCACGAAATCAGTGACCGCAGGTGTACAGATCAACCTCTAATCCATCCCTCAACTCTGAAATATTATGAATAAGAACTATTTCAACAAAATACTCCTGGCAGGTGCCGCCTGTTGCTATATCACGGCAACGCTCACCCTCGCCAGCTGCGCCGACCGCCTCGACTCCGATAAGTACTTCGACGATCGGAAAACGCTCGAGACCGTCTTCACCAGCCGCACACAGTCGGAACAGTGGCTCGCCTATGCCTACTCGTTCATGAACAACGAGCTGGCCGACGTCATCTCGAAGGGCAACGGCCACTATCACTGCTTCGCCGACGACATGTACTATGGTGACCGCGACCCGCAATACGGCGACAACAACAACGAATATCGCCACACCTACAACGCCTTCAAGCTCGGCGAGTACGACGAGGAGACGGGCTACTGGGCTTGGGAAAAGGCCTACAAGGGCATCTATCAGGCCTCGGTGTTCATTCATCACATCGACATGAACGAGCAGATGACACCCGAGGAGCGCATCGACCGCAAAGGTCAGGCTCGCTTCGCCCGTGCCTACTACTACTGGCTGCTGCTGCGCCGCTATGGTCCTATCCCCATCATGCCCGATGAGGGTGTCGACTACACACAGAACTACGAGGCCATCTCTATTCCACGCAGCACCTATGAGGATTGCGCCGTCTACATTGCTCACGAGATGGAGCAGGCTGCCAGCGAGATTCAGTACTGGAAGCGCGACCCGCTGAACATGACACGCCCGACGAAGGGCTCGTGCCTGGCTGCTCGCGCACTGGCCTACCTCTATGCTGCCTCGCCGCTGGCCAACGGTCAGCTGAAGAACGGTCGCCACGATCCGTCGGTGAAAGACGATGTGGTTCGCATGCTGGTGAACTTCGACGGCACGCCACTGCTCAGCCCCGACTACGATGAGTCGAAGTGGGCACGCGCTGCCGCTGCTTGTCGCGACATCATCGAGTGCGACGGCGGCTACGAGCTCTACCACGCTCCTTATAATGCCGTGGCCACCTTCGACCGCGATGCCACCATCACGCCGCCTGCCGACGGCAACTTCTCGAAGAAGCCTTGGCCCTACGGATGGCAGGACATCGACCCCTACCTGAGCTATCGCCAGATCTTCGATGGTGAAGTGGGTATGGCCGATAATCCCGAGTTGCTCTTCACCCGTGGCTATAACATGTGCGACGACATCAACAACTCCGTGACGGCTCTCGTGGCCCACCAGCTACCGTCGTCGCTCAACGGCTGGAACTCCCACGGCATGACTCAGAAGATGGTGGACGCCTACTACATGAACGACGGTACCGACGTGCCGGGAAAGGATAGCGAGATGAACGGCGGCGACGGTTCTGAGCGCGTGAAGGGATGGACCACCGCCCGCGACTTCCGCCAATATCCACCGCTGGCCACCAACGTGTCGCTACAGTATGCCAACCGCGAGCCGCGCTTCTATGCATCGGTGGCCTTCAACGGCTCGAAGTGGTGGGACACCAACCCCAGCCACACCACCTCCGGCACTTATCAGCCCGTGTTCTACTATCGCGACAGCGACACCGGCGACGGCTATACCAACTCCACACGCTATCTGCGCACTGGCATCGGTGTGAAGAAATGGGTGAACCCCGGCGACTACCGTTCCGACAACGGCGACTACAGCCACATCCAGCAGAAGTACGAGACGGCCATCCGCTATGCCGACATCCTGCTCATGTATGCCGAGTGCCTGAACGAACTTACTAAGTCTTACACCGTCGCCTCATGGGATGGGTCGAAGAACTACAGCATCTCACGCGACGTGCAGGAGATACAGCGTGGCATACAGCCCGTGCGCATTCGTGCCGGACTGCCCGACTACTCGCAGCAGGAATATGCCGACCGCGACCTGCTTCGCGCCAAGATCAAGCGCGAGCGCATGATTGAGCTCATGGGCGAAGGTAAGCGCTACTACGACCTGCGCCGTTGGATGGATGCACAGGTGGAGGAGTCGAAGATCATCTATGGCTGTAACGTCATGATGACACGTGCCCAGCGCGACGACTTCCAGAAGATTGTGCCCATCACATCCCTGCCCACCACCTTCTCTGAAAAGATGTACTTCTGGCCCATCCGCCATGAGGAACTGAAGCGCAACTATAAACTCACCCAGAACCCTGGATGGCAATACTACGACTAATAAAAACGTCATGATTATGAAACGCAATATCAAAAGATTTCTGAGCGCCCGTCCGCTGTGTTGCTATCTCATAGCAACCGTCACCCTCGCCCTCTCCTTCGTCAGCTGCAACGACGAGTGGAAAGACGAGCAGTACGAGCAATACGTCAGCTTTCGGGCACCGCTCAACGACCAGGGCGTCACTCCCATCTACGTGCCCTACACGAGGAAGAACGCCGATGGCACTCCTCTCTTCGGACAGGGACAGTCAAACTACCAGCTGCCCGTCATCGTGAGTGGCTCCACGCACAACAGCCGCAACCTGACGGTGCTCGTCGCTCACGACCCCGACACGCTGGCTGCCCTCAACTGGGCTCGCTTCGCCACACGCACGGAACTCTACTTCTCCGACATGTGGCAGTATGCCAGCTGTCCGACATCGGTCGACATCCCCGCCGGAAAGGACGTTAGCCTGCTCGACATACGCTTCGACTTCCGCAATCTCGACCTGGTTGAGAAGTGGGTGCTGCCGCTCACCGTCGTCGACGAGGGACAGAGCTACGAGGCCAATCCGCGAAAGAACTACCGCAAGGCCATGCTGCGCGTGTTTCCCTTCAACGACTTCTCGGGCGACTACAGTGCTACCGGTCTGACCATCTCCGTACAGGGCGATGCCAACTCGACGGGTCTCGACAAGCTGCGCACCTATGTGGTTGACGACAACACGGTGTTCTTCTATGCCGGACGCTTCGACGAGAGCAGCCCTTGGCGCAAGAACTACAAGGTGTATGCCCGCTTCAGCGGTGGCACGGCCGGCACCGTCAGCTTCTGGTGCGACAATCCTGAAGTGGAGTTCAAGGTGAACAAGGAGGCGTCCTATCGCATGGTGGAGAGCGACGATCAGACGCAGCCTTATCTGCGCTATCGCAACGTCATCATCAACAACATCGACTACGATTTTGCTGACTACACCTCGTCGGTGGGTTCGAAGTTCTACTACAACATCAGCGGAACGCTTACCCTCCAGCGCACCATCAACACGCAGATTCCTGACGAGGACCAGGCCATTCAGTGGTAACCCCTCCTTACACCTTTCACGGCCGACACTGGCCATTGACACTTTGAACGGCCGACAGGCCATTAAACTACAATGAAAAAAAGACTATTCTTCATTTTTTGCGGCCTTGCAAGTTGGGCGACACTGTCGGCCCAACTCTGGCAGGCTGAGCAGGACCTACAGCGTGCCATCGCAATACTTGATGCCACGATGGAGCGTTCGTTCAGAGGAACCAACACAAACTATTATATGGTAGACGTCTGCGACGTCACCAACACTGATGTCAGCGGGCCAAGCGATGTGTGGCCATACACGGCCGCCATCGAGGCCCACTGCTCAGTGCTTGAGGCACTGAAGGCGCTGAAGGACGACCTGCCCTTGCTCTACGCCAGTTGCTACGACCGCTACGAGCAGCGACTGAAGGTGCTCATCGACAACCTCGACTACTATCGTGGCTCCTACACGCTCACATCGTATGCCACCCGTAAGACGTGGACAACGGTTTATGCCGTGCCTCGTGCCAGCGCACGCGGACGCGGCGACGTCACGGGCGACAACCTGAAGAAGAATGTCTACGACGACCAGATGTGGCTGGCGCGCGAACTCATCCGCGCCTATCGGCTGACGGGCGAGAAGCAGTTCCTCAGCACGGCGATGAGCCTCACCGACTACGTCCTCGACGGCTGGGACTGCTGGCGCGACGATCAAGGCGAGGAATATGGCGGCATCACATGGGGCCCGGGCTACAACTCCAAGCACGCCTGCTCCAACGGGCCCATCATCCAGCCGCTGGTATGGCTCCACGACATCCTCTCAGTGCCCGACGAGCAGCCCTCCTTCACCTACTACTATCGCAACGCCGAGAACCAGGTGGTCAGCGAAGTGGTGAAGCCCTCTGAGCACTACATCGACTTCGCCAAGCGCATCTACGCCTGGCAGAAGCGAACCCTGCGCAATGCCGGCACCCACCTCTACTGGGATATGATGGGGGCTGATGGAACGCTTTCCTATGTAGGCTCGGGAGCCCAGCGCCGCCGCGCCCATGTCGCCACGGGAGGACCCACTGGCACCGCCTACACCTACAACACAGGAACGATGTTGGCAGGAGCCGTCGAACTCTGGCGCACCACGGGCAGCGACGAATACCTGTCCGACGTCACCGACTTGGCCCACTATGCCTACACGGGCTTCTCACGCCCGGTGCGCAAGGATGGTGTTACCTATCGTGAGTGGCCCACTGATGCCTCACCCCTTCAGGGCTTCAACGCCTGGTTCGACAATGTTCTCATGCGCGCCTACGCCGATGCCGACGCCGCCAACGTGGAGACATCATATCCCGCACTCGCGCTCCAGTCGTTCGAGACCAACCTCGACTACGCCTACGACCACTATCTCCGGTCGGGCATGCTTCCCATCAACCTGCTCAACGGCTGGAACGACGGCAACAAGACGAAGGGTTTCCATCAGGCAAGCTTCGCGTCGGAATATGCCTTGCTGGCCATCTGGCGTTATCGCCAGGCGCAGTCCACCAGCATCAGTCTGCATCGACAGGACCTTCCTTCTTGCGACCATATCTACACCCTGTCCGGACAGCCCGCCTGTGGCACCCCCGACTCGCTTCCCGGAGGCATCTACATCATACAAGGACGTAAGGTCGCCCTGAAATAGTAGAAGGGCATAAAGAGTATAAAAGGCATAAAAGGGAAGCAAAGGGTATAAAAGGGAATAAAAGGGAATAAAAGGGACGATACCCTCCTGTAGGGGCAGACCCTATTGCTACCCTCCTTCGGAGGGGCTGGGGGAGGTCGTCTGCCCGAACAATAACGAACAAGCTGCATGCCCATACATTCCCAAACTCACGGGCAGACACGGGGGTCTGCCCCTACAGTTGGCTGCAAAGCATTCGTCCCTTTTAAACCCTTTCACTCCCTTTTAAGCCCTTTAAGCCCTTAAAGTGGAGTTTACGGAACTCAAATAAAACAACAAACACAACAATATGAAAAGAACGAAACTCTTCATGGCAGCTCTCATGCTGTTCGCCGGAACAAACATGGCTACTGCTCAGACGGCCGCCGACTTCCAGCCTTACCAGCCCTCGTCGCTCCGACTGCCTTCCGTGCCGTTGTTCGTCAACGACCCGTATTTCTCGCTGTGGTCGCCCTTCGACAAACTCAACGACGGCACCACCCGCCACTGGAGCGATGCCGAGAAGGCGATGGATGGACTGCTGCGCGTCGACGGCAAGGCTTATCGCTTCATGGGTCGCCAGCGCACCAATCTGCTGAAGGCCATTGCCCCGATGTCGACTGGCGAAAGCGGCTGGACGGCGAAGGTCAACTACAACCGCCAAACCGGTACGGGCTGGACGGCTCTCGACTTCGACGACAGCGCGTGGGCAACGGAAGATGCCGCCTGGGGCACAGCCAACGAATATCCCAACTGCCGCCACAACTGGAGCGCACAGAACAGCGATATCTACATCCGTCGCAGCGTAGACCTCACAGCCGACGACCTGCAGAAGGAGCTGTGGATTCAGTTCTCACACGACGACGTCTTCGAGCTCTTCATCAATGGTCGCCGCATCATCGCAACCGGTGAGACGTGGCTGCAGGGTGAGACGCACCGCCTGACGACTGCCGAGAAGGCTTGTCTGAAGGAGGGCACGAACATGATTGCTGCCCACTGTCATAACACCACCGGCGGCGCCTACGTCGACTTCGGCCTCTATGAGAACATGCTCATCGCACCCACCGGCGTCGAGAACGCCGTGCAGACAGCCGTCGACGTACTGGCCACCAGCACCTATTACACCTTCACATGTGGTCCCGTAGAGTTGAAGGTGGTCTTCACGGCCCCAATGCTCATGGACGACCTCGACCTGCTCTCAACGCCCATCAACTATCTGTCCTATCAGGTGACGTCGACCGACGACCAGGCACACGACGTACAGTTCTACTTTGCCACCACACCCCAGCTGACCGTCGACCAGATGAATCAGTCGACACGCTCGGAACGCATCAGCGCCGGCGGCATCAACTACCTGAAGGCGGGCTCGGTGGCACAACCCGTACTGGGCAAGGCCGGCGACCTCATCACCATCGACTGGGGCTACCTGTACTTGCCCGACGTGAACGGAACCGTGAGCATGAACGATGCCGCACAAATGGAGAGCTACTTCTGTTCGAACGGCAAGCTCATGGACTACGAAGGTCCCATGAGCAGCATCGATGCCGCATCGATGCCCACGCTGGCCTACATGAAGGACTTCGGTAAAGTCCGCGAAGGTCGTAGCTTCATGATGATTGGCTACGATGAGGTAAAAGACATCCGCTACATGAACCAAGACTACAAAGGCTACTGGGCCCGAAACGGCAAGACCATCACACAGGCGTTCCAGGAGCTGCGCGACGGCTATGCCGACATCATGGCCCGCTGTCGCCAGCAGGACAAAATCATCTACGACGACGGCCTGGCAGCTGGCAACACGAAGTATGCCGAACTGCTCTCGGGCAGCTATCGTCACGTCATCGCCGCTCATAAGCTCTTCGAGGACAAGGACCACAAGCTGCTCTTCTTCTCGAAGGAGAACAACTCCAACGGCTGTGTGAACACCGTCGACCTGACCTACCCGGAGGCTCCGCTGTTCCTCTGCTACAACACCGACCTGCAGAAGGCAATGGTGCGCTCCATCATCGACTATTGCAGCAACACCTCGCGTTGGGGATTCCCACAGTTTGCCTGTCACGACCTCGGCACCTATCCGCATGCCAACGGCCAGGTGTACTCCATCACACGTCCCGACGGCGGCGGTGGCTTCGGTGGTAACATGCCCGTCGAGGAGAGTGGCAACATTCTCACCCTCTGCTATGCCATCAGCCGCATCGACGGCAATGCCGACTGGCTCTCGAATGCCGATATGAACCTCCTGCGCCAGTGGGCCATCTACCTCAGGGATAACGGACAGGACCCGGAAAACCAACTCTGCACCGACGACTTCGCAGGCCACTGGGCCCATAATGCCAATCTCTCGCTGAAAGCCATCTTCGGCGTTGCCGCCTATGCTGAACTGGCTCGCATGAAGGGACAGAGCGAGGCACGCTGGCGACCGTTCCAGGAGAAGGCGCGCCAGATGGCACAGATATGGGAAATCGATGCCCGCGACGGCGACCATTATAAACTTGCCTTCGACCGCGGCGGCACCTGGAGCATCAAGTACAACATGGTTTGGGATAAGCTGTGGGGACTGAACCTCTTCTCGGAAGACGTGATGCGTCGCGAAATCAAGTTCTACCTGAAGCATCAGAATCGCTACGGACTGCCACTCGACAACCGCGAGGCTTATTCGAAGACAGACTGGATTATGTGGATGGCAGGCATGGCCCCCGACACCGATACATTCCTGCAGTTCAGCGACCGCATCTGGGCCTATGCCAACGAGACGCCGACACGCTGGCCACTCTCTGACTGGTTCTGGACCAACGGCAGCGGCTCGGCCCGTGGCTTCCGTGCACGCTCGGTCATCGGCGGTCACTGGATGAAGGTGCTCATGGACAAGTTTGCCCCGGCTCCGCCTGAACAGGGCGAGTGGAAGCCCGTCGGCGAGCGACTGAAGTCGAAGTTCACGGCCGATGTCGACCCGGAGAATCCACTGCCCGAATATCCGCAGCCGCTCCTGCAGCGCGACGAGTGGATGAACCTCAACGGACTGTGGGACTATGCCGTTACCAGCAGCAGCTCTATTCAAGACGTCAGCTATCAGGGACATATCCTGGTGCCGTTCCCCATTGAGTCGAGTCTCTCTGGCGTGATGCGACAGATTGATGCCGACGAGTGGCTCATCTATCGCCGCCAATTCACCGTACCCAAGCAGTGGGCTGGCCGCAACGTGCGCTTGAACTTCGGTGCTGTCGACTATAGCTGTTCAGTCTATCTGAACGGGCGCCGCCTGGGTAATCACACCGGTGGATACTCCGCCTTCTCGTTCGACATCACTGCAGGTCTGCAAGAGGGCGAGAACGAACTCGTCGTCGTCGTCAGCGACCCCACCGATGTGAACAAGCAGGCAACAGGCAAGCAACGCATCAACTGGGAGGGCTCCGCTACCATTTGGTACACGCCGTGTTCGGGCATTTGGCAGACTGTTTGGCTGGAACCCGTCAACCCTCAATACGTCTACGACATCCGCACAACGCCCGATGTCGATAACTCGCAGTTCAACATCGCACTCACACTCAACCGCCCTGCCGAGGGCGACCAGGTGCGGCTCACGCTCAAGGATGGCGAAACTGTCGTCGCAACAGAGACACTGCCCGCTGAAAGCTCCGTCAATTGCAGTTTGATTGCCCCCTCCCCCAAACTCTGGAGTCCCAACAGACCCTTCCTCTACACGCTTGAAGTGGACTACCTGTCGGCCTCCAAGGTCGTCGACCACGTCAGCAGCTATGCCGCCTTGCGCAAGGTGTCGTATGCCCGCGACGACAAGGGCTATTGGCGCTTGATGCTCAACAACAAGCCGCTCTTCCAGCTCGGTACGCTCGACCAGGGCTACTGGCCCGACGGCATCTACACGGCTCCCACCGACGAGGCGCTCTGCTTCGACATCGAGAAGACTAAGTCGTGGGGCTTCAACACCATTCGTAAGCACATGAAGGTGGAGCCGGCCCGCTGGTACTACCACTGCGACCGCCTGGGCATGCTTGTTTGGCAGGATATGCCAAGCGTACAGATGGGTGGCGAGACCGACTGGGTGGAACGCCAGTGGTATCAAGGCGACGGCTCGTTGTCGACGGTTGCCGAGAATGCCTTTAAGAACGAATGGAAGGATGTCATCGCGCAGCACTACAACAACCCATGCATCGTCGTATGGACACCGTTCAATGAGAGCTGGGGACAGTTCAAGACCGCTCAGGTGGTCGACCTCACGCGCCAGCAAGACCCCACCCGCATCATCAACCCTGCATCAGGCGGTAACTTCCATCGTGGCGTAGGCGACATCGTCGACCTGCACACCTATTCCGACCCAATCGTGTTGAACTTCGACGATCCTGAAAAGCCCCTCGTGCTCGGTGAGTATGGTGGTCTCGGTCTGAACATCGAAGGCCACCGCTGGTATGAGCGCTTCGCCACGCTCTACAACGACAACGGCTCCGTCGAGGGCGTCACTGCTCGTTATGAACGCTATGCCGATCAGATTACAAAACTCGGACAGGGCATCACCTTCAACGGTCACAAGGCATGCTTCGCAGCCGCCATTTACACGCAGACCACCGATGTGGAGGTGGAAGTGAACGGACTGATGACCTACGACCGCGAAGTCGTAAAGGTCTACGAAGACCGTGTTCGCGAGGCCAATCGCAAGATGATAGAAACCAACTCCGACGTCACAGCCATCAACAACCTTTCGCACAGGGGCGACGTCCTGCCTGGCGACACCCTCTACAACCTGCAGGGCATGCGTATCGCTAGTCCTGTGGCCGGTCTGAACATTCTGCATCGTGCCGACGGCACCTCCATGAAGTTCATGTTCCGGTAAGCAAGTGTTTTTGACAATAGAAGAATAGAAGTTAGTTTTTATTCGACAGAAAGAAAGAATAGAAAAACCGTGCAGCCCATCCGACCTGCACGGTTTTTTATTGGTATTATTTGGCATTATGTGCGGGTGTGTCAAAATGAAATAATGGATAAAAAGACGCTGCCAGTAGTCCCCTCCTCCTGGGAGGAGGGGTTAGGGGTGGTAGAGAAGAATAATGATATAACCTCCTCAAATCTAACATGTACTGATAATCAGTGATTTACGAAAGTCTTGGTACAAATACGGAACACCATAAGCATCTTGGATGTTGTCCCTCAATAACTATCGATAAGCATTCGTGCGATGCTCTTCCTATTCTTCTTTGTCCTTTTCTTTGTATTTCTTCCTTTTGTTGGTGCAAAGATACTAAAATGTCTGCATCTGAGCAAAAGTTTGTAATACAAATGTTTGTTTTAAGGTTATTATACATATCGAATCTTCATGTCACGCCACAAAGGCAACAAGGAGCACAACTGAAATTTTACTACTTATTATCATATCTACATATATAAAAACACCTTGGGAGTTTACCACGCTCCCAAGGATTTTTTTGAAGACCTTATTGTTTGATGAGGTTCCTTATATCGGGTATCAAACCGACAACATCTGTTACTACTGAAATTGCCCCAAAGGGTGTAGGAGCTGCAAGAAACTACGCAACGTCCACAATTAGGATTACTACATTAACAATAACATTCCACCCGAGGTGGATGGTCTTGGTAGAACTTGCCTTCTTATTAAAAAGGCAAATCTACACTCCAGTTTTTTTGATAATGAAAACTTTCTTCATATAAATTTTTATTTTTAATAAGCCTCACTTAAGTTTAACGTCATTGATCCGCTTTTTTGGACGAAGACTATATTAGGCAGTTACCTACTCTCCCGATTTTCAGTACCATTGGCGCAACTGTGTTTAACTTCTCTGTTCGGAATGGGAAGAGGTGGAACCACAGTGCTATAACCACCGATAGTCTTTAAAAGTATCATGGATAGTTCCACACGATTACATTTGCTTTTGTTTGTATTTGGACGTTTAAGTTTTATTTGTCAATGCGTTTATAGAAACTTCCAATTTGGCCATCTGGTAAAATGTCAACATCATAATAGTCTCCATTGTAATAATATGCCATATTCCCCTTCCGGAAGAATCTGCTGTTAGGATGTTCGTCTTTATATGTTTGATACTCATCATTCAGAGCACCTAAAACAATATCCATGGTAGCTTTCAAATCCTTTTCTGCCAATTGAAATTTACTTCTCTCACCAAACTGATTCTCAACAGCGAGCTCTTTTACATGACGAAGGTATATGTGCAGAAACGATTCAAAACTCATATAGAGCAGATGCTTACCAACAACATTATAGCGATATTCATGAAAATTGACAATCTTTGAAAACAACAGAGCTGCCTTCTCTGGATAAGTCTTTGCTAGCTTTTCAAAACTTAATCCCATATTTTGTAGCTCTTTATCAGCCAAACCAAATCGATTAGCGATTCTGTTTTGTGACAAGTGCATTAGGTCTGTTTTGTTTTTCTCTGTCAGCTTACCAGCTTCTTTCTTCCACAATAACCAGAAATAGCCGACTTCTTGATTGACAATTGCTCCGTTCTTGTCAAAGATTTCCTCTCTTTCTTTATCAGTAAGTTTCTCGCGTTCCAGAACAATCTTATAGGCAAGGTATTCATTATGTTCTTCTGGAGTCAATCCTATTCCGTCAGCAATAAAGTGACACAAGGCTCCATACATAAAATAGATATCTTTACCATTGTCTTCACCTTCAATAGGAATCTCCAGTACTTTAGGCTTACGCAAAAGAGGACTCGCATAAGTGTTATTTTCCTCTGAGTCTGGTCCCACCAGCATTTCGACTATATCCTTTGCTGGAATACCATTTTTAAGAAGCTGATCATACAAACTTCCGTCTAACTTTCCCAAAAGTTCTTTTGCTTTAACGTTGGATATATCATTAAGAGCCGTCCTGTCTTTTTCAAGAGCAATTCTTTCTTTTTGGTAATAGACAAAAACGACCGTCAACGACTCCCCATATAGCTTCGCAGATTCTTGATTCAAAGTCAATGTCGCAACACAATCTTTAGCACCAGCATACTCATATATTTCCTCTTGTGTAAAGCCATCGGCCGATTTGTATAGTTTCATACCGCATCTTTCCGCCATTTGGTTTTCAAGAAAGTCAATATGTTGCTTCAGCAAAAATAGAAACTTTTCAGTTGTAATTTGTTTGTTGTCGTTAGTATTCATTTAATATTATTGTATGAAGAATTATATATCAGTTCTGATTTCAATTTCTCTGAACTTCTTCATAATTTTTAAGCAGAGCTTTCTTTTCTTCAATGTTACATTTTAACCCTTCGATTGTCGTTTTTGTGACGCCATATTTGGCGCATTCTTTTTTGTAACGATATTCCGAGAAGTTCTCAAGACAATGCATAGGATTAAATGCTTTCCCCAAAACCATCATACATAGAATTTCTATAGCAAGTGGAACTATACCAATAACATATGTAATAGGCTCCAATTTATTCCAATCACCTTTTATTATGTAATACCCCCAATAAAAAAGAGTTGCAAGAACTATCAAACCACAAAAAAGTCTAAGAAGTCCTGATTGAAAATTGGCTTTTGATTTTGCGATTGAAAGGAATAGGTCCTTGTTACACAAATCAGACTCTAAACTCCCAATAGATACTTTTAGTGAGGCTATTTCTTGGCGCACCATACTTGCCTCAAAATCCTTTCGCATCTTCTCTTCTCGTTTTCTATTTTCTTCATCTCGCTTTTGCATTTCCTCCAGCCACTCCTTCTTTAGTTTTTCTATGTTTTCTGAATTTTGTGACTTGATAAGCTCTATTTCTTTAGTCTTTTCGTTTAATCGTTCAAGATATACTTTTTCCATTTCATCTTTTGCAAAAGCCTTTGCAAAAGAACGTACATCGCCACTTTCTTGCATTTTTTTAAGATTAGATGCAAACATAGTTGAAACAATATAATCCTGTTGCTTCAGATCTTCTGTGATTTCACTAATTCCTGCAAGAGCATACTGCAGATCTGTCTCGCTAACGACATTGGGCTCACGTGGAATATTCAAAAAACTAACAAAACTATTAAAATCGTCTGTCGTTCTTGATGTATATTTTAGTAACAAGGCCATCCATTGGCTCGGTTGCAATGTAACCGGTTGAGATGTAGGAGAGTGTAGGGTATCCCATGCATGTAGTTTGAGGTCGCTGGTAATAAAATAATATTTAGTGTGTTCAACAGTTTTATTATTATATCCTCTTAATTGCTCAATCCAATAAATGTTTTGAGCATCATACAAATGAAGAGCTTCGCTCTTTGAACTGCCACTTCGCGTTTTGACACTTTTGATACCTTCTCTATAGTCTTCTATTTGTTGAATATTTGCTTCTTCCGGGAATGGGTATGCAAACTCCTCCTTTATATTATATTGCTCAATAAGATGATTATATTCGGAAACGATATTAGATTTAAATAGCTCAAAGCCATATTGAATCCTTCCTTTTCTCCATTCGTGATAATACTGGCAGAAACTACCGCTCATTATCCTCCTGAAAACTGCAGGATTAATATTTCCAAAAGGTGTGGTTTTTCTAATTTGGTTGATGTGAAAGTCAATGGTCTCCATAAACTCATGCCTAGAAATACATGTAACATGCAGGCTTTGCCCTGTTTCTATGCATTTTTTTAGGAAAGAGAGTGTTCTTTTCTTGCGTTGTGCTCCATTTATGCCAAGAGCTCTATATAGTAGGGCATTATCCAAGTAAAAGTCCTTATTTTTTATTGCACTTGTTAAAACAGATTCCTTTGAATTATTTACTGCGATGGCATACTCTATACAATAACTGATAAGTTTATAAAGTGCAACATTCTTATCATTATCTTTCCAGTTGAGGAAATCATTTATTATTTGTATATCTTCGTCAGAGAACGATTCTAACAGGTCCTTTGTAACATCAGGCATTGAGCCTTTCAGAATGCCACCGAACGCTTCAATATTTGTATTTAGGAGATAATATAAGTATTGCTGCATAACATGGCCAAACTTTTCAGAAGGAATGTCTTTGTCAACAAGAAACTTCTCATATGTATTTTGAATTACGTCAGAACTACGATCTTGCAAGAGAACATATCTTTTGCCAGTAAGACGATACGAATCTTCTTCTTTTGTCTTGCCAGCAATGTATTCAAACGAATCATTTTCCTTTATCAGTGTTAAGACTTCCTGCTCAGAGTATGTTATAGACAATTCTTCTTCAAGGGCATCAATGATAGTCATGATAGTCATGCTCTTGTTCTCACGAAGAACAAAAATTGACTCTACGAATTTCCTTCTAATTGTTTCTGTCTTTCTGTTGCCAAGATTTTCTTCTGCATAAATCATTGCAGCCGTCCTGGTTATACTTAAAAGGTCCATTTCCATTGTTGCTATAAATAATTGTAATATGGTTCGTAATTTATTTATTTGTGCGCAAAGCTTCTCGGAGTTGCTGTAGATCCATTTCCACCCCATCCTTTGACACCAACGAATCCTTGGGCAGCACGGAGTAGTTCTTGGCGATGTTCTCTTTTTTGCCGCTGAACCATTCGCAGAATGCTGTTTGGAGGAATGACTCGGCATCGAGATTTTCTTTCCCGTTATACCTTATTATGTTATAGACGAACTGCTTCAACTCGGCATTGCGCAGCTTCTTGTTCAAAGGAATGCGTAAATCCTTGTTGGCTGCTACCTGTCCAGTCTCAATAAACAGTTTGACAACGTCGCATACTTTCTCTCCATCTTCTACAGGAGTACCGGCAAGCGAGAATACAAGCATAGTGTA
>JAFWOP010000032.1 GCA_017545365.1 Bacteroidales bacterium
TCTTACGAGACGCTCGGCGGCCTCTTCCGCGACACCAAGGCCGACGTGGTCGAGATTACGCTCTATGAGAGAATCCTGCTCGTGCTGCGCGAAATCCTTGAGGAATTCACCGAGTACCTCGGATTCCCTAACAAGGAACTTGTACAAAGACTCCTCTCTGACAATGACTTACTTGTGAAAATCCAAAATTCTAACTGTCTCAGACTGTGTGCCTGATTTTACTTGTCAAACTTTAGTTATTGACTTTCTTTAAATTATGGTGTTGGAGTACACCTCGGTGTCAACCACCACGACGTTGCTCACTGCATTTAACTTATTCAGCGGTGTTAGCAGCCTTCGGCAGACATCTTCCGCAGCTGGCCAGCACGTGGTCGAGGCTGCCGATTCCGATATCATAACCCCGGCCGTCACCGCCGAAGATCCACTGGCTCTTCTTGACGAGGCTGTGGCGGAGTTCGAGGAGCTGCTTGCAGATGTCGCAGCCGCACTTCTCCATCAGCGGGATAAGACGGTCGGCGACCTCCTTGGTCTTGAGGGTGTTCTCGCGGTTGGCGATCCACTCGTTGAAGAGGGCCTTGATCTCGTCGCTGCAGCAGTCGCAGGCGAGGCCTTCCTTCATAATGCGCTCCACGCGGTCGCGCATCTGGCGGGTGGCGGTGGCCATACCGAGGCCGTGGTGTGCCTGCCGACCTTGTGGAGGCAACTCGGCGTGTCCGCGAATGGTTCTTGGGCGAAAGAGTGTCGTTCTATGTGCAGTTGCAATCATTGTTGTAAATAACTCGACACTACAAACGGCAAGTTACAGATTTTATTTTATTCGAGGGCAATATTTTCGGGGTGGGGGCGTTATATAAGGCGTAATTTGAAAAGAAATATCGGATAGCAATGCTTATCGCAGTTAATAATGTGCAAGTGGAACGCGCGGCGTGGATGCGGGAGGGCGATATGCCCGCGATGCAAAACGAAGCGGTGACGTTCCATGAGGTGCTGAGGGCACCGTGACACCGTACTCTTCACGTGTGTTAATGGGGCTGGCTGTTGCTGGCTCCTTGTATTCATTATTAACAATCAACATTCTATGCTGAAAAGATTTTTCTTGGCGGTGCTCGCTGTGGGCATGGCCGGTGCTATGGTAGCACAAACTACGTTTTCCCTGCAAGGCTCGCTGAAGGACAGCAAGGGGGAGCCGATGATGTTCACCAATTGTGTGCTGTTGCAACAACAGGACAGCGCGTTCGCCTACGGTACGACGAGCGACCTCGACGGCGTGTTCTCGCTGACGGGTGTGAAGCAGGGCGACTACATCCTGAGAATAACCGCCGTGGGACATGAGACCTGGTGGCAGGACATCACCATCGACCGTGACACGAACCTCGGCACCATCGAAATCAACGACAACGCCACCCTCCTAAAGACGGTGCAAATCACTGCCAGCCGTCCGCTCTACAGCGCCGACGGCGAGAAGGTGTTCTACAACGTGAGCGACGACCCCAGCGTGCAGAGCGGCAACGCCACCGACGCGCTGCAAAACGCCCCGGGCGTGGAGGTGGACGCCGAGGGCAACATCAAGTACCGCGGCGGCGCGGAGGTCTCAATATGGATTAACGACAAGCCGTCGCACCTCAAGGCCGAGGGGCTGAAACAGTACCTCAAGTCGCTCCCCGCCGGCACGCTGCAGCGCATCGAGGTCATAGCCCACCCCTCGGCGAAGTACCACACGCAGAACTGCGTCATCAACATCGTCACCACTGCCAAGGTGAAGCGCAACGAACTGCTGTGCCTCGGGCTGAACGCCAACAGCCGTCCGCAGGTGGGGCCGTGGGTGGATTATGTGTGGGCTAATGAGAAGGTGAGATTCAACATCTTCGTCAGCGGAGACTATGACCGCTACAGCGGAGACGCGAGCAGCGACAGCCGCCTGCTGGCTGCGGACAGCTCGCTCTCGTCCGTCATTGCGACGAAAGGGCATAGCAAGAACCGCACCATAAACGGCAACTTCGGCGTGGACTTCGACTATTACCTCGACTCGGCGACCACGCTCAACTTCTGGCTATGGACCACCGCCTCGCACGACAGCACCGCCACTGACAGCCGCACCGAGCGCACGGAGTTCATCAACCCGATAGGCCGCTATTTCTACAACGAGACCCTCCTGGGCGGCAACGGCCTGATGGACGCGGCTTTCGGCGTGATGCTGGAGAAGAAGCTCGATACCCTCGGCGGGATGCTCTTCCTCGACTATACCGGCACATTGACACGCAACCGCTCGTTCAATGGCGACCTGCGCACATACGACAGCCTCTCAACCTTGAACTTCGACCGCAGCCTCATCAGCCGTAACCCCTCGCAGTGGCACGGCATCACCGCCGACATCGCGCTGCCATACAACAAGCACGGCGAGGTGGACTTCGGCCTCATGGCCAACCTCGCGCCGGAGCGGAAGATTGTTGATGCCACCGTCGATGGCCTCACCGACAGCCTTCGTAGCTACACCCACACCAATGGCACCTACGAACTCTCGGCCTATGTCGGCGCACAGCACCATTTCGGCAACCTCACCCTCGCGGCCTCTGTGAGTTTCGACAACGCCTGGTACAACCTCCAGTACCCTGGAGCCGACAGCGGCGATGTCCGCAAGCACTACTTCACCGTCAGCCCCGACTTCCATGCCTCGTACACAACCCCCTCGATGCACAACTTCACATTCAGCTACACCCACTACGTAGCGCCGCCCACCACCGCGCAACTCACGCGCTTCACCGTCTATGGCTACGACAGCTACTCCACAGGCAACGTCGCGCTGCGCAAAGGCTACGCCGACAACCTGGAGCTGGGTTGGGAACGCTACTTCGACCACCTCGGCAGCATCGGCCTAAGTGCTTGGTTCAACTCCGACCGCGACCGCACCGGCACCCTCACCGACGTGGCCTGGTGCGACCGCTTCGGGCGCATCGTCGCCTTCACCCAGACCGCCAACATTGGCACCGCACGGCAGGGCGGCATCGGCCTCAACGCCACGCTGCGGCCTTTGGACTTTATGAACATCCGCTTCTACGCCAACCTTTTCGATGACTTCTATCGGGTGCAATATCGCCCAGGGATGTGGCAGGAGAGCGAAATGCTCTGCTACTCGCTGCGGCTCAACTTCTGGACAAAGATTCTTGAACACACGTCGGCCCGCTGGTTCGACGGTCTGCAACTCTTCGCCAACGTCGTCTATCGCAGCCGCACCCAAACGCCGCTGGCCGAAGTCGACCCCTACTTCGCCTTCGACTGCGGCCTCAGCACCGACCTCCTCGACCGCCGCCTGTCGCTCTTCCTCAACGTCAACGATGTCTTCGGCACCGTCCGCACCGGCGGCAGCAGCAGCAACCCCTACAACCCATCCGTCAGCGAGAGCACCACCGAAAGCCGCTACGTCAGCTTCGGCCTCACCTGGCGCCTTGGCCGCACCGAGATGGAAGCCCGGCAGACCCACGGCAAGAAAGCCACCCCGAAGGGGAACCGAACACCGAAGAAATAAATACAATGCAGTGAGGAACCCAAGAAGAAAAGCAAAGGCAAATAAACGCCAATGTGATTACAAACAAAATAAAATGTTTCACCAATCAAAAATTAAAACATTATGAACATTCCACAACAAATCGATCAAATCTCCATCGCGCGGGCGACCAACGCGGCGCATTACGAGTACCTCGACACGGTGCGCAAGCGCACGGAGGTGAAGGATGTCCAGTGAACATCCGATAGCGAAGCGGAGAATAAAAGCTGGAGCACGACCTGTGGCACCGCGCCGTCGAGGAATTCCGCGAGGCCTTCGGGAAGGAGAACAAGGCCTTCAAGCAGTACCGCGCCAGCGACCACACCTCCGCCCTGTAGAAGGCCGACGAGGAGCGCGACAAGCTCTACGCCTCGCTCCGCGACACCATCAAGGCCTACGCCAAGTTCCCCATCGCCGAGACCGCACAGCACGCCGAGCCGCTGCTGAAGGTCATCAAGAACTACAAAATCACCACCCGCGAGAACTATATGAAGGAGAGCGGCCTCATCGACAACATGCTGCAAGACCTCCTGCAGTACGAGCGCCAGCTGAACCGCCTCGGGCTGCTCATCGTGGCCAACCAGCTGAAGGCGAAGAACGACGAGGTGCGCCAGCTCATCGCCCAGCGCAACGAGGAGCGCATGGAGCAGGTGCTCGGCGAGCTGAAAGCCGCCCGCGCCGCAAGCGATGTGGCCTACGCCGCCGTGGTGATGTTCACCAACGCCTACGCGCTGCTCAACCCCGACCGCGAGGAGGCCGTCGTCCTCGTGAAGCGGATGCAGGAAGACCTCGAATACTTCCGCCGCTACGCGATGCCCGACCCGAATCGTTCGCGCGACACGAAACCCGACGGCGACGACGAGCCGCAGCCCGCCACGCCTGCCGAATAACCATGCAATCTTGCCCCGCATCATTGCGCGGATATGAAACAGAGTTGCAAAACGGCCTTGCGATGATGCGAGGCCGATTTACACGACTGCAAGAGGGTTTTGCGATGATGCGAGGCAAAATTGCACAGAAACGGCAAATTTTCGCCGCCCGGAGGGCAATAAAAACGGCAGGGCGGCGTTTGTTTCAGTGATTACCTTTTAATGATTTAGACAATGAAGAAAATAATGTTAGTATGCGCGGCGATGGTTGCCCTTACCGCCATGACCGCCTGCAAGAGCGGGACGAGAGAAAAGACCGTGGCCGAGCCTCTATTTGCGGACACCATCCCTATCTGTTTTGAAACCGATTGGGGGCACACAGGTGCTGGCGGAATATTCTGTAGTGTCGAAATAAATGGGGTGAAGGTTGACACCGTTCTTGTTGACAATGGTTGCTACCGCTCTGACATCGACCCCGATTTGGCCGCAAAACTGGATTTCACTTATAGGGTTTATCGTACCGACACACTGCGGGCTAAACGTGGCTCAGAGGATTTGGCGGACATCGCGCGTTATAGCGTGGTGACGGACAGCCTTTTTTATAAAATTGGGCATACATCATTTCGACTGGACACAATAGACATCAATAAATGGGCCGCACTGATGTACAGCATGCCCTCTTTGGGTGCAACAATAGGTCGTGATGTCTTTGAAAAATATGTCGTGGAGATTGACCTCCAGCGGCATTTTATGGTCTTGAGCAATCATCTCCCAGCATCGATAGGCCAATATAAGGCAATCCCTATGGAATTCACTAATCAACAAGGCCTCCCTCGATTCAGGTGTGTCCAGACCGATGGGTTCAGGCTAAAAGACGGGGCACCCTGCACAGCACGGGTATTCCTGGATTTGGGGAATGCGGGTGGAACAGCTTTCGATTCTGCTTTTTTGAATCGTGTTGACCAGCATTTTAGCCAAATAGACACCAGTTCACTTGCATGGCTGATTCTTTCACAGATTGGTTCCGCCGTCGACAGCATGAATTTCCCAATTGAACTCATGGATGATAACCACCGTGTTGTGGCGAAAATACCAGGGAGTATGATGGATTTGTCCTTTTTAAATTCCGACATTCTTCTCGGCACAGACTTCTTCCGCCACTTCAACGTCATTTTCGACTACAAGAACAATATGCTATATCTGAAGCACAACTAATGAGGGCGTGACTCAACTGCAATAAGAAAGCCGAGACCACCAGCTGGCCTCGGCTTTCGTCGTTTTAGTGTGTCGATGCAGGTTTACATCTCCGAGAGTTTCTTGTAACCCTCGTAGCGCAGTTTGGCATTGCGCTCGGTGGCGACGAAGAGTTCTTCAGCCTCCTGGGGGAAGGTCTTCATCAGGGAGTTGTAGCGCACCTCGCCCATAATGAAGTCGCGGAACTTGCTCCAGTCGGGCTCCTTCGAGTCGAGGTGGAAGCCGTTCTTGTCTTCTTCTTCCTCGGCAGGATTGTAGTGCCAGATGTGAAGAAGAGCCAGTGGCTCTTCGATAGCGTTAGCGGAGAACAAAGAGTAGCCGCACTCGACGGCTTTCTTCTCCTCGTTCTGCGTGCGACCCATACCGATCTTGATGCCGTGGTTGATGCAGGGGGCGTAGCAGATGATGAGCGACGGGCCGTGGTAGGCCTCGGCCTCCTTGATGACGTTGAAGTACTGGGCCTGGCTGGCGCCCATAGCCACCTGCGCCAC
>JAFWOP010000102.1 GCA_017545365.1 Bacteroidales bacterium
CATTGTGAAGGTGCGCACGGTCTGCGGCGACGACCAGTATAGTGACTATGCAAGCACCAGCTTCACCACCATTTCTGTCGGCATCGACGGAGTGGCCGAGGCCAGCTGCGCCATCTACCCGAACCCGACGAGCAGCGCCACGACGATAAGTGTGAGCGGCGTGAGCGGCAAGGTGAAGATAGCGGTGGTTGACATGAACGGCCGCACCGTCGCCAGCGAGCTGCTGGAATGCAGCAGCGACTGCACGAAGACGATGGATGTGGAACGTTTGGCCCAGGGCGCGTACTTCGTGCGCATCACCGGCGAGAACGTCAACATGGTCAAGAAGCTGATTGTGAAATTCTAGGAGTACTAGGCTTTCCTAGGCTTTCCTAGGCAATTCTAGGCTTTCCTAGGATACACTAGGCAGGCGGGCGGCCCAAGGGCCGCCCGCCTTTTTGCCGTCTAGTGGTTTCCCAGACGAGAAAAATCACTATTAATAGGTATTTGACGAATGAGAGCGATACCTTATCTTTGCATCCGTTATAAAACATTCGTCAATATGACTAGAAAACTCTTTAAAGTATTCATCTTTGTTCTTTTATCATCCTCTGCCGCAACTTTTGCACAGGCGCAAGAAGACACGGTTTCTAAGAATTCTCGGCTCACTATAGGTGGGTACGGCGAGGCCGTATATAACTACAATTTCTATAGCGATAACGTTTTTCGCTATTCTCATGCCGACCGATATACCGAAAGTAAGGGACATG
This sequence comes from Bacteroidales bacterium, assembly GCA_017545365.1. The sequence goes on from JAFWOP010000102.1 coordinate 750, forward strand.
GGCGGGTGGACATTCCTCATGCCGTCATCATGCTTGGCTACGACATGGGCCGAGGCTGGAGCATAGGCACCGAAGTGGAGTTTGAGCATGGCGGTGCCGAAGTGGCTGTAGAGAAGGAGACGGAGGAGACGGGTGAGTTTGAGCAGGAGGTGGAACGCGGCGGTGAGGTGGCGCTGGAACAGTTTTGGGTACAGAAGAGTTTCAACCGCCACCTGAATCTACGAATGGGCCATATCGTGGTGCCGGTAGGCATGACCAACAACAACCACACTCCCGACCACTTCTTTTCGGTGTATCGACCCGAGGGCGAGAACACCATTATGCCCTGCACGTGGCATGAGACCGGTGTGAGCCTATGGGGTAGGGCAGGGGCATGGCGCTATGAGGTGCAGGTGCTGCCGGCATTGAACAGCAACCTCTTCAACGAGGCAGGCTGGGTGCATAACGGTTCGGCTTCGCCTTATGAGTTCCGCCCGGCCAATAGTCTGGCGGGAGCTGCCCGGCTTGACTATATGGGAGTGCCCGGCTTGCGCCTTAGCGTGAGCGGCTATGTGGGGAATACGTTTAATAATGACATCACTACGACAGTTTATAGCGAGTCGTCACGCTACTATGGTGCATTGGGAACGGTGCTGATTGGGGCATTCGATTTTGACTATCACAACCGGTGGCTGCTGGTGCGCGGCAATGTGGACTATGGCTATCTGGGCGATGCAGGCCTGATTTCAACCCGCAACAAGAACCAGACCACCATGACGGGCAACCCCTATCCCCATACCGCTGTAGGCAAAGGGGCTTACGATGGCTCGATTGAGGCCGGAGTGGACTTGCTGTCGTTTGTAAATTACCGCATCGGTGGAAGACATTTGTACCTCTTTGGCCGCTACGACTGCTACGACAGCTATATTCCCGCGTCGGGCTTCGACAACATCGGTTGGACCGAACGGCAGGTGCTGTCAGCGGGCATCAACTACTATCCCTTGAAGCATATAGCCGTGAAGGCGGAGGCAGGTGTGCGCAAGTTTAATGGCAACTACAACGATGAACCCTTTGTGGCTGTGGGCATCACATGGGTGAACTTCAACATGAGATAAATAGATATGAACAATTAAAATACTCTAGTAATGAAAAACACATGTATTAAGACACTGCTGTTGTCAGCCGCCTTGCTGGCATCAGCCTCTTTCATCTCCTGCCGAGATGATAACAATGAAACCGTGGACGACGAGAAAGCCGCCCAGGTTGCAGAACAATTCGTAGACCACACCGTGGCTCCTACCTACACCGCTTTGGCCAGCAAGGCCGAGCAACTGGCCGACCAGCTGGCCGCGTTACGGCTAAATGCCACCGATGCCGGTGTCGAGGCTGCCTGTCAGACCTTCCTCGATGCCCGCGAGCAATGGGAGAAGAGCGAAGCCTTCCTGTTTGGTGCCGCTGGCGACTTCGGCATCGACCCCCATATCGACTCGTGGCCTCTGGACGAGGACGCTTTCCGCACACTGATGTACGAAAGCCCTGCCATGATTGCCGCCCTCGATGGTGAAGATGGCGACGTCGTGGCTGGCGAGCGTCTGGGCAATGCCCTGCTGGGCTTCCATGGCTTGGAATACATCCTTTTTGTTGACGGGCATGCCAAGCATGCGGCCGACATCACCGAGAATGAATGGATTTATGCCGCCGCCGTGGCGGGCGACCTGCGCAACCGCTGCTACCAGTTGGAGGTGGGCTGGTTGGGCGACAAGGCCCCGCAGAGCCATGTGGACAAACTGGACGAATTAGAGATGGCCTACACCGTGGCTGGCGGCAACTACAGCTATGGCGAGAACATGAAAAATGCCGGCCGCCCCGGCAGCACCTATGCCAGCCGCATTGCTGCACTGATGGCCATCGTACAGGGTTGCTCCGACATCGCCGACGAGGTGGGCAGCTCTAAAATCTATGCCGCCTGGCATGGCGAGGACATCACCTACATCGAATCGCCCTACAGCCAGAAGTCCATCATCGACTTCTACAACAACATCCTCAGCATCCGCAATGCCTATATGGGCGGCATCGAAGGCCAGCGCGACGAGGCAAAGTCGCTCCACAGCTTTGTAAAGAGCCACGATGCCTCCATCGACGGCCATGTGACCACCGCCATCGAGACGGCGTTGCAGAAAATCAATGCGATGCCCGCACCCTTCGTGCTGCACTATTCCGAAGCTGCCAACGGCGCTGCTGTGGAGGCCTGCTCTGAACTGAGCGACGCCCTGGGCGAAATCAACAACTTGTTAAGAGAATTGAACTAACACCAACCATCATGAAAAAGAATAATATCATACTGGCGGCAATGGTCTGTGCCACTGCTGCCCTCACACTCACAGGCTGCCAACCTGACGATGTGACGCCCTCGCTCTCCGACGAGCTGGCCGAAGAAACCTATGCAGGTGGCCGGCTGGGTACCACGTTCAACCAGTCGGCTTCGGCATTCGAAGACCCCACCCCGGCGGTGGAAAATGCGGGCATGGTGAATGCCTTCAAATATGGCGAGTTCTTCTTCGAACACACCATCACACAGAACAACCCGCCTTTCAACGGACTGGGGCCCCTCTATGTGCGCTCTTCCTGCGAAGCATGCCATCCGGGCTATGGCCACGGCCGCCGCATGGAACGTTACCGTGCCGATGACTGGGCCAACGGCTACCTGCTGGTGGTCTACAACAAAACAACCGATGCCTACGAGACCTCGGTGGCAGGCATGCCGCAGACCAAGGCTGTGCCGCCCTTCAAGCCCTCAATCGACGAGGATAAGATTAACATCGCATGGCTCGAATACACCGACGAATGGGGCAACCGCTTCCCCGATGGCGAGACCTACAGCCTCATCTACCCCGAAGTGACCATCCCGGAGGATGCCTTCTATGCGCCACTCTCAGCACCCTACAGCCAGATGGCCTTCCGCCTGGAGAGCACCATCGGCATTTACGGCACCGGACTGCTCGACGCCATACCCGACGACTCGCTCAAGGCGCAGTATCAGAAAGAGTATGACGAAGGTGCCGACCTCAACCCCGCCATCTGGGCCGGACACGACTGGGCCTCGCTCTATGGCAAAACCACCCATCCCAAACGCTTCACCTACGCCCTCAGCCGCGGGCCTCTACAGGATGCCGCCGGTGCCAATGCCATTTGGAATATCCCCAATGTAACCCGCAGCGACCGCCGCAGCCACTACCTCAGTCTGAACAAGAGCATCTATGCCACCACTGCCTCGCAAGACCCCGAGGTGCAGACTCAGTTCTACCACTACTTCCCCCAGTGGAACAAGACCGGCGACCCCGAGACCGACATCTATAACTACCTGATGTGCGACACACTGCCCATCGAAATGAGCGACCAAGACTATGTCAACTTCATGGTGTGGCATCGCGGCCTGGCAGTGCCGGCGGCCCGTAATCTGAGCGACCCTGCCGTGCAGCGCGGACGCCAGCTGTTCCGCGAGATGGGTTGCGCCACCTGCCACCGTCCCAGCTGGACTACCGGCCCCGACCTTTACACCGACCCCAACGGCTTTTTCAGCGACGGCGATGCCCGTTTGCCACGCTACCCATATCAGAAGATATGGCCCTATACCGACATGGTGCAGCACCGGCTCCACATGGTCAACGACATCCGCACCGGCTGGTGTCGCACCACACCCCTGTGGGGAAGAGGCTTGTCGCCTATCTGCAGCGGCCACAGCGACCGTCTGCACGACTGCCGCGCACGCAACGTCATGGAAGCCATCATGTGGCACGGATGCCCTCAGAGCGATGCCCGCTGGACGGTGGAGAAATTCCGCCAGCTCTCTAAAGAAGACCGCGATGCAGTGGTCAAGTTTATTAATGCTATTTGACAACAGCTAGTAGTACTAGTTTGTACTAGTATTACTAGTCCCAATAGAAATGAAGAGAATCAATGTTTTGCTCATGGTGTTGGTGGTGACAGTGCTCGCCACCAGCACCTTTGTTAATAAGATGGGCGGGGGCGACGGGGCTTCCGCCGGCATATACAATTCATGGTGGTTTGTCCTGCTCATGGCGCTAGTGGGTGTCGGGGCCGTGGTTGCCATATTCCGCGAAAAGATGTGGCGGGTGCCGTACCGGCTGCTGTTGTACAGCTCGGCAGTGGTCATCCTGTTGGGCGGAGGCCTCACGACCTGGACGGGCAGCCATGGCAGCATGACCTTGCAGCCCGGCGTGCCGTGCAACACTTTCGCCAATGAAGATGGCAAGGAGTGGACGCTGCCTTTCACCCTCACACTAGACCGCTTCGAGGTGGTGACCTACCCGGGGTCGCATACCCCGATGGACTTCGTGAGCCATATCACCACTGGCAGTGAGAAGGCCGTCATCTCAATGAACCATATTTATAAGCATGGCGGCTATCGGTTCTATCAGGAAGACTACGACCAGGAAGGCAACTCCACATTGAGTGTGGCTCACGACCCCCTAGGAATTGCTGTCACCTATGCGGGCTATCTGATGCTGCTGGTGGGGCTGATTGCCATGTTTCTATCTCCTAAGTCACATTTCCGAAGGCTGCTTAAAGGAGTGCCGGTGGTGCTGTTGCTCTTGTCCTGTAATATGGTGTCGGCAAAACCAATGACGCTGCCACGCCACACAGCCGACCAGCTGGGCAGGGTGCAGGTGCTGTATAAGGGGAGGGTGTGTCCGCTGCAGACCCTCGCGAAAGACTTTACAACCAAGCTCTACGGAAACGCCACCTATCAAGGTCTCACGCCAGAACAGGTGCTGAGCGGGTGGATGTTCTACTATACCGAATGGTGCGACGAGCCTATGATAAAAATCAAAGGTTCCGAGCTGCGCCAGCAACTGGGTATGGAAGGCCGCTACACTTCGTTTAATAATCTGCTGGCACATGAAGATTTGCTGGACGGTCATCCTTCTGCAAAGGAATTCGCCTCGGTCAACGAGAAGAAGAGCCTGGTGCAGATGGTGACGAACAGCAAACTGCTGAAGATATATCCTTTGACAGACTCGCTGGGTGCCCTCGGGTGGTATTCCCAGAACGACCCGTTGCCTATCGAGGTGGACGACGATGTCTATATCTTTGTCCGCAAACAATTGGGCTATTGCCAGGAGCTGGTAGTCCGAGGAGACTATGCCGCACTCGACACAGTGTTTGCCAAGACCTGCCAATACCAGCAGAAGCAGGCGGGCGAAGTGCTGCCCTCACCCGCGCGGATAAGGGCGGAAAGGCTCTACAATGCCCTCACCACAGGCCGTTGGCTGGCCATGTTGTCGGTGGTGCTGGGCATCTTGTCGTTTGCTCTGATGGTTTGGACAACGGGCCGCGGCAAGGACAACTCGAAGCTCTCAGCCGTCAACTACCGAATCTCCTCAGTCCTGGTGGCACTGCTGACGTGCTTCCTGCTCCTAATCATCGTGCTGCGGTGGGTGGCCGGAGGACATGTGCCTATGGCCGGAGGCTTCGACAGCATGAACCTGATGTCGGTCACGCTGGGCATCGTGGCCCTCAGTATGGCGCGCCATTATCGGTCGGCACCTTCTGTAGCCCTGCTGGCGATGGGCTTTTGCCAGTTGGTGGCGATGATGAGCGGCTCCAACCCTCCGATTACACACCTGATGCCTGTGCTCAACTCGCCCCTGCTGACCTTGCATGTGACGGTGATAATGATTGCTTACGCGCTCTTCTTCTTTGTGATGCTCACCGGCATGGCAGCCCTCTTCCTGCCTGCCAGTCGCAAGAGGCTGGAACGTACTAACCTGTTGATGCTCTACCCTGCTGTGGCGTTGCTGGCAGTGGGTATTGTCATTGGTGCCGTGTGGGCCAACATCTCGTGGGGCAATTACTGGTCATGGGACCCGAAGGAGGTGTGGGCACTGATTACGCTCATAGTCTACCTCTATCCTCTCTATCTTGCCCGCAGGGAGAACCACTCTCAATTGGGCTTCCATCTATACTGTGTTCTGGCAATATTGAGTGTTGCCATCACCTATTTTGGTGTCAACCTATTACTTGGAGGCCTTCACTCCTATAGTTGATTGCACTTGTTCTAGGCGCTTCAAAGCAATCCTAGGCTATATTAGACAGTCGGGCGGCCTATGGCCGCC
>JAFWOP010000103.1 GCA_017545365.1 Bacteroidales bacterium
GAAGTGGAGGAAGCGCTTTCGCACATCGTCATCCACGGCAACCGCACGGACGAGGACATTCAGCGCATGGGCTACGTCAAGCCGCAGTGATTTCACAACAATAAAGGTAAACACAATGAATAAACTCATCATAGGAGGAATGGCAATGGCCAGTGCAATCATGGCAAATGCCGCAGAATTGACGGCAAAGGAAAACACGATCGTCGATATCGGCGCGTGGACGGCGCGGGGCGAGCAGGACAAGCTCGGCGCGGCGTTCAAGGCGGGGTTCGAGGCGGGGCTCACGCTCAACGAGGCGAAGGAACTCGTCGGGCAACTCTACGCCTACTGCGGTTTCCCGCGGGCGCTCAATGCGGCGGGAACGCTGATGAAGGCGCAAGAATTAGCCGCAAAGAACGCAAAGGACGCAAAGTGAGCAAGGACTTTTGTGATCTTTGCGTTCTTTGCGGCTAAAAAAAGAAAGAGAACCAATAATGAAGAGACTTGTTCTTGGAGGAATGGCAATGGCCAGTGCGATCATGGCAAACGCCGCAGAATTGACGGTAAAGGAAAACGCGGTCGTCGATATCGGCGCGTGGACGGCGCGGGGCGAGCAGGACAAGCTCGGCGCGGTAAAACCAAACAAAACCAAATAAAACCTATATTAAATTGTTTTTTCTTGTTTTTTTTTGTTTTCTTTTGTTTTGCTGGAGACCGCAAAGCGGTATGAATAATCCAAGTTAGAAAAAAATCCGTGTAATCCGTGTAATCCGTTTTAATCCGTTGTTTCAAATATTACTTTATCACGACCTTGTTACCATTGTAGATGTACACACCCTTCCTCGTCGGGCGCTGCGGCAGCTCTATGCCGTTCACGGTGTACCACTTGCCCAGCTCTTGGTCGGCGTTGAGGGTGTCGATGCCTGTTGCGCTGGCGGCAAAGCGGAGGGCGAAGGGTTCGTCGGGACTGCCCACCACGTCGTCGACGCGGAAGGTGAGCACGTTGCCGGTCGAGGCGACGATGTCGCCGTTGCGCTCGATGGCAAACCAGAGGTCGGCCTGCTTCTCGCCGCCGATATTGAGGTAGAGCGGCTCGCTTTCCTCAGCGGCAGAACCGCTGAGCACAGTGGTGGTGAAGCCGCGCTGCTCGCCGTCGGCGTAGGCCACAAGGAGGTCGCCCTCCTCAGGCTCGAAGCCCTCTATGACGGCAGTCAGCGACATGGTGTGGCGGTATCTGTGGGCATCCAACGGAGAAGCGGCGGGCACAGTGGCATCGTTGCCGTTCACATCGGTAGATGCGGACGGGACGTCCGCGCTCCCATCTTCTGCGGCACTGCGGCTTCCTGCCACTGCCCATGCGTCGAGGAAAGTGCTGCCCGGCTCATAGAAGGGGTAGCGGAACGAGGCCTCGCCTTCGGCCTTGCGCAACAGCATGTATCCCTCGCCGGGCTTCATGTACTGCAGGTTTCCGCGCCAGCGGCCCGTGCCGCCCGTCTTGGTGAAGTAGGCAAACTCGCTGTGGCTCTTGATGATGTCGCCCGGCGTGGCGTTGTCGTAGTAGTCGCTCAGGGCGGTCTCCACGCTCAGGTTCAGTATCGGCGTGTAGCCTATGCCGTTCCAGCCGTTGCTGACGGTTATGGTGCGCGTGTCCTCGCTCTTGATGATGCTGCCGCCAACGGGGAACTGTATGTCCTGTGCCACCTTGATGGCATAGCCCTTCCTTGGCGATATGCGCAGTTTCTTCACGTCGCCCGTTGCCAGCCACGTTCCGTTCTTGTAGGTCATCGTCACGTTGCCGCTCATCTCCGTCAGCACGTCGCCGTTCTCCCAGGGCAGTCCGCCGAGCAGGGTGTTCAGGTTGAAGAGCTTCTCGCTGGCCACGTTGAACGACACCCAGTTCCAGCCCTCCTTCAGGTCGAAGGTCTGCACATACAGGCTGCCGCCCTCGAAGCGCACGGGCGTATCTACGCCCACGATGGTGTCGTTTCTGAAGGTCATGCTCTCCTTGCCGTCGGCGGTGAGCACCATCTCGCGGCCGGTGGAGTACTGCCATATCTTGAAGTAGAGTTCCGTGCCCTTCTTGCTGCTGTCGTAGACGGTGAGGAAGAGGTCGCTCTCTCCCGTCAGTGCCGAGTAGTTGACGTGTGCGATGCCGTGGCAGCGGTTCTCGCGGTCGAATACGCCCACGATGTCGCGGCTGTCGATGTCCACCTCGCCGTTCAGGATGACCTGTCCCGCGATGTTCATCGAGTATTTCAGCAGGTCTTCGTCCACGCTCCATGACCATTCGGGTGCCGATGTCGTCACGGTCAGGTTCAGGTAGAGCGGCTCGGCCACGCCGTCCTCGTCGGTCAGGTAGATGATTTCGTCGTAGGTGCCCACGTTCAGGCTTTTGTTCACCACGCCCTTTATGGTTACGGTGCCCAGCGGGCCGATGATGCCGGTGTAGGCCTCCATGTCGAGCCATCGCGGACAGTTCTCTATGGTGTACGTGTGAGAGGTCGCGCTGTTGTTGAGGATGTCGAAGTAGATATAGTCCTCATAGCCGTAGCTGGCCAACCAGGTCTGGCGCTCGTTCTGCCAGCGCAGGCTGCTGTTGTTCACGTAGTAGCAGGCCGTCTGCGGCGATACCATCGCGTTGCCGTTCTTGTCCTCCACGTCGCGCAGGGTGACGTAGATGTTCCTGCGGTTGATGCGCGAGGCCAGTTCGTCGAGTTCCACCAGCACCTGGTTGTCCTTGCCGGCGAAGCTGAACTTCAGGTTCGTCAGCTCCTCGTAGGGCACCACGGGTGCTGCCGTCTCGTTGGTGATGTGGCGTAGGATTTCGTCGGCAGAACCGACGAACACGTAGTCGCGCAGCGGCGTCGTGGTGGCCTGCTTCGTCACGGGGTCCAGTTCGTAGCGCACCTCGCCCCTGTCGTCAAGGTATATCTTCTTGCTCCACGGATAGGCCACCGTCACTATGTCGTTGTCCTTCTGCCGCTCCTGACGGTCGAAGGCGAGGTAGGTCAGCAGCCCGGCCTCGTCGCCCTGCGGGCTCTTCGTGGCGTATGCCTTGATGAGCGTCAGCGGCAGTGCCTGCTGGAACATGCAGAGTTCGTCCACGTTGCCCGTCATGTCGCTGACGAGGCCCTCGATGGTGACGGTCACCGTGCAGGTGGCGGTCTTTGCGCCGTCATTGGTGGTCACTGTGATGGTGGCGGTGCCGGGTGCCACGGCGGTCACTACGCCGTCAGCCACCATGGCCACATTGGCATTGCTCGTCGTCCACGTCACGCTCTTGTCCGAGGCGTTGGCGGGGGCGATGGTCGCCGTCAGTGTCTCCGTGCTGCCCATCGTCATTGTCATACTTGTCTTGTTGAGCGACACGCCCGTCACATGCTGTATGACGGTCACTTCGCAGGTGGCGGTCTGACCGTTGGAGGAGGTGGCGGTGATGGTGGCAATGCCGGGACCCACGCCGGTCACCGTGCCGTCAGCCACAGTAGCCACGTCGGCGTTGCTCGTCGTCCACGTCACGCTCTTGTCCGTGGCGTTGGGCGGATAGACGGTTGCCGTCAGCGTCTCCGTGCTGCCCACGACAAGCGTGGTGTTGACCTTGTTGAGCGATACGCCCGTGGTGAGTCGTATGACGGTCACTTCGCAGGTGGCCGTCTTCGCGCCGCTGCCGGTGGTCACGGTGATGGTGGCGGTGCCGGGTGCTACGGCGGTCACCGTGCCGTCTGTCACAGTTGCCACATTGGCATTGCTCGTCGTCCACGTCACGCTCTTGTACGTAGCGTTGTCGGGGATGACCGTCGCCGTCAGCGTCTCGCTGCTGCCTATAGGTAGCGTGGTAGTGGTCTTGTTGAGCGTCACGCCCCTGGTCGGGGTGTAGGTGTAGGGACTTTCGCTGATGACGCCTACAGTACCGCCGATGGTGACGGTGCCGACCGAATTGTTGAGCCCCACGCCGATGCTGTTGATGGCATATTCACCTTTGATGGCGGTCAATTGGTACACGCCGTCGGTGATGGTTATGTCGCCACACGAACCTCTATAACTGCCAATGCCAGCCGCATGGAAACCACCTGTTGCGGTGATGGTGCCACCCGATATGGTGATTTCGCCACATGAGCCTCCATGCCCGCCGATGCCTGCCCCATATTCTCCACCTGTGGCGGTGATAGTACCGCCCGTGATGGTGATTTTGCCGCACGACCCATATAGGCCGTTTGTGTCGCTGTATGCGTTGCCGATGCCAGCACCAATATTACCGCCTGTTGCTGTGATGTTGCCGCCCGTGATGGTAATGTTGCCACACGATTTGGTACCGCTGCCGATGCCAGCTGAACCATGACCGCCCGTAGCGATAATGGTGCCGCTCTCTATGATGATATTGCCGCAGTCTCGGATCCATCCACCGCCGATGCCAGTAGCGTAACCGTTGCTTGAAGCGTTGAGGGAGCCGTCGCCCTTGATGGTCAGCGTCTTGCCCTCTGCGACGTGGATGCCGGGATAATCTCCATAGAATCCCTTCACAGAGTTCGTGCCTTCAAGGATGATGGTGGCATCGCCCGGACAGGTGACGCCCGCCCACTTGTAGGCATTGTTGGAAGTGCCGTTGATGGTGACATCGTTGAGTGTCACGGTGGCGCCGTCTGCGACTGAAATCTTTACGTTTGCGCCGAGTGTACCGGTGAGCACGTCACCGTCCTTTGCCTCATAGTTCGAGGTGAGCGTCGAGAGGTCCACAGTGTTGCCCGTAGCGGCCATTGGCTCGGCGAGTGCTGTGCGGGCAGACGCAATGGCGGTGTTGTCCGTCACGCCGGGCACGCAGCCGCCGATGACGGGCGTGCCCCCGCTGATGCCGCCGAGTGAGTCGGGCGAGAAGGTGGCCTTCAGTGCCTGGTCTATGTAGATGTTGGCCACGCCGCGTGCGCGGTTCACGGTCATGGCGTAGTGGTGCCACTGGTTGTCGTTGTAGCCGCTGCCCGCCTCCACGGTCATGCCGTTGGAGCGGAAGGCCAGCGTTCCGTCGTCGAAGCCGAGCCAGAAGTGGTTCTCTGCGCCGGCCTCGTCTTTCTCTCCGCTGCCGTTGCTCACGAGCGTACCGTCCGCGTCAGCGGTCTTGAACCAGAACATCATGGTGTAGTCCTGCTCCGCCGTGCGGGCCAGTGCCTGCTGCGTCAGCGCCACGCCGTCGTTGTCCAAGCTCAGCGACCATCCTCGCGGCATGGCCCACGAGGCGCCCATCAGCTGCGCGTTGGCCCCCTGCGTCTTGTCGAGGGCGTAGTCGCCCGTGCCCTCGTTCATCGGGTAGTAATCGACAAGTCCCATCTCGTAGCCCGTTAGTCGCTTGCTGCCGTAGGTGGTGCCCACCTGTCCGCCCGTCATGGCTCGGTACCACACGCGGGCCTCCATCATGCGGCCCTCGTAGTACTGGCTCTTCGAGCGGTTGGTCTCGTTGGTACGGCCGAAGATGAGGCGGCCCGTGCCGTTGTAGGGTTCGGTCATCTTGAAGGAGCCGAGCTGCTTGCCGCCGTTGTAGAAGGTTAAAGCCCCCCCTTCTGCCCCCGAGGGGGCTACTATAGACATTGCCACCTGCGTAAATCCGCTCTTGACGATGGTGTCGGTGGAGAGGAACGTCTGGTCATCGATGATGGCTTTCAGGTGGTAGTCCGCAGTGAGCCACAGTTGCAGACGCTTGCCGTTGGTGCCGTGCGAGAAGAGGGGCATGTCGCGGCCCGTCTTGTCGGGGCGCACCATCAGGTCGATGGTCAGGTCCTTGCCGCTGAAGTTTCGCTGTGCCTCGCTCTCCACGCTGCCCTCTCCCGTGAACTGCACGCTGACGGCGTCCGTCACGTTGTCGTTGTTCACCTCGCCCTTCACCTCGAAGTTGGTGATGGCGTTCAGGTAGTTATACTCTATGTCCTCCGAGAAGTTGAAGATGATGTTGCCGCCCAGTCGCAGTATGCCGTCCTTCGGCTCGGGTGTGCCGAAGAGCTGCGGTCGGCGGGTGTCCTTCACGCCGCTGACGATGGGCGACGAGGTGGTGAGGAACGAGTTGCCGTTCCTACAGTAGAGCACAGCCCGCAGGTCGTATGCCTTCTCCATCACCGTGCCTTCGCCGTAGAAGTGTGCCTCTATGTTGCCGTTCTCGGGTATCATCTCGCGCTCGCCGCTGGCCGCCTTCATCAGCTCCTCGTCGGCATAGTAGGAGCAGAGGTTGGTCCAGGCGTCATCGCCGCGCAGCGTCTCCTTGTACTGGAACTCTATGTGGTCGAAGTTGTGCTGGTGACGGTCGAATCCGTCGATGATGACGGGCATGTACCATCCCCGGTCATTGTCATACTGTGCGTAGGTGTTCATCACCCACTTGTCGCCTGGCAGCGAGATGTTCACGGGTCCGGCCTGGTGCAGGTAGTGTACGTCAAGTGTCAGCTCGTCGTAGATTTGCCGCCAGTCCTGTTCGGAGGCGATGCCGATGGTCAGTCCTTCGAGGTCGAAGCTGTTGCCTCCCGTCACCTCTATGACCTTGGTCACCACCTCGCCGGGCATCAGAATGACGCTTCGTCCGCTGCCGTCGAGCGCCTTGCCGTCGCAGGTGATTTTCGCGCCGTAGGGGTTGGAACTGTCACTGACGTAGAGGCTGTAGGTTGTGAGGCTTCTGCCGCCAGCCTCCGGGTCCTCGCTGTCGTTGGTCAGGTAGATGGTGAATCGTGCCGTCTCGCCGTAGGGCACGCCGCTGACGCTCTGTCGGTCGGCGGTGATTTTCGGGTTCTCAATCTTCTTGGTGCGCTCGTCGAGCAGCATGCCCGGGTGGTAGGCTATCGTGTAGCGTGCGTTTTCCCAAGGGTTGGCAGTGGCGCCGCCGCGTGTGCGGTAGATGAAGCTGTGCGGATAGATGGACTTACTGTAGGAGATGCCCTCGTAGGAGACACCGTCCTTGACGTGGTCCTTCACTATGTCCAACCACTCATTGAAATTGGCGTTGTGATAGACGTCAAGCCATTTCGTGCTCTTGGTTGTCGTGGTGTCGGTAGCCTCGGTAAAGACCCGGAATACATCCACGCTAAGGTGGCTCTTGCTATCCATCACAAGGTTGAAAGACTCCTTGCGGCTGTAGTTGTTCTGCGAGCCGTAGGTGCCTATGCTGCTGTATTCTGCCACAGGCTTGATGCTGAACGACCATTTCTGTCCCCAGAATTCTATTCGCGCTTCTTTTGCATTATTATTGTTATTTTGATTATTGTTTTGACCATCTTGGCCTTGTTGGCCTGGTTGGGCACCATTATTATTGGTCGCCTTGCGCATGTTGATGACTCCGATCAGTGCATTGAGGCATGATGCCAGTGCCGGCTGTGAGAGCAGTGCCCCAGCCGAAGCGGCCAACCTGTCCCAGCGGCCCTGGCCGTCGTTCTCGAAGTAGTCGGCCGTGGTGAAGGGGTAGCTGATATACTGCGACTGGCTGTACTCGCTCTCGAAGGTCTCGCTGTGGGTCACTGTCCCTCCGCCGTCCACTTCGTAGTTGGCCAGCTTGTCGTAGGCCCACAGTTTTTCACGCTCGTTGGACATAATCATTTCTATCCAGCAGACCATGTTGTTGTACTTCTCCAGTATCTCGTCTTGCAGCCCCGTCTTGCCCGCGGGCTTAATCATCTCGTAGGCACCGATTGTTCCGAAATCCTTATGGCCCTCCGCCACATTCGACCAATAGACGGCCTTCCCTGTCTTGTTGACCAGTGCCACTGCCTCGTCGCGTGTGCCGGTGAACAGCAGGTCGCGTATCTCCTGCGCCAGTTTCGGCAGCAGCTCGGTGGTGATGTACTTCTGCGAGTGTACGAACTGCGATTTCAGCTCAGGGCCGTAGCCTAATGACACGTCGCGCACCAGGTGGTAGAGGTTGCCGTCGGCTCCGGTGCCCCGTGCTATTTCCACCATCGAGCCGTACTTGCTCTCCACCTCTATGCTGTCGCTCTTGTCAATGCTGCCTATGACGCTGCCGCCCTCGTGGCCCAGCATCTTCCGGTACATGGCGTCGGGTATGGCGCGTATGGTGCTCATGGGCATTACCACGGTGTTCTCCACCACGCCGATATACAGGTCGGCATCGGCGCCCACCATGTTGGGGGCACTGCTCGTGGTGATGTCTTCGCCCACGTTCATCGTGTAGGAGTAGGCTTTTTTTCCTGCTCCGCTGAAGATGACATCGAGACTGATTCCGTTTGTGAAGCTGGTGGTGTTGATCGTTCCGGTTTCCGCGTCGACCGCTATCGTACCGCTATAGGTATCTGTGCCTGTTCCCGTTCCGAAGCCCAGGGTGAGCCCGCCCTTAAACTGCATGTCCACCTCGTATGCCAGCTTTAGTGTGGAGCCTTTCGAGAGGGTGGCGCTGCTGCCGCTTCCTGGCGGGTCGCGCAGTATGTCGATGAGCAGGGGTTTGTCGCTGGCCAGCACGTCCTTGCCTTCGCCCGTGGCAAAGAGGTTCAGCACATAGCCGCGCAGGGGTTCGGCCTCGTAGGTGGTGCCGTCCTGCGTGAGCGTCATCGTCACGGTGTGCAGTGCGTCCTCGCCCGTCAGCAGGCGCGGCTTGGCCTCGGCCATCAGGTAGAAGATGCCTTTGCCGTCATCGTCGAGTGGTACGGTCTCCTGCTCCAGCCCGTTCTTCATGCCGTTGTGTATGTTGACGGTGCCGCCGCCCACGTTCACGCGGTCCACCTTTCCCACGCGCGTATCATTATTATATATGTATCGCTCTCCCACCGAAATCTCGATGGGGTACTTCCTGTCAATGCTGAACACGGGATAGTCGAAGGTGTAGTGGAAGTTGTCGTCGTAGATGGGGTTGGCCTTTCCCTTTCCGCTACAAGTGAACGACAGTTCTGCCAGCTGCACGTTCTTGTCATCGCCCTCTTCCTGAGCATGGGTAATATCCAACCGGAAATACTGATAAAAGTCTGTGCTGCTGACATCATACGTGCAGGGGCTGTTGTTGGCCTTGCCCGTTTTGCCGTCCTCGATAGCGGAGATGATAGTCCATGCATCCATATCATGCGCCCGTGCCTTCAGCGTCCAGGTCTTTGGATTCCATGCCGACTTATCAGTGGCATTGCCGGCTGTAGTCAGCGTGTAGTCCTTCACGCTGACAGGATAGTCGGTCTTGAACTCCACATAGGCGGGCACTTTGTCACCCTGCCAGGCGGTGCTTAAATCGCCGTCGAACAAAGCGCTGTAATTGCCATCGCCAACCGTTGCCGTCAGCTGAGGTTTGTGGGTTGCATTATCATCCACTTCATATCCCACAATCATTCCCTTTGCCACTAAGGGCACCTCGGCTTTCGTACCGTCGAGGCTGGTGGCGTAGTAGTTCCTGTCGCCGAAGTATTCGAAGGAGTCGTAGTTCAGCTGCCGGTAAGTGATTTCCACGGGGGCATGATAGATGCGGCTGTAGCGGGCGTTGGCCGTCTCGTGGGGGCAATAGATGGTCTGCTCATCGACGTCTGTATAGTAGCCCTCGAAGATGCTGTCGCGCTCGGCCAGGCAGCCGGTCAGGTCAACGACCTCGCTCACCTGTCCGTCCTGGAACAGCGTTGGGTAGCCCTTGCAGTAGATTTGCGACACCTTCCAGCGCACGGGCGGCAGCAGCAGCTCGTACTCGCCGGTGACGGGGTCGGGCTTCACCGTCATGCGCTTGCGCTGCACGGTGTATTTGGTCTTGTGTTTGCCGCCGCTGTGCATGACGCTGTCGTTGCGCTCGGCGAGCGTGGGGTTCAGGTTGTCATAGACCAGCCACGACGTGTTGTCGCCCTCCAGGGTGAAGACCATCGTGAGGTCGTCGCCGAGGTTGTTGCGCGAGAGGTTGTTCTCCAGCGGCAGGCGGCCCTGGTCGTCGCCACCGACGACGCGGCCGGCGAGGCGCACCTTCGTGGCGTCGTAGAAGTAGATCTGTGCCACGTTGTCGGTGAAGTAGTGGCCGCCCTCGCCTTTGTAGTAGCCGCCGTTGGTGAACGTGTGGCCGTCCATCACGGCCTGTATACGGCGGTTGCCGCCCAGGACGCGGAACGAGAAGGAGCCGTCGAAGGCCGTCTCCAACAGCTCGCCGGCGGCATTGTGTACGTCGTTGCCATCCACGCGGAAGTGGGCACCCTTCACGGGGATGCTCGTGCCCTCGTACATCACATAGCCCGAGAATCGGTGGCCGCTGGTGATGATGAAGTCGGGCAGCGTCTCGTCGTTGCTCTTGCTGTTAAACTCTACGGGCATGGTGCCACGCTCCAGCTTGATGTTGTCACGGGCCACGGGCGTCACGTTGTAGGTGATGCTCTGCTGGCCGTAGTACGACAGCTCGTCGGCCACGAAGTAGCCCTTGTCATCAGTCGTGACGGTGACGGTCGCTCCCCCTTCGGGGGAGTCGGAGGGGGCTATTTCCACCTCTATGCCGGCCACGGCGGTGCCGTCGTTCATGCGCACATAGCCGCTGACGCGACCGGTGTTCTTGCAGAAACCTTCCACCACGTCGGTCTCGCTGGTGTGCAGGCCCTCGCAGTCGGTCACGGCCACCACCTTGTATTCGTACTTCAGCAGGGGCGACACGGTAGTGTCCTCGTAGCCCATCCTGTCTATGCCGGTGGCGATGGGTTCTCCCCACTCGGTGGTGCCCTTCACGCGGCGATACACCTCGAAGTAATCCAGCACGCCGTCCTCGGTGGTCCATGTCAGCACCACGCTGCTCTGCCGCGTCTCGGCGCGAGCCACCTTGTCGATGCGGCCCGTACCCTCGTGGTAGAAGTCGGGCAGTGCCGACGGGTTCACGCTGACCGTCGCCGTGCGGGGAGTCACCTTGCCGCCAGAAAGCTGCCAGCAGGGGCCGAGGGCTGCCAGCAGGCGCGCACCGGTCATGCTGATGATAGGCACGGCGTTGCCGCTGCCGTCCTTCTCCCACTGGCCGGGCTTGCTGGCGTTCATACGAACTATCACGCTGTCCTGGTTGGTGATGTTGCGGCAGTCCTCAGGCACCTCCTGGAAATCGTGGGAAGAGAGACAGACATCGGTGTCGGACCACCTTCGCCATCCAGGCTTACTTCCGCTATACCCCCACCAAACATTCATGCCATAATAATTAGTGGTTTTGGTCTCACAAGAACTGCGCTCATAGACACGCGTCTGATGCCAGTCTTGCAGACCCCGTTTATCTTTGGATTTGTCACCAATCATAAAGCAGGCTGCTCCCTGTGGGTTATTTTTATGAGTGTACAGTTTTCCGTCATAGAGACAGTCGGTGATGCTGACCTTGCTGTCATAATTACTATTGCCGACAAAGCCACCCACATGAGCGTCAGCAGCCGAAACATCGGCAGACACATACACATGGTCGATGTTCAGGTTTGCGCCTTCACCGCAGCCTCCCACAAGAGCGGAAACATTATCCTTTCCATATACTTTGCCCGTCACTCGCAGGTTTCTGATTGTTGTATTGCGCGCCACGCTGTAGAACAATCCAATATTATAGCTTACTTCTTCGCTAAAATCTAAACTCAGTGTATGGCCATTGCCGTCGAACGTGCCATGGTAGTTCCAGCCTGAGGTGGGACCTGCTCGTCCTATGATGTCTTCGGTGGTGAGCGACAGGTCGGTGTTCAATAAGACGTTGATGTCTTTGTCACTGCCGTTCTTCACTGCATTTTTGAACGCCGTCCAGTCATCCTTGCTGCGTATGACGAAGAAGTCGTCGGTTGACTGTTCTATCGACGTGGTGTAGTAGCTGTTAGTGACGGTGAGGTTGCTGTTGTTGCTCATTCGTGCCCAGTTGCGGCAACCGTCGTACTTTATCTCCACCTTTGAGGGATTGAAGTGGCTGTTCACGATGGTCACCTTGCCGTTGCTCCATCCCACGAAGCCTCCGATGCTGTGGCTGTTGCTGCCCGTGAGCGAGCCGTCGAAGAGGCAGTCTACGATGGTGAGTTGTCCGCCGCCGCACGCTGCCACGATGCCTCCGTTGGTGGCGTCGCCGTTGACGGTGCTGCCGATGTTGACCGACGAGCGGCAGTTCTCGATGATGGTGTTGCCGTTGCTCCAGGCCGTTATGCCGCCAACGAACTTCTGGCTGCTGGTGATGGTGCCGGCGGTGTGCAGGTTGCGGATGGTGGCGTCGCCCACACTGTAGAAGGGTCCAACGTACTGCTGGTTGTAGTTCTGCTTGTTGAAGGTCAGTGTGTGGCCGTTGCCGTCGAAGGTACCGCGGTAGGTGGCATCGTCGGCGCCGCAATAGTTACTGGTGGTGATGTCGGCACAGAGCACGGCGTTGACATCGTACTGGCCCTTGGCGTCCTTCACGCGCTGGCAGAAGGCGTCCCAGTCGGCCGCCGACGTGATGCGCATGGCGTCGGGCAGGTCCCAGGAGCGCAGCGGCGACGTGCCGGGATCGACATACATACGGATGTCGTACTTCACGCAGGTGCGTGAGAGGTCGATGGTCTTGGTGCGTGCGCTGCGCTCTTCGTCGGTCAGTTCGTAGGTCTTGGTGTCCACCTGTTCGCCGGCTTTGTTACGCATGGTGACGACCATCATCAGCTTGGCGCGGCTGTCCCACACGGCGTTAGGCTCATCGACATAGTCCCAATCCACGCGGACGGTATAGGCCCGCTCGTCGGCCCACTTGGCCGAGTAGCTCTTCAGCCGCTGCAGGTGTATGCCGCTCAGGGGAGCCTCCACGCGCTGTGCGCAGGGGTTGCCGTCCCAGCCCCAGGTCTGCGTAATCATGCGGCGCACGCGGTAGGTGAGGTTGGGCAGCGACGAGCCGCCGGTGAGGTGCTCGGCGACGAGCGCATTGACGATGGTGCTGTCGGTGTAGGCGAAGTGCGGATCCTTATCGTTGATGACCACGGGCACGGTGCCGATGGTCACGAAGTCGGCCTCCTGGCCCGTCAGCGAGCGTTGCACCTCGAAGTAGTCGCTCGTAGCGAGGTCGTCGGCGCTGGGGTAGCGCACATGCCAGTCGAGCCGCACCTTGGCCTTGGCGTCGCCAATCTGCGTAGCCGTGAGGCCCACGGGGGCGTGAATGATGGTCAGGTTCTGGACCATGGAGGATACGTTGTTGATTTCATCATCGTTGGTGTCTTTGTAACTCGCCACGACGCAGAAATTGTCGTGAGGCACGGTGGCATCGAGATAGATGGTGCCGTTGTTCTCCTTGGTAGGAATGTCATTCCATACGGTGATGCCGTAGGCATCGACGTACTCATAGCGCAAGGCCGAGATTTTTTTGGTAGCAATGAACCATGGCAGCTCCATCTTGCCCGCCACGCTGTAGGACATGGAGGCCATGGTCACCTGTGGGTGGATGACCTCAGGTGCGTCGGGCATGGCGATTTCCACGTCGCTGAGGCCCGACACCTTCTCCTTGGAGCGTGAGTTGCCGTCGCGCTCTACGTCCCACGTGAACTTAAGCGTCTTGCCTAAGTACTCGTATGGCACGCGCCAAACGGCATAGACGGTGTAGGTGTTGCCGTCGCTGTTGCGGTAGACGAGGTTCTGGTAGTAGCCGCTTTGCGTCATTGTGAAGTGGTTGCCGCTGTTGCCCTGCGTGATGTCGAAACTGCCGCCCACCCCGGTGCTGAAGTGGATGTAGATGTCCTCACTGTCACTGTCAGTGTCGCCGTTGCGGCACCAGTGGAAGCAGTTCTTCTCCTCTCCGTTAACCACCACTTTCAGGTTGCCGTCGCTCACCCAGCAGTCGGCACCCTCCTGGTCGTAGACGGGCACCTGGATGCGAACGGTGTTCGCACCGTTGAGTGCCACCTGATACTTCCACGTGTCGTCCACGTGCGTGGCCTGTGCCCCCTGGGGCACGAGCCATGCGAGGAGCGCCAGCAGCAGAAGCATCTGCCACGACCGTCCCCGTCTTGTTGTTCTTGTGTCTGTTGTCATCATTGTTTGTTGTCTTTGTTTATATAATTGTATAAGTGCCTCCGTCAGCAGGCGGCGGGCGCGATTCTTGATGGCGAGTCTTTGGTCACTCATCGTCGGTGTCGCCTATGCCGATGTCGTTGCCGCGACGGTATTCCTTCACGGCGACGGAAGCGGTGAGCATCAGCCTGGGGCCTTGGAGGGCTATGGAGCGGGTCTGAGGCCGTCTGTATGTCTTTTTCATGTTCATGGCTGGATGATTTTATTGCTGGAGTCGTTGTAGAGCGAGTTCTTGCCGATGTTCACCTTCACGTCGTACTGGTTGCCCTGTGTGAAGGTGGCGGCGAAGGGGATGTAGGCCGTGCTGCTGTGCAGCGTGGTGTTGCCCTTGCTGATGGTGCACTGCAGTTCGAGGTAGCTGTTGCCGAGGTCGGTGGCGGGGTTCCAGGCCGTGAGCTTCTGCGGGATGACGATGACGTAGGGATTCTCGCCGGTGTCCATCGCCGTGTAGTCGGCGGTGCCCAGCGTCGCCGTGCCGGTGAAGAGGGTGTAGTAGGTGGTGGCAGTGCCCGGCGTCCACTTCGACGTGTGGTAATAGTAGTCGCCCGTCTTCACCACGTTTCGCAGTATCACGCTTGTCACCGTCAGCGTGTAGTCGCTCATGTTCGTTGCCTTCTTCATGTAGAAGCGCAGGGCGGAGCAGGCATGGTCGAAGGTGAATGAGAGGTTGTCGCCGTAAGTGCCGGTGGCGGTGCTTACCAGCAGGTCCTTCTGGTTGACCACCGCTTCCTCTACGGTGAAGCTGAGGTAGGGCGTGTCGCCATTCGGAATGAACGTGCCTCCGTTGTGGGCGTACCAGCTGACGGTGGCGTCGGTGAATGGCCAGGAGCCTGTGCTGCTCCATTTCCCCTTGCCGTCTTTCGTGGCGGTGGCACTGCCGCGGCTTGCGCCGTAGGTGTAGTCCAGGTCGAAGGTGTTGAACGTCGAGGCGGTGACTATCGGGGCGGCGAGTGTTTTGCTCCTTGTGGCCCGGCTGCCGTTGGGGATGGCATACGGGTGCTCGGTCACGCTGATGGTCAGGGGGCGGCGGGGGGCGGCCATGATGCTGATAATGGTGGCGATGTCGGCCACGTCCACCTTGCCGTCGGCGTTCACGTCGGCTGTGCCCAATGCTGACGCATCGGGAGTAGTGGCGCTGGCCATGACGGTGATGACTGTGGCTATGTCGGCCACGTCCACCTTGCCGTCGCCGTTGGCGTCGCCCGTCACAGAGCCGTCGAAGGTGAGTATGCGGCTGCGGTCGGCATCGTAGTACTTAACGATGACGGCCTCGTTTTCATTGACCATTGAACATTGAAGATTGACCGTTGACCATTGACCATCGCCCATTGACCATTGACCATTGACCATTGACAATTGGCTCACGCCACGGCACTCGTCGCCAACGAAGGCGGCGGCAATGTCGCCGTCGGCGGGTGTGATGCCTGCGGAGGCGAGGATGTCGGCCACGTCGATGGTCTTCACTACAGGGTACTTGGCCGAGCCGAGGGTGAAATTAGGGATGAAGTCCTCCTCGATGCCTAACACCTCGTCCGGGTCGTAAGTCATGGTGGTGGAGCGTGAGAAAACC
>JAFWOP010000104.1 GCA_017545365.1 Bacteroidales bacterium
CCAGTCCACCATAGTGGCCGAATATACTTACCAGTTCGGGACTTTCTCGTATGCCGACGGCAGAGTGCTTAACGACCAAAACGGCCATTACGAGTATGCGTGCGACGTGGTGGAGACGGACAACTATGTGGCTGTGGTGACTTTTCCCGCAGCTGACGAGCTGATCATCCACCCCTGCGACAAGAACAACATGCTGGCGCTGACCTCGTTTGGCGATTATTATCGTTATAAGGTCCCACGGAGTAAGGTGCTCTTCAACGGCTGCAGGATGAAGGAGGACACGATAGCGGTGGCGTCGGTGTTCAACAACGGGCCTGGCACGGATAATATGCAGGTGCGGGTGGTGGACTTGGCGACGATGAACATGTCCTGTGCACAGACGTTCGACCTGAAGGACAAGGACGACATCTACGAGATGGCCTACCTGCCCGATGTCCAACGGCTGGTGTTGCTGACAAACCATACCTATACGCCCCTCACATTGCTGATACACACTTTCTGTTTCCTGAAGCCGTATGAGACCGTGTTCCCATACAACATGGAGAAGGTCTACGACATCAACCGCCGCAGCTTCACCTCGTTGGACAGGCTGTCCTCACAGCACATAGTGGCGGCGGGAGGGGACTGCTGGATAATGAAGGAGGTGCCGAACAATAATCCTGCGTCCACCTGTTACGTGACAAAAGACCAAGAGGTAAGGAAGATCAGTCCGTCTATCTCCATGTATGAAAGATATGGATTCCTCCCGTTTAGTGCACCTGGCATTTCCTCATCGTGTAATGAGGTATACGACCAAATATGGATGACGACGAATTGTATAACCTACTAATACAGCCGCTATGAAAAAGATGATATTGATACTGGGCGCCCTGCTGGCCGCCTTTGGGGTGATAAAGGCTCAGGACACGATAAGGTATCCCGATTCCTGTTATATGTACAATCCACTTGAATTTGACAGTGTGTTAGGTTTGAGCGCAGGGCCTGCGTTTGAAGTATGCGCTAGAGCCAGTTTTTATAATTCTGGGGGGGCAGACAGTGAATATATGGCAAACAATGGTTATGAGCGTGTGCTGGACCCAATGACTGGCCGCTATGTCTGGCTCATAGATGGGCCTCATCCTACCTATGGCATCTATTCCGAATACGTGGCTCCGAGTCAGACATGGATATATGGCATAGCCGCCACTACAGGCGGCGGGCCCTATAGAAATTGGGGGAGATACCTTGACAGCATATACACGCGTGCGGAACGTCTT
This sequence comes from Bacteroidales bacterium, assembly GCA_017545365.1. The sequence goes on from JAFWOP010000104.1 coordinate 1,257, forward strand.
AACATAAGCTACATTACAGATTCAAATTTCAACCTGTACGCCTATGTGTATGGGGTGTCGAACGGCGAGGTATACTGCATCGACTCCGTGAAGTGGATACGGCACAACAACCCCTACCGCTATTTCGCATACCAGCAGTATCCGGCTCGCGGATTTGAATCGTTTGATCACTCCCCACTCGTGACCTACTCCTACGAGTTCTATTTCGACAAACCGGTATCTGTCACCGACACCTTTCTTATAGGGGTGAGGTATCCTAACGCCAACGGTCTCCTTGTTTGTCATGCATGGTGGTCGCCGACAGTAAGCACTTGTAGTAACTATCTAGGGTTTTATTACAACTACGATGATGGGGCAAGAGATTACGAGATAGACTTCTGCAACCATCATATGCGTATGTCCAGAGGTCCTTGGGGTGGTTATTTCCCCATCCTTACGCCGAGGGACACCACGCGGTGCGACCCTGTGCGGGAAGTCAGTATGTTCACGGCCACCGACACGAGCATCACGTTGACATGGCGCGCCGACAACGCCACGCAGTGGGAGGTGGAGTATGCCGAGGCCGACGGGATGACGGCATACACCATTACTACTACCACGCCGCGAGTGACGCTGACGGGGCTGCGCCCCACCACTACCTATCTGGCGCATGTGCGCGCTTGGTGCACACGTGACTCAGAGTACGGTGAATGGAGCCCTTTTGTGGAGGCACAGACTACGGTCCACCAGCAGCCGGACACCACGCAGGGGCCCGACACGGTGAAGATAGACGCTGTGGGCCTTTTCACGCGGCTGATGCCCAACCCGACGCGAGGTCTGGTGACGGTGCAGTCGGCCTACAGCCTGAACCATGTGGCGTTGTACGACATGCAGGGCCGCCTGATGCTGGAGCAGAAGGCCGCCGGCAATGCTGCCACCTTCGACGTGGGCACCCTGCCCAAGGGGGTGTACATGGTGACCGTCCGCACCGTCGCCGGCACCACCACCAAGCGTCTATTGGTGGAATGAGAGAAATGATTGTTTCCTGTCAGTCCGCCGTTATCTCGTCATCAGAACGTTGAGCGGTTGGTTATCATTTCTTTCTTTTTGTATGATAGGAGTGGGGCTTTTTGAGCCCTCCCCTAGGGTTGCTTATTGTAGTGTTAGTGAAAAAGGAATCTGATAACTAGAGTCAAATATTTTTCGTTATCTCATTTTTTTTCCTTATTTTTGCATTTTGTTTTTTATCAATATCAATATATTTTTTATCGTCTTTTATTATGAAAACAAGTTCTTTCCGAGTGCTGACCAGTCAAGAAATCAGTCAGCTGCAAACTCAAGGCAACCGTGCCGAGGACTGGTCTATGGTGCATGTCAGCAATCCATTCGATGTCAACCTTATTTATCACAATGTCTTTATGGGCGAAGTGTGGCTTGGAGCCATTGAGCAGGGTTTCATTCATCAGGGCGACCTGCATCTGCCGGAAGGTATCTATAATTCCATGTTGTCCAATGCGTCTGTGGGTAACCACTGCGCTATTCACAATGTGCGTATGCTCAGCCAATATGAGGTGGGAGACCACTGTCTGCTGTTCAATGTTGACGAGATGACGTCCTCTAAGCCGGATGAGAAGAATGATTATCCATGGATAGAGCCGATGAACGAGAACGGCGGCCGGCGCATCCTTCCCTTCAGCGGCATGACTATCGGCGATGCCTATCTATGGGCAAAATACCGAGACCATGGCCGTATGGTGGAGAGGCTAGAAGCGATGACCCGCCAGCGGCTTGCCACCGCTGAGGGCTGCTATGGACATGTGGGCAGCCATTGCGTTATTAAGAACACGCACACGCTGCATAATGTGGCCGTCCTCTCTGACGAGGAAACACCCACCCGTATTGAGGACTGTATCGTGTTGGCCGACGGTGTGGTGGGCTACGGCTGTACTTGCGAGTATGGCTGCATAGCCATGCGGTTCGTCTTGGGCGAGCATGTGCATCTGGAGTTCGGCGTGCGCCTGAACGACACCGTGGTGGGCGACAACTCCACCATAGCCCGTTGCGAGGTGGGCAACAACATCATCTTCCCTGCCCACGAGCAGCACCACAACAACTCGTTCCTCATTGCCTCGCTGGTGATGGGACAGAGCAACCTGGCCGCTGGATGTACCGTGGGGTCGAACCACAACGGCCGCACGGCCGACAACGAGATTGTGGCCGGCCGCGGCTTCTGGCCGGGATTGTGCACCAGCCTCAAACATTCCTCCAGCTTCGCCTCCTACTGCCTTCTGGCCAAAGGGGCTTATCCGGCAGAGCTCAGCATCACACTCCCCTTCGCGCTGGTCAACAACAACGCCGCTAAGAACCGTCTGGAAGTGATGCCCGCCTACTGGTGGATGTACAACATGTATGCCCTCAACCGCAACATCACCAAGTTCGCCAAGCGCGACAAGCGCAAGAAGAAGGCCCAGCACATCGTCTTCACCCCCTTCGCACCCGACACCGCCGAGGAGATTATCAATGGTCGGCAGCTGCTGAAATATTGGACCGAGCAGGCCTACCTCAAGACGAAGGCGCAGAGCCCCGATGCCGCAACCGAGCCGATAGAGGTGGTGGCCTACGGCATGGAGAAGGGCAAGAGAAAGGTGACCGTGCTGAAGGCAGCACAAGGTTACAAGGCCTACGAGGAGATGCTGATTTACTATGCCATGAACACCCTTACTGAGGATGGCGAGAAGACCGCCTTGCCCGATGCCGCGTTGGGCGAGGGACAGCGCGTACGCGAGTGGGTCAACCTCGGCGGACAGCTGGTGCCCCAGGCCGACTTGGACACGCTGATGCAGCAGATAGAGAGCGGCGAGGTGGCCTCGTGGGACGAAATACATGAGCGATACAACCAGTGGTGGGTGGCCTATCCTGAACTGTGCCGCCGTCATGCCTACCTCACCCTGTGCGACCTCCTGACGTGCCGCACTATCGTTGAGGACCAGTGGCAGCAGCTTCTGCAACGCTACAACACCATCCGCCAGTTTGTCGCCGACCAAGTGCGCATCACGCGCCAGAAGGACGAAGAGAACCTTTTCCGCCAGATGACCTACCGCAACGATGCCGAGCTGCAGGCCGTGCTGGGCTGAGAGGCTTCGTTTCTGTACAGGCCGTAGGGTCTTCTCTAAAACGCCCTGAAAGGGCAGAGACATATCCAGCCTAATGGCTGCGCCTTGGGTAAATCAATGAGATTTGAATAACGCCCTGTAATGACAAAGCCTTATATTAGAATTAAGGGGATTTCTATAAATTGCCCCAGAGGGGAAAACTCTCAATAACCCCGCACTTATAGTGCGGGGTATATCAAGCAAATACATCTCAGCGTGCCGAAGGCACGCGTTCTCAAAAACGAATGAATAGAACCCATCTATAATAAAAAAGGGGTGTCTCAAAAATATTTTGTGGCGTCCCCTTCCTGCATAGGTGAATTGTAAAACACGAAAGCCGCCCTATAAAGGACGGCTTTCCCGATGATTATGAAAAAACAATTACTGATTGTCAGCAGTGATACGCTCGAGCCATTTGAGCATGCCGAGCATCACACCCATCGAGATGAGGCAGAAGAGTGCAAACACACCCCAAGTCATCCACTGGTGCGGGAAGGCGTTGAGCATCTTCACACCCAAGAAGATGAAGAGATTGCCGATGGCGGTGGCACTCAGCCACAAGCCCTGGCAGATGCCTTGGAGGTGCTTAGGTGCAATCTTGGACACAAAGGAGAGACCCAGAGGCGAGATGAAGAGCTCGGCCACCGTCAGGAAGAAGTAGGTGAGGATGAGGATGGACGGGCTGGACTTCATGGCTATCTTGGTCGCCTCAGGCAGGTCCTTGAAGGCTTCACCCGAAGGATAGTTGTTGGCAACAGCCACAAAAATCAAGAAGATGTAGGCACATGCCGCAATGAACATACCCAGTGCAATCTTGCGAGGTGTGGAGACCTCTTTGCCCTTACGTGCTAAGGCGGCAAAAATCCACATGATGATGGGGGTGAGGATGATGACGAAGAACGGGTTGATGCACTGCAGTATCTCGGGAGGGATGGAGCTGGTGTCAACAAAGTCGCGGGCGAAGATGGTCAGCGACTGAGTGTTCTGGTGGAATGAGAACCAGAAGAACACGGCCACACCCAGAACGGCATACAGGGCATACATACGCTGCTTGATTTCCTTGGCATTGGCCTGACGCTCGGCGGCAGTGTACTGTTCTTCTGCCTTCTTCTCCTTTTTGACGGGATTGGGCAGGCGGTTCTTGACACTGAGGAAAATGAAGAGGGAAATAAGCATGGCGAGTACAGAAGCGATGAAGGCCAGATGCACACCTGTGTTGTACACATGCAGATAGTTGTTGCAGAACAGCGGCAGGTTCTCAGTGGCCTGAGGGATAGACTGTGTGAGGGTGGTCAGGTTGTCCATATCGTTGCCTTCCATGGTGTTCTGGACGAACTTATGGCACAGGCGCGGCAGGTCGGCATTGTAGATAAAGTTCTGAGACTTCAGCCACCAGTTGCGGATAAGCGGGGCAATGAAGGGGGCGATAACGCCTCCGATATTGATGAACACATAGAAAATCTGGAAGCCGGGGTCGCGTTTTGACTTGGCCAGAGCCAAAGCCTCGGGACCTTTCTTCGCTGCCTCAGCTTCGAAGTCGTCGTACAACTGACCCACGATGGCCTGCAGGTTGCCCTTGAACAAGCCGTTACCACAGGCAATCAGCACCAGTGCAAGCATGGTGATGACCAGCACCCAGGAGAAGCCGCCATGGTCGCTGAACACGGGTATGGACAGAATGGCATATCCCAATGCCATCACGATAATACCCCAGATGATGGTGCCCTTGTAGTTCTGTGTGCGGTCGGCAATGATGCCACCGGGCAGGCTGAGCACATAAATCAGGAAGTAGAATACCGCAAACATGATACCCGACACCTCGTCGGAGATGCCGAATTTGGAGCAGATGAAGAGCACCAGCACAGCGTTCATGATGTAGTAGCCGAAACGCTCGCCCATGTTGCTCAGTGCGGCAGCAATTAAGCCCTTGGGATGTTCTTTCTTAGCCTTGTTAAGGTAGAAAAGCAGGAATGGGAGTACAACAATCAAAACGCCGATTAAAACGCATAACGGACGATTTGTCTCCCAAAGATTAAGGATACTGTTCATAATAATACTATTTTGATTAATAAATAATTAATATTGTTCGTAACTCTTAATTTTAATTATTTTATCTTGCAAAGATACGAATATTTCTGAACAAATCGTATCTTTGCATCAAATTTTAACGAAAAAAGAATGACCACCCAATTGCTCCACACCGCTCTGGCGGCATTGCGGCAGGGGAAAACGCTCCTCTATCCCACCGATACCATCTGGGGCATCGGTTGCGATGCCGCCAACGCTGACGCCATAGAACGCATCTACGCCATCAAACAGCGCGACCATAGCAAGTCAATGCTAGTCCTTGCCAACGAGCAGATGCTTGCATCGCATATTCCATCCGAGGTCCGACAGTTGCTCCTCCATAGCCAGAGACCCACGACAGTCATTCTGCCCGTCGATATTCTTGCAGTCCCCATAGCGGATAACCTTCCAGCCGCCGACGGCACCATCGGCGTGCGCATTCCCCAGTTCTTCTTCTGCCAGCAGCTGCTCCACGAACTTGGCAGCCCCTTGGTCAGCACTTCTGCCAACCTTTCCGGCCAGCCATCCCCCTCCACCTATGCCGACATCGCCCCCGCCCTCATGCAGCGCATCGACCTCTGCCTCTCCGACCATCCTGCCTTCCACCACCCACCCGTCGCCCCCAGCCGCATCCTCCGCCTCAACCCCGACGGCTCAGTCACTATCCTCCGTCCCTGACCGCCTGCTCAAAAAGTGAGAATTTGTAATATTTCGCCCTCACAAATTGTGAGAATTTGTAATATTTTGGCGAAATAAATTATGAGGATTTGTAGAAAGGTTGTATCTTTGCAATTGGAAACAATAGGTGAAACTTTTTGGATATGAAGAATAACAAATTGGTTTTCAAAAGGAAAATCTACGATGAGATGCTCCGTTGGAAGCGTGAGCGTAATGGGAAAACAGCCCTTCTTATCAAAGGAGCCCGTCGTGTAGGTAAATCCACCATTGCCGAGGAGTTTGCCAAGAGGGAGTATGATAGTTACATCGCCATTGATTTTGCGGACGCAAAGGATGATATATGGGAAGCAGTGAAACACGTCTCTGACAGAGATGACTTCTTCATGCGGCTACAATTCATTTATGGTGTGAAGTTGTATGAGAGGCGTTCCGTGATTATTTTTGACGAAATCCAAAAATGCCCTGAAGCCCGTCAGGCAATCAAGTATCTTGTGAAAGACGGACGGTATGACTTTATCGAAACAGGCTCCCTCCTCTCCATCAAAAAAAATGTTCAGAATATTGTAATTCCAAGCGAAGAGACCCGTCTTACAATGTACCCGATGGACTACGAGGAATTCCGTTGGATTATGGGCGACACTGCCACCGTATCCCTTTTGAGTGAAAATCTCAATAATCAGAGGCCTCTTGGTGATAATGTCACGCGGAAGCTCATGCGCGACCTACGCTTATACATGCTTATAGGAGGCATGCCACAGGCGGTAGAGACCTTCCTAGAAACCAATAATCTTAGTGATGTCGATCAGACGAAGCGTGAGATACTTGAATTGTACAACGATGATTTTATGAAAGTTGACCCGTCTGGAAAAGTATCCAAATTGTTCAGTGCCATTCCTGCCCAACTTACCAAGAATGCCTCCCGGTATCAAGTGAACAATGTGTTGGAGAAGCGTGAAAGCAGAGACTTGATGGCCAATATGCTCAGAGAACTGGAGGATAGCCAAACGGTCATCTTCGCACACCATGCCGATGATCCCAATGTGGGAATGCCCATGCATACAGACTATGACCAATACAAGATGTACCTATGTGATACGGGCTTGTTTGTAACACTTGCTTTTTGGGACAAATCAGCCACCGAGAATATCATATATCAGAAACTCTTGTCCGACAAGCTCTCTGCCGACCTTGGGTATGTCTATGAAAACCTTGTGGCTCAGATGCTTGTTGCAGCTGGCAACAGGCTCTTCTATCATACCTGGCCAACAGAGAACGGAAAACACAACTATGAAATAGATTTTCTCCTGTCAAGGGGCAACAAGATTTGTCCCATTGAAGTAAAGTCGTCAGGGTACAAAACCCACGCATCGCTTGACGCATTCCAGAAGAAGTTCTCTAGTCGTATCGGAAGCCGCTATTTGGTCTATCCAAAGGATTTGAGAAAAGAGCAGGATTTATTATACGTGCCTGTATTTATGACGATGCTCCTATAGGGCAAGAATGCATCAGGCAAGCCACTCAATCGCATATGTGTAAGCATTTGCAGTTTACCGCATGACGGCTACCTTCTGGGCAGGGTATCGTCCTACCTTGACAAGATAGATTCCTGCGGTGGGAACATCAAAGCGTAGCGGGAGAAGAGACGGCTCACCCCACCGTGATGACAGGGGGGAGGAAAAAGAAGTGTGCGCCGCCAGCTATTGGCGACGCACACGTAGAAGAGGATGGCAGCCAACGATGAGGCTTTACTCTGAGATGCCGACTACCACACGTTGTGCCGTGCCATTGCCTACTTGTACCAGGTAGACTCCAGCCGCCATGATGCGGAAGTGCTGTATTTCAGCAACAGACTGTTCGGTGCTGAGCAGACGGCCTACTGCGTCGAAGATACGCACACGCTGCCCTGCAGCACCCTGCACAGTGATAATATTGCCCTGCGCAGTGACGGAGACACCAGAAGATTCCACATCAGTTATGCCCACTTCGTCGACGGCAAAGGAGGCAGTCAGGTTCATATCCTCCGTCACCATCATATGGCGCGGACTCTCAGTGATGCCGTCGCTCCACTGCACAAAGTGGTTTCCGCACACCGCAACGGCTGCAATCTCAACTACCGTGCTGTCGCTGTAGGTGCCCGAGCCCACGACAATGCCGAGGCTCGGCTGCTCCGAAACGAGCGACAGAGTGTAGTATTCAATGGGAATCGTCACTGTCACCGTGTCGTAAATATAGTTGTTGACATAGGTGGTGTCGTGGATGTAGTTGTTCACAATGGTGGTGTCATGCACATACGTCGTGTCATGGATATAGTTGTTCACAATGGTGGTGTCGTGGATGTAGTTGTTCACTATGGTGGTGTCATGCACATACGTTGTGTCATGGATGTAGTTGTTCACTATAGTGGTATCATGGATGTAGTTGTTCACAATGGTGGTGTCGTGCACATACGCCGTGTCGTGGATGTAGTTGTTCACTATGACGGTGTCATGGACGATGGTCGTGTCGTGGACATATACGTCAATGTAAGAGGTGTCATGGACAATGGTCGTGTCATGGATATAATTGTTGACAACGGTGGTGTCGTGAATCATCAATGTGTCATGTACAACAATGGTGTCGTGATTGGTTATAGTATCAGGCATCGGCACGAAAAGGGCAGTCAACGCTGTGTCCCTATCAATCATCAGTGTGCGTGGATTGAGTGTGTCACCATCGCTCCATAAGGCAAAGAGGTATCCGGCATTGGGGGTGGCCACGATGGTGGCGTAAGGAGTGTCGCACGTGGGCTGCACCGTCACCCGTGCTGTGCCCATCGCAGCGTCTGCCGACCTCACCCACACATGGGCATCCATCTCTTCCACAAAGTTTGTGAAATGAGGCCAAGCGGAGGCATACGAGGATGTGCTGCCGCAAGGAATATAGATGGGGATAGTGTCTGTCACCCCATTGAAGGCATTGACGCCCGTTGTAGGAGCCACGGCACGTTTAGAGGTGATGCTTGTCAGACCGCTACAATTGGCAAATGCACTGTCGCCAATAGTCGATACAGAGGTAGGGATGTTCACCGTATGGATGCCGCTACAACCATAGAAAGCGTTGGAGGGGATGTATCTGACCGTGTTCCCGATACGCAGGGTGTTGAACTGAGCGTCGTTGTCAAACACTGGAGCCGCCGTGCTGCCCATATAGGTGCAGCTGTCGGCATTAAAAATCACCGTGGTTAGGCTGTCGCACCCTGCAAATGCCCAGTCGCCTATATAAGTCATCGAACGTGGGATGGTGATTGTGGTCAGACCGCTCCAGTCCGAAAAGGCGTAGCTGCCTATCGTTGTCACCGTGTTGGGGATGGTCAAAGATGTCACATTGCAGCCAGAGAAGGCATGGCTGCCTATGGTGATGAGCGAGTCGGGTATCACCAGACTGTTGAGGTTCGTGCAACCATAGAAAGCGCCATAGCCTATGGTGGTGACGGCACTGCCCATCGACACCGTCGTCAGGCTGGTGTTGTAGGCAAAGGCCCATTCGCCGATGGAGTCCACCGTACTGGGGATGGTGACAGAGGTGAGGGTGCTACAGTTATAGAAGGCATGTTCGCTGATGCGCACCACGTTGTAGGTGGTGTCGTTGTAGGTAACATTGGCAGGGATTGTCAGCGTGCCTGTTGGCTGCACCGCACCGTCCCACCAAGCCTGTTCTGTGGTGTCGGAATAGAAGGGGTGCACAACCGTCACACGGTTAGAGTCAAGAATGATATAATAGAGCGTATCGCCCGACGGAGCGACAGACCAGAAGTCGTAGTAGGTGCTACTCGGCTCGGAACAGTCCTCAACAATGTTGGAGAACCAGTTTCCCCACACACTGGCACGATACAGAGAATCCGTATAGCATGGAACTCTAACTATACAATTGGAGGGAACTCCATAAAATAGAGTATTTGAATAATTGCCATAAGGATCATTAAATAATGGCGGATTAACTTTCCACAATTCTATGTTCTGTAAGTTAGTATCATTATAAAAAACAGCTGGTTTCAACGTACATACTGTGCTATCAATTGTTTGAGGAGTGCCGATTATTACAGATCTAAGGCGTGTACAAACTTGGAATGCGCCCCATTCTATCGTGGTAACGGTGTTTGGAATGTTAACCGTAAGAAGTCTCTCACAGAAAATGAATGCATCTTCACCTATCTTAGTGACTGTGTTAGGGATGTTTGGGACAACAATGTCCACGTGAGCTCCGCACAAGGTAATCTTAGAGCTGCTAGTGTAATACAAACTATCCTCAAGATACCCATTCCTACACAAAGCGCCCCATGTATCATTTGCTGATCCGTAACTGCCATAGTAGTATATCATTCTTACATAATCGAAGGAATTAAATACCATTGATGTTACAGAATTAGGAATCGTCACTGGAGAGAGTCTATAACAACCGGAAAATGCACCAAATCCTATTGTGGTGAGGGAACTCGGAAGGGACACTGAAATCAAGCCAGTGCATCCGGAGAACGTGTTCATACTTATTGTAGTAACAGAGTTGGGGATAGTCACCGAGCTAAGGCTTGTACAGTCACTGAATGCAGCATTACCTATCGAAGTAACAGAGTTGGGGATAGTCACCGAGTCAAGGCTTGTACAGCCACTGAATGCATAATAACCTATCGAAGTAACAGAGGTGGGGATGGTGACGGAGGTGAGGTTAGTGCAGTTACAGAAGGTATAACCATCTATAGTAGTAATATGGTTGGGTATAGTCACTGTGCCAAGGCTTGTACAGCCATAGAATGCAGTAGAGCCTATCGAAGTAACAGAGCTGGGTATAGTCACCGCGCTAAGGCTTATACAGTTACTGAATGCACTAGATCCTATCGATGTAACAGAGCTGGGTATAGTCACTGAGCTAAGGCTTGTACAGCCACCGAATGCACCAAAGCCTATCGAAGTAACAGAGCTAGGTATAGTCACAGAATTGAGGCTTGTACAGCCGAAGAATACATTATTTCCTATCGAAGTAACAGAATTGGGAATAGTCACCGAGCCAAGGCTTGTACAGCCATAGAATACAGAATTCCCCATCGAAGTGACAGAGTTAGGAATAGTCATCGAGCCAAGGCTTGTACAGCCATAGAATACAGAATTCCCCATCGAAGTGACAGAATTAGGAATAGTCACCGAGCCAAGGCTTGTACATCCCTCGAACACGCCATCTACTATGGTGGTGACCATATTGGGAATGTTGGCAATAACAATCGCTGGATTTGCACCGATTAATGTGTCTTTGGAATTACTGGTGTAAATTAAGCTGTCCTCAATATACCTATTCATAAACAATGCTCCCCATGGCGCTCCTGTGGCATTGCCATAATAAACAATTAACAGTATATTGAGAAAAGCATTTGTACCTATCGTGGTGACTGAGTTGGGGATGGTGACGGATGATAGGCCGGTGCAGCCAGAGAAGGCAGAGTTACCGATAGAGGTGACGCTGTTGGGGATGGTGACAGAGGTTAGGCCTGAACAGTTTCCGAATGCCCCGTTACCGATGGAGGTGACGCTGTTGGGGATGGTGACAGATGTTAGGCCGGTGCAGCCAGAGAAGACATAGTTACCGATGGAGGTGACGCTGTTGGGGATGGTGACAGAGGTCAGGCCAGTACAGTATCGGAAGACATAGTTACCGATGGAGGTGACGCTGTTGGGGATTGTGACGGAGGTCAGGCCGTAGCAGCTTTCAAAGGCATAGTCGCCGATGGAGGTGACGCTGTTGGGAATTGTGACGGAGGTCAGACCAGAACAGTGAGAAAAAGCAAGGGTACCGATGGAAGTGACGCTGCTGGGAATGGAAACAGAAGTCACATCATAACAAAAATAAAAGGCACGGCTACCGATTGAGGTCACGTTGTAGGTGTTTCCGCCATAGGTGACTGTGGACGGGATGGTCAAAGCACCCGTAGGTCTGGTGAATCCACTCCAACTGGAAGATCCCGGAGAGGTTACTTGCACACCACCACTGCTAATGAAGTTGTAGTACAGAGTATCTCCAGAAGGTAAGACAGCGGAGAAATCATAGGCAAAGACGCTTTGCGGCAGTGCCATTGCCATCAGGAGGATGGCGGAAAAGAGTAATTTTTGTTTCTTCATGTTGTTTATGTTTTGGATAATAATTTATTTCCTTGCAAAACAACATATAAAAAAGCGCGGGAACAACTTTCTTGCTTATCCCGTCGCTGAGGCTCTCGCATTGCCCTTATCACAGAATAAGCAATGCCGAAGCCCACGCATTATGGATATAGTGGTATCACTATACGCCAACCATGGACGCGGAACATTGCGTTATTGCGGTGATAATTTTGAATTTGCGAGATTCAGCGACCGCAGATAAAACGCCGTTACAACGTCTTTTTTAATATGTCTGCCGTCTACCTAGGATTTGCGGAATTGGCGGCAGGACAATGAGTTGCCCCCGCCCATTCCCGTCGTGACCTCGGCAGAACGACGTTACAAAGATACACAAAAATAATTGATTTATACACAAACATATTAAAAATATTATAGAACACGATTCGATAAAAGAATGTGTGAGTCTTTGAATGTTTATATAGAGGGGTTCTATTAATTTGTTTTTGAGAGTGCATGTCATCGGCACGTTGATATATAGTCACGTGATATGCCTCACACTGCAAGTGCGAGTATATAGAGAGTCTGCCTTCCAGAGGCGATTTGTACTTATCCCCTATATCAAGTTCCAGTCATATTCTTTGAATAATTGAGTTTACAGTTCTTCTAGCGATAGTGTACAGTAGTCTATCTGCCAGCGGCGGTGCTTGGCGACGATGGCTTAGTCTTTTTCGCTTGCGGAGATTATTTTCGTTATTCTCCGCAAATATGCGGAGAATAATTCGTATATTTGCCGCATGAAACAGAATGAAAAAAGAGCCATTTATATTTGGCAACACACTGATTGGCCTAATTTTAGATGGGATAGTGCGATAGTTAGTGAAGAGCTTAATTCTTTACAAACCCGACAGGCAAGGCTGCTCGGGATGTTGTCGGCACTGGGTTTTGACTTGCAAAAACAGACAGCATTGGAGTCTATGACAGAGGATGTGCTGCGTTCGTCGGAGATTGAGGGTGAACTGCTCAATCGCGACTCTGTGAGGTCGTCTATCGCCCGACATTTAGGCATCAGTCTACCATCAACAGGAGGAAGCGACCACTATACAGAGGGTGTGGTACAGGTGGCTATTGATGCTGTGAAGAATTGTCAAGAGATTTTGGGCAAGGAACGCTTGTTCAATTGGCACGCGGCACTGTTCCCAACAGGGCGCAGCGGCATGTATCGCATCACTGTGGCAGACTGGCGGCAGGGCGATGAACCCATGCTGGATGTTTCTGGAGCTTTAGGGAAGGAGCGTGTGCATTATGAAGCTCTACCTTCATCAGCAATTCCACTAGAAATGGATAAATTTTTACAATGGTTTAATGGGAATAAGCAGTCTAACCAATTATTAAAAGCAGCAGTAGCGCACCTCTGGTTTGTGGCTGTACATCCGTTTGATGACGGCAACGGTCGCCTGACACGTACTCTGACCGATATGCTGATTGCTCGCGATACTGGTATGCAGTGCTACAGCGTATCAGCTGAGATACTAAAAAATCGAAAACAATATTATACCATATTGGAGAAAACAACTTGTGGCGACATGGAGATTACGGATTGGGTGATGTGGTTTCTGCAACAAATCAAGGCCGCAATTATAACCTCTGAGCAAAGATTGCAAGGTACACTGAAAAAGACTGAGTTTTGGAGCCAACATGTTGATAATGACTTCAACGAACGTCAGCGCAAGGTGATTAACCGTCTGTTCGATGGCTTTGAAGGCCCACTCACTAGTAGTAAGTGGGCAAAGATATGCCACTGTTCGTCCGACACGGCTTTGCGTGACATCACTGCATTGATTGAGATGGGAGTTCTAATCAAAGCCCCCTCAGGCGGGCGTAGCACACACTACTCATTGGCACCGATTATTGAAAAAGGGCATCAGTATCATGCTTTAGAACAAATCTGGTAAGTTGGGAAACGGGAGTTTTCTAATCGGCTTTCATCTCATGTTGAGGTAAAAGCATACATACTCAGATGGATTGTTTTTGTGCACGTAAACTACTCCATTAGGGTAACTCTTCTAGGGTTAAGACAGATAAAATAGCCGTGGCAACGATGGTTACCACGGCTTTTATTTGGAGTTGGGGCCTGCTTAGGCTTTGCCGAGGATGTCGTAAGGGACGGTGTCGGCATTGCCGGGAATGCTGGGCTCGACAATGGTTCCAAAGTTCTGTTCGTACTTTTGGATGTTGTCGGCCAGGGCGTTCAGCAGACGTTTTGCATGCATGGGATTCATGATGACACGGGAACGGACTTGGGCGTTGGGTGTGCCGGGGAGCATCTGGGCAAAGTCGAGAATAATCTCTGAGGGACTATGCGATATGATGGCCAGATTGCTGTAGGTGCCCTTCGCCACGTCGGGAGCCATGTCTAGCTTGAGGTCCTTCATTGGATTGTTATTGCGGTTGTGATCCATAGTTGACGATTGTTAGGTGATTATTTGTTCGAGAGTTCCATCTCCTCCTTGTTGCCAACGATGAGGTTGTCGTACTCACGGAGACCTGTACCGGCAGGAATCAGATGGCCGACGATAACATTCTCCTTCATGCCTTCGAGGAAGTCGCGACGGGCGTTGATGGCAGCCTCGGTAAGCACCTTGGTGGTCTCCTGGAAGGAGGCAGCGGAGATGAAGCTCTTGGTCTGCAACGATGCGCGGGTGATACCTTGCAGAATCTGCTTGGCGGTGGCCGGTTTGGCATCGCGGACGGTGACGAGTTTCTTGTCCTGACGGCGCAGGATGGAGTTCTCGTCGCGCAGACGGCGGGCAGTGATGATCTGACCGTTTTCGAGGGTTTCGCTGTCGCCTTGGTCTTCAACCACCTTCATGCCAAAGATTTCGTCGTTGGTCTCGTGGAAGTCAATCTTGTTGACCAGTTCGCCTTCGAGGTAACGGGTGTCGCCCGGGTCTTCGATTTCGACCTTGCGCATCATCTGGCGGACGATGACTTCGAAGTGCTTGTCGTTAATCTTCACACCTTGGAGGCGGTACACTTCCTGAACCTCGTTGACGATGTATTCCTGAACCTTCATCGGGCCCTTGATGGCGAGGATGTCGGCAGGAGTGATGGCACCGTCAGAGAGAGGCGTACCAGCTTTGACATAGTCGCTGTCCTGTGCCAGAATTTGCTTCGAGGTGGGGATGAGGTAGGTGCGCTGTTCGCCAGTCTTGCTGGTGATGGTAATCTGACGGTTGTTGCGTTTGAGTTTCTTGTCGATGTTGACGATACCGTCGATTTCGGCCACCACGGCGGGGTCGGATGGGTTACGGGCCTCGAAGAGCTCGGTGACGCGGGGAAGACCTCCCGTGATGTCGCCAGCCTTACCGAAGCTACGCGGTATCTTGACCATGATGTCACCAGCTTTGAGTTGCTGCCCCTTGTCGACACCAATATGGGCACCAACAGGAAGGTCGTACACTTTGAGAATGTTGCCCTCGCCATCGACAATGTTGAGGGTGGGGTTCTTGGTGCGCTGGCGCGACTCGATGACCACCTTGTCCTGCAAGCCTGTCTGAGCGTCGCTCTCGACACGGTAGGTGACGTTCTCGATGACGTTCTCGAAGGAGACGCGACCCGACACTTCGGAGATGATAACGGCATTGTAGGGATCCCATTCGGCGATGAAGTCGTTCTTTGCCAGGTGCTCGCCTGCAAGCTTGTACAGTTTTGCACCATAGGGCAGGAGGGCAGAGAAGAGGGTCACCTCGGTGGTCTCGTCTACGATGCGCATTTCGGCGGAACGACCCATGACGATGTGGTAGCTGTTGCCTTCGTTGTCGGTATAGGGGATAGCACGAAGCTCGTCGATTTCGAGACGTCCTTCATATTTGGCCACGAGGCTGGAGTTGGTACCGATGTTACCACCAGCAACACCACCCACGTGGAAGGTACGGAGAGTAAGCTGAGTACCGGGCTCACCGATAGCTTGTGCGGCAATGACGCCGACAGACTCACCTTTCTGAACCATTTTGCCAGTGGCAAGGTTGCGGCCATAGCACTTGGCGCAGACGCCGTGCTTGGCTTCGCAGGTGAGGACGGAACGGATTTCGACCTCTTCGATGGGGGACTCTTCAATAATTTTGCAGATTTCCTCGGTAAGTTCTTCGCCAGCACGAACGATGAGTTCGCCCGTATGAGGATGGTAGATATCGTGGACCGAGGTGCGACCCAGCAGTTTCTCGCTCAAGGAGACAACCACATCCTCACCTTTCTTCAAGGCGGTGGTGGGAAGTCCGCGGAGGGTGCCGCAGTCTTCCATATTGATGATGACATCGTGCGCCACATCGACCAGACGGCGGGTCAAGTAACCGGCATCAGCGGTCTTTAGAGCGGTATCAGCAAGACCCTTACGGGCACCGTGGGTGGAGATGAAGTACTCCAACACTGAAAGGCCTTCCTTGAAGTTGGAGATAATGGGGTTCTCGATAATCTCGTTACCGGCAGCACCAGCCTTCTGCGGCTTGGCCATAAGGCCACGCATGCCAGAGAGCTGACGAATCTGTTCCTTACTACCACGAGCACCCGAATCGTACATCATGTAGATGGGATTGAATCCCTGATTGTCGGCCTTCAGCTGCTTCATCAGTGTTTCGGTGAGCTTGTTGTTGGTGTTAGTCCAGATATCGATAACGTGGTTGTAACGCTCGTTGTTGGTAATAAGACCCATGGAGTATTGCCCAAGAACCTCCTCGACCTCGTCGTTGGCCTTATCAATCAGTTCTTCCTTCTCTGCCGGGATGATGACATCACCCAGATTGAAGGAGAGGCCGCCACGGAATGCCTGACGGTAACCCATGTTCTTGATATCGTCGAGGAAGTTGGCGGTGACTGCATTGCCGCAAGCGGTGAAGAGGTCACCGATAATGTCGCGCAGGGATTTCTTACCCAGCACCATGTTGACATAACCATATTCCTTGGGAACCACTTCGTTGAAGATGACGCGACCCACAGTGGTACGGATGCGGTCGGTCTTGATGAAGTGACCATTTTCGTCTAGGATGGGGTTGCCATCGTTGTCGCGGCGGATTTCGAACTCGGTGCGGCTACGCTCGGCAATTTCGGCGGGGGTGGAGCAGTCGATGTCGGTGAGGACCTTGCCGTCCTTATCCTTGATTACTTCCATAAAGGTGTTGTCGGTCTTGACGAACTGGAACTCGTCGCGGCCTTGGGTATTCACCTTGACACTGATGCAGGCATTCAGGGAGACGCGTTTCTCGTTGTATGCAATAATTACCTCTTCAGCAGAATAGAAACGATGTCCCTCGCCCAAAACGGTTTCGCCATTCATGCTGCGACGGGGTTTGGTCATGTAGTACAGACCGAGCACCATGTCCTGCGAAGGAACGGTGATAGGAGCGCCGTTGGCGGGGTTGAGGATGTTGTGGGTAGAGAGCATGAGGAGCTGAGCCTCCAGAATGGCAGCATTGCCCAGAGGCACGTGGACAGCCATCTGGTCACCATCGAAGTCAGCATTGAAGCCGGTACAGACGAGGGGGTGGAGGCGGATAGCCTTACCTTCGACCAGTTTGGGCTGGAAAGCTTGAATACCCAGACGGTGCAGCGTAGGAGCACGGTTGAGCATGATGGGATGGCCTTTCAGGATATTCTCAAGGATTTCCCACACCACGGGGTCCTTGCGGTCGACGACGCGCTTGGCAGACTTGACGGTCTTGACCAGGCCGCGTTCGAGGAGTTTGCGGATAATAAAGGGTTTGAAGAGCTCGCTGGCCATGTCCTTAGGCAGACCGCATTCGTGCATCTTCAGCTCAGGTCCCACGACGATAACGGAACGGCCGGAGTAGTCGACACGTTTACCCAGCAGGTTCTGACGGAAACGGCCCTGCTTACCTTTTAGTGAGTCGGAGAGCGACTTGAGGGAGCGGTTGCTGTCGGACTTGACGCTAGAGACCTTGCGGCTGTTGTCGAAAAGCGAGTCGACGGCTTCCTGAAGCATACGCTTCTCGTTGCGCATGATGACTTCGGGAGCCTTGATTTCGAACAGGCGTTTCAGACGGTTGTTGCGGATGATGACGCGGCGGTAGAGCTCGTTGATGTCGGAGGTGGCGAAACGGCCGCCATCCAGCGGGACGAGGGGACGCAGCTCGGGGGGGATGACCGGGATAATGGTCATAATCATCCATTCGGGACGGTTGTCCATACCGCGGGCCTGCATACGACGACGGCTCTCGCGGAAGGATTCCACCACGTTCAAGCGTTTCAGGGCTTCCTGTTTGCGTTGGTTGGAAGACTCCTTAGAGGCACGGTCGCGCAGTTCGTAGCTGATCTTGTCGAGGTCGAGGTCGCAAAGAAGTTTATAGAGGGCTTCAGAACCCATGCCGACGATGAACTTATTGGGGTCGCTGTCGTCAAGCTGGTCGTTGCCTTCGGGTAGCGAATCAATAACAGAATAGTATTCCTCTTCAGCCAGAAGGTCGAGCTTTTTCACCGGCACTTCGTTGAGCATGGCTTTGCCCGGCTGGAGGACTATGTATTTCTCATAATAGATTACCTGCTCTAGTTTCTTGCTGGGAACATCGAGCAGGGTACCGATTTTATTGGGTAGGGAACGGAAAAACCAGATGTGGGCGACGGGGACGGAGAGTTCGATATGACCCATACGCTCACGACGCACCTTTTTCTCAGTCACTTCCACACCGCAGCGGTCACAAGTGATGCCCTTGTAGCGGATGCGCTTGTACTTACCGCAATGGCACTCCCAGTCGCGTGTGGGACCGAAAATCTTCTCGCAGAAGAGGCCGTCGCGTTCGGGCTTGTAGGTGCGGTAGTTAATCGTCTCGGGTTTGGTCACTTCTCCATACGAGCGCTTTTTGATAGACTCAGGAGAGGCCAGACTGACGGTTATCGAATTGAAATCGTTCCTTAACTGTGATTCTTGTTTAAAAGCCATCTTATTATAATTAAGAATTAAGAATTAAGAATTTGAGAGTTTTGGGGAGCTATCTAAAGACTTAATTCAGAATTAATCAAATGTTACCTCTAAGCCTAAGCCACGCAGTTCGTGGACTAGGACATTGAACGACTCGGGGATGCCGGGAACAGGCATGTTGTCGCCCTTGACAATGGCCTCGTAGGCTTTGGCTCGACCCACCACATCGTCGGACTTGACGGTGAGCACTTCCTGCAGCACGTGCGAAGCACCGAAGGCTTCGAGTGCCCAGACTTCCATCTCACCAAAACGCTGACCACCGAAGTTGGCTTTACCGCCAAGAGGTTGCTGTGTGATGAGGGAGTAGGGGCCAATGCTACGGGCGTGCATCTTGTCGTCAATCATGTGGTGCAGCTTGAGCATGTAAATGTAACCCACGGTGGCAGGCTGGTCGAAGCGGTCGCCAGTCTCACCGTCGTACAGATAGGTGCGGCCATTTTCGGGAAGCCCGGCTTCACGCATGTAGCCATTAATCTGTTCGAGGGTGGCACCATCGAAGATGGGGGTCTTGAAACGCTTGTTGAGCTTCTTGCCTGCCCATCCAAGGACGGTCTCATAAATCTGACCCAGGTTCATTCGTGAAGGCACGCCCAGAGGATTCAGCACGATGTCGACAGGGGTACCATCGGCCAGGAAGGGCATGTCCTCGGCACGGACAATCTTTGAAACAATACCTTTGTTACCGTGACGACCGGCCATCTTATCACCGATGCGCAGTTTGCGCTTCATGGCAATATACACTTTGGCCATCTGCACAATTCCACTGGGGAGGTCGTCACCCACGGTGAGGGCAAACTTGTTGCGCGTGAAGCGTCCGCTAATTTCACGGTTCTTAATGTTGTAGTTGTTCAACAACTCCTTGATAAGGTTGTTGGTCTCCTTGTCGGAAGTCCATTTGTTGGGGCTTACCTCGGTATAGTCGATGGCCTTGAGGGCTTTGGAGGTAAACTTGACCTTCTTGGGGATAAGCTCTTCCTTATGGTTGGTGTAGACACCATTGGAGGTCTTGCCTGCAAGGATGATAAGCAGGCGGTCGACCAGCTTCTCCTTCAGTTCGGCAACCTCGTTGTTGTATTCTTCTTCGGGTTTGGCAAGTAACTCTTTCTCCTTGGCGCGTTGCTTGCGGTCACGAACGATACGGGCAAAGAGTTTTTTGTCGATAACCACACCGCGGACCGATGGGGGCACTTTGAGCGATGCGTCCTTCACGTCACCAGCCTTGTCGCCAAAGATGGCGCGGAGCAGTTTCTCTTCGGGGGTAGGATCCGACTCACCCTTGGGGGTAATCTTACCAATGAGGATATCGCCTTCTTTCACTTCGGCACCGATACGGATGATACCGTTCTCGTCCAAATCCTTAGTAGCGTCGTTGCTGACATTGGGGATGTCGCGTGTGAGTTCCTCAAGACCGCGTTTGGTCTCACGGACTTCCAACGTATATTCTTCCACATGGACAGAGGTGAAGATATCTTCTCTCACCACGCGCTCGGAAATCACCACAGCATCTTCGAAGTTGTAGCCCTTCCAAGGCATGAAGGCGACCATCATGTTGCGGCCAAGGGCCAGTTCGCCGCCCTGGGTTGCATAGCCTTCGCACAGCACCTGTCCTTTCTTCACTTTGTCGCCTTTCTTCACAATGGGGCGGAGGTTGATGGAGGTGGAGTGGTTGGTACGCTGATAGCGGGTCAGTTTGTATTCGCGGACATCGTCGTCGAAGGAGACGAGACGCTCTTTCTCGGTACGGTTGTGGCGAATCACAATCTTGGTAGAGTCGACATATTCAACCACACCATCGCCCAAGGCGTTCAGCAGCACACGGCTGTCTTCGGCCACAGACTTCTCGATGCCTGTACCCACGATAGGTATTTCGGGGTTGAGCAGGGGAACGGCCTGACGCATCATGTTCGAACCCATCAGGGCACGGTTGGCGTCGTCGTGCTCCAAGAAGGGGATGAGCGAAGCAGCGATAGATGCAATCTGGTTTGAACCCATATCAATAAGGTCAATCTCTTCGGGACTGACAATGGGGAAGTCAGCCTGTCGGCGGGCTTTGACACGCTGAGCAAGGATGTTACCTTGTTCGTCCTGAGGCGTGGTGGCCTGTGCCACGGTCTTGTTTTCTTCGGACTCGGCGGTGTAATAGACGGGTTCTTCGTCCAGCATCACACGACCATTCTCAACGCGGCGATAGGGGGTTTCAATGAAACCGAGGTTGTTAATCTTAGCGTAAACGCAGAGCGAGGAGATAAGACCGATATTGGGGCCTTCAGGAGTCTCGATAGTGCAGAGTCGTCCATAATGGGTGTAATGAACGTCACGAACCTCAAATCCGGCACGCTCACGCGACAGACCGCCAGGACCCAGTGCTGAGATACGGCGCTTGTGCGTCACCTCGGCCAAAGGATTGGTCTGGTCCATGAACTGCGACAGCTGATTGGTACCAAAGAAAGAGTTGATGACCGATGACAGGGTCTTGGCATTAATCAGCTCAGTAGGCGTGAAGACCTCGTTGTCGCGGACATTCATACGCTCACGAATGGTGCGTGACATACGGGCCAAGCCGACGCCAAACTGGTTATAAAGCTGTTCGCCGGAGGTGCGGACACGACGGTTGGACAAGTGGTCGATATCGTCGACATCAGCCTTCTGGTTAATAAGCTGAATAAGATATTTAATAATCGAAGTAATATCCGTCTGGGTGAGTACTCGGACGGTGTCGGGGATGTCGAGGTTCAACTTAGTGTTGATACGATAGCGACCCACCTCGCCAAGGTCGTAGCGTTTGTCGGAGAAAAACAGCTTCTCAATGATACCGCGGGCGGTTTCCTCGTCTGGCGGTTCTGCATTGCGGAGCTGACGGTAGATATACTCAACGGCCTCTTTAGAGTTGTTGGTGGTATCTTTCTTCAACGTATTATAGATGACTGAATAGTCAATGCCGTCACGGTCCTCCACTTTTACGAGGACTGTTTTGACATCGAGTTCAAGTATTTTTTCAATATCTTCTTCGGTAATCTCTTTGTCGCGCTCGATTACCACTTCGGTACGTTCCATCGAAACGACTTCACCGGTATCTTCGTCCACAAAGTCTTCAGTCCACGAGTCTACGACACGTGCTGCTAGTTGTTTACCGACAACCTTCTTCAGGTTGGCTTTGGAGACCTTCACCTCTTCGGCCAAGGAAAAGATGTCCAGTATGTCCTTGTCTGTCTCATAACCGATAGCCCTCAACAGAGTGGTGATAGGCAGTTTCTTCTTACGGTCGATGTAGGCATACATGACGTTGTTGATATCAGTAGTGAATTCCATCCACGAGCCCTTGAAGGGGATGATACGGGCAGAGTACAACTGTGTACCGTTGGAATGGAACTGAGTGCCAAAAAACACACCTGGTGAACGGTGCAACTGTGACACTACAACGCGCTCAGCACCATTGATGACAAATGTGCCCTTGGGCGTCATATAGGGTATCATACCCAGATAGACAGGCTGCTCGATAGCCTGAAAGTCCTCATTTTCCGGGTCATTGCACGATAGCTTTAATTTGGCCTTCAGGGGGACGCTGTAGGTCAATCCTCGTTCGATACACTCCTCAATTGTGTAGCGGGGGGGGTCAATAAAATAGTCGAGGAATTCTAACGTGAAATTGTTACGTGCATCTGAAATTGGGAAGTTCTCTTTGAAAACCTTAAACAAGCCTTCGTCAAGACGGTTGTCTGGATTGGTCTCAATCTGGAAGAAATCCTGGAACGACTTCAGCTGGATGTCGAGAAAGTCAGGATATTCGTATTTGCGGACAGATGCAAAATTTACTACTTCGATAGGTTGATTATTAGCCAAGGGACTTAATTTTAAATTTGAATCAAGAAGGTAAAACTCGGAATCGCTGTGCTACTACTCACTTAGGAGAGATGGATAGTCAACTCTTTTTAGAGTTAGTCTAAGAATATAAAGGGTGCTATAGCCGATTTGCATAGCAAAGAGGAATAGGCACTCCGGGAGTAACCGGAGGCCCTATTCCTCGTGGAAATCCTATAGTTTCAACTATTTGATCTCAACTTCGGCACCAGCCTCTTCGAGAGCTTTCTTCAAGGACTCGGCCTCGTCTTTGCTCACGCCTTCCTTAACGGGCTTAGGAGCGTTGTCAACGAGTTCCTTGGACTCTTTCAGACCCAGGCTAGCCATATCCTTAACGGCCTTCACAACGCCAAGTTTCTTGGTTGCATCGGGAACGCCCTTCAGAATGACGTCAAAAGAGGTCTTCTCTTCGGCGGCGGCGGCAGCGCCAGCGGCGGGACCAGCGGCAACTGCAACAGCTGCAGCAGCGGGTTCAATACCATACTCTTCTTTCAGAAGGTCGGTGAGTTCTTTTACTTCTTTAACGGTTAAGTTAACTAATTCTTCAGCAATAGCTTTGATGTCTGCCATGACTTTATTTTTTTAATGTGTTTTACGAATAAATTGATTTGTTGTTTCTTTGTGGACTTTTGACGGGGTCCGACCGAAAGCTTATTCGGCTTTCTTCTCTTCTAATGTTTTCAAAATACCAGTAATGTTGTTGGCACCCGATTGGACCTGAGAAATAACGTTCTTGATCGGGGACTGGAGAAGAGCCATAACATCGGCGATGAGCTCGTTCTTGGACTTGATATTGACAAGTGCATCAAGATGCTCGGCTCCGATATAGAAGCACTCTTCAACATAGGCACCTTTCAGGACGGGTTTCTGAGCACCCTTCTCCTTTTCACGAAACTCTTTGATGAGCTTGGCGGGAGCATTGTTGGTGTTCGAAAGCATTATGGCAGTCTCGCCCTTAATCGTGGGGTAGAGCTCGGAATAGTCCATTCCGCTGCGCTCCATAGCCTTGATAAGAAGAGCGTTCTTGACGACTTCCAACTTGACCTCTTTGCGAAATGCCGCACGGCGCAGCTTGCTTGTGAGCACAGAGTTCAAGCCTCCGATATCAGCAATATAGATAAGAGGATAACTCTTTATCTCTTCGCACAACTGGTCAATCAGTTGGTCTTTTTGTTCTTTTCTCATAATGATCTTTCAATAATTAAATGTTACAAGGTGGCGGCTTTAGTGTCAACCTTAACTCCAGGACTCATTGTACTGCTGATGCAGATACTTTTGACATAGGTGCCTTTTGCTGCTGAGGGTTTCAACTTGATGATTGCTTGAAGCACCTCGCGGGCGTTGTCAACAATCTTGTTGCTGTCGAACGACACCTTTGCGACGGCAGTGTGGATAATACCAAACTTGTCGACCTTGAAGTCAATCTTACCGGCTTTGGCCTCCTGGACAGCTTTGCCAACTTCCATTGTAACGGTACCAGTCTTGGGATTCGGCATCAGGCCGCGGGGACCTAAGATACGGCCGAGAGCACCAATCTTGGGCATACAGCTGGGCATGGTAATGATAACGTCTACATCCGTCCAACCGCCTTTAATCTTGGTGATGTACTCATCAAGACCATAATAATCAGCTCCGGCTGCCTTAGCTTCTTCTTCCTTGTCAGGGGTGCAGAGAACAAGCACACGCACGGTCTTACCAGTGCCGTGAGGCAGTGTCACACTGCCGCGCACCATCTGGTTGGCCTTACGGGGGTCGACACCCAGACGCACATCGATATCAACGGATGCGTCAAATTTGGTGTATGTGATGTTCTTCACAACCTCCACTGCTTCTTCAAGCGAATAGACCTGATTCTTGTCGAATTTGGCTAAAGCTTCTTTTTGTTTCTTCGTTAATTTTGCCATGATTTTTGATTTTTGTGGTCACCGCATCGCTTCTTCTACGATGCTACCACTTTGTTAATAAACTTGTTTACTTTGCAAGAGGGTTCTCTCCTTTGACCGAGATACCCATGCTGCGTGCAGTGCCAGCCACCATGCTCATAGCTGATTCAATAGTGAAGCAGTTAAGGTCAGGCATCTTGGCTTCTGCAATCTGACGTACCTGCTCCCAAGTCACAGAGGCGACCTTCACGCGGTTGGGCTCGGCTGAACCCTTGGCGGCTTTGGACATCTCTTTCAACTGAACGGCAACAGGGGGCGTCTTAACTACAAAGTCAAAGGATTTGTCGGCATAAACAGTGATAATAACGGGGACGATTTTCCCAGCCTGATCCTGAGTACGAGCATTGAACTGCTTGCAGAACTCCATGATGTTCACACCTTTGGCACCCAATGCGGGTCCCACTGGAGGAGCGGGGTTAGCTGCACCACCTTTGATTTGCAATTTAATCAATCCTGCAACTTCTTTTGCCATTGATCTAAATTTTAAATAGGTTGATTTAGTACTGAAACTACTCTTTCTCTACCTGGTTATAGCCGAGTTCCAGCGGCGTTTTGCGACCGAAGATTTTGACCGTAACTTTCAATTTCTTCTTCTCGTCGTTCACCTCCTCTACAACACCGGCAAAACTGCTGAAGGGTCCATCAATCACCTTGACCGACTCTCCAACCATAAAGGCATCGGAATTGCCGTCTATGGCATCCAATTGGTCATCCATCTTGCCCAAAATGCGGTTGATTTCATACGGGCGCATCGGGATGGGTTTGCCACCACCCGACTCGCGGAGAAAGTCCAACACATTGGGCACATTCTGGATAACTGGGATGATTTCATCGCGCAAATCGGCTTCAATCAACACATACCCAGGAAAGTAGTTGCGATCTTTTACAACTTTCTTCCCATTGCGGATTGCGTAAACCTTTTCGGTAGGAATAAGCACTTGAGGCACATCTTCGCTCCAGCCACGCTTGGCCATCTCGCTTTCGATGTACTCCTTAGCCTTCTTCTCCTTGCCGCTTATAGCTCTGACAACATACCATTTCTTAGATTGCTGTTCCATGTTGTAACTAAAGAATAGTGGGTTTATACTCATTCATTTTCGACAACTGCCGGAATGAATGCGCTTTTCCAGACAAAGATGACAGATTCCTAGTCTCAATTATAATTGGGAAGCAAGACTGGCTGTCCATCAGCATTTATCCAATCAAAGCATAAAAGTATCCGAGCAAGCCCTTCCATCCCATGCTCTGCACGCCGAATACTACGTCCATGCAAAACACTACGAGGGCTAAAATAAGAGCTGCAACTGCAACAACCACTGCGCTGCTCTGCAGTTCTTTGAAGGTAGGCCACGACACCTTGTGTACCAATTCATCGTAGCTCTCTTTTACGTAATTACCGAACTTAGACATTTGATATCATTTTTTTTTGGCAGGGGCAGAGAGAATCGAACTCCCAACTGCGGTTTTGGAGACCGTCATTATGCCATTTAACTATGCCCCTAGAGAGAGGCATGGGGCTTTGCCTTCATGCCTCTTATGATTAATAAGATTATTCGAGAATTTTGGTCACCTGACCGGAGCCAACCGTACGGCCACCCTCGCGGATAGCGAAGCGGAGGTTCTCGTTCAGAGCGATGTCGGAAATCAGATCCACAGTGATGGTCAAGTTATCACCAGGCATAACCATCTCACGACCGTCGGGGAGAGAAATCTCACCAGTCACGTCAGTGGTGCGGAAATAGAACTGGGGACGATATTTGTTGTGGAAAGGAGTGTGACGACCACCTTCTTCTTTCTTCAGGATGTATACGGTAGCCTCAAATTTGTGGTGAGGATGAATCGAACCGGGGGCGGCGATAACCATACCACGACGGATCTCGTCCTTGTCGATACCACGGAGCAGCAGTCCGACATTATCACCAGCTTCACCTTGGTCAAGAATCTTACGGAACATCTCAACACCGGTGACAACGCTCTTCAGCTTCTCAGCACCCATACCAATGATGTCAACGGCATCACCAGTGTGGATAACGCCAGTCTCGATACGACCAGTACCAACGGTACCACGGCCAGTGATGGAGAAGACGTCCTCAACGGGCATCAGGAAAGGTTTGTCAACTGCACGGGTGGGCAGGGGAATCCAGGTGTCGACGGCCTCCATGAGGTCCTCAACGTTCTTAACACCGCTGGGCTCGCCATTCAGAGCGGCCAAAGCAGAACCACGGATCACGGGGATGTTGTCGCCATCGAAATCGTAAGAGCTGAGGAGCTCGCGGATTTCCATCTCAACGAGGTCGAGCAGCTCGGGGTCGTCAACCAAGTCGCACTTGTTCATGAAAACAACCAACTGGGGGACACCAACCTGACGGGCGAGCAGGATATGCTCACGAGTCTGGGGCATGGGACCATCGGTAGCAGCAACAACGAGGATAGCACCATCCATCTGGGCAGCACCGGTAACCATGTTCTTCACGTAGTCAGCGTGACCAGGGCAGTCGACATGCGCATAGTGACGTGCCTCGGTTTCATACTCAACGTGAGCGGAGTTGATGGTGATACCACGCTCCTTCTCCTCGGGGGCGTTGTCAATCTGATCGAAGGTCTTGATCTTGTCGGCATTAC
>JAFWOP010000105.1 GCA_017545365.1 Bacteroidales bacterium
AAAGACTGATTTTTTAACAGCATCGAAGATGCTGAATTTCAATAACCCCACACAAGGAACGCAGTGTGGGGTCAACGAAAACCCTACTACTCAGCGTCCCGGAGGGACGCGACAATGGGAAAGATTGGAAAAAATCAGTCATACTTTATACTAGAGCGATTTTTTTATGAGAGTGCCTAATTTCAAATATTATTTGTGTATTTGCAAAAAAGTATAAGTGTGAAAGCTATAATCTATAAGATTGTATTACAGTGGATTAAATAGTCATAGTTATGAAGAATATAGGAAAGATAATAGTTCTTGTAGTATTGCTGGCAGTGACGAGTTCAGCAGCGGCGCAGCGGCCAGTGATTCCAGTGGGGTCGCCCGGGTATCTGTTTATGCCGCCGCGAAGGTGTTTTTTGTCTGCTCTTGGAGGGGGGATGCAATAATTATGTGTTTTCCTCGTTATATTGGGCAACGGTATTCAGCCGGTGGTATTAATTATTAATTGTTTGCATTATGAAAAAGATAACTTTTTTGCTAGTTGTAGCCTGTCTGTTGGGGGCTTGTAACAATTCTATCAACCAGCAAGAACAGGACCAGAAGCGTGGCTCGTCGGGCAAGACGTTGGAGATGCTGGTTGTAGCAAATCCTGATGTCTATTATGGCGAAACGAAGGCCTTGGTGGACTCTTTGTTCGGGCGGCCTCAGGAATGCCTCCCACAGAGGGAGAGCATGTTCTCAATAGTCAACATACCCATGTCGTCGTATAAAAACACTGATATGTTTCGCACCCATCGCAACATCATCATACTTGATGTAGACACGGCCAATCCGGACAAGGTGTATATGCATATTGACGACTATGCCGCACCGCAGGCAGTATTTGACTTTGCAGTGAAGAATGCCACTTCACTACAGGAGAATCTCCTCAAGTATGAGGAGGTCATCTTAAGGGAGTTTTACGCTGCCGAGCATCGGAGGATGTTCAAGATTTTTAATGGGATGAAGGCATACGACATCAATAAGTCGCTGGAGTCGAAATTCGGTTTCTCGCTGACGTTTCCGGAGGAATACCATATTGCAAAGACGGCAGAGGACTTCGCCTGGGTGCGTAAGGAGACCAAGGACTTTGGCATAGGAGTGCTGATTGATGTGCTGCCTTACGATAGCAAGGCTGTCTTTGACGAGCAGCATATTCTTGACTGGCTGGACACCATCATGAAGCGTCAGGTGCCGGGGAGTGCTCCGGACAGCTATATGGGCATCGAGCGCCGTCGTGATGAGCAGGGGGAATACTTGCTGCCCATCGTCACCCGCCAGGTTGAATTCGACAGCTGCCCATATGCTACTGAGACCAGGGGCTGTTGGCGTACCTATGGCGACTTTATGGGAGGCCCGTTCGTCACTTATACTGTGTTGTCTCCTTCGGAGAAGAGGGTGGTGATGCTGACGGGATATGTGTTCTGCCCACGTAACAAGCCTACGTCGAAACGCGACTTGCTGATGCAGGTTGAGAGCATTTGCAGGACTTTGAAATTCTAATATCTCGATAATAACACTAAGGACTGGCGCTATGCCTAAATGCTTTTTCTACCTACTCTTCCTCTCACTCTTTATCACCCCTTTGGAGGCGCAGAATTTCCTTGCCCGCAGCGAAGTGGGGCTTTCGTTAGGCGGGATGAACTATCTGGGTGACTTGAACGACCAAAGTATGTTCGGCAAGGTGAGCCTGGCGGGAGGCCTTGCGATGCGATATAATTTCGACTCGCGTTGGGCTGTAGTGGTGAGCGGTGTGTACGGGCATATAGAGGGGGGTAATCCAGATGTGGACTTCCGGCGCAATCTCAGCTTCAGGTCGCCGGTCCTGGAGGGGAGCCTTCGTGCCGAGTTTAACTTCCGCCCCTATGGGTTGGTGGCATCCAGTCAGAAACGCTCCACCCCATACATCTTTTGCGGGATAGGCCTTTTCAAGTTTAATCCCCGCGCAATGGTGACAGACCCTGAGACAGGACAAGTGGAATGGTATGACCTCCAACCTCTTTGTACAGAGGGTCAAGGGTCGGCACAGTACCCTGAAAGGCACAAATACCAGTTGCTCACGGTCAGTATGCCCTTTGGCGTGGGCTATCGATGGAGGCTCTCGCCGAGCACACATCTTGCGGTGGAATACGGTTGGCGCAAGACGTGGACCGACTATTTGGACGATGTCAGCACCACCTATGTGGGGGCGGAGCTGCTGAACGGCACGGGAGGCAGCTCGATGGCCGCAGTATTGGCAGACAGAAGCACCGAAGTGGTGCCAGGATATGTCAACGCAGTGGGGGTGAAGCGTGGCGATGACGCGCTCTGTGACTGGTACTCGTATTTTAGCGTCTCGATGACCTTTTCGGCCGAAGTGCTTTTCGGGTGGCTGAGGGGCAAAGTGTGCGAGCAATAGCAAAACAGCAACAATATACAGCCTTATGAAACTAGAAGACATAGACAAATCGCGAGTGCCGCAACATGTGGCCATCATCATGGACGGGAACGGCCGCTGGGCCCAACGGCAGGCACACCAACGTATCTTTGGCCATCAGAACGCTATGACCGCGGTCCGTCAGGCCGTGGAAGCCGCAGTGGCTTGTGGAGTCAAGTATCTTACACTATACACGTTCAGTACCGAGAATTGGAACCGGCCGCAGGAAGAGATTGACGGCTTGATGGAGCTGCTTATCAAGGCAGTGAGAGACGAGACCAAAACGCTGATGGACAACAATGTGAAGCTGGAGACCATCGGCGACATAGGGCGGATACCGGAGAAGTCGCGTAAGAAGTTGATGGAATGTGTACAGGAGACTTCGGGCAACACGGCCATGACTTTGGTGCTGGCGTTGAGCTACAGCTCGCGCTGGGAGGTGGCCCAGGCTCTTCGCCTCATTTGTAAAGAAGCTGCGGCCGGAACCCTCAAGGCAGAGGATGTTGTGGAGGACACGTTGCGCAACTATCTTGCTACCAAGGATTACCCCGACCCCGACCTGCTTATCCGCACCGGTGGGGAGCTCCGCATCAGCAACTTCCTCCTATGGCAGATGGCATACACCGAGCTGTATTTCAGCGACCAGTTATGGCCCGACTTCCGCCACGAGGACTTCTACACCGCGGTCTACGACTTTCAAAACCGTCAGCGCCGTTTTGGCAAAACGGGCGACCAGGTGGCAAAGTAAACTCGTTGGATGTTGGCATGTTAATGTAGTTATGTGCTAGTGTGGGAATGGGTGGTTGTCTCACTTGCCCGATAGCGCAACAATGAATTTACGCAATTTTTTTTGCGGTATATATAATAAAAAGCACAAAGTGGAGTTATTAATAATCTAATTGCTTAAGTCGTATTGGCTTTTTGCTGTTTATTATTATGCTAAAAAGATTAGTGCTAAGATACCTAATGAAAAAAATACTGTTTATCCTGCCTATGATGTTGATGCTTTGTGTGGCATCGACGAGTATGGCCCAGGTAGTCGTGGGCAACCAGGAATATGATCTCGATTACCTCACCCCCAAGATTTATGAGATTGGAGGTGTCACCTTTAAAGGTGCAGAGAACTACGATACCCGTATGATTTTGTTGATAGCGGGGCTTCAGGTGGGTGACCAGATACGTGTGCCTGGCGACAAGCTGTCTACAGCGGTTGACCGCCTTTGGAAGCAAGGGCTGTTTGAGGACGTGCAGATATATGTGACCCGCATACAGGACAACAAGATTTTCTTCGAGATAGAGCTTCGCAGCCGTCCCAAGCTGTCCCGATTCAGCCTGAAAGGGGTGAAGAAGGGCGACGACACCAAGCTGCGTGAAGAGATGAAGATTGCCGTAGGCGACGTGGTCACCGACAACCTCCTCACCAATGCCAAGAACCGTATCCGTGCCTTCTATCTCGAAAAGGGTTATACCAATGTCGCGGTGACCACCAATGTCGAGGAAGACACCGTGCTTGACAAGAAAGACGGGCGTGTGCTGGTCGACTTTATCGTGAAGCCGGGGAAAAAGGTGAAGATAGATTCGATAGTCTTTGTGGGCAATGACAGCATCAGCAGCAACAAGCTGATGCGCAAGATGAAGAACACCCATGATGTCAATTATCTGAAGAAACTCTATTTCTGGACACCGGGATTCTGGAAGAGCTCCAAGTATCAGGAGTCGAAGTTCAACGAAGACTTGGAGAGCATCATCACTTACTACAACGAAAACGGTTACCGCGACGCCCGCATCCTGTCGGACACAGTATATCTTGTCAAATCCAACAAGGATGAGAAACGCGACTACCTGCGTGCCAATATCAAACTTTTTGAGGGGCACAAATACTATTTCCGCAATATCACCTTCACAGGTAATACTATTTATCCCTCCGAGCTGCTCTCCAAACACCTGCGCATAGACAAGGGCGACCCCTACAACCGTACCCTTCTGGAACAGAACCTCAGATACGACCCTTCGGGTACCGACATCACCTCGATGTACATGGATAACGGCTATCTCTTTTTCAATGCCACACCTGTCGAAGTGGCGGTGGAGAATGACTCCATCGACATCGAGATTCGCATAGTGGAAGGCAAGCAGGCCCGTATCCGCAACGTCATCGTAGAAGGTAACACGCTGACTAACGACCGTGTCATCATGCGAGAGCTGCATACCCGTCCGGGTGACCTCTTCAGCCGCGACGCCATCCTCCGCAGCCGTCGAGAACTTGCCACACTGGGTTATTTCAAAGAGGAGTCCATCATGCCCGATGCCAAGCCCAACCCGCAAGATGGCACCGTGGACATCGTCTACAAAGTCGAGGAGGGCAACACCAGCACCATCCAGCTCCAAGGCGGCTACGGCAGCAAGATGCTGATAGGACAGATAGGGCTGACCCTCAATAACTTCTCGGCGAGGAACATCTTCAACACCAAGGCCTGGCACCCCCTGCCGGTGGGCGACGGCCAGAAATTGTCCATCAATGCTGCCACCAATGGTACCTATTACGTCGCCGTGAATGCAGGGTTTACCGAGCCCTGGCTTGGTGGCAAGCGCCCTCAATCGTTGAGTGTGCAGCTGTACCACAACCTTTACAGCAACGGTTATTATTACAAGAAAACCGACTCGCGCTATGGCTCCTTGCGCCTTTCGGGTGCCAGCATCGGCTTGGGCAAGCGTCTGAAATGGCCGGACGACTATTTCATCATGTCGCACAACCTGTCCTATAGACACTATAACGTGAACAACTACAGCAATATCATTGGGTCGGTGTTTAACAACGGCGTAGCCAACGACTTGTCATACACCTTCACCCTGAGCCGCAATTCGCTCGATTCGCCCATCTATTCCCGCAGCGGTTCCGAAGTGTCGGTGGCCGTTTCTGCCACACCTCCCTATTCTGCCCTTAACGGACGTGACTATACGAATGCCTCAGAGCAGGAGAAGTACCGCTGGATAGAATACTATAAAGTGAACATCCGCAGTTCGTGGGTGCTCAACCTGGTGGGCGACGTGGTGCTCAACGCTCGAGCCCGATTTGGCTGGATGGGTCACTATAACAATGCTATTGGCACCGCACCTTTCGGCCGTTATTATTTGGGAGGCGACGGTCTTCAGTCTTGGATGATTGATGGCCGCGAAGTGGTGCCTCTGCGCGGTTATGAGAACAACTCGTTGAGCTCGACCAACGGTGCGTCGGTCTTTGACCGTTACACCCTGGAAATTCGTCAACCCATCATCGAGAGTGCCTATGCCACTATCTGGGTGCTGGGATTCCTCGAAGGAGGTAACAGCTGGGATAGTTTCAGAGATTTCCAACCCTTCAATATCTATAATTCGGCTGGCTTGGGCGTGCGTGTCTTCATGCCCCAATTTGGCCTGATAGGTATCGACTGGGGCTACGGTTTCGACGGTGGCAACATTGGAGGCTCTCATTTTCATTTCAGCATCGGACAAAGCATCGACTAATTAATAAGAATGATTCCAACCATGCGCAAGTCTCTTGTCTTCATATTGCTACTGACGTTGATGTCTGCTGTGTACGCACAGAAATATGCCTGTGTCAATACCGACTATATCCTTCGCAGCATGCCCGACTACACTCAGGCGCTGAACAAAATCAACAAGTTTGTCGCCGAGTGGCAGCAGGAGCTGCAGAACAAGCAACAAGAGATTGACGAGCTGCGTCAGCAGTATCAGCAGGAAGCCTATCTCCTCCCCGACAACCTGAAGCAGCGCCGGCAGGACGAGCTGCATAACAAAGAAACAGAGCTGCGGGCCTTGCAACGCCAGCGCTTTGGCACAGGAGGCGATTTGGAGCAAAAACGTGCCGAGCTGCTCAAGCCTGTACAAGACCGCGTCTATAACGCCATAGAACGTGTGGCCCGTGAGAAAAACTACGCCTTTGTGTTCGACAGGGCCACTTCCGCCACGGTGTTGTACGCGGCCGAGAAGTACGACATCAGCAACCAGGTCTTGGAGATGCTTGGTGTCAAGCCTACCTCCACTCCCGATGCAGGGAATCCAACTGCCCCATCATCTGCCGGACCTTCAAAACCCAACAATGGCTCCAACCTATCTCAAGGCAATGGCCGCCAACCTAGCAACGAGCGTAAGCATGTGCGTAAAGAATAAAATATCCAATTAGCTAACAAAAAGTAATATTATATTAATAACAACAACATGAAAAAAGGATTTATCGTAGTATTGGTAGCCCTGCTGGCCCTTGGCGGCAGTGCTACGGCTCAGAAAACCGTCAAACTAGGACACATCAACTCCAACGACCTCATGCAAATCATGCCCGGCCGTGACACCGCCATGGCCCTCTTGCAGAAAGAAGTTGAAGACCTTCAGGCCGAGATGGAAGCCATGAAGAAAGAATATGAGACCCGAGTGAACGACTATCTGGCAAAGAAAGACCAGCTGTCAGAGCTCATCCGCAAGACCAAGGAGAGTGATATTCAGGCTATGGGTGCCCGCATCGAGGAATTTCAGGCCAACGCTCAGAAACTGCTTGAGGAGCGCCAGGAAGCCCTTCTGAAACCTATCGTTGACCGTGCCAAAGCCGCCATTGAAGAGGTGGGCAAGGAGAACGGCTATACCTATATCTTTGATGCTGGTGTGGGTGCCGTCCTCTATTCTCAGGACAGCGACGACATCATGCCTCTTGTAAAGAAAAAACTCGGACTAAAGTAATCTAGATAAGACAATTGAGAGTTGAGAGCTGAGAATTGAGAGGTGCCGATAAGAGGTAGCCAATTCTCAATTCTCAACTCTCAATTCTCAATTTTATAAGTATATGTTGGTCAAGACGTTTGGTAGTGCCATTTGTGGCGTGAACGCCCTGCTTGTAACGGTGGAGGTAAGTGTAGACATGGGGGTCAACTTCTCGATAGTAGGACTGCCCGATAATGCTGTCCGTGAAAGTCAACAGCGTATTGCCACAGCCATCAGCCAGTATGGTTTTCACATTCCGGGAAAGAAGGTGGTGGTCAATATGGCCCCTGCTGACATAAAGAAAGAGGGGGCAGCATACGATTTGACTATTGCCATCGGCATACTTGCTGCCAGTGGCAATATGCGGGCAGACGATGTGGACAGATATGTCATCATGGGAGAACTCTCCCTAGATGGCACACTCCGACCCATCAAAGGAGTGCTCCCCATTGCTATTGAAGCACGCCGACAAAAGCTTAAAGGCATTATTGTGCCAAAGGAGAACGCGCGTGAGGCGGCCATCGTAAACAACTTGGAAGTATATGGGGCCGACAACGTCAAGCAGGTGATTGACCACCTCAATGGGGAACGCCTTATAGACCAAACCATAGTGGACACACGAGCCGAATTCGCCAGCCATCTCAACCACTATGACTACGACTTTGCCGATGTGAAAGGGCAGGAGAGTATCAAAAGGGCTTTGGAGATAGCTGCCGCAGGTGGGCATAACGTCATCATGATAGGCCCTCCGGGCAGTGGTAAAACCATGTTGGCCAAACGTATGCCCTCTATTCTTCCCCCACTCAGCCTCGAAGAGGCACTTGAAACCACCATGATACACAGTGTGGCGGGCAAGATGAAGCAGGAGGATTCGCTTATCGCGGTGCGTCCTTTCCGTTCACCCCACCACACCATTTCCGATGTGGCCCTTGTGGGTGGCGGTTCCAATCCTCAGCCCGGTGAGATAAGCCTGGCCCACAATGGGGTGCTTTTTCTGGACGAGTTGCCTGAGTTCCGACGCTCGGTGTTGGAGGTCCTTCGTCAGCCTATGGAGGAACGCCGTGTCACGGTGTCACGCGCCCGCATGACGGTCGACTATCCTGCCTCGTTCATGCTCATTGCTGCCATGAACCCTTGCCCCTGTGGCTACTACAACCATCCTAGAGTGGCCTGCACCTGCCCGCCGGGTGCGGTCAAGAAGTACATGGGTAAGGTGTCAGGACCGTTGTTAGACCGTATCGACCTGCAGATTGAGGTTGTCCCAGTTCCCTTCCGCGAACTGGCAGAGAAAAAGTCTGGCGAGCCGAGTGCCGTCATCCGCGAGCGGGTCATTGCCGCCCGAGCCATACAGTCTGAACGTTTCAAAGGACATCCCGGCATCCATTGCAATGCGCAGATGGGCGGCAAGCTGTTCCACCAGTATTGTGTGCTCGACGCCCCCTGTCAGGAGCTGATGAAGGCTGCCATGGAGCGTCTGGGTCTCTCCGCCCGCGCCTACGACAGAATACTAAAGGTTGCCCGCACCATTGCCGACCTCGAAGCCACCCCCAACATCACCACCACACATCTCTCCGAGGCTATCACCTATCGCAGCCTCGACCGCGACAGCTGGGGACAATAGAAAAAGGCAGTAAACCATGACTAAGGCATAACTAGATACAAATCTTCGAAGATTACAGTTGAACCAAGACAACGAAGAGAACCAATAATAGCTGAAACGCCTATGAAACGTCTGCTTCTCACCTTGCTCTTATTGCTCCCCCTCTGTGTGGTGGCAAACGATGGTGTCTACTATGCCAATGGCAATCACCTTATCCCCATCACTGAAACTGACATCAGCGTCCGTAAAGAGGTGCTTACCATCACCCGTGTGGGCGACCAGTTCC
Organism: Bacteroidales bacterium; assembly: GCA_017545365.1. Next base: position 9,079 of record JAFWOP010000105.1, read on the forward strand.
ATGTGGATGTATACTATGAGTTCTACAATCCGGGTAAAGCCAAAGACCTTTTGGTAGGCTTCGAGGCTGCAGACCCTTACCCCTGTTATGACCCCGCCGTTTATGAGAAGGCGTTGCCCAACCACCCCTTTATCTTCGACTTCACCGTGGAGATGAACAGCAAGCACCTTGCTTACGAAGTGGCACACGTGGATTATTTCAAGCCCAGCATTTGGAAAGAGCGCACAGGCCTGCCCGAATATTACCGTAATGGCAGTTTCCAGACTATTGATGTGTGGCAACAGCTCGATAGCTTGCGCAATTCCGAGTACTACGGGAATGCGGGCATCTGCTATGCCTACCACTTCAATGCCCATTTCCAGCCCGGCATCAACATCGTCCACCACACCTATCGCTACCAAGCCTCCGTCGTGGCAGGCTACAGCTACTATCTCCCCTACGTCCTCACTGCCGCCAATCGTTGGGCAAATCACCAGATTGACGACTTCACCCTCATCCTCGACATGGGCGACTGCCAGTCATTCTACATCCCATCCTACTTTTTCGACTCCCTCTCCGAGTGGCAGATACAAGGTGCTGGACGTATGAATGAACGCCCTTCAGAGATAAATGGTATGAAACCTACTGCCATGTTTCATATCAGGCACGGCAAGGTGCTTTTCCACAAGACTGACTTTCATCCGCTGGGAGAACTCGACCTCTACCGACCAGTGTTCTATCAATATTCTGTTGATGAACTCTTCAAAGGTTATACCAACGATTGGGAGGTGCCGAGCCTGAAAGACCCATACACCCCCGATCAGCGTCGTATTCTCCGTAACCTCCCCTTCGCCCAACGAGGCTACTGCTTTAAGAATACCGCGCTTCAGGCCTTCTACAACTCTACCGACTGGTATGTCCCCGACAGCACCTATGTTCCCGACCTCGAAACCCTTCCTCCCGACGAACGCAAGTGGATTCAGTTTTGGTCGGAATGACGCTTAAGTATTGATAACTAATAAATAATATGGATTAAACGCTTACGAAATAACCTTATTAGTCATAAACTTATTACCTAACAATTATGAGAAACAGAACTCGGATAATCATTTTAATGTCATTGCTGCCCATCTTGTTGGTGGCGTGTTCCAACAATGGAAGCAGCAAGGCGGATGACACCACCGACACTCTGGCTGCCCTGCAGCAGGACACCGCGGCTGTGCCCACGCAGCGCATCATCATCGACATTGAGAAACTGAAAGCACCCGACAAACCCCTGCCGACCGTTGGCTACGACAAGATTATCTGCAAAACAATGTATGACATGGACCAAGAGAATGTACAATTCGTGGCGCACAATCGCTGCTCGCAGCCCTTGGTGCAACTGCCCCATCCCTTCTTCGACGGCATGCATCAGGCCTATGCCGACCACCGTCCCTTTGTGCTCTCGCCCGATGCCGTATGGCTGCTCATATGTCAGGGTTTCTCCTATCATGTCAACTTCAACGCCGAGGCACTGCGTCATCTGTTCGTGGACTTCGAGGGCAAGAAAACACTTATCGTTGTCAGCAATGGCATCAGTCTCGACAACCCCAACAGCCCGTGGGAGCGTTACTTCCCCCAGTTTACCAAGCAGATAGCAAAGTATGTGGGCGACAGCCTTGTCA
>JAFWOP010000004.1 GCA_017545365.1 Bacteroidales bacterium
CGGCACGACCGACATCGACTTCCAGAATCCCGACCCGGATGCCCTGTTCTGCTTCCCCTCGATGGATGCAGGAACGAAGAAATACATCCGTACGCAGTCGCAGAAGTGGGTGATGAGCCAATCCGTCAACAACAAGGCCATTCCGTTGGGTGAAGATGGTGTACCTTATTATATTCTTCGCGATGAAGAAAAGGGTGTGGCATTCGACTATGCCAAGGACACCTATCCCGCCACCTTTGTCGATGGCAGCCGAGCCCTCATCCTCAATGAAAAGAAAGACTACATCGTCTCCACCTCAGGCACCAGCAAGGCCTCGGCCTGGTGGAAGCTGATAACCGTCGAAGATGCTCAAGCAGCTTCTATCGAGGAAGATGGCGGGCTTTGGACGAAGGGTGACCAGCGTCGAGAGTCAGCTGTCAGGAAAGTGGTAAGAGACAACCGCCTCGTCATTCTGCACAATGGCAGAGAATACACTGTGACAGGCAGCAGGCTCAAATAACTGCTGACCATTCATCAAAAGGAGAGTTTCTTATTAACTATTTTACTAATTTAAACATTAACATTATGAAGAAATTTTTACTTTTCACTGCTTTGGCAGCATTCTCTGTGACAATGAATGCACAGATGGACTTCACACCTGATGCTTATAAGTTCTCGCAGCGCCAAGTTGGCGAGAAGCTTATCATGCAGCACTCAGATGCTACGTGGAACACTCCTCCCATGAGCTCCGCAGCTATTGAAGCTGAAGCACCTAACGGAGGCTTTGTGACGATTAATGCCAACTCGGATGTGAATGCAGGAATGAACGCTACTTGTATCGTCGACCTCGGCGGTAATGTAGGTCACGTACTCGCTCTCACAGGTGCAAGCATGGAAGGTCTTAATGAGGCATACGCTGCCGCTGGCCTCGGTGCTGTGAAGAACCAGCCTGAGCAAGGCCTCGGCCAAATGCAGATTAACATGTACACCGACCCGTCGACAACCCCGGAAGCAGCTATTGTCCAGGCAGACATTGTTGTGAATGCATGGGCCAACAACACAGCTCCTGACCAGGTCATCTGGGCCAACTATTACCACATGACAGCGGCCAATGACGTAACTCCTCAGAACGCTAATGGCTGGGACGGCAACACGCTTACGATCACGGACTTCTGCCAGTATGACGAAGAGGGCGACCTCGTAGTCGATGACGATGAGAATGCCATTTACGATCCCACTCGTTGGCTGCGTCTTACAACGCTTGTCAAGACATTGGCGAAGGATACCGAGGATTGGCCCTACTCAAACGCTGTGAAGGCAAAGTTATGGACTGGCGGTTCCTTCGGCAATGTGGTGCTCTTCATTAAGGAACTCACGTTCAAGACAACCGATTACACCAAAGATTCAGAGGAGTTCACGAGCCAGACCAACCATAAGCGTACTTATGAGGTGTGGAATCCGGATCCCAACAAGGTTACTGATGCCATTAAGACTGTTCAGGCCGCCGCTAAGTTCGATGTGAAGAATGGTAAGTTTGTCTCACTTGAGAGAGCTGAAGTGTTCACGCTTGATGGCAAGAGAGTCCTCGATGGTACTCAGGGACAGCTTGCAGCTGGTGCTTACATCGCCAAGATTAACGGTGTGAGTGTTAAGTTCGTTGTTAAGTAATAGGATTACATGATGATAAGGTAGTAGGGGGGAGTCCCTACTACCTTATTTGCTATTTCAGTATATGAAGAGGTCGCTGGTTCTATGTGTCATTGGGTTGTTCGCAACCCTATGTGCGCAAGCACAGGTAGATAACTTTGCCTTGAGTTTCTCAGGCAAAGGAAGTGTGCATTGCGGTGAACTGGTGGAGATTGAGCAGCAAAAATCCTACACTTTTCAGTTCTGGATTTGTCCTCAAGAATGGAATGAGGGAGCTGTCATCTTTAAAAGCGGCGACAACTTCTCAGCCTGTTTAGGCACAGAAGGCAGTATCGTTTTCACTGTTGGAACGACTAGCTTGAAAGCAACTGCCAAGAAACAACTTTCGGTAGGTAATTGGGCTCAGGTGACCCTGCTCTGCAATGAGGGTGCAGCCAAGGTCTATGCCAACGCTGTGAAATGTGGTTCAGGAACTTTGGCGGCTATCCCCAAGACTGCTACGGGGCTCGTCATAGGCGAGGGCTTCAATGGACGCATTGATGAAATGCGCTTCTGGAAGATTGCGCTTTCCGACGAATTCGACTATTTCCGTCACACCACCATCAATCAGTTCAATCCCGATTGGGACAACCTGGTGGCTTATTTTAAGATGGATCAGGATCTCTGTGAAAACCTTGTTGATTACAAGGGACTGTATACCCATGATATAGGATATAACTATCATGGCATACTCAATGGCGACGCAAAAAAAACGAAGGTTACTGACAACACAGGACTTCCCTATCTCGTCCACGGGGCATATACGAACAACGAGCGTTTCTATGACCGAAGCATTCCTCGCGAGCAGTATCTGCTTAGCAACGATCTTATTATATTAGGAATTGAATCTTTCAAAGACGGGCATCTGCGATTCAGCACTCCCTGTAATCATGGAACGTTAGAAAACTGCGAACGGCTGGCTGAGTTTGAAGGGCGAAACGGTGTGCTGTCGTTGAATGGAAATGGCAAGATGAGTGTTGGCAAGAATGCTATGCTCATATCAGAAGACAGCAATGGAAAAGCCACCAATGCCTATGCTTTTGAATGCTGGCTATACCTCGACGAATGGACGGAAGGAGCTTATCTTTTCCGCAAAGAAAATGAGGATGGCACACAGGGCTTAAGCATCCGCCTGGGTGACGCCGAGGGGCAACAGGTCTTTGTGCGTGTCGATGGCCGCGACTATGGACACGCAGGCAAATTGGCCGTCGGAGAGTGGATGCATTTTGCAATAGTCAGCCGTACGTCGATTTCTTCCTCGCAACAGTTCGGTTTTGTATATAACGGCACCATGAGTTTAGGAAAGAACAGCATGAGCGACCCTGTTGCCGACAACAGACCTACCAATACCAGCCAGTTCGAAGCTTACATAGGCGAAGGACTAAAGGGTAAGATGGACGACATCATGATCTGGAACAACCGCCCCTTCGACAGCAGCGAGATCAAGGCGAACATGGAAGGCCGATTCCGGATGCCGGCTGTTGGTGGGGAGGTTACTGCAGAACAGATGCGCTGCTACAACAGCTTGTGGCGATTTGACAAAGAGGATGACCCAGGCTATGACCTTTATTCCCAAGACGAGTGGCTTGCTATTATGAAATCAGCATATAAAGGCTATCGTGGTGCCAGGTTCCGCATTTCCGTGAAGAGCCATAACGGATGGGAAAACACTATCAGCAACAAGAGCCGGCGTGAGATTTTTGCCGCCGACCTTGCCCTGCTGAGCGAGCATTACGACGGCGTGGAACTCGACCTTGAGTGGGCGAGCAGTTGGCAAAATTACGGATTGCTTGCTGAAGCCATTCGTGCAGCGTTGCCCGAAGGAAAGAGCTTTGAAGTCTCTGTTCATGCCTACAACTATAAATATCCCACAGCAAAGATGGGTGCTGTGGATGCCTTCACCGTGCAACAATACGGCCCGCAAAAGACCTGGTTCTCTATGAGCAACTTCAGGTCTACGCTCGCGGCGATGGAAAACTACGGCTACGCAAAAGAAAAAATCTATGCCTCGTACAGCACAACCACCTCCGGGCCTTATACGGGTGGGACGATGGCAAGCTCCATCATCAAAGGCGTACGCAACGGCATGATGGAGGGCGACTTCACGCCCAACGAAGAAATGGACTCATGGACTGACGCCACGGGTCTGACCTATTATTTCACAGGCCCTCTGCAAACCTACAAGCGTGCCAAGCATGTTGTTGACAACCAGTATCACGGCATCTTCTACTGGGATATGGGAAATGATGTGCCAGTGAGGCATCAGTATAATTTGGCAAAATGGTGCAGCTATGCGCTGAATGCCAATGTCGACACACTCGTCACACATGTCGATGTCAAGCCGTATGATGCATCTTTAGGCGTCAGGGACATGCGTCTGACCGGCGACGAGACGGTGATGGCAGGTGAGGTCAGCATCTACAACCTGATTGGCGTGCTGGTCAGCAAGGCCGCAACCAAGGAGGAGGCCATAGCCCAATTGCCTCGTGGCTTCTACATCATAAAAGGCAGAAACTCACAAGGGAAAAGGGTGTCGGAGAAAATGAATAAACTATATTAACAACAAATATCATCCGTAATCATGAAAAAAATTCTTTATTTCGCTATCATTGGATTATGCTTATGTGGCATTGTCGCTTGTGAGGAGGAATTCGAGAATCCTGGCGATTTCAGTGTCAAAGCCACATTAGGCTTCAGTCCTGCGAGTGCACTTTCTAAAGTAGATGGCATCACCTACGATTTCAAAGTGCTAAGTGAGAAGGATACTGCTTTTGTAAGCAGTTATACCAGGAATGACACAACCTTCGATGCCAATGGCGAACCCGTGATTGGCCCTGATGGTAAGATTGTCATCAACTACGACACCATCTACTTCAAGACAGGTAAGGTGGCTCGCTACTACGAGATGGACACGATTACGTTCCCATCTCATGCCGACACATTCACCGTGCACATCACGAGCAACGCGCTGTGGAAGGCTCCGCAGTTCAAGCCCAAGAAGACGCAGTGGTTCTTCAACTACAACCTGAAGACTGACGGCACTTCGCTCTACGGTGGTGGCGACGGCTACTTCTACTTCCGCACTACGCGCAACAAGAACAAGTCGCGTTCTGAAAAGGCCGAACAGTACATCTTCACTTCCGATTCAACGGTGATGTACCATTTCGTATTTGGTCAGAAAGGCGAAAAAGACTAGTAAACGTAAAGAGAACACGCTATGAGACAAAGATTATTTACGATTCTGAGCTGTTTGCTCGTATCAGTAGCAATGATGGCTCAGCACAAGGTAACGGGTGTTGTGCTCGACAATGAAGGTGAGCCAGCCGTCGGTGCTTCCATCGTTGAGAAAGGAAATGCGCGGAATGGTGTCATTGCCGACATTGAAGGTAACTTTGCCCTGACGGTTTCCAAGTCATCGGCCACGCTGGTCGTATCGTACGTAGGCTTTGAGCCGCAGGAGGTTCAGGTGGGAGGCAGAAACAAAGTGACCGTCACCCTGCATTCCTCGGCAGTGGGGCTCGACGATGTCGTGATTGTGGGTTTTGCCACACAGAAGAAAATCAATGCCACAGGAGCCGTCAAGACCATTGGCGACGAGATGATGAAAGACCGTCCTACGGTGAATGCCGTGCAGTCGCTGCAGGGTGCAATTGCCGGTCTGAACATCACCAACGATGCTGGTGGTGCTCCTGGTACGGCCATGAATATCAACATTCGTGGTGTGGGTAACCTGGGCGATGGTTCCAATTCTTCGCCGCTCGTCCTGATCGACGGTATGGAAGGCGACTTGAGCACACTGAACCCTGCCGACATCGAGAACGTGTCGGTACTGAAGGATGCCGCAGCCGCAGCCGTCTATGGTTCGCGTGCACCGTTCGGCGTCATTCTGGTTACAACAAAGAGTGGCTCTGCAGGCAAGAGCGCAGTGCCCGAGGTGCAATATTCGGGTAACGTGAGAATCAATCAGCCGGTGAACATTCCGAACCCCGTAGACGGTCTGACGTTTGCCTACATGATGAACGATGCCTACATCAACTCGGGTGGCAACGCTCCTTTCAGTTCCAGGCAGATAGAGAGAATCAAGGCCTATATGGACGGTTCGTCGACGGAGAACACCGACTACTACCGCGAACTGGACACGTGGTTTAAGAATCAGGCTCTCTTCGGCAACACGAACTGGTATGACGTGTATGTGAAGGACAAGACGGTGTCGACCGAACACAACCTCGCGGTGAGTGGCGGCGTGGGCAAGCTGACTTATCGTATCTCCGGAAACTATCTGAGCCAGACAGGTCTCTACAATTATGCAGATGAGTTGTATCAGCGTTTCAACATCGCCGGTAAGTTCCAGTACAAGCCACACAAGATAGTGACGATAGGTTACAGCGTGCGTTATGCCACTGACGGCTACGACAAGCCGTCGGCCATCGACGACCAGGGACTGTTCTATCACAATCTGGGTCGCCGCGCCTCGGTGGTGCCTGTCATCAACTCGATGAGTGGTGAGTATTCTGAGGATTCAATGATTCCTGCCGTCAAAGATGGCGGAAGACTCAACAAGCGCACACAGAAGCTCTACAACCAGGGTAGCCTGATTATTGAGCCCATCAAGAACTGGAAGATTCATGTAGAGGTCAACAGTCGCCTGGAATGGAATCCATATTCCCGTAATTTCAACCCGCTGCCCTTCCACATGCCTTCCGGCCGGCTTAGCTATATGCTGGTGAACGAGGGTGTGGACCCGAAGCACACCGTGAATGCCAACGGTACCTATTCCGTCATTCCTGACTATGGTGAGACCTATCAGGAAGATGCTGAGACGAAGGTCAACTTCTTCGGCAACAATGTCTATACCGACTATAAGCTCACGCTGAACGATGCTCATAACTTCACGTTCCTGCTGGGTGAGCAGACGGAGTACTGGAAGCGCGAGACCGACCGCACGGGCTACTACTACTCAAAGTATGTGGACAAGGCAACGAAGGAATACGTTGACGAGGGCATCAGGCACGAGATGACACCCACCAACTACCAGGAGGACTGGGCATCGATGGGCTTCTTTGCCCGCTTGAACTACGATTATAAGTACCGCTACCTGCTGGAGCTGAACTTCCGCGCTGACGGCGCTTCCCGTTTCCCCACCGACCAACGCTGGGGCTACTTCCCGTCGGTGTCGGCAGGTTGGAATGTGGCTGAAGAGCCGTTCATGAAGACGGTCAAGGAATCGTTCCTCGACATGCTGAAGCTGCGTGGGTCGTACGGAACGCTGGGCAACCAGAACACCACTTCGTGCTATCCCTACTATCAGCAGATGAAGGACGTGGGCTCGTCGGTCGTCATCGGTGGCGACCAGGTGAACATGCTGCCCGTCTATTCGCCCTATTCCACCTCGCTCACATGGGAGACCATCGAGAATGCGGGCTTCGGCGTAGACTTCGCACTGTTTGGCAGCCGACTGTCGGGTTCGTTCGACCTGTTCCAGCGCACGACGAAGGACATGGTGGGACCTGCGGCCGCCCTGTCGGCTCTCTATGGAGCTGCGGCTCCCAAGACGAACAATGCCACGCTGCGCACGCGTGGTTGGGAGTTGGAAATGAAGTGGCACGGCAACATCAACAAATTCAACTATGGCATCGGATTCAGCCTCTCCGACTACAATTCGGTCATTACGAAGTACTACAACTCCACCGGCCAGTGCACCAATGCCAGCAACGGCACCTACTGGTATGAAGGAAAAACCGTGGGCGAGATTTGGGGTTACGAGGTGAAGGGCATTTCGAAGAGTGATGACGAGATGAACGCCCATCTGGAAGTGGCCGACCAGTCGGCACTTGGCAGCAAATGGGGCGGCGGCGACATCATGTATGCCGACCTCAATGGCGACGGAAAGGTGGATGGCGGCAGCTACACGCTGGATGACCACGGCGACCTGAAGCGCATCGGCAACAGCACGCCTCACTATGCTTATTCTGTGACGCTCGACGGTCAGTACAAGTGGTTTGACTTCCGCGTCTACATTCAAGGCATCGGCAAGCGCGACTTCGTGTTCACGAATTCTGCTCCCTACTGGGGTATTGCCGCCGAATGGCAGCGCACGCTCTACAAAGAACATCTCGACTACTTCCGCTTTGCCGGCAGCGAGCTGGGTGCGAATACGGAACCCTTCTATGGTCGCCTGCGCATTGACGGAAACAACATCAAGGTGAGCGACCGCTACGTGGAGAATGCTGCCTACTGCCGCCTGAAGAACGTGCAGCTGGGCTTCACCATACCGTTCAAGGGCGCTGCCAAGAAGATCATCAAGCACTGCCGGCTCTACGTGTCGGGCGAGAATCTTCTCACGTTCACCAGTCTGAGGATATTCGACCCGGAGGCTCTCAACGGCAGCGACTGGGGTGCCGGTAAGGCTTATCCGAACTACCGTACATTCTCTATTGGTGCTGATGTCAGGTTCTAATCATGTCCAACAATATAAAAGCATAAGAATATGAAAAAGAATATAGGAATAGTTTTGCTGCTGCTCACGGGAATGTTGGCATCTTGTGACGACTTCCTGCAGCGCGAACCATTGTCGTACGGCAGTGAGGCTTCTTACTTCAAGACAGCCTATGACTACCAGTTGTCGGTGAATGCCTTCTACGAAATGCTGCCCAAGAACAACACCTTGTGGGGCGGTCTGTACACGCAGGACATCAAGAGCGACAACCAGGCCGGCAACGGCTACCAGTCGATCTTCCTGAGCGACGGCAACTACAAGACCGTGGCTCAAGGTGCGTCGGGATGGTACTTCTCGAATCTGCGCGCCATCAACTTCTTCCTGAAAAAGGCCGAGGAGACGATTGGCGGCATCAGCGACGACAAGGCTCTGGCTAATCACTACGTAGGCGAGGGCTACTGGTTCAGGGCCTACGACCACTTCCGCCTGCTCCGCACGTTCGGCGATGCCCCCATCCTAACGGGGCTGCTCTCCGACGACCAGGCTGCGCTCGCGGCTGCCAGCAAGCGCTATCCGCGCAACGAGGTGGCCCGTTTCATCATCGAGGACCTTGAGAAGGCAGCCGAACTGATGTTGCCGAAAGCTCCTGCTTCAGGCCGCCTCTGCAAGACTGCGGCTTACGCACTGATATCGCGCGTGGCATTGTTTGAGGCCACCTGGGAGAAGTATCATGCTGGTACCTGCTTCGTGCCGGGCAACAGCAAGTGGGTGGGTGCAAAGTCCTGGCCCGATTTCAAGTTTGCCTCCGGCAGTGCTGAAAACGAGGTTAACTTCTTCCTTGACAAGGTGATAGAATACGCAGCGAAGGTGGCCGACGAACGCAGCCTCGACAACGACTATGTAGGCATGTTCACGAATTGGGAGACGCAGTTTGCCGACGACGATGAAGTCATTCTGGCACGCTATTATAAGAATGGCGTCGCTGCCCATAGCTGCTCGGCTTTCCTGAAGAATGGCGGCGGTTGCGGCGTCACGCGTGCTGCCGTGAACACGTTCCTGATGAAGAACGGCCTGCCCATCTACGTGGAAGGCAGTGGCTATCAGGGCGACCAGACCACCTACGAGGAACTGCTGGGGCGCGACGAGCGCCTGACGGCCACCGTGCGTGCTGCAGGCAGCTTCATTAACACCGAGAAGGACCCGACGACAGGCAAGTATGTGAACGACACGATTTACTTCTATCGCCCGCAGCTCTGGATAGCAGGCAACGAAAAGTCGACGACCGGCTACGACCTGAAGAAGTGGCTCAGCAGCGACGGCACTCAGCAGAAGCAGTACTACACGACGACGGCCGTGCCGCTGTTCCGCGCCGCCGAGTGCTATCTCGACTACATTGAGGCTTACTACGAGCGTCATGGTAATCTTGGAGGCAACTG
>JAFWOP010000106.1 GCA_017545365.1 Bacteroidales bacterium
CATAATTTGGGGTGTAATCCTGTAATCCTGTAATCGCTTGCTCGGAGAACACCGATAAACAGGACGTTCTGAGCCGATACGTCCTTGGTTTACATGCTTAATTGCAGTTCAGGAGCCTTTCATTTTGCCTTGTTTTCTTCTACTTTTGACCTTTGGAAGCGTATTATCTGACCATTAGAAGCCTTTCATCTGAACTTTAGAAGCCTTTCTTGCGTTGGACGGAAGCACGTCTTCTACCCATCAGAAGAAAGCAGGCGGCTGAAGTCTGAATTTTTATGCAACTTAAAAGTGAGTTGAAGATGAGAATAAATGAAGAATTTCACTCATTTTCTTCGATTTTTACCCGTAAAAAAGCCCGGTCATCGAAACTGCAGTTGCCCTGCATGATGCCTTTGGTGGCCTGGTAGAGCGTGACCAGCATGGGGTCCTGGCGGAGCAACTCACGGAGCGCGGCTTCGCTCTCGGCGAGCGTGGGCTTCAGGAAGGGGTAGCCGTCGGTGGCCAGCACGATTTCGCGGGCACGGGAAACATCAATCGTCTTGATGCCATTCATGTAGATGGGGGTGCCGTCGATGACGGTGTAGGTCTTGTTCTGGTCCTGCATCGAACGGATGATGTCGGCCAGGATGAAGTCGCGTCCCTCATCGTGTTTCAGAATCTCTTCTGCCGACAGCTGGCGGCTCAGTATATACTGGCTTCGCTTCTGGGCATTGGCGGCTTCCTGCGGCTTGTTGTTCTCGAACAGCACGCCATCAACGAGGCACTGGCAGTCGCCAATGAGCCATATCTGACGATGATGGGGGGAATAGACGGCGGCGCTGCATGTGAGGCGACGTTCGGGATGCTGCCTGATGATGTCGGGGGAGATGTGGAGACGATTGTAAACCCCGGCAATGACCTGGGTGACAATGGTGCAGAACTGCTGGCAAGTGGCTTCGGGCGGCAGGCTGGCAATGGTCTGGCTGACCAGTTGCATGCAGTAGCGCCCGTTACTTTCGGCGGGGTTTATTCTTATGGCTGTTTTGCTGGTGCTGCCGTCTATCACCGCCATGTGGGCGTTCGTCGCGACGATTCCGTCCTCGCACGTCGCCTGGCTCTTCTTGCCAACGAGTTGTTGTTCTATTATTTCCATCATAAAGTTTACGGATTAGGTCGGGCCGCCCGATGCGTCGGAGCGACTGCTCGATGCCTCGGCGTTCCTCGGGCTTGTACCAGAAGAAGAACTGCCGCTGGGCAAGCTTCTCACGGGGTGTCTTTGCGCTGAACACTGGCTCGAGGGTGTAGGGGTCGTAGCCGGTGTACCACGTTTCGGTGGCAATGGTCATGGGCGTGGGTGTGAAGTCCTGCACCTGCTCCAAGTGGAAGTCGAGCTGTTTGGTCTCGACGGCAAGCTCGGCCATGTGTTCCTCGCGGCAGCCCGGGTGGGAGGAGATGAAGTAGGGGATGAGCTGCTGGCGCAGGTTCTCGTGTGTGTTGATGCGGTCGAAGACGCGCTTGAATTGCTGAAAGAGGCGGAACGACGGTTTGCGCATGAGGTAGAGGACGCTGTCGGAGGTGTGTTCGGGAGCCACTTTCAGCCGTCCGCTGACATGGCGGGTAATCAGTTCGCGGGTGTATTGCTCGGCTGCCCGGTCGGCCTTCTCGTCGCCACTGCGGTGGAGCAGCAGGTCGTAGCGCACACCGCTGCCGATGAAGCTTTTCTTAATCTGGGGCAGGGCATCGACGGCGTGATAGATGTCGAGCAGGGCCGAGTGGTCGGTGTTCAGATTGGGGCATATCTGCGGATGAATGCACGAGGGGCGCTTGCACCGCTCGCAGGCTTTCGGGTTCTTGCCGTGCATGCCGTACATGTTGGCCGACGGTCCGCCCAGGTCGGTCAGGTAGCCCTTGAAGTCGGGCAGCTGGCTCACCTCGTTCACTTCTTTCAGGATGCTCTCTTTCGAGCGGCAGGCAATGAACTTGCCCTGATGGGCTGAGATGGTGCAGAAGGCGCAGCCGCCAAAGCATCCGCGATGGATGTTCACGGAGTGCTTGATCATCTCGTAGGCCGGAATGCGCTTGTTCTTGTATTTAGGATGAGGTACGCGCGTGTAGGGCAGGTCGAACGAGGCATCGAGCTCCTGGGTGGTCATCGGAGGGTAGGGGGGATTCACCACCACGTAGATGTCGCCCGCCTTCTGAAGCAGTCGCTGGGCATGTATCTTGTTGGATTCCTCCTCGATATGCCTGTAGTTCTCGGCTTCGGCCTTTTTGTTTCTCAGGCATTCTTCGTGTGAGTGCAGCACGATGTCGTCTTCGCGGATGCCTCCGGGTATTTCGCTCTCTTTTGAAAGGAAAACGGTCTGGGGGAGTTCGCGCAGGGAGCCGATGCTTCGCCCTTTCTCCAGTTCTTCGGCAATGCGAAGGATGGTTTTCTCGCCCATTCCGTAGCTGATGATGTCGGCACCGCTTGGAATCAGGATGCACTCCATCAGCTTGTCCTGCCAGTAGTCGTAGTGGGTGAGGCGCCGGAGCGAGGCCTCGATTCCTCCCAGCACGATGGGCACGTCGGGATAGAGCTTGCGGAGTATCTGCGAGTAAACGATGGTGGGATATTCGGGGCGGCAGTCGTGACGACCGTCGGGACTGTAGGCGTCTTCGGAACGCAGGCGGCGGTTGGCGGTGTATTTGTTCACCATCGAGTCCATGCAGCCGGGCGAGATTCCGAAAAACAGCCTTGGACGGCCCAGTTTCTTGAAATCGCGGAAGTCGCCGTGCCAGTCGGGTTGCGGCACAATGGCCACGCGATAGCCATGGGCCTCCAGAACACGTCCGATGACGGCTGCTCCGAACGAAGGATGGTCCACGTAGGCATCGCCAGAAAACAAGATGACATCGAGTTCATCCCATCCTCTGAGTTCCACTTCCTTTTTGGTGGTAGGAAGGAAATCAGTCAGTTTCAGGCTTCTCATTCTCCGCTCCCCATTCCAGATACAGCTTGACGAGATTGTGCAGACCGATGGCCTTCATGTTAGTGTTGTAAATCACGTCGAGACAGAGGTCCATCAGTTCACGGTCTACCGTGGGCTGACTTTCCAGGATGGAACGGCAGTTGTATTTCAGCTTGTCGAGCACCTGCTCGTCGATGATGCCGTTGCTGTCGATAAGGTTTTTCAGCAGGGCATATTTCTTCAGCGTCTGCAGATGTTTTTCTTCTACCTCGATGCTTCGTGTACCTGAAGCGTTGGCTTGAATTTTCATGATGCTATGGTTTTATTGGTTATGGTCGTTAATAGACTTATGGCAGCAGGAACCTGAGTATGCCGCCCATGATGCTGGCCTGCTTCGAGGGGCTCTTGATGCACTCAAAGGGGAAGCCGATGGTGAACGCGCGGTAGTCGGTGCCCTGATAGGCCACGGCGGCCGAGGTGTTGTCGGAATAGGTCATGGCCGAGAATCCGTTGCCCGTTGCCTGGATGATTTCAGGCGCGATGGCCGCATAGTGCTTCTCGTTTATCTGACGGTAGATTTCCATGTTTGTTCCCAGTCCGTTGACTAGTCCGCTGGGGTTGTTCAGCTGGTTGCCCACCCATTCCAGATGGAGCAGGCTGCTCAGGAAGCTGCGCTCGGCATCGGAAGTCATATCTGAGCCCACATACGAACCGCTCACCAGGATGGCGCCGCCGGTTCGTGCATAGGCAGCCAGCGCCCGCTGCATCTTGGGCGTGAAGGTCTTGTAGTAGACCAGCTGGCGTGCATCGTATTTCTCGAGTCCGAGTATCAGGTCAACGCAATGGTATTTGCCCAGGTCTTCGCTGCCGCTCTCGATGGCATACGACGAGCAGCTGCACACGTTGAGCGTCTTGTCATGGCTGATGGCATTGGCATGGGTGCGCACATAGTCGAACGTGTTGCCGGCGAGCACCTGTCCCTGCCATTCCGTGCCGCTGTATCCCAGTGCGCCGGGACCTTCCATTCCGGCTCCGCGCTTGTTGAAGTCGACCTGACGGCCGCACCATCCGGCCGTGCGCATGTAGCTCACGCCAGGGTCGCGGTTGAAGTCGAATCCTTGCAGGGAGTCGTTGTTCACGATGGCCGGGGCTGCCAGCCGGTGGAAGCCGTTCACCACGAGTACCGTCTGCTTGGCTTCAGGCTGACAGATGGTGGAGAGCACTTCAGAGGGGAAACTCTCGCCGCCGCGGTTAACGGCTGAAATCTTGAAACTGTAGACGATGCCCGGTTGGAGCTTTATCTTTGCTGAGGTGCCGTCGACCACCGTTCCGTTGTTGAAGCCCCCCGTGCCGATGGCCTGATATATTATATAAGAGGTGGGACGTGCCGTTGACTCCTGCTCGTCGACCGTCTCGCGCCATTTCAGTATGGCGGTGTTGTCGCTCCCTATTTCTACGCTCAGGAACTGCGGAGGAAGCGGTGCCACCGTATAGCTCTTGCCATGGGTGGATGCCGAGAACTTCAGCAGCGCCTTGTATACGCTTCGGGCCAGGGTGAACTTGAAGTTGGGGTCTTGGCCCATCACCATGTCGGGGAAGTTCTGGTGTGAGAGCATTTCGAGAATGGCCGAGGGCACTTCGGGCAGTCGGGTTTCCGAATAGTTCTTGTCCCACAGTGCGCGCACCACCCATTGGCCGTATTTCTTGCTCAGATCGTTCTCCACGGTGTTCAACAGCTCGCGTATCAGCGTGGTCGATGCCTGGCGCGACAGGCCGCTGTTGAGCAGTCCGTCGTGGTAGTCGGTGGTGCATACGCCCAGCGAGCCCGTCAGTCCGGTAAAGTCTTTCGCGTAGCCCGCATCACTATGCACGGCAAGCGAGAGCTCGAAGGGCACGCCGAGTCCTTCCTGCGAGGGCATGTAGGGCGAGCCGCCGCCCAGAAAGTTGGTCATCTTCGAGCGTGTGTTGATGTCGTCGTTATAATCGTGCTGCCCCTGATAGCCGCCATAGATGGAGTAGGGCATGCCGGCCCATTGCGCATAGTAGCGGGCACCCTCTGCAAATCTGGGCAGTCCGCTCACCACGCCGCCCCGCTCGATGTTGCCCATGCCGCCTCCGAAGCGAACGGCATCGGCCGTGACCAGTCCCTGGTGCTTGCTCTGATTGCTCAGTCGCACGCAGTTCTCCAACGAGCATCCTTCATCGAAGTCGAAAGTCCCCAAGTACACCCATGTGCCACCGCCCATCTGCTGGTTCACGCTGAACGTGGTGCTGATGCCCTGGTGAATCACTTCGTAGCGGGCATCGGGCACGCTCTCCTGAAGCGACTGGTAGCTCACGTAGACGGCATACTTGCCTGCCTCGGGAATCCGGGGACAATAGAGTATGTTGGCCGATTCGTTCTTCGTTGCCTTTATCTGACGGTAGGAACCTGCCTCGAAGGGATTCTCGCCATCGTGATACACGCCTTGGTGACGGGCAAAACCCTTCCATTCGCCTTTCAGCCAGGGATGCTGGCTGCTGCTCTCGGTGTAGGTTCCGGCCCTCTGCAGGTCGTCGTTGTCAATGATTACCTCGTGCTTCTGCCAGTCGCGCTCGCGGGGCGTGAACACATTGGCGCCTGCCAGCTCGAGCATCGGTATCAGATAGGGCACCACGATGGTCTGCGTGTATAGGTCTTCGGTGGTGCCGAAGAGTTGTGGGCGCTGCCATTTCCAGAAGCCTTTCTCCCGGTCGTAGTATCGGCCGTGGCTCTGCCAGATGGCGAAGTGGCGATTCTGCAGGCCGCGGGTGATCTCGATGGGACGCGAGGTGTTGCTCACCCAGGGCTCGTCTTCATAGTCAATGTCGCCCCATTTCGTGCCCGAAGTGGTGGTGAAGTGCTTCTTTACAAAGGGTGGGCGTACGGGTTTCTCCTCTATCTTTGGCTGAGGTTTGGTGGTTGGTTTCTGAGTGATGGCGGGCTGTGTGGGCCTGTCTTTCTCTATTTTCCGGTGGCTGCCACAGGCCACGATCGTTACGCATGCAATGATGATGGCTGCATGCCTGGCTATATTTGATGGGAATCTGTTCATTTCTGTTGTCAACGTATTTAACTTTTAACGGCAAAATTACACATAATCCGCGACATACACAAATTATTAAATACGAATTAGCAAAAAAGAGGAACGAAAAGGGCAAAAAGAAAGCGACTAGCTTCACAGCTGATCGCTTCACATCTCCAATAGGTATTAGTTTTTTAAGGTAAAAAGATTGTTTTCAGGATAACGATGCAAAGGTAACTATCTTTTTTTAAAATACCAAAAAGTTTTCTTACAAAATTTTGCTTTTAAATATTGTGTCCGTTAACAATCGAAAATTTTTCATTTTATTAACAGTTATTCAGTGTAAACGATTACATTAATCCGAGCAATCTGAGCCCAGAACAACAAAAAAGCCATGCGGGAAGCATGGCTTTTATTAATTTTTGTATAGCAGGGAGATTAGAGTCCGAGCTTTTTCTTGGCGTCGGCAGCAGCGTTGTCGATAGCTTCGCCAGCCTTCTCCTTTGCATTGTCAACAGCCTCGTTAGCCTTGTCAACAGCAGCGTCCTTGGCATCCTTCACAGCGTCGGCAGCAGCATCGGCAGCACCCTCAACGGCATCCTTTGCACCCTCAACGGCGTCGGCAGCCTTGGCAGAAGCGTCAATACCCAGAGCCTTCAGTGCGTCGCCGGCACCCATCAGAGCGTCAACACTCTCAGAAGGAAGAGCTGTAATGCCATCAACGAGTGAGCTGATAGCAGCATTGTCACCAATAACGGCCTTGATCTTGTCGGCATTCTCCTTCAGGAAGTTCTGAACCTTGCCCAGATACTCCTTGGCCAGTTCGGGATTGGCAGCGATGAAACTGGCAATCTTAGCCTTGATAGACTCGAGCGTAGTCTGCAGAGCGCCTGCATCCTTCTTCTCAATCTGCTCGGTGAGGGCAGAGATAGCCTCGTCGGCAGCAGCATTCACGTCTTCAACAACAGCCTCGGTAGAGTCAACTGCTTCCTCAACCTTCTGCTGAGCCTTGTTACCGCAACTTGCGAAAGAGATAGCCACAACGGCTAAAGCCATAAAAAATAATTTCTTCATAGTGATAAAGTTATTAAAAAATTAGTAAAAAAGTAATTCTCTATAAATCGCCGTAAAATTATACTTTTTCCCGATACGTTGTTTCTTTTGTTTGATAAATTTAACAAAAAAGTTGAGTTTGAGGACGTTGTATTGCACACACGAGCCTATTTGTGTAAAAAAAAGAGAGTGGGGAACGCTGTCCTCACCCTCTTTATCTTGTCGTAGTAGATATGTGTGGTCTTGGCATCAGGGCAGGAATCCGTCGCGCTCACCGGCAACGAATGCCTTGCCCTCTTCGAAGAGATACACGCGGAGGTCGCCGAAGAAGCCAGTCTCCTGCAGCAGTTTCAGGTCAACCTCTGCCGAGCGGCGCTGGTCGTAGGTCTTAGCCTCGCCGATCTGGTTCTTGAACTCCAGTTGCTTCTTGTTGTTGTCGAAAACGGAAATCCACTCGTTCTTCTCGCGGTCTCCGATGATGAATGTCTTTGCCATGTTCCTTTGTTTTTAAATTATTAGTTTGTCTTTCGGGTGCAAAGTTAATACGATTTCCAGCACGTTGTACTCTTTACAGGCAAAAAATGCACGTTAACGTTTGCAGGGGGTCAAACACCTATTAATAATTAAGTCAACACACAAAGTTACATTCTCTATACCACCCCGAACGCCAGTTCCCAGCCTTCTTCGATTTGGGAAGTAACGGGCATCATGCCATTCTCCACGAGGTGCATGCCGGCCGCAATCTTCACCCATAGCGCCTTAGCCTTTCTGGGGGAGGGTAGGAGCGTATCCGCACCCACGCCTGCCGTACGGGCCACGCTACCTACGTAGGCATCCGTGTTGTTCTCGATGGGCGGAGCCCAGCGTTGGATGTACTGGCGTAGCGTCATGCAATCGTGCAGCACCCTGTAGTTTTGCAACAGCTTGAAGGCTGCCCTGTAGCCGTAGGCCATCGAGCGGAACTGCACGAAGGCGCGCCCGACGATGATGGCCGAGGACATGAAGAAGAACGGTGGCTTCATCCCGGGCGTCAAGCCGGGCAAGCAGACCGCCAGCTACATCGACAAGATCATGGACCGGATCACCCTTCCGGGTTCCATCGCGCTGGCTTTCATCGCCATCATGCCTGCGTTCGCGAACATCTTCGGCATCAACAACCAGTTTGCCAGCTTCTTCGGCGGCACATCCCTCCTCATCACGGTGGGCGTTGTCCTCGATACCCTGCAGCAGATTGAGAGTTACCTGCTGATGCGCCACTATGACGGATTGATGAAGACCGGCCGTCTGACCGGACGGTCCGGAATGTAAGTTCTTTGAAAGGAAATCACAGCGTCGAAAATGGTAAGGCCGAAAACTGAGGAAGAAATCGAACTCCTGCGGATCAACGGAGAGCTGGTGTCCAAGACACTGGCGGAGGTCGGTAAGTGGGTCGCCCCCGGTGTGACAACTGAGAAGTTGAACGAGGTGGCCGAGACCTTTATCCGTGACCACGGTGCCATTCCTTCCTTCAAGGGTTTCGAAGGCTTTCCCGCCGCGCTCTGCATCTCGGTCAACGATGTGGTCGTGCACGGTTTTCCGTCCGACTATGTCCTCAAGGAGGGCGACATCGTGTCCGTGGACTGCGGAACCCTGTACAAAGGATATAACGGGGATTCAGCGTACACCTTCCCGGTAGGGGAGGTGGACGCCGAGACCCGGAAACTCCTGGACGTCACCAAGGCGTCCCTGTACAAGGGCATCGAAGCGGCGGTGGCCGGAAACCGGACCGGCGACATCGGATACGCGGTGCAATCGTATGCGGAAAGTTATGGCTTCTCCGTCGTCCGTGAGCTGGAAGGCCACGGGCTCGGCAAGGAGATGCACGAGGCCCCCGGCGTCCCGAACTACGGGAGAAAGGGCCACGGCGCCCGTCTTGCCGAAGGACTGGTCATCTGTATCGAGCCGATGATCTGCGCAGGCGGCAGAGGTGTGTACCTTGCAAGAAATGGTTGGGCAGTGCACACCGCCGATCACAAGAACGCGGCTCACTACGAGCTTACGGTTGTTGTCCGTAAAGGCCGGGCTGAACAGCTTTCGACCTTCGATTTCATCGAGAAAGACAGTACTGATGTTAAATTATAAAAAGTGATTTTTACATGTCCAAACAAGTAGCTATCGAGCAGGATGGTGTAGTCATCGAAACCCTCCCCAACGCCATGTTCCGCGTGGAGCTGGAGAACGGGCACATCCTCCTTTGCAACATTTCGGGCAAGATGAGGATGCACTTCATCCATATCCTTCTCGGCGACCGGGTCAAGGTTGAAATCTCGCCTTATGATTTGACAAAGGGAAGAATTTCTTTCAGATACAAATAAAAAAAAGATAAGACTATGAAAGTCAAAGCATCCATCAAGAAGCGCAGCGAAGACTGCAAGATCGTCCGGCGCAAAGGCCGCCTGTACGTGATCTGCAAGAAGAACCCCAAGTTCAAGATGCGTCAGGGATAAAATTGTGTAACCAAAAAAGTTAAGCAAAGATATGGCAAGAATAGCCGGTGTTGATTTACCCAACAACAAACATGGTGTGATCGGTCTGACCTACATCTATGGTATCGGCCGCAGCTCCGCCAGCAAGATCCTGGCCACCTGTGGCATCGACCCCACCATCAAGGTCGGCGACTGGAACGACGAACAGATCGCTGCCATCCGTACCCTCATCAACGACGAATACAAGATCGAGGGTGAACTCCGTTCTTCCGTCCAGATGGACATCAAGCGCCTCATGGACATCGGTTGCTATCGCGGCATCCGTCACCGCAGCGGCCTGCCCGTGCGCGGCCAGAGCACGAAGAACAATGCCCGTACCCGTAAGGGTAAGAAGAAGACCGTCGCTAACAAGAAGAAGGCCACCAAGTAAAGACTGACAGTTATGGCAAAGAAAGCTACTACAACCAAAAAGAGAGTTGTCAAGGTCGAGGCTACGGGCGAAGCCCACATCTCCTCCACCTTCAACAACGTGATCGTCGCCCTCACCAACAACCAGGGTCAGGTGATCAGCTGGTCTTCCGCCGGTAAGTGCGGCTTCCGCGGTTCCAAGAAGAACACTCCGTACGCCGCCCAGATGGCCGCCGAGGACGCTTCCAAGACCGCTTTCGACGCGGGCCTGAGAAAGGTCAAGTGCTATGTGAAGGGCCCGGGTGCCGGTCGTGAGTCCGCCATCCGTACCATCAACAATGCCGGTATCATCGTCACCGAGATCATCGACGTGACCCCGATGCCGCACAACGGTTGCCGTCCGAAGGGCCGCCGTAAAGTCTAATCATCTTAAAGAAGAAGTACCATGGCAAGATATACTGGTCCTACCACCCGCATCGCCCGCAAGTTCGGCGAGCCCATCTATGGCCCTGACAAGACCTTCGAAAAGAGAAATACCCCTCCGGGACAGCACGGTCTCGCCTCCAAGCGCAAGAAAGTGAAGGAGTACGGCACCCAGCTCAAGGAGAAGCAGAAAGTCAAGTACATGTACGGTGTCCTGGAGCGTCAGTTCCGCAACACCTACGCCCGTGCCGCCCGCATGAAGGGCCAGACCGGTGAGAACCTGCTCTTCCTCCTGGAGTCCCGCCTGGACAACCTCGTGTACCGTCTGGGCATCGCTCCCACCCGTCCCGCTGCGCGTCAGCTGGTCCTCCACCGCCACATCACCCTCGACGGCGTCGTCTGCAACGTCCCGTCCTGCCAGGTGAAGCCCGGCCAGACCATCGCCGTCCGCGAGCGTTCCAAGAGCCTCGAGGTCATCCAGGACAGCGTCGCTTCCGCCACCAAGTATTCCTGGCTGGAGTTCGATCCCAAGACCCTCGTGGGCAAGTACCTCAACATCCCGGCCCGCGCCGAGATTCCGGAGAACATCAACGAGCAGCTGATCGTCGACATCTACTCCAAATAACCGAATTTAACACCAAGAAACATCGATTATGGCAATCTTAGCATTTCAGAAACCCGACAAGGTGATCATGCTCGAAGGCACGGATACCGTGGGTCGTTTCGAGTTCAGGCCGCTTGAGCCCGGCTACGGACAGACCATCGGCAACGCCCTCCGCCGCATCCTCCTCGCCTCTCTGGAAGGTTTCGCCATCTCGCAGATCAAGGTCGGCGGTGTGGACGAAGAGTTCCAGACCATTCCCGGCGTGATCGAAGGCATGCAGGATATCATCCTGAACCTGAAGCAGGTCCGCTTCCGCCGCATGGTGGACACCGTGGACACCGAGACGGCGAACATCACGATCAGCGGCAAGCAGGAGTTTACCGCCGAGGACATCTCCAAGGGATTGTCTTCTTTCAAGGTGTTGAACCCCGAGCTTCACATCTGCTCTCTCGAGCCTTCCGTCAAACTGGAGATCACCCTCACGATCACCAAGGGCCGCGGCTTCGTCCCGGCCGAGGAGATGCGTGACGAGAACACGCCCATCGGCACGATTCCCGTGGACGCCATCTACACCCCGATCAAGAAGGTGAACTGGACGGTCGAGAACTTCCGCGTCGAGCAGAAGAC
>JAFWOP010000073.1 GCA_017545365.1 Bacteroidales bacterium
ATCGAAGATGCTGAATTTCAATAACCCCACACAAGGAACGCAGTGTGGGGTCAACGAAAACCCTACTACTCAGCGTCCCGGAGGGACGCGACAATGGGAAAGATTGGAAAAAAATCAGTCATACTTTATACTAGAGCGAAAGGTTTAAAAGGTGTGTGCACCTTTTAAACCTTTTAAACTATTATGCGAAGCGGAACCTTTTCAACTTCTTACTTTCCCTTTAGCAGCGACCCGAGCAGTCCGCGGCCGAATTTGAAGGCAGCGTTCACGGCTTCGCGCTTGGCCTTGGTGACTACCATTTTTTGTAGGCTGCCGCCTAGGCTTTTCTCTTTGGCACGCTGGCGTTCGCGCTCCTCGGCTTTGCGTTTACGCTCTTCGGCAGCCTGCTTGCGCTCTTCGGCGGCCTGACGTTTCTCTTCTTCCTTGCGTAGCTTCTCCGCCTCTTTCTGTTGTGCCGCCAGTTCTTTGGCCTCCTGCTCCTTCTGTAGCTTTTCGGTCAGTATCTCGTAGGCGGATTCGCGGTCGATGGTTTTGTCGTATTTGCCATACACCATTGAGGTCTGGATGACGCGCTGGCGTTCGTCGGGGGTGATGGCACCCGCCTGCCCTTCTGGAGGCAGCACTTTGGCACGTTCCACCATTGAGGGCATGCCCTTCGGGTCGAGGAACGACACCAACGCTTCGCCCACTGCCAGTTCGGTTATCACCTTCGAGGTGTCGAACTCGGGATTAGTGCGGAACGAGTCGGCTGCCACCTTCACAGCCTTCTGCTCGTGCGGCGTGTAGGCACGCAGGGCGTGCTGTATGCGGTTGCTCAGCTGTCCCAGCACTGTGTCGGGGATGTCGGCAGGATTCTGTGTGCAGAAGTACACGCCCACGCCCTTCGAGCGTATCAGCCGCACGATCTGTTCGATCTTCTCCAACAGCGACTTGCTGATGCCGTTGAAAAGCATGTGTGCCTCATCGAAGAAGAACACCAGCTTAGGCCTGTCTAAGTCGCCCACCTCGGGCAGCTCTTCATACAGCTCGCTCAGCAGGTACAGCAGGAACGAGGTGTACACCTTAGGCGAATTGACGATCTTGTCCGATGCCAATATGTTGATGACACCGCGCCCTTGGCGGGTCTGCATAAAGTCGTAGATGTCGATGGCGGGCTCGCCAAAGAACTGGTCGCCTCCCTGGTCCTCGAGGCTCAGCAGGCTGCGCTGGATGGCGCCGATGGTGGCGATGCTGATGTTGCCGTAGGCGGTGATGTACTGTGTGCGGTTGTTGCCCACCTCCTCAAGCATCTTACGCAGGTCCTTCAGGTCGAGCAGCAGCAGCCCTTGGTCGTCGGCGATGCGGAACACCATGTTCAGCACATCGCTCTGTATCTCGTTCAAGTCCAGGATGCGCGACAGCAGTATGGGACCCATCTCGCTCACCGTGGTGCGCAGCGGATGCCCTTCCTGACCAAACACATCCCACACGCAGACAGGGTAGGCTTTATACTCAAAGCCGCATTCTTTCAAGCGGTTGTCTTCGATACTTTTCTCGAAGTGCACGTTACCGCCACCGGCTTTGCTCACGCCGGTAAGGTCGCCTTTGATGTCGGTGGCAAACACCGGCACACCCATGGCGCTGAAAGTCTCAGCTAGGTTTTGCAGCGAACAGGTCTTGCCCGTGCCAGTAGCTCCGGCTATAAGGCCGTGTCGGTTGGCCATAGATGGGATAATGCCCAGATGTTTGTCGCCCGCAATGGCGTTGAACGGTGTACCAGTGTTTTCTAACATAATAAGTGCTTTTTGAGTTGTTTGTTATTCGGATTTTTGTCTTTAAGATAACGCATGTTGGCACATTTTATTGTGCCAAGTAAGAGAAAAGCGGCGGAGAGACTTATTTTAGTCTCACGCGGGGGTCGAGGATACCATAAAGGATGTCGGTGAGGATGTTGATGACAATCAGCAGGACACAGATGAAGAGGATTGAACCCATGACCACGGGGAAGTCGTATTTGTCTAATCCGTCGACGATGACGATGCCCATGCCTTTCCAGTCGAAGACGTATTCCACGAACACGGCACCCGCCAGCAGTCCCGCCAGCCAGCCCGAGGCAGAGGTGACGACTGGGTTGAGGGCATTGCGGAGGGCATGATGGAAAATGACGCGACGCTCGGGGATGCCTTTGGCTCGGGCGGTGCGGATATAATCCTGCGAAAGGGCCTCCAGCATGCTGTTTTTTGTGAGCTGGGTGAGCGTCGCCAACGGACGTATACCCAGCGTGAGGGCAGGGAGGATGAGGTTCTTAAGGTCGAGGTATTCGCCGGTGCCGTAGTCGTCTACAGTGTAGAGGTTGCCGAACATGTTGAGATGGGTCCAGTCAGCCAGCACGTAGGCAAAGAACCAGGCGATGAGTATGGCGGCAAAGAATGAAGGAAGCGACATCCCCAAAGTGGAGAGTACCAGAGTGAGACGGTCAATCCAGCTGTCTTTATAGATGGCAGAGAGAACACCTAAGAGAATGCCTATGACTAGGGCAAACGACAAGGCAACCACTGCCAGCAGCGCCGTTTGCGGGAAGGCAGTAGCGATAATCTCGGAGACCTTACGTTTAGATTGATAGCTGCGGCGCAGATAGGGTGCCTTGAGTACCACCGAGGTGCTGCCTGTCTTCAGCAGTGTTGTATAGGGTGTGTATTTTTCAGGGTTGAGGTAGAAGAAGTGCTCGGGGTCGGCATTGTTGTGTAGCGAGATGGGCAGCAGGTCGTTGAGATAGTTGAGGTATTGAGTCCCAACAGGCTTGTCGCGACCGAGGTCGCGGTTGATGACGGCGATGCTTTCGGCATCGGCCCGCTGCCCCAGCATCATACGGGCAGGGTCGCCAGGCAGGATATTGAAAAGGAAGAACACCAGGGTCACCACCCCCAGCAGGACCAGGAGGCCGTAAAGGAGCCGTTTGATGGTGTACTTGAGCATGGAAATGATTAAAAATTAAGAATTACAAATTAAAATTGGCTGGCGCACCCCACTTCATAGTTCTTAACTCTCAGTTCTTACTTCTTTTAGCCCTCTGACAGTGCTCTTCTTTGCCACAAAGTCTTTGAGGTAGAAAGGCTCAAAATAGGCCACATCTTCCTTCTGTCCGTCTTGCAGCCGTTGCATGGCGATGGGGAGCATGCCTGTCGCCGAGATGCGGAAATCCGAGGCATAGCGGGCGTTGGGATGTCTGCCCAAAAGGGCGCGGGTCTTCTCGGCCCCGTCGCCAAGGAAGGTCACTAGGCCGCGGTTCAGGTATTCGTCGTAGATGTCAGGGGTGATGATGTCGGCACTGACCTCTTTGAGGGCGAGGGTGGGGGAGGCGTAGATGGCGGTGTAGCACTCCATCCGGCGGGCATCAATCATTGGGCAGACCATTCCTTGGTAGTCGGGGTGCTGCACATAATACTGAGTTGCCATGTTCTGTAGGGTGGGGACTGAGAGCAGGGGGATGGAGAGGGCATAGCAGATGCCTTTGGCCGTGCTGACCCCGATGCGCAAGCCTGTGTAACTGCCGGGACCCGACGAGACGCACACGGCATCGAGCTGGCGCAGCTCCATGTCGCACTCCTTCATCAGCTGTTCGATGAAAGGTGACAGGCGTGACGAGTGGGCGTTGGGGTCGTCGGAATGGATTTCTTTGACAATCTTCCCGTCACGCCCAAGGACGACAGAGCAGACCGACGTGGCAGTCTCTAATAGGAGTGTGTTTATCGATTTCATCTCTTGTAATTGGTTTGTCTGCGGCGGGGAACGTACACGGCTTGTTGCGGCTGGTATGCTTTTAGCCCTTTGTCGCCAGATAAGATTCCCACTTCACCTAGTTTGCTAAAATACTCTGCTACATCTGTATTATACATTCTTTACCTCCCCGAATGTCCTTAAAGATGGATTCTACAGAATGTCCCATAGCCAAGTGTGACAAGAACCAGAGTGCATCCAGTAGATTGGACTTTCCCGATGCGTTTGTGCCAATTAAGACGGTTAGGGGGTCAATATATAATCTGGATGGCGAGAAACTCTTCCAATTCTCTAGATATACTTCTTTTATCATAGCATGTAGGGCTCTATTAATAGCATGGCTATCTCATATCCACCTCTTCGATGCCGGGATGGGCTTTGGCATCGTATGTGAAATCGGCATCAGCGGCTTTGGTGTTCTTTAGGTTAGAGATGGTATATGCGCAACGGGAGGAGTCGTAGTTGTGCTGTTCCAACTTCTTCAGTTGGCCGCTCTTGCTGTCGATATAGAGGCGGATTTTGTGGTAGGTGCGGCTCTTCTTGGGCTGGAGGTCGATGATGGTAGTGCCGTCCTCCTCCTCGCGGATGAACTTGGCGCGGTAGTTCTTCGTGTAGTTGGCCAGCATCTTGGCGGGGTTGGTTAGGTCGTCGTCCGAATCGGTCATGGGATTTACCACCACCTCTTTGGCGTTCTTGTTCAGCTGCCATACCGACTTGCCGTCGCAGTATATTTCCAACTCGCCAGCCTTGACCCTGTAGCGCGGCGCACTGTAGAGTATGTCGGCCTTTTGGCGGAAGGTCTCTTTCTTGTTGCTGTCGTAGTTCACAATGGTGACGGTGAAGCTGATGGTGCCAGACATCTTGTTGGCAGCCTTTTTCAATATGCTGTTGGCGTTCTCATCCACCGAACCGTCGGCAGTGTGGGTCAGCTGAGCAAAGGAACATTGTATAGCCAGCAATGCCAGACAGAGAAAAATAGTCTTTTTCATGGGTTGAAAGAATGTTTTATGGGTTGAAAAACTGCTTAGTTCGTAGCTCTTACTTCTAACATCAATAATCAATGCAGGTCCACACCGATGATGTGCATAAACTCCTCGCGGGTCTTGGGGTCGTTCATAAAGGCGCCGGTGAAGTCGCTGGTGGTGGTGACACTGTTCTGCTTCTGCACGCCGCGCATCGACATGCACATGTGCTGAGCCTCGATGACCACGGCTACGCCCAGTGGGTTGAGCACCTCCTGTATGCAGTTCTTAATCTGCTTGGTGAGCCGTTCCTGCACCTGCAGGCGGCGGGCGTAGGCATCCACCACGCGGGGTATCTTGCTCAGCCCCACGATGGTGCCATTGGGAATATACGCCACGTGGGCCTTGCCTACGAAGGGCACCATGTGATGCTCGCAAAGAGAGTAAAGCTCTATGTCCTTCACAACCACCATCTGCTTGTAGTCCTCATGGAACATGGCAGAACGCAGTATTTCCTTGGGGTCGAGGTCGTAGCCGTTGGTGAAGAAAAGCATGGCCTTGGCAATGCGTTCAGGGGATTTCAGCAACCCCTCACGGTCGGGGTCTTCACCCAAAAGCCTCAAGATGGCCTTGTAGTGTTCCGCCAACTCGGCAACGCACTGCTGGTCGTATTGGTCTATTTTCTGATATCCGAGTTCCATAATCAAGAATTTGTACTAATTAACGCTAAAAAATTGCTTAAAGTATATATGTTTATTGTTTTTTCACTAATTGCAGTATTCAGAGGCATAGTCGGCCTCGATGCCGGCCAGGGAGATGAGGTATGAATAAAGGGCATCAATTTTCATGCCGCACAAGTTAGTGAAGTATGCCTTGAAGGTGTCGGCTGTGAGACGTTCGATGACCCACTGGGCACCGTCAGTCATTGGCATGTAGTTGATATGACCCTTGTGGTCGAAGTCTAAGTCAGAGAAAATGTGCATCAGTTTGCGGTATTCTTGCTTGCTCAGATTGCGATTGCCTTGGATAGGATTATACGTGCCAGACAGAGTATGTTCATCAATGGTGTAGTCGAGCTTAGTCCAGTAAAGCATCACCTTGTTCCCGCTACGCTCCACACGGAAGCAAAGCGGTGGATGGAAAGATGGGTAAAAAGCAAAGCGGAAGACGGTATCGCCGAGTGTAAGAGTGCTGTCGTACAGCACTGGCTCGGACATTGCGGTGAGATATTGAGAGAAGGCTTTCACCCAGAAATATGAATCACTATAGGATACATCAATAATATAATCCACAGTCGAGTCAAGGTGTCCGTCGGCGGGCAGGCCTATGAAGTATGAATAGGGATAGTGGATTCCCGGCACGGTGTCAAAGGGCAGCTTGTTCAGGGGATTGTATGGCAGGTTGAGATACTCCTCCAGTTGTCGGATGGGCAGATACATATCGATGATTCTTTCATCATCGACAATTTGAGTGGATGTGAGGGCACGGTAGAAATAGCGCAAGGCACTGTCGGCTGCACCTTCAACTACAGGCGTGTTGTCAAGAATAGATTCCCAATTTTCTTCGCCCCATTCAATCTTTACGGAGTCGAAAGCAGTAGGTACCCGAGCCTTCATCGGCAAAAGGAACTCCCCATAATATTGCCGAGCCAACCAATAGCAGTGTTCTTGGTTCTGCGGATTGGCCAACAGCCGGCGGTAATTTACATAAATGGTTTTCCACTTGTTGGTGTCGCGCGCAGTCTCAAGTATCGGGGAACCATAGACAGGCTGCAGGCTATCGGGGAGAGTGAACCGGATAGTGAGTGTGACCATGCTCCGCACAGGTCTGCCTGTCCGTACAAATCTGCCTATGTCCATGGCAGGCTGCCAGCGCGGCATAAGGTCAAAGAGGTGCTTGGCCTCATCGCAGAAACCAAACTTGTCTTTACAGCCTTCAATGAAAAACAGGCTGCCGTCGCGCTCCACAATAAACTTCAGTGTTCCTTTACCCTCCTCACGGGCTTCAAGGGCTTGCTTGGGATAGCGCAGGTTTTCAGCAAGGAAGGCATTGTATGCCGAGTCTCCACCGGGGAACTGTGCAGGGGTGATGCCGCCCTCCCATGAATAATAAATCTTGTTGTCTAAAGAGGATGTGTCGGCCAGAAAGACAAGGTAGTTGACCAATGTGCGAAGGGGGGTAAAATTGCACTCGTCATAGACGGCGTTGTATGTCTTTCCATGGCTGTACTCAATCACATAGGGTGTTTGGACTCCACCCCAGCAAGTGGTGTGTGGATGGTGTGGCAGGTCAACCTTGGCAAGAAGACTGTTCAGAGAATCCATCTGTTCTGATGTAATATACCTCTCCTTGGTTTCCATTATTCCTTCTGTCCACTGGTTGCCCTTATAATGTTCTTCAGTGGCATCATAATAGCCCGTGTCGCTTAACTCCATATAGGTGCTATGCTCCACATAGCCGCAGATAGCATTGCCACGTCTAAAACTGATTTTTCCGTCCCCGTTATCAGAAATAGCCACCTCGATAAACATGGGGTGGGAATACTTCGGCAGCATGGAGGCACGTATCAAGGTTAAGGCTTCCTCACGCGAAGTGTCTTTCCATGGCTGAAGTCCTGCCAACCGCATATAGAATGCAACCTCTCCCGCCTTGTCGGGAATACGGATGCTGTCCCAAGAGCTTTTCGCATTAGGTGGCACAAAATGGTGCTCTGGAAAATAGTCTGTAGCCTTCCATCGCTCACGGTGCTGCTGCGCCTGCATAGAGGTGTAGCAGAAGAGTGTCAAGACAAGAAGGACCCCGATGCGTTTCATGCTATTCGATTTCAAGGAGCAGCCCCTTCAGGTATTCCCCTTCGGGATGATAGATGCTGACGGGGTGGTCTATGGCATGGGGCAGCTGGCGCACTATGCGCACCTGCTTATGGGCATTGGCGGCAGCGGTGAAACAGACAGTCTTAAAATCGTCGTTGCTCACCGCCTGACTACAGCTGAATGTCAGCAGCAGTCCTCCGGGGCGTATCTTCTCCATCGCCCGCTGGTTGATATTGCGGTAGCCTTTCAGCCCTTGTTGCAGCGAGCGGTGGTTCTTGGCGAAGGCGGGCGGGTCAAGGATGATGAGGTTGAACTGGTTGTCAACTTCCTCCATATATTTCAACACATCAGCCACTACTCCCCTATGGGATGCCCCATCGCCGAAATTCAGCGTCACGTTGCGGTTGCACAGTGCGATGGCTTTCTTGCTGATGTCCACGGTTTCCACGTAGCTCGCCCCTCCGCGCAAGGCGGCAAGGCTGAAGCCTCCCGTGTAGCCAAAGCAGTTCAATACCCGCTGCCCCTCGGCAAGCGATGCCACTAGATTGCGGTTCTCGCGCTGATCGACGAAGAAGCCTGTCTTCTGCCCTTCGTAGAAGTTGATAAGCAGCCTACTGCCATGCTCGCAAATCTCCCATTCCTCGGGCTCATCACCCCAGATATATCCATCCTTGCATCCGCCCGGCACGGTGGCACTGCTCTTGTCAAAGACCGACTTGATTCCATGCTTACCCAGCAGGTCGACAAATAGTTCTGTGAGCATAGGAAAAAGCCTATGCATTCCCACCGAGTGCGCTTGCATCACCAGCACTCCGTTGTACCAGTCGCACACCAATCCGGGCAGGAAGTCGCCCTCGGCATGGACCAAGCGGAAGACATTGGTGATTTGAGAATTGAGATTTGAGAATTGAGAATTGGCTGCCGCACTCGGATAATTCTCAATTCTCAATTCTTCATTCTCAATTCCAAATAATCCCAAGCGTTCACGGTAGGCGATGGCACTCTGTAGTCTTTCACGGAAAAAATGCTC
The DNA here is from genome assembly GCA_017545365.1 of Bacteroidales bacterium. Next base: position 8,562 of record JAFWOP010000073.1, read on the forward strand.
GTCTACTTGCTGCGTATCGAACGACAGCACCTTGCATATTATCGAATCGGGCTGGTAATGCCCCACAGCCAGCCATTTCCCGTCGGCGGCAACCACATCCACCAAGTCGCCCTCCTGCGGGTTGCCCGCAATCTTCCGCACCGCACCCGAGAATATCCACGGATGGCGGCGCATGACGGCCTTGTCCTTGCCAGGGGCTAAGTGTAACGTGGCTCTCACTGCTTCAATTGTTTGATGGTTTCCGGCGGATTGGCCGACTTAAACACGGCATTGCCTGCCACCAGCACGTCGGCACCGGCAGCAAACAGCCGTGGCGCATTCTCCACATTCACACCGCCGTCTACCTCTATCAGGCACTGCGGTGCTTTGCGGTCGCACAACGCACGCAGCTGCTGCACCTTATTGTATGTGTTCTCGATGAACTTCTGTCCGCCAAAGCCGGGGTTGACCGACATCAGCAGCACCACGTCGCACAGCTGCACCGTGTCCTCCAGCAGGCTGACCGCCGTGCCGGGGTTCAGCACCACACCGCATTTCATCCCCGCATCCTTGATGGCGTGGAGTGTGCGGTCCAAATGGGTGCATGCCTCGTAATGCACCGTCAGAATATCGGCACCCGCCTCTTTGAAGTCGTTCACATAACGGCCGGGGTCCACTATCATCAGATGCACATCCAACGGCTTGCGGGCATGCTTCTTGATATGTTTCACAACAGGCTGTCCAAAACTGATGTTCGGCACAAACACGCCGTCCATCACGTCCACATGCAGCCAGTCGCACTCGCTTTCGTTGAGCATCTCTATATCGCGCTGCAGGTTGCCGAAATCGGCACTGAGCAGAGAAGGTGATATTAGTTTCATTTTGAGTAATATATTGTTATGTTACGTCGACCTGGATTGTCGCCGCCGACTCGCCGGGTGCGTCAGCCTTGATTGTTGTCGGCGACTCGCCGATTAGAGTTTTAGTTTTTCAAAGTTGCGACCATATACACCCTGTGCTTTCGATACAGAGATAAATGCTTCGGGGTCAATACGGTGGATAATCTGCATCACATGGGGCTTATCGGTCTTATGCACCATGATGATGAGCACCTGGAGCTGTTGGTGGCTGTAGCAGCCTTCGCCATCCAACAGGGTGGCACCGCGGCCCACCTCGGTAGTCACCGTCTCGCCAATTTCCTTGTTCTTCGTAGAGAACACCATAATCTGGTACGACTGCTTGTTGCCGTCCAGCACCATGTCCAGCACGTATGTCATCGTCACCATTACGATGTAGCCGAACACAACGTTCTCAATCTTATGCGACACGAAGTAGGAGCAGCCCACAATCACAATGTCGAGATACATAATCACTTTACCCGGCGATATGTTGTAAAACTTACTGATGATAAGGGCTATAATGTCCGTGCCGCCGCTGTTGCCGCCCATGGCGAAGGTGAGGCCGATACCACCGCCGCAGAGCGCACCACCAATGATGGCGCACATAAAGCTGCCAAACTGGTTCACGTCGAACAGCGTCTCCACATGCAGCACCTGCTGCCACAAGATGAAGCAGGCCGACGACATGATGATGCCATAGATCGTGTTGGCACCAAACTTCGAGCCCAAAACCTTAAAGCCTACTATTACCAATATGGCATTGATTATCAAATTCATCACACCAATAGGCAGGCGTACGCCTACGGCATAATACAGCACCGACGAGATGCCGCTCACTCCGCCGCCCACAATCTTGGCTGGCAGCATCACCGCCGCCCATCCGAAAGTATATATCAAGATACCCAGCGTAATCACTAGGTACGAGACAAACAGCTGTTTTTTGTTCTTAAATATATGCATATGAATAAACTAAAAGGTAAAACTATTACTAATAGTAGTTATTGATTGCTTGATTGTTTGAGTATTTATACTCAAGCATTTTTAAACGTCGTTTACAGGTATGCCGTAGTCCCTTGCGCCGAAGATGGTAGAGCCGATGCGCACCAGCGTCGCACCCTCCTCCATGGCTATCTGGTAGTCGTGCGACATGCCCATCGACACTTCTTTAAATTCTTCGTGTCCCGCAAAATATTTCGCCTTCAACTGTTCGAAATAGCCATGCAGCGTGCGGAACTCTTGTCGCACCAGGTCGTAGTTGTCGGTATTCGTCGCCATGCCCATCACACCCACTATGCGGGTATGCTTCATCGCGGCAAACTCCGCAGACTCCAGCAGTGCCTCAGCCTCGCTCATATCCAGGCCAAACTTCGTCTCCTCTGTGGCGATATGGAACTGCAGCAGGCAATCTATCACACGGCCGTGCTTTGCCGCCTCCTTGTCCACCGCCTCCAGCAGATGCAGGCTGTCGATACTATGTATCAGGCTCACATACTCGGCGATATACTTGATTTTGTTTGTCTGCAAATGGCCAATAAAATGCCATTCGATATCTTGCGGCAGCACAGCGTGCTTGTCGCGCATTTCCAGTGCTTTGTTTTCACCAAACAACCGCTGGCCAGCGTCATACGCCTCCTGCAGCATCTCCACAGGCTTCGTCTTCGACACGGCCACCAGCCGCACTCCGTCGGAAAGGGTCGAACGCACCTTAGCAAGATTTTCCTTAATCATAGTACATTTAATGTTGATATGTTGACACGTTGATATGATGTGAGCCGTATAAACTTATCTACTTATCAACGGACAACAATCTATAACGCAAAATATATAATAATATTATTGCCGAACAATTTATTTTCTCGCCAAAGAACATCTTAGTTTACAGTTTTCATCTGCTCCTATCCCAAAATATGCTGGCTCAATATCTTGTCCAATTGTCCCACATAATAGAATGGTATGGATATCAGCCGATAAGGCTTGTTATTGGGAGCAGGAGTGGTGGTGTCCTGAACCAGATACTCCCCACTCCACACCCTCACTGCCGTCACCTTTTTCTCAGCCGTGTTCACAAAACTGTGTATAGACCTCAGATGAGAATTGGTGCCTGCCTTCACCTCTATTGGTATCAGTTGTGAGTCTTGCTGCCACACATAATCCACTTCTGCCGTCGCTCCCTTCTTGTCCCGTATCCAATAATATTGATTGTCCTTATAATGCCTATCCAACACCACCCTAAGCTCTTGCGCTACAATCTGCTCTGCAGCCCGGCCTCGCCATGTGTCCAACAAGTCCTTGTTTTGTAAGTATTCCAGCTGTATCCCTGCCACAAAGTTGGCAATGCCTATATCCACCATTGCAAGCTTTGGAGCCCTCCTAACGGCAGGCAGGGCAGGTACTTCGGTAGAGGTGACTGGATAATTCAACGAAAGAATGTAGGCCCGTTGCAAGCAATCCATAGCTTCATGTATTTGCGTGCTCGTATAATTACTATTTCCAAAGCCAGCAAACGAAATTGCCTCACCCACCGAAAACCAAGCCACATTCAATATATGGCGTATTATCCTCACCTGCTCCTCATTCTTGGCATACCGCTCCACGTCTTCGCTATACCCTTTCATCAAAGAATTGAATACTGGTGACAATCTCTCCACATCGGCGTGTTCTATATAGGACTTCACCACCTCAGGCATTCCACCCACCAACGCATACCGATTAAAACACTTCACCATCTCCTCATGCACGATGGAGGACACCTGCAATTCCTCCACCTGCCGGGCCCACTCCTCCCCCTTTGCGGCAGCAAGGTACTCCATAAACGAAAAGGGGCGCAGACTCAAATACTCCACCCTCGACACTGGAAACGACACATGCGACTTTAACAAACTCTGCAACCTGCTACCTGCCGTTATCACATACAGCCATGGCATCTTCTCATAGAAATATCTCAACAGCCCCACCGCTCGGGGTTCTTCCTGTATCTCGTCAATAAACAAGAGCATCCGCTTCTCCTTATTGGATACAACGTGACTACGCAGACACAAATAACGCCATATCTCCTCCACATCATCTGTTCTGCGAAACACTTCGGCATCTTCCGAGAGCTCTAAATTCACCTCCACAAACACATCAAACTCCTTACCGAATTCGCGTACAAGCGTACTCTTCCCCACCTGTCGTGCCCCTCTTATCACCAAAGGCTTGTGCTGATTGGCATTCTTCCATTCCCTCAACCGACTAATCAACAATCTACTATACATATTATATCCTTTCTATTTACACACTGCAAAGATACAACTTTTTTCTAAAACATAGGCAACTTTTACGTATTTTTCTTCTAAAACATAGGCAACTTTACGCCAAAATCTTTCTAAAACATAGGCAACACCCCACCAAGAACCTTCACATTGTACCAGCCTAATAAAGTAGCCCTACAGGCAGCCGACGCTATCATCACCGTTTTAGAATGGCGATGCCATACACTATATCTGCCCGTGCCTTTCAGGCACTCCTGCCATCACAAATTGCGAAATGTAAAACCACCCAACAAATGCACCCACCACGCGCCATAAGTCCCTGAAAGGGACAAAAGATTACAGGCGGGGGTGCCAACCCCCGCACCAATTGTGCCATCATATTGAGCCCTGAAGGGTCGACACATCTATTTCTACAGATATTCTGTCGCCCCTTCAGGGCTCTGGTTGTCCTTATCCTCTATGCAGGGGTTTGCACCCCTGCCTATGTTCTATCGTCCCTTTGGGGACTTTTCTTTATTCGTCTAGGGTCTCACCCAAGTGAATGTCACCCCGCTGGTGGGCAGGTTTGTACCACTTCGCATAGCTGTCTCAACTAAGTACGGACAGATAATAGTGCAAGAGTTCGAAGAAATTGCAAGATTAAAGCACATAGAAGACTTATTAGTCACATTACTCATGTTGTAATTAGAGAGATTCAAATATGTTAAGTGGGTACAATATTGAAACATAACGCCCATATTTGTCACACTCTCAGTGTTGAAACTGGAAAGATTTAGACTCGTCAGATTTTCACACCCGGAAAACATTCCGCCCATATTCGTCACATTCTCAGTGTTGAAGTTGGAGAGGTCTATACTCGTCAGGGCTCGACAGTTTCCAAACAAGAAGAGCATATTTGTCACATTTTCGGTGTTAAAGTTGGAGAGGTTCAAGCTCGTCAGTCTGTAACAGCGAGAAAACATATAGCTCATATCTGTCACATTCTCAGTGTTGAAATTGGAGAGGTCTATCGTCTGGGCAGAACAGTTATCAAACATGTGGTTCATATCCGTCACATTCGAGGTATTGAACCCATTCCCGAAATCTATAGTCTCAAGCTCCGGATGAAAATAATATTCACCTTCAGCATCATCATAATGTAGTCTTGCGGCAAACATGTAAGAACTATTAGCATTGGCGTTTATGGTGCAGTCACTTGTTGAAACCCGCCATATTCTTCCATCTAAATTACCATAGATTGGTACAGGAGAATTAGCAGTGGAAAGCAATGTACCAGAACTAACGTTACTATTGTATTCAAACACCACCGATGTGGCATATGGAATGGCACTATTAAAGGTAGGTCCATCTACCAATTCAGCATGAGGCACTTCTGCCAAAGCCGTAACATTTGCTGTCACGGTTGTGATGGTATTATGCGCCAATGCCACATCCTCTTTCTCCACTTCGACATACCTATCATCGGTAGTATAAATCGATATGTCCACATCGTCAGTGTCGAACTCTGGCACCACAATATCGAATGTCTCTGTTGCCAAGGCACCCACAGTCCTCGTACTATTATCTCCAAAACTAAGTGTCACAGAGTGAGATGCTGTGCTGGACATGCTGATGTGGTCATGCACCGAGCCGCTAACCGTGGCGGTACCCGCTCCACTCAGTCCTGATGCGGTGGCCGTCAATTCTATGCGTCTCAGTGTCAACTCTTGGTTCAACGAGTTGCTAACAATTACCCGCACCACCGAACAAAGGTTGTAGAACTGCAAAGTGCTGCCACTGGTGAGATAGGCACCCATTGGCACGTCTACACGCTGGTGACTACCTACCAACTCGTAGTGCTGTATCGACGGTAATGTCACTGGTACACTGCCACTACTGCTGATGTCGCAGTCCTCAGGCACAATGCTGGCAGGGAAGATGGCACGATAAGAGCTACTCGACACTACGTCCTCAATCCGCGCTGACGCACCCGATGCTGCCATGATGGGATAGGCGGCATTGTTGATATACACCTCGTCGCCGTTGTGCCAGCAGGGGGTGTGGTCATTGATGTAGACCTTCGTGCTGCTATTGACGGTTTTCTGAATCTCGGCACCAAGGGTGACTGTGCCTTCTTCTTTTTGGCAGCTCACTGCCAGCATGGCGATAGATGCCAATACAAAAGGAAATCTTATATGTTGCTTTTTCATAAATCTCTTTTTTAATTCTTAATACTCATTCGTCCCAACTGCTGGAACCAAAACTGTTGTTGTTTGAAAACGACGAGCCGCCCGTCCAGTCTCCATCGCCGAATAGGCTTAATTGGGATGAAGTCGACGGCGCGTCCCACGTGGCATCGCAAAAGGGAAGGAGCGTCCCTGCCGTACGCGACTCAAACGACGCATTTAGACCATTCTCCACCTTGAAGGTGACAACAGCTACCCTCGGTGGGTCATAACATGATTTGTGTTTCTTGTCCATAGGCAAAAAGCAATTAGTTTCAGTGCCTTGGCTCATGCGACACTACATTTCTGTCTTTTAGGTAAAACAATACAAGAAAGTGGAGCCATCCAATGCGACCTAATCTTTAGACGTGGGGCTGGACTCCCTATGATAAAAAATAAGGTTCAGTGAATTGCTCCACCGAAGGATGTATCATAGTATATAATACAATCCAACAGGAGCATTCATCTTCCCTTTATTCCTATATCATAATAAGTGAAGTGTCCAGTTTCACGTCTTCGGAATAGAGCGAAAATGCGCTTTCTCAATAATTTGCAGACAATAGTTCTCTCTGCCTGCATCTGCAAAGATACAACTTTTTTCTAAAACAAAGCAACCTTGCACCAAAAATTATCTACGCAGCAATAGTCACTCTCCCCACTTTAGTAAAAATATGCTTTCTTGCGGACAATTATTGTCGGCTTTCGCCGTTAATATGGAAGCTAATCAAAAACTAGTATGAGACATTATTTTTTCAATCCTACGGTCATCCTTGTTTGTTGCCTCGTCTTGCTGGCGGCGGGTTGCCGTAAGGACAAGGGGGTGGGGACCTCCCAACCCTCTAGAGCCATCTATCACTGGAAGACAACCTACAACCCAACGCCTTGGGAGCAAGAGTTTTTAAAGGAACATAAGATAGGGCGCATCTATCTGCACCTGTTCGATGTGGATGTTGTCCAAGAAGGAGTTGCTCCCGTGGCCACGCTGCGCCTTATGCAGCCGCTGCCCGAAGATATCGAGGTGGTGCCCACCGTCTTTGTCTCGCACGGGGCGCTGGATGCGATGTCCGACGATTACAGATTGTCAACCTACGATATTGCACATAACATTTATGACCGAATCTGTGCCATGATGCGCTGCCATGGGTTGGAATTCAGCGAGGTACAGATTGACTGCGACGGCGGTCAGAAGAGTGCTTGGACGACAATGGATTTGGTGTACTTCCTCTGCCAGAGGGCGCATGAGGACAGCGTGAAGGTGAGCACAACACTGCGCCTGAGCCTGTTGACAAAGAAGAAAAACATCCCCACCTGCGACCAATATGTGCTGATGATGTACAATACAGGTCGGCTGCAAAGCCGCGAGACACACAACTCGATACTTGACTATAAGGATGTGGAACCGTATATCGGACACATGACCCGTGGATGGCTTGACACGCTGGCCAAAGAAGGACGGCAGATAGACATTGCCTACCCCCTCTACGGATGGGGCGTGGCGTTCCATCCCTCAGGAACATTCTCCCATCTCGTGCCGCCCGACCAACTGCCAGAAGTGGCGGGCGACACCCTGCGGGTGGAATGGGCACAGGTGTCCGACATACAACGGGTGCAAAAAGCCCTCGAAGGGCGTGTCTTGCCCAGACATAAGCGTTCCACAGTGCTCTTTCATCTCGATTCCGCCAATCTGGCACGTTACTCATTTGAAGAGGTCGAATCCATCTTTAACCAATAGTTGAGCCGTTATGAGAAACATTCAAAAGACTTGCCTTTATTGCCTCCTCCTCCTAGGTGGGACAGGACTACTGCCCTCATCCCCGACTGCCCAGGCCTGCGGCCCTTGGATTTTTGGACCGGGGGACATATCCCTTTACCGCATCATGCCTTATTGGCAGGAAAAAGACTATCTCGTCGGGCACAGCAACTTCGTGTCGGCCAACTGCCAACTGTGGGCACAGCAGGTGGGTGGAGGCGTAACTCCCGAAGCGGTGAACGATGCCCTCTATCATCATGGCTACAACGACTGGAAGGCCTTGCAACAGTGGTACAGCCACGGTGGCATGGCCGATTCCTCGGCATGGCTCTGGCAGGGAATGTCGCGCCTGTTCGGCTACTCATGCAACCTGAGGTACAACGACTTCGTCACCCAGTTGCTGGCCGCCGACGACCGGGAGGCCTTGGACTATCTCTTCCTTTGCAAGGAATACGAGGAGGTGCGCAAGCAACAGCTCTCGCCGTGGTACTACAGCTGCGGCTGGGACGACTGCGATGTGACGATGGACTCGATAGCCAACAGCGCGTTGTCCTACGACGGCCAGCGTTATGCCGACCGCTACCTGCTGCTGGCTGCCAAGTCGCTCTACACCCTTCGCAGCAACGATGAGTGTGTGCGCCTCTGGGAGCAACGTGGAAGCCTCCTGCCTGCGGGAACCTTGCGCGACGAGATGGAAGGCTACGTGGCTGGTTGCTATCTGCGTCAGGGACAGCGCGAGAAGGCATTGGAAATCTACCGCCGACTGGGCGACATACCCTCGCTGCTCTACGTGATGGAAAATGTCGAGCAGGTCTGCGAATACCTGTATGACCTCAATCCCCAGAACCCCTATTTCCGACCCACTTTGCAGAAGTTTCTCTACTCCTTGGAAAACTACGATTTGTGGAGCAGGTACGATGGGTACGGCATGGCGTTCGACAGTGTACAACGTGTGCGTCTGCTGCACCTCTGCGAGCGGGCGATGACCGACGGGCGGAACGCCGACAAGGCCCCATGGCGCTACACCGCCGCCGCCATCCACGACCACTACGGGCATCCGGCCGAAGCCCTGCGCTGCCTGCAAGGAGCCGAGGAGGGGTGCACCGATGCCTTCCTCGTCAGAAGCATCCGCATCTTCCGCTGCTACCTACATGCCCGCATCGACTCCGTCGACGACCACTACGAGCAATACCTGCTGGGCGAGCTCCGCTGGCTGGATGCCGAGTTGCAGAAGGAGTACGCCTCGCTCGATGCCGCTACCCAGTATGGTCTGCAACATATTGACGAGCTGACCTACAGCTCCCTCTATGCGCTCTACACCCACGATGCCATGCGCAAGATTCTCCTAGAGAAAGATGGTGCCTGTGCCCGTCTGGCACAGCAAGGCCGCTCCGTGCGTGCGCTGCAGCTGGCCAATATGGCCGAAAACCGTCTCTTTGCCATCACCCACAACGAGCTGATGCCGATGGTCCGCACCCGTCTGGGACAGTTTGAATACGCCTACAGCTGGGGTGACTTCGACTATTACGAAGTGAACCCCGACAGCCTGCGCCATGCCCAGTATGTCGACACCCTCAGCCATAACAACCACGACTACAGCAACCGCGCCTTCTGGATTGCCGACACCATGACACCCAATAGGCTGGTGGAATTCTTCGAACGCACCACAGGCTCACCCCATGACGACTTCGACCGCTTCCTGGCCGACAAGGGCTACCGCGACACCAACTATTGGTACGAGATAATCGGCACCCACTACCTGCGCGAAGGCGACTACTACAACGCAGTGCGTTACTTGCGCGTTGTGTCGCCCGATTTTGTCAACAATCAGAATATCGATTTCGAGTGGGACCCCTTCAGCTACGACCGTCAGCCTCTGCGCTACAAGTGGCATCCCAAGCTGCTGTTCGCCGAGCGGATGCTGTGGCTTGAACGGCAGATGAAACAGGAACAAGACCCCGACCGATTGGGACTGCTGATGCTCTCCTATTCCATCGCTTTGCGCAATGCCGCCGACCTCTGTTGGCAGTATCTTTCTTATGGTAGAACCTGCGACGATTATGCCTATTGGGACGAATACAGCGAATACTACGAGTCCGACTGGCAGACGTGGTTCTCGCCCAACGATATGCTCCCCAATGGACATGCCTGGTACGACACCCGCGAATGCCGTCGGCAGACCTCCGCTTTGGCCGACCAATGGCAGCGGCAGGCTTTCCTGACCATCCGGGGCGACGAGGCTCAGGCCTATGCCTACCGCCAGCTTTGTTTCTTCGACCGCATCCGCAAGCACTACCCCCACACCCAAGTGGCCCAGTCCGTTGCGCGCCACTGCGACACCCGGCGGCAGTATTAGTTCACCACTAGCTTCTGTACCGTCTCTTTCTTCTCCGTCTTCACCCTCACCACGTAGCTGCCTCGCGGCAGTGATTCTATTTCCAGCGTCACCGCCCGTGCGTCACCAGGGTACCTCTTCGAGATAAGCACCCTTCCCGCCATGTCAGACACCTGCACATCCTTTATCGCGTCCGCTGCCTCCACCGTCACCCGTGTCTGTGCCGGGTTGGGCAACAGCCGAACACTCCCCACATCCTCTGTCGGTTTCGTGGCAGTGAGGTATCCCTGCGGCCGGATTATTGGATAGGCCAATTGAGAACGATTTATGTTTATAGTATCTGTCTGCGGGGCAGGTATTCCCCACGTTTCGTAATCGGTGAGTCCTCCTCTCCTGCGGCCACATGCAGAACTACCTGAATAATAGTATATAAGGACATTGTTTGTCATATCCGCTAGCCCGTCATAACCGTTTTGGCAGTAGGAATGACTATATCCTGGCCAAGACGCTCCAGTATTAATAGAAAAAGTGTCTTTTGAAGAAATACAGACATAAAAGTTCCCCGATATCTCTATCGGTGTGTCAAAATAAAACTCATACATTGGGAACTTAAATAAGGTGTCATCCCTATCCGGATTATGGTCGCCATACAAGTACATCTCCTCATAGTGTATCAAATACAAGTCAGGCTGCTGCCCCTGTTCTTTCACGAAAGACTGTTCCTTTAGTGGTCGCAAATTCGAATCTCCTGGTGTGAATTGATATAGTACAATGTCGAACGATATACTACAGTCAGGTAACTCAAAGGGATATTCACGGTATTTATCATTTAGGCTTAAAGCAACACCGTATATTGTTTGAGGTTCATCATTCGCTGTCTCAAAAGGACAAACTGTGCCTATTTTAGGATTATTATGTATTTCGTAATATATATTCTCATATAAATGATTTGGAAAACCTAAAATCCCCAGTAAACCATAGGAAGCATTGTATGCAACAGGTTCTGGAGTGTTATACTCCCAATACATGTATGCAGGATTAGGGTACCACACCTCCGGCTGTGCCACAATAGGGCTGTTGGTTATGGCCGTCAGCACAGCTACGACTACCATTGATAAAACTCTATTCTTCATGATTATGTGTTTTTTATAGGCTATTATTCTGTTGGTTTTACTGGCTCAAATTCGGCAGGAAAATAGGCAGTGTCGTTTATGACATGAAAGTCCCTTATTGACCACGTGGGGGGTATCTTTACTCGCTTGAAAGATGGCAATGACAAGGTCGGCAGGTAAATAAAATATCCCTGTCCCCCATCTTCGTAGTAGGCAATCTGGTTTTCTCGGATAATACCACGCTCGGTGGGGCTAGAGCTAGTGGCTTCGGCATAAATTTGTGCCCGCACCCCGCATATCAGCATCAGGAATGCCGACAATGCGCAAAAAAATAACAGTTTTTTCATAATGACAAATTTATTATAAACAATATATAACTCACAATAACAATATTCTATAGCAATTGAGGCATAAAAGACAACCTCCAAATACCATTGCAAATATACAAAATATTTCATAAACGCAGCACAAAACAAGTTGAATGTTTATAGTTGAGGGTTGAAAGTTATCCGGGTGCGGCAGCAAATTCTCAATTCTCAATTCTCAAATATCAATTCTCAAGGGGCGGCAATAAAAAATGCCATTCTGCGTTATTGAGGCATGAAAGGAAACGAACTGAAACCCCATATCGGCATCTTCGGAAGAAGAAACTACGGCAAGAGTTCCTTGGTCAACTACCTGACTGGGCAGAATATAGCCATCGTGTCGGACATGGCCGGCACCACCACCGACCCGGTGAAGAAAACCATGGAAATCGGCGGCGTGGGCCCTGTGGTGTGGATTGACACCGCAGGTATCGACGACGTGGGCGACGTGGGCCGTATGCGCATCGACCGCAGCCTCGAAATGCTGGCCCAGGCCGATCTGGCGCTCATCCTCTTCACCAACAACCGCTTCGAGGCCGAAGAGGTGATGCTGGTGGAGAACTGCCGGAGAAGGGCCATCCCCTACATCCTCATCTATTCCCAGGCCGACCGCCTGAAACCCGACCCCAGCCTCATCGAACGGCTCGAGGCCGACTACGAAACCAAGGTCTTCGTGCTGACGGTGAAAGACCCGAACCTGCGCGACGGGCTCACCGCCCGCATCCGCGAAGCCCTGCCCGAGACGGCTTACGTGCACAAAAGCCTCCTCGGCGACGTGATTGGCGAAGGCGACACTGTGCTCATGGTCACACCCATCGACAGCTCCGCCCCCGAAGGCCGCATGATTCTGCCTCAGGTGCAGGTGCTGCGCGACATTCTGGACAACCACGCCCGCGCCGTGGTGTGCCGCGAAACGGAGCTGAAAACCACCCTTGAAGGGCTACGCGAGAACCCACGATTGGTGGTCACCGACAGCCAGGTCTACGACATGGTGTCCAAGATTGTGCCCGACGACATCTACCTCACCAGCTTCAGCGTGGTACTGGCACGTGCCAAAGGACTGTTCCAGAACTACGTAGAGGGGACTCCCGCCATCGACCGCCTCAAGGATGGCGACCGTGTGCTGATGCTCGAAAGCTGCACCCACAACGTCACCTGCGAGGACATCGGGCGGGTGAAGCTGCCCAAGCTCCTGGCCAAATACACAGGCTGCCAACTGCAATGCGAGGCCGTGGCAGGCCTTACTGCCCTTCCTCGTCCCATCACCGACTATGCGCTGGTCATACAGTGTGGCGGCTGCGTGGTCACTGCCAAACAGCTGGCCGCACGCCTGGCTCCCGCCATCTCGGCCGGCGTACCCGTCAGCAACTACGGCCTCGCCATCGCCTATATGAACGGCATCTTCGAGCGCAGCATGAGAATATTCAATAATGTAAAGGTTTAGATAGGCCCGCTTCGCTTGAAAGTTAAAAAGGTTCGCGTCAAATAACCCCGCACCTAAAACCGTTAAACCTCTAAAACTGTAACAGTTTAACACCTTAACGCATCCCTCCGATGATAGATATATCCCCCAAATACAACCTCTCCATCATCGTGGCCGTGGCGCAGAACATGGCCATCGGCCGCGACAACGACCTGCTGTGGCACATCAGCGACGACCTGAAACGTTTCAAATCCCTCACCGCAGGGCACACCGTCGTCATGGGGCGCCGCACCTTCGACTCCCTGCCCAAGAAGCCGCTGCCCAAACGCCGCAACCTCGTCCTCACCCACGACCCCTCCTTTGCCTTCGAAGTGCCGCAAACGGCTACCGGCACCCTCGAAGTGGCTCACAGCATACCCCAGGTTCTCCGCATGGTGGAAGGGGAGGAGGAGACCTTCATCATGGGTGGCGGCACCATCTACCGCGACTTCCTCCCGCTGGTGGGCCGACTCTATGTCACATGGGTCTACAAAGACTTCGAGGCGGATGTCTTCTTCCCGCCCATCGACCTCTCGGCCTTCCGTCAGGTGAGCCTCTCCGACCGCATGGCCGACCCCGAAAGCGGTCTCGAATTCGCCTATGCCGAATATGTGCGTCGGTTGGGGTAAAAGGTCAAATCAGACAGTTTAGAGCCTAGTTTCCCCCGCTTTTTTTAATAATAGGGGACCGGCTTCGTTCGTTTTCGCTTCAAGATAAGCTCGTTCTAGGTTCGTTTTAGGATGTGGAATCCTAGAACGTGCCTAGAAGTATCCTAGATGTATCTGAGAATGAGCGAAGGCGTGGCGGAGATGGGGTGGCCCTCTTTCGGATGCGGCGGAGTGCTGCTATTTGACCCTAATTTTTTTGCCGATGCGGAGGACTGTGGTCTGTTTCAGTCCGTTGAGGCTGCAAAGCTGGCTGACGGTGGTGCCGTAGCGTTTGGCCAGCGCGCCGAGGGTGTCGCCTTTGCGTATGGTGTGGTATTTGCTGTCGGAAGTGGCGGGCTGGTCGTCGGTGTCGGCCAGCTGGGGGTTGCTCTCCTTGGGTGCAGGGCTGTTGCGCACGACGAGGTGGTTGGCATGGCGGTCGATGTCCTTGTAGGCTTTGTGTAGCAGCTCGGTGGTGATGTCGTAGTCCTGGCAGACGGGGCGGTCGGGGTCGTCGAGGCGGTGGTGGAAGAGCCAGTCGTAGGTTTCGGTGATGTAGAAGGCGCGGGCCAGGCCGCCGTGGTCGACACCCTTGAGCTTTGTGAAACGGAGGCGTGGGCTGTCGCCGCAGCGCGACATGGCGCTGATGACCTTCTCCGACTGCGACAGGGGGACGGCGCGGTCGGCGGTGCCGTGTACTATCCACAGCGGCAGCTCGTTGAGACCGCAGTAGGATTTTGGGTTGCCTCCGCCACAGAGGGCCATGGCGGCGGCTATGCGGTGGGAGTAGGCTGCGGAGTAGTCAATCGTGCCGTAGCCGCCGAGGCTCATGCCGTAGACGTAGAAACGGTTGGTGTCGCCCGCATAGTGGTCAAACACCCAGTCCACCACGTTGTTGAGACGCTGGGGGTTCCATGCGCCGCCCGGATTTTGCGGGGCTATGATGAGGGCGTCGATTTGGCGGCCCATCTTCAGCGCGTCCAGTGGGCCGTAGCGGCGCACCCGTTCGAGGTTGTGGCCACAGAGGCTTGCCCCATGCAGGAAGAGGATGATGGGGGTGTCGGATTGCAGCGAATCGTAATCTTTAGGGGTGCAGACCCAGAAGTTATATCCATTGGACACTTGGTTTTTGTAGGCTGTAAGTGTTTGTGCAATAATGGATAACGGCAAGATGAGCAGTATGATGAAAAAGGTTCGTTTCATAGGGATGAACGTTTTATTTGAGTTGCAAAGATACGATTTTTTGAGCGATTATTGAAAAAAGAAGTGCCAAGATGACAATAATTACTTCATAATTCCGTTAATAAGCGATACGATTTCGAAGTATGAAAAGAATAGATTTAAAGCGGACGCTGTATAACGAATTTGTTGCCGGACAGACTGTTGCCGATGGTGCACTTATCCTTTGCGGCTTGTTGCTCCAGTTGGTTGCCTATTGGATTACGGGCGACAGCCTTCTTTCGCTCATTACGGGCATGCTGGGTGTCTTCTCGGTGACGTTGTGCAGCCAGCGGAGGGTGTCGTCGTTCCTTTTTGGCATATTTCAGATTACGTGCTATATGGTGCTGGCCGCGCGGCAGCATTTTTTTGGCGAGCTGGTGGAGAACGGTTTCTACCTGCTCACTACGCTGGCGGGCATATACACTTGGACGCGCAACTACGATGCCGGAGACGACGGCAACAGCGTGCAGGCTCGTAGGCTTTCGGCCAAAGGGTGGACGGTGACGATGATGTTCTTCCTTCTGGGCGTGGCAGGCGGCTATTGGCTGCTGCGCCGCACGTCGGACCCCCATCCGCTGCTCGACACGGTAAGTTCCGTTCCTGCCTTTGTGGCTCAGTTGCTGATGATGTTGCGCTACCGCGAGCAATGGATTTTTTGGATTGTGGTCGATGTCATCAAGGTGGCCATGTGGGTGGTTCAGGGCGACTGGTGCATGGCGGCGCAGTTCTCCTTCTGGGTGGTGGTATGTATTTACGGCCTCAAGAAATGGAAGTAGTCAACCATAATAAATGAAACATTATGAGGAAAGTGAAGATAACGGCGGTCCGCAAGGCGGACTACAAGGATTTGCAGGCACGATATGAGAACCCGATTGAGCATGCGTGCGATGTGTTGGAGGGGATGACATGGGTGAGCGTTGACGGGCAGCGGCCCGAGGACATGTGTGAGGAGGCGTGGAAGTCGATGCGCGAATTTGTGGAGGTGCTGGCAAGGGGTGGCGGCAACTTCTTCGACGGCTGGATGAAGAATCCTCAGAGTGCCATGATTAGCTGCAACGATGGCTTCCGCCCAGTAAGTTTTCTGATTGAGGTTCAAGAGTAAGGCGACGGAGGAAGGGTAAAGATGCAGAGAAATTGTTGTTGTTTGAGAAAGAAGTTGTATATTTGCCCATGATTAATAATCAGTATGACTATTAATAACAGACCAATAATGAAGAAATTAGTTCTATTTTCCGCCATGATGGCACTTCTTTTTTCCATACAGGCACAGCAGCCGGCCAAGAAGGTGCAGCAGGATGCCTCATGTCAAAAGGCCACCTGCCAGAAGGCGCATCAGTGCCACAAATGCTGCTCCCAGAAAGAGGGTTCGGTCGAGGACTTGTCGGTTGAGGCCTTTGCCAAGGTCATAAGCATGGAGGGTGTCAGCATTGTGGATGTCCGCACGGAGAAGGAGTATGCCGCGGGGCATATCAAGGACGCCATGCTAGTGCCTTGGGGCGACGATTTTAAAGAACAGCTGAACCACAAGGGCATCAAGCCCTGCAAGCCGGTGGCGGTGTACTGCCGTAGTGGCCGCAGGAGTGCGGCAGCTGCTAAGGCTCTGGTGCAGATGGGCTTTAAGGTGTATAACCTGAACGGTGGCATTGTGGCTTGGGAGAAAGCCGGGCGACCTGTTGTGAAGAGGTAGCATGGCCCGCCTTACGATAGAGCAGAAGCGGGGCAAGTTTGCCATGAATGTGCCGCACAAGCTACTTATTGACGGTCGCTTTGTGGGTATTATGAAGGACAAGAGGGTGTCGATAGAGATGCCGATGGGGGAGTATGTGATTACCATCCAAAGCATGATTCCATTCATTTCGGCCAGCCAGCGGGTGACAATGCCTCTCCGTGGGGAGACCACGTTGGAGTTCTCCGACCGCGAGAAGTGGTGGGATGTGCTGTTCGTGGTGGACGTGGTGCTGTGGGTTGTGAAGCGATTTCTGCACTTGGCAGCACCATGGACGTGGATTTACGAGGTATTCACCAACGGGTATTTTCTCCTTTGGCTTCTGTATGAATGGAGGATACGCAAACATTATTTCAAGTTTCAAGTACGATAACTAATAACTTAATCATTAAAAATAGTTCTATTATGAAAAACATTGTATTATCAGTTCTGTTGTCATTATGCGCCTTTGCCGCATGGGCACAACCAGTCAATCACGTTCGTCGCAGCGGACATCACATCAACTATGTGGAGCAGTTGGCCGCCAAAAGTAATTACCACTACAGGTTGTCGAGCTTCCGCACCAGCGATTCTTATCAGTTCAACTACTTTAGCTACAATGCACAAAACCAGCTTGTGGCCATCTGGGACACGGTCAGCAACGACTACAGCGTGGTTGACTCGCTTTTCTACGACCAGCAGGGGCACATGGTACGTATGTCGGGCTGGCAGTTGCTTCAGGGCAGATGGGAGAATGTCTATTACATTGATTACACCTATGACCAGGCCGGAAATATAGCTACGCGTACCAACTATAACAATTTCGACGGAAGCTGGGAGCTTGGCGGTGTGTATCAGTACACATACAATTCCGACAACCAGATAGTCCTGTCGGTGTTGACGATGGCCGGCATGCAGTTCCAGAAGGTGGAATACGCCTATGAGGCGGGCCTACTGAAGGAAGAACTGTGGTATGGCTATGATGGCAGCGGCTTGAGTCCGAACGAGAAATTGATATACACCTACAATGCCGACGGCAAGTTGATAAGGATAGACGACAGCACGGACGACGGTAGTGGGGTGTGGCAGTACCATGGCCGCCACAACTATGCCTATGACAATGCCGGCAATTGTGTCGAGCACCATTATTACGACAATACCGGCATGGAAGCCGAGAGGAACGAGTACGAGTTCGTTGAGGACAGGACTCTGAGTGAGACCCTCATGCCTTGGACCCCCGAAATGACGCGGCCGGAGACGTATACCAATGTGGGCGTGTATGATATAGAGCATTGGTACAGCGTGGATGTGGACCATGTGCTGCATTATGTGTGCGACTTTATCTATTATTATGACGGAAGCGGCAATGCTATCGAAGAGGTTGGCACTCCAAGTTTGCAGCTTAGCCCCAATCCGGCATCGGCTACCGTGGCAATAGATGGCCTTTCGGACAGCCCGGCACAGGCAAAGCTGATAGATATGACGGGGCGGGTGGTCGTGACTGCTACGGTGAGCGGCGCATCGAATAAGATAAATGTCGAGTCGCTGCCAGCGGGCTGCTATACGCTTCTTGTATCCCAGCAAGGTCAGCTGCGTACTGCCAAGTTGATAGTTGAATAGTAGGAGATATCAGAGATATGTCGTTATTATATGATTCAGTATGGGCTCTTCGAGACGATAGCCAGGTGGCAGGTCTTTCTCGTTTCTTCAAAACAGGACCTGGTCAATATGGCGAGGGCGACCAGTTCTTGGGTATTAAGGTTCCGCGCAACCGCGAGGTGGTGAACCGGGTATGGAAAGACTGTAGTTTCGTCGATTTGGAGGAGTGTATAGCTTCGCCTTATCACGAAATCCGTCTTGCGGCTCTGCTTGTTCTGGTCCGGATGTTCAAACATGCCAAGCGCGATGCCTCCCTACAGCAACGCTGTGTGGACTTCTATCTCTCCCATACATTATATATTAATAATTGGGACCTGGTCGACCTCTCCTGCTATGAGATTCTCGGCAATTGGCTTCTCGACAAGGACCGCGGGCTGCTATATGACCTGGCTCGTTCGGGAAAGACGATGTGGGAGCAGCGTATCGCCATCGTAAGCTGCATGACGTTTGTCCGGCGCAACCAGTTTGACGACTGCCTTGCAATTGCAGATATTCTGATGATTCATCCCGCTGACCTCATCCATAAAGCCGTCGGCTGGCTCCTCCGCGAAGTGGGCAAGCATGACCAGCCGACACTCACTGCCTATTTGGTCCCACGCTATCGTACCATGCCACGAACCACGTTGCGCTATGCGATTGAGAAGTTCCCGCCAGAGGAACGTCTAGCCTATTTAAAAGGAAAAATAGCGTAATTTTATCGGCAAGAATAATTATAACGGCATTTATTTTTCTTTTATTGCATATCATTATCACTAGTAATATCTGGTGATAATGATTTGTTTATTAGGTTATTGTGTTTTATGGTCTGTTATGGTTGTTTTATTCAATTAGCAGAGGTACAATAAGGTACAGTGTTATCAACAATTAATCCCAACATAATATCCCAAAAACCGAGAATTTTCAAGAAATAAAAGGCATTTTGCAGAAGAAAAGCGAGGGACGTGACAAAAAATTGAAAAAAAATTTGCTTTGAATATTAATTCGTTACGTATAAAATGCAGAAAAAAGAGAAAAAAAATTTTTGCGGTTTAAAAAAAGGTCGTATCTTTGCATTCGCTTTTAAGGAAACAAACGCTGTTGACAAGTAAAGCAAGAGAACATTGAATTATTTTGAAACATGAGATAGCGTGTGTCAGACACCGCGCCGGCAGGGCCGGCGGGTGAGACACAGACGAGTCAAAGGTAAAAAAAGCAATTCTTACAATGAAGAGTTTGATCCTGGCTCAGGATGAACGCTAGCGGCAGGCTTAACACATGCAAGTCGAGGGGCAGCGCGGGGTAGCAATACCCTGGCGGCGACCGGCGCACGGGTGCGTAACGCGTATGCAACCTGCCCGTAACAGGGGTATAACGGGGAGAAATCCCCACTAATCCCCCATATTGTCGTAGGGCCGCATGGTCTTAGGACGAAAGCCTTGGCGGTTACGGAGGGGCATGCGTGACATTAGGTAGTTGGCGGGGCAACGGCCCACCAAGCCGACGATGTCTAGGGGAGCTGAGAGGCTTATCCCCCACACTGGTACTGAGACACGGACCAGACTCCTACGGGAGGCAGCAGTGAGGAATATTGGTCAATGGACGGAAGCCTGAACCAGCCATGCCGCGTG
>JAFWOP010000107.1 GCA_017545365.1 Bacteroidales bacterium
AGCATCGAAGATGCTGAATTTCAATAACCCCACACAAGGAACGCAGTGTGGGGTCAACGAAAACCCTACTACTCAGCGTCCCGGAGGGACGCGACAATGGGAAAGATTGGAAAAAAATCAGTCATACTTTATACTAGAGCGACTCTCAATAACGCCAGCGGAAGTCGAGAGCAGTGCAAGCTTGCTTGCTTTGCCGAGATGCAGCGACGTCTCGAAGAAACGTTGCGGAAGTCGAGAGCAGAGCAAGTTCCACTTGCTTTGCCGAATAGGACCCACAAAAAAAATATTGCCCACCAACACAATATTATACACGTTTCTGCGTTATGGAAAAAATTTTGATAAAAACACACTTATGAGCCTATCCTTTACCCCTTTGAGAAAAATATCCTTGCTACTATTGATAGAAGCCACTTATTTACTGCCATTCAATCTGATGGCACAATGTCCGGAAATCACCATTGACGAGAAGTATGACCATATTCCTTCCGCCTATTGCCGCTCGCACAACTGGGACACCATGGTGAGCTGCAAGAACACCAGCCTCATCTTGAACGCCACCTATTTCATCACCGCCGAGAAGTTCAACGGCACCTATTCCGTTGAAGAAATCCCTTATAATCCGGTGGACACGACATTCCATGCGGGCAATCTGCTAAACATCTCCAGCGATGACGTGTGGGAGGGCAGTGCCATACAGTTCCCGTTCACCTTCATGTACTTCGGCTATCCCTACACTCAGGCAGTGGTGGGGTCGAACGGCATCGTGTCGTTCAACAGCTCCTATATCGGACAGTACTGCGCATACAGCTATAATGTGCCCATCCCCTCCACTTCGTTTCCTTCTCTCAACTCTATTTATGGGGTATATGAAGATATTGACCCGCGAGGCCTGACGACAGGTCAGGGCATGTTCCGCAGCGTGGGTGGCACCTACCCTTGCCGCTACCTCTGCGCGAGTGTGAATGAAGTGCCGCTCTTCCCCTACTCCAGCAACAGCAACAACCGCTGCACCTATCAAATTGTCTGCTACGAGGGCACCAATATCATAGAAGTGCACATCAAGCAGCGCAGCTGCTGTTCCTCCACCAACAGCGGCAAAGGCTTGATAGGAATTCAAAACGCCACAGGGACAGACCAAGTGTCGCACTACCACCAACTGGGATACAGCACAGACCCCACCTACTACATCGAGCCCAACTCGCCAGGCGCATTTGTGGCCCCCGACCGTGGCAACCAAGCCGGCGGATGGATTGGCACAACAAGTTATGAGGCCTGGCGATTCACCCCACAGGGGACAACCGTTAAGAACATTTTCTGGTGGCGCCTCTTTGAAGACAGCCAAGGCAACATTATCGACTCGGTACAGCTCACCAACAACCCTGGCGACACCAACGGCTATTACCTCAACAACGAGCACACCATGGTGCGCGTCACCCCCAACCGCACAACCCGTTACGTGGTGCAGTGCCGCTATAGGGGTGCCAACGGCCATTTGTACGGCATTGACAACCTTAGTATGCGCGACACCATCACCGTGGGCATGGACACCGCCAGCTCTATTCAACTGGTAACCGACGACTCCATCCTCGCCGAAGGCGACCGCACCACCATCTATATGCATTACCCCTCCGGGCAGGTCCTCGACTCCTGCGGGTGGCTAGCAAAAAAAGTCATCAATGGCCAACAAACCCTTATGCCCACATCCTCTCTCACCAACCATTTCACCAACGTCGTCTTCAACAATGACAGGGATATGATGATTCCCAACGATGTAGACACAAGCTATATCCATTGTATTGCTACTTTTTCTAACGGCTGTGGTGATTTCGACAGCATCCGCATTCTCACATACCCCAACTACAACTACTACGACACCGTGGGCATCTGCCGGGGCGAGAGCTACGACTGGCACGGGATGCATTTCGCCACCCCCCAGCAGACCTTCGACACATCAAAGCACTACTACTCCTCGCACGGAAGCGACAGCACCCACCACCTGCACCTCATCGTCTCCGACCACAGTTATACGACCGACTATGTGACTGACTGCAAGGCCTACACATGGATTAACGGCCGAACCTATTCGGAAGACAACGATGCCACCCGCAGCCAAGACACAGTGGTACTCGAAAACGAATGGGGCTGCGACAGCATTGTAACACTCAACTTCCACATCGTCCCCATGAAGGCCATCATAGACTATTCTCCAAAAGTGGCCACCATCGACAACTTGACAATCCAGTTGATAGACCGTAGCTACGGACACGACTCCCGCCTGTGGCTGCTTCCCGAAGGACAGACCAGCACCATGTCCGAGACCTCCATCATCTTCCCGCTCGACGGATACGACACCATGGACGTGCAGCTGGCCGTACACAACAACTACGGCTGCGACGACACCGCCTCCGTCGCCATCCCCCTCCACAAAATCACCAACTACATACCCAACGTCTTCACCCCCTATCACGACCAGAACAACCGCTGGGCTCCAATAATACAGGGCAACATCAACGAGATACAAGTGTGGATTTACAACAGGCGTGGTGAACAAGTTTGCTATTTCCAAGGAGATGACGGTTACTGGGACGGCAACGACATGAATGGTCAGATCTGCCCGCAGGGCACTTACGTCTACATCGTCCGCTTCCGCAATTCCCTCAACCCCGAAGTCACTCAAGAGCTGAAGGGCACGGTCACCATATTACGATAACAAGAAAACAGAACCCGATAATAAAAAGTACTACGACATGAAGATTGCAGTGGTAGGAGCCACCGGACTGGTGGGGGGCATCATGCTCCAGGTGCTGGCCGAAAGAGGCTTTGCCGACTATGAAATCATTGCCGCCGCCTCCCCGAAGTCCATCGGCAAAGAGATTGGCTTTGCCGGACGCAAACTGAGGGTGACAAGTGTGGAGGATGCCATAGCCCAACATCCCCAATACGCCATCTTCTCGGCAGGGGCTTCCACCTCACGCCTCTATGCGCCGAAATTTGCCGAAGTGGGCTGCACCGTGGTGGACAACTCTTCCTGCTGGAGGCTCTACGACGAAGTGCCCTTGGTGGTGCCGGAAATCAATATGGACAGCGTGAAAGCAAACCACCGCATCATTGCCAACCCCAACTGCTCCACCATACAGATGGTGCTGGCAGTGTCGCGACTGCACTGGCGCTACAAAATCAGACGCATGGTCATCTCCACCTACCAAAGCATCACCGGCACAGGCATCAAGGCCGTGCGCCAGCTAGAGGCCGAAGAGAACTATGCCTATCAGCACCACACCCCCAGTGCTCAGCTGCGGACCACCATGGAAAAGAAATTGGGCGAACAATACCAACCCGCCTACCCCAACCAGATTTATCGCAACCTATTCCCCCATGGGGGCGACTTCCAGCCCGACGGCTACACCACCGAGGAGCAAAAACTGGTAGACGAGACACATAAAATATTGTCCGACCCCTCCATCCTAGTGAGCGCCACCGTGGTACGTGTGCCTGTCGTGGGCGGACATAGCGAAGCCGTCAATATCGAGTTCCATAATCCTTACGACCTGGCAGAGGTTCGACAAACTCTTGCCGACACACCGGGTGTCATCGTCTGTGATGACCCAGAAAGAAACCTCTACCCCACCCCTGTGATGGCACACCACCGCGACGAGGTGTTTGTGGGACGCATACGCCGCGACAACACCTTGCCCAACGCACTTAATCTGTGGATTGTATCCGACAACCTGCGCAAAGGAGCCGCCACCAACGCCATCCAAATACTTCAACACCTCATCAACAACCATCGCTCATAATCATTCAACCATGAAGATACGCTACATACTCCTGTCCCTCATTGTCCTCGCCTCGCTTTGTTCATGCGGAAAAAAGGTAATACTTGACGAAGACCGCACTTTTGCTAACGACACCTGGCTGCGGTTCCAACCCGAGCAGTTCTCTGTCACCCCCGGCAGCCCCGACGACTGCTACAACTTCCTTCTCACCCTAACCATCGACACCGCCCGCTTTCATGAGTCAGGTCTCCCCATCATGATGGAAATCGAAAGTCCCGAACATGAGAAACGCACCCTCTTTAGCACCATCCTGCTGCGCAACCATGAGGGGCATTGGCTGGGGTCGTTCGACGAGCACGGCAACATCATCGTCACTCAGCCCATCCGACAATACTTCTTCTTCAGCACCGCTAGCACCCATTCCATCTCACTGGGCCAGCGCACCAACAAATACGAAATCAAGGGCATCCGCAGCCTCAACCTCAAAGTAGAGAAGGCCAAATTGGAATACCCTGAATGATCGATGCCTCTATAAACAAAAACATCGACCGCATCGCCATGCGGCTGAAGACCATTCCCGAAAACCCGGGGGTGTATCAGCACCTCGACGAGGCAGGAACCGTCATCTATGTCGGAAAGGCCCGTAACCTCCAACGGCGCGTCAGCTCTTACTTCTCGCACTATGAGGACAAGAGTGCCAAAATCAAGATGCTCGTCCGCCACATCTACGACATCCGCGTCACCGTAGTGGCTACAGAGGTGGACGCCCTGCTGCTAGAGAACAACCTCATCAAACGCTACCAGCCTCGCTACAACAGCATGCTCAAGGACGACAAGTCCTACCCCTACCTCTGCATCACCGACGAGGAGTACCCTCGGCTTCTCTTCACCCGCAACCGCCAACTGAAAGGACAATACTTCGGTCCCTACCCCAACCAACGCATCCTACGCGAACTGCAAGACATCATCGACCAGCTCTTCTCCTACCGCAAGTGCAACACCATGCAGAAACGCCCCTGCATCAAGCACCAGATAGGCCTGTGCAAGGCACCCTGCGCCGGACTGCAAAGCCACGAGGAGTACATGGCCGACATCAACAACATCCGAAACATCCTCAAAGGCAATTTCTCCGACATCGTGGAGGAGATGAAAAATGAGATGCTCGCACTTGCCGACCAGCTGCGTTTCGAAGAAGCGGAAATAATGAAGCGCCGCATTAGAAGGCTGGAGGAATACCAAAGCCGCTCCACCGTGGTCAACACCAATGTGAAAGACGTGGACGTGTTCGGCATCGTCTCCGACGAAAAATACGCCTACGTCAATATGATGCGCATCAAAAATGGCAGCATCATCTACAGTTTCTCTCACGAGGTGAAGAAACAGCTGGACGAGACCGACGAGGAGATTCTCTCCACTGCCATCCCTACCCTGCACGAGCGCACTGAGAGCACTGCCCGCGAGGCAGTGCTTCCCTTCCCTGTGGCAGACCTGCCCGAGGAATATCTCAAGCAGACCATCCCCACCCGTGGCGACCGCCTGCAACTGCTCGAACTTTCGCTGCGCAATGTCAAGGCCTACCAGATACAATGTCGGCACCAGCGAGCTTTGGTGAACCCCGATGAGGGAGAGCTGCACCGTAAGCACCAGCACCTGCTCGAACGCATACAGAAGGCACTGGCTCTGCCCATGCTGCCTGTCAATATCGAGTGCTTCGACAACTCCAACATACAAGGTGCCTACCCCGTGGCCGCCATGGTACGCTTCACCAATGGCAAACCCAACCGCAAGGAATACCGCAAATTCAACATCAAGACTGTCGAAGGGCCTGACGACTATGCCTCCATGTCCGAAGTGATTTTTAGACGTTACAAACGCCTCTCCGACGAAGGACAGCCCCTGCCCCAACTGCTGGTTGTCGATGGCGGTGCAGGTCAGATGGAAGTGGCACGACAAGTCATCCAAGACCAGCTACACCTCGAAATCCCCATTGCCGGTCTTGCCAAAGACGACCGTCACCACACCTCCGAACTCCTCTACGGCTTCCCGCCCAAGGTGGTAGGACTCAAACCCACCGACCCTCTATTTCACCTGCTGGAACAGATACAGAACGAGGTACACCGCTTTGCCATCACCTTCCATAAAGACAAGCGAAGCAAAGGCACCTTCCGCACCCAGCTCACCGACATCCCCGGCATCGGCGACAAGACCGCCCGCGACCTATTGCTCAAATTCGGCAGCGTAAAAGAAGTGCGCCTACAGACCGAAGCCGACCTCGCCAAAGTAGTAGGCCCTGCCAAAGCCCAAGCCATCATCGCCTACTTCGCCACGCAGCAATAATCCCGACAAGAACAACAGTTCACGAATGTGCCGCAAATCCATTAAACAAATCCCTATCTGAGCAAAAAATCAAACAAGTCGATTTTCTGGTATATAATCCAAAAAAAATATATAATTTTTGGATTATATTCCAGAAAATTCATATCTTTGCATTGTGAAAAACAAATATATGATAAAACGGAAATTAGACAATATCATTAAGGAACAGCTGTTTAAAGGCAAAGCAATCATCATTGTCGGGCCTCGCCAAGTGGGAAAAACAACACTGCTGGGTGAGTTAATACGAAATAGCGACAAGAGGGTGCTTTCTCTCAACTGCGATGAACCAGAGGTGCAAAACATGCTTACTGATACCAACGTGTCAAAACTACGTGCAATTATCGGTAATAACGAATTGGTAGTAATAGACGAGGCACAGAAAGTTAACAACATCGGACTCACCCTCAAACTGATTGTGGACAACATAAAGGATGTACAGGTAGTGGCCACCGGTTCATCGGCTTTTGAACTCCGCAACCGTCTCAACGAACCCCTCACCGGCCGGAAATTTGAGTACCAGATGTTCCCTATTAGCTGTGGTGAAATTATTGACACCTACGGACTACTCGAAGAAAAGCGTACCCTGGAGAACAGATTAATCTACGGCTGCTATCCCGACATTATGATGCACCCGGAAAACGCCCGGCAGTATCTCACTGAACTCACACAGAGTTATCTCTACAAAGACATTCTATCCCTCGACAGTCTTCGCAAGCCCCAGTTGCTTGACAAACTGCTCCAGGCTTTAGCCTTTCAGTTAGGCAGCGAAGTCTCTACTAACGAACTGGCACGAACCCTTCAGACCGACAGCAAGACCATCGACAAATACATCGACCTCTTAGAAAAATGCTATGTCATCTTCCGTCTGAGTGGACTGAGCCGCAATCTGCGTACCGAACTGAAACGTGCGAAAAAGATATATTTCTATGACAACGGCGTACGCAATGCCATCATACAGCAGTTCTCACCTGTGAATCTGCGCAACGACATGGGGGCTTTATGGGAGAACTTCTTCATTGCCGAACGCATGAAACGCAACCACTACAGCAAATACTATTGCAACCGATACTTCTGGCGCACCACATTGCAACAAGAGATAGACCTCGTGGAAGAGTGCGACGGCGCTATGACCGCTTTCGAGATGAAATGGAACCCAGCCAAGAAAGTAATCTTTTCCAAAAGCTTCACCGATGCCTACGATGTCAAAGAGACCATCACCATCACCCCAGACAACTATCTTGAGTATCTATAGTGCCAGACAGTTTAATTATTTGATCCTGAACGGCACATATAGCCAAGATAGTCGGTCCCGCCAAAACCAAAGCCATCCTCGCCTACTTCGCCACGCAGCTATAAGAATACCTATTCCCGAAAAATCACCAAATTCAAGGAATACATTCCTGAAATTTGGCAGAATATAAGGAATACATTCCTTGAATTTAGTTAAAATCCCTACACACTCACAGCAGGGACTTGTTTCTTACATGATTGCCTCAAGCTAATTATTCCGAACAAGGCGTACAGACGATCCGCCCGCTCCGTCCCAATAGTCTAACGGCCAAAAACGATAACTGGCAAAAGCCACACAACCTGCGCCACCTCCACCATAATGAGTTGATGACCAATAGTAGCCACGTGCTCCATTACCCGAAATCGTCCCATGGTTCCTAGCACCAGCCGCGGGCAAGAACACAGCACCTGCCGCTTCCATCTTCTCCCATTGGGCAGAATGGTAACTATTGCGCGACCAATCAGCATCTGTTCCATAGGTGGTAAAGCCTGGTGTGAACGAACAGCCTCCCGGAGTTGTCCAACTGTCAGGAAGAATAATTAGCCCCCCTACACCACAGACGCTCCCAGTACCATATTTCGAGGAAGCCTGATTGCGAGTATTGAACAAATAGTCCCATTCGTCCACATCAAGCGTACGCCATAAGTCGGCCGCTATCAACTGATTACCTCCATTGAATATCGGATTACTGCCCCAATCGACAAAGTTACTGTAGTCATTAGCATCTGTTGTTGAACGAGTAGGATTATCTCCTGTCCCAAAGCCGAAAAGGTCAATCCAGCCACTGTAGCCACTGCTGACGTTCTCATTGTCCCCACCCACATAATAATACTGATAATCAGCAAAGCGCCATGAGTTTGTACTGGCACGGTACTGCAGGTTACCTCTTGAGAACCAAACCTGCTTGAGGGAATTGTCTGCGTTCACGCCAACAGTGAACAGTCCGTTAATGCCACCCACAGGAGACAACCTGAATGAAAATGGGTAATAGCGGTTACGCTCCACAGTGAAGGTGTTTTGAAGGGTTTTGATACACTCCATACCATCATTCGTGCGTATCGTTATGGTCATGCTGGTATATGTGGCGGGGGGAAGGTAAATATAGAAATTCTCCGAGCCCTGGATACTCACCCCGTCACCACAAACAAGATTGACAGTGTAGTATCTACTGTAGTTTTGGTTCAACGACCTCATGGAATAATCCGCTGCATTAATCAAGAACGAACCGCAAAGCGGCTTGTCGGCCGTGATTTCGATATCAGTTACCTTTTTAGGGGTGGGACTAGTAGATGGGGCATCCAAAGTCAGCACCATGATGCCGCATAGATTCTTGAACTCCAATACCGTGCTGTTTGTATACGGCGCATACATAGGTGCCTTCACACTGCTGCCGTTCCAATTCTGAGTGATAGGTATCACAATGGTATTGTTGGTAACGCTGCCGCCATAATTATAGATGGCCATGTACGGTGCGGTAGCAGGCTCGGTCTGACCGTCATCGAGTGTAAAACCGCTTGTGGTACCAGCGGTGGTGGCCGAAAGAGTGGCCTCGACTCCATTACCGTCAAACACAGTTATTCTGTCACCCTGTTCCCAAGCCATTGTGCCAGTTTCCGTCATGTCATCAATACTGATAGTGGTTTTTGCCGAACCTTCTATAGTGGCTGTAAAGAGCACCTTGCCCGTTTCCTCTTTCTTGCATGAGGCGAACACAGCCACTATTACTACTGCTGTCAAAAGAGTGACAGTCTTTAATGAATAGGAATGTCTCATTGCTGTTGTTAATTTTTCAGATTCGAAAATCAGGTGAATAATGCATTGGTTGAGCCTTTTCCATAGTTTTCCAATTGGGCAGACTTGCCTCCATTTTCTCCAGAACCGGCAAAGCCCTTTTCGACGCGGGCTTCAATCAATTCAACCATAGGAGCGTCGTACTCCTTTTTGCGGCTTGCAGCCGCCAAAAACGTTTGCTCTTTCATTTGAAATAGTTTTAATCAGTGCCTACTCTATTAAACAGTTTTCGGCTTTCCTGCCTGAGCCGGAAGCCGATATTCTCAAAAATAAGGGGCATAAAGAAAGGCGTTTCCTTTCGTTTGAACTGCTTATTTTCATGGCGGGCGTCTGGTAATAACCCTGTGGTAAATAAGTGTACGAAAATCCACGCCCCTTGGCGTGAACTTTACGCATTCTTATTCTCACCACTTAAAGTTTACCAGACTATTGCCATGAGAGAACAAGAGCGTCAAGCTCAGTTAATATGTCTTACAAATTTTCTTGTCTTTTACTATTCTTGTTTCTAAATTTTAGTAGGTTATCATTGATGAGTGAATAATTCTATCTATAATTACAAAATCTCCTTCTATATGAAATATTGCACATAACGGCTTGCCATGCAATTTCATCATTTTTGCTTCGGGATGAAATTTCTTCACATAACCATATATCGGAATCGGAAGCACAACTGCCATATAGTTCAATGTTGCAAGTTCAGCAAGAACTTCGCGTGCATATTTCTCAGCATGGTCAGGTCGTGATACGGCAATGATGTATTGAGCCACATCCAAGATGTCCTCTTGCGCATCATCCGATACTATCACTTGTCTTTCAGTCATAACTGAGTTCGAATAGCAGCAAGCAGTTTTTCACCAAATTCCTCAAGAGTGGAGTATTGGTGTTTAGTATCGGGACTGTATTGGTATGCATCGGCACGTTCTTTCCATCTCGCAAAAGCCATGTCCAACGCTGGTTCCGAAACAGCTTTCGAACCTACATCTTTCTCAGTATCAAACAATGTGTCCATTTTCTTTTTATCTTAATCCGACTGCAAATATACACTTTATTTTTGATATACTCACTTTTCAATACAAAAAGTTGTTATACGGGTATCTCACCGCGTGGATTTTCTTCACTTGTTACAGGGACTTTTTTCCTCTTCGCTATCAAATGAGCCACTGAATCACTCTTCATCCAGAACGGGGCGTACTGAGAACCCGTAGTCGCGACTGCCGTAGTACGGCGCGTCAAGAAGGTCGCTGTCGAAGTACATGTTGAACGCGTAGACCTCATTGTTGAACGCGTTGATCTCATTGTTGGGCGTGGACGACCAATAGCCGCCGTATTCGCCCACGTAGTAGACATTCGTGCCGATGCGGAAGCCCGCCGCAGGCAGAAATACTGCACCAGCTGCCTCCATCTGCGCCCACTGTGCGAGAGTGTAGCTGTTGTGTGTCCAGTCAGGATAGTCGTAAGGATTATAAGTGGTGAATTCTGAATTGAACGAACACTCCGAAGGCAGTGTCCAACTATCGGGAAGTATAATCAGCCCGCCCACACCGTTAATGTTGCCAGTGCCATATTTGGATGAGGCATCGGTGCGGTAATATAGCAGGTAATCCCATTCGGCTTGGGTGAGAGTACGCCATCGGTTGGCGGTATTTCCGTCGTTGCTGATGGGGTTGCTGCCCCAGTCAACGAAGGTGCCATAGTCCTCTGAGTATGATGAGGATAGGGTTGGATTGCTACCCGTGCCCCAACCAAAGAGGTCTATCCAACCACTATAGGTGGAGCTGATATTGCGGTTATCACTTCCGCTGACATTACCTCCGTAATATCCATAATCATCGGCTGTTTGTGTACCTACATAGTCATACTGGTGTTCGGCAAACCGCCAAGTATTGGTGCTTGCTTGGTACTGCAGGTTGCCCTGCGAGAAATGCACTTGCTGCGTTGCACTCACCGAGAATAGGCCAGGCAACACTCCATCAGGGATAATAGGAGAATCAGGGATAATAGGAGTAATAGAATCTTTATGGCAGCCTACGGACATCACCATTACGGCAGCCATAAAACAGACCATCATTAATTTACTTAATCTCTTCATATTTATACTATTTTTGAATATAGTTAGGATTGGGATTCCCATGCCTCCCAATCAATTGTATTTATGTATAGTTCAATTTGTTCTTTCAGTTGTGGTATCTCCGTATGCAGCACAGCAAAAATCGTTTCATCGTCAACATTGAAGTATTCGTGAACCAAGAAGTTTCTCATTCCTGATATATTCCTCCATTCCACTTCTGGATGTGCTGTCTTAAACTCGTCAGTCAACATACGGGCGGCCTCTCCGATTATTTCAATGTTCTTCACTATACCATAATAACGGAGGACATCTTCGTGCAACTCACATTCAGCAAGACCGCCAGCATGTGTCTCCAGCCTCTCTATCGCCTCTGCGATATGGACAATCCGCATCTTGTCTTTACTGAACTCTCTCATACATCAAAACCCTGTCTTTTTCTGCGGAGGGACGGGCAAAGGGTAAAAGACCTTTTTCTGTCACCAAATCCACTTTTACTCCAAGCAAATCCTGCAAATCCAGCCTCATCCCACTGAGCATGAACAGCCCTACGTGGGCATCGCGGTCGGGAACAATCATAATGTCTATATCGCTGTCAGGGCGTTGTTCCCCACGGGCATAGGAACCGAACACCCAAGCCTTCATTACCGGTCGGGTAGAAAAATAGTCGCTTATCTTTTGTGTCAAATCCTTGTCCATTTCATCTGCAAAGATACAATTTATTTTTAAAACATCTACACAAAAATCACATCAACAATCCTATCTAACTACAAACAAGAACAATAAAGAACTTCCCTAACTAATACAAGAAGTTATTGTAAGGGTATCTCACCGCGTGGATTTTCTTCACTTCTTCGTACATCACGTCACGCAGGGCATCGATGTTTTCGCGGTTGGCGGCACTGATGAAGAGGGTGTGCAGGGGGTCGCTGCTTTCTGCCTGACCCGGTGTCCGGGCTGACATTTTTGCCATCCAACTGTCTTGCAGCATTTCCAGCGTCCAGTTGGCCTTGGTCATGGGCGTCAGGTCGTCCTCTTCTTTCTCGATATAGGTGTAGGCATCAATCTTGTTGAATACAAGGATGGTGGGTTTGTCGCTGGCTCCGATTTCCTCCAGTGTGCGGTTCACGGCGTTGATCTGCTCTTCGTAGTCGGGATGGGAGATATCGACCACGTGCATCAGCAGGTCTGCCTCGCACACTTCGTCCAATGTCGACTTGAACGACTCCACCAGCCCATGGGGCAGCTTGCGGATAAACCCCACCGTGTCGGTGAGCAGGAAGGGCAGGTTGCCCAGCACCACCTTGCGCACTGTGGTGTCTAGCGTGGCAAAGAGTTTGTTTTCGGCAAACACCTCGCTCTTGCTCAGCAGGTTCATCAGTGTCGACTTGCCCACATTGGTGTATCCTACCAGTGCCACACGCACCAGGCTCTCGCGGTTCTTGCGTTGCTGCACTTTCTGCTTGTCGATGTCGCGCAGTTTTTCTTTCAGCAGGGCTATCTTCTCGGTGATGAGCCGTCGGTCGGTCTCAATCTGTGTCTCGCCCGGTCCTCGCATGCCGATACCGCCGCGCTGCCGCTCGAGGTGCGTCCACATGCGGGTCAGTCGTGGCAGCATATACTGCAACTGAGCCAGCTCCACCTGAGTTTTGGCGATGCTGGTGCGGGCACGTTTGGCGAAGATATCCAGAATGAGGGTGGTGCGGTCCAATATGCGGCACCCGAATTCCCGCTCGAGATTGCGCAGCTGGACGGGCGAAAGCTCGTCGTCGAACACCAGGAAGTCGGCATCCAGCGCGTTCTTGTATTCTTTAATCTCCTCCAGCTTGCCGCTGCCCACGTAGGTGCGTGTGTCGGGGCGCTCCAGTTTCTGAATCACCTGCTTCACGGGTATGCCACCTGCGGTGTCGAGCAGAAAAGCCAACTCGCTGAGGCATTCCTGCGTGCGTTCCATGGTAGTGCCGTTGGCGCAGACGCTCACCAGTATCGCCTTCTCCGGCACCTCCTCGGTGCTGAAGGTGTTGCGTTCCTGTGGCGTGAGGCGTTTCTTCTGCAACTGTATCGCCTCCCACTCCCCTATGGGTTTCTTCCACTTGCCATGATTATTAGGCTTCCACGCCATGCGGTCAGTCCTCCTTCTTGCTATAACGTTCTTTGGACACCAGACTTTCCTTGCCGCAGAGGTCCTGAAGGATAGCCTCCAACTTTTCACACGACTGTTCCCAGCTGTAGTGGGCATGCACGAAATCATACCCATTCGCTGCCAGCTGGTGGCGCTGCGCCTCGTCCTGTAGCAGATTGACGAGGTGGGCGGCAAAGGCCTCGGCGGTGTCGCCCACCAGCACCTCGCGCCCCACTTCGGCGTTGAGCGAGTCGTTGGCAATGGTGGTGGTGACACAGGGCAGCCTCATCGCCATGGCTTCCAACAGTTTGTTCTGAAGACCCGAACCGGTGAGCATAGGAGCGGCAAAAATCTTGGCAGCGGCATAACACTCGCGTATGTCGTCCGGCGATTCCACAACGCTGACCCGCTCGCCAGCCAGTCTGGCCACCTGCGGTTTGGGGCAGGCCCCTGCCAACAGCAGACGTGCTTCGGGGCACTCCTTCCACACCAGCGGCATAACCCGCTCTGCCAAATACTTGGCCGCCCTCACATTGGGCTCGTACCTCATGTTGCCACAAAAGACCACATCGTAGGTCTTCTCCTCGTCCATCGGTTTGAAGAAGTCGAAATCCACCCCATTGGGTATCACATGGATGTCGCCGTTGCGTTTGTGGGGAATGGCGTCGCTGTCCTGCATCGATATGATGGTGAGGGCATCAAAAATCTTAAAGGAGTTGTACTCCGTCGACCGCAGCATCTTGAACTCGAAATGGAGGATATAGTGCCACAGACCGTGGGCGTGCTCCATCCGACGTTCGGTATTCAGCGAGAGGGCGTCCTGAAAGTCCATCACCTTGGGGTACAGCGACCGGCTGACCCATGGCATGGTCCTCAGCATCTGGCTATAGATGACATCGGGCTTCACATTCTTAGCAAACGACTTAAACTGCTTGCGCGCTTTCAGAGAATCCCAATAGCCCAGTTGGAGCGACTTCGTGCAAAGATAGTTGCGGACGACGTTCTTATAGTTCACCAACTTGGGCGAACGGACGAGGCATATCTTCTTACAATAGGGTTCCACGGCACTGAGGTGCTGGGGCAGTACCTTCACATGCGACACGCAGAAGAGGTAAATGTCGTTACGTTTCGAGAGCTCCTTTATCTGATTGAAAGCCCTCAGCTTGTCACCCTTCTCCAAAGGGTATGGGAACCGTGGCAGTACAACTAATATCTTCATAAGTTTTGAATGTGTTAACGTGTTTTTGAATGTGTTAACGTGTTATGAATGTGTTAACGTGTTAATGTGTTAATGTGTTAGTCCTTGGCGCGGTCAAATGATTCACGAATTTACGAATTAACGAATTCAAAATGTGTTAGTCATTTGACTCAAGAATTAACGAATTAACGAATTTTAAAACAGTTCTGTTTGTGTGCCTTCGGCGAAGCCTTCACGGTCGTCTGGGGTGGCGGAACCGGTGGGGGAACCGTCGGCCCATTCCTCTTCCTCAGGTGCCTGCTGCTCATATTCAGGCTCGGGAGCTGGCTCCAGCCACTGGAATTCCTTCACCTCGGCGGTGGTGACGCGTTTGCCTTTGGCACGGTAGCCTTTGACGGCAATGAACTCGTCCACATCAATTTCCTCTTCCAATATCTTCTTGCCGCTGCTGGCATCATAAAGCACCTTCAGCCTCGGGAATGTCTCCAGCCTGTAGTCTATCATCGTGTCGCCCTCGTCGACAAATGCCAGCTTCTTATCCGACTCTTCGGCCTGAAAACGTTTCAGGTAGTAGCTCCCCGTCGCGCCATCGCGGTAGAGCACCGTGACAATCATCCGCGGGTTATGCTTGCGTATCTCCACCAGGTCGTCGTCGAAGTGGCTGCCTAAGTCGTGCCCCACCAGACGCATAGAGCCCGACTTGTAAAGGGTGAAAATCTTGTCCGCGCCCGAGAAGCGGCCCAGCGACTCGCCCGCGCCGTTCACGTTGAGCCGCAGCACCGAGCGGTCGAACCATATCTCGCGGGCTTCCAACGTCGACACCCCCTCGCCCTTCTTGGTGATGTTGCGCACCGCATTGCGGGTAAGGATGTTTCCCATAGCCTGACGCCCTTTGATAGCCAGCTTGGCAAAGTCGAAGTCGAAACTCACCTTCTTCAGTTTGGCCTTGGTGGCATGGTGCACCGTGATCATCTCGGCCTCGCCGTTGGGGTTGGCGGTGAAGTAGAGCACCTTGGTGCCCTTGGTACCTTGGGTGAGGTTATACTCCGTGTCGCGAGTCACACCCACCACCGAGAACCTTTTCACAAAGGCATAGCCAAGGGTACCGTCGCGGTAGACCATATTATACACCGTGCGGTCGTCCTTCTTGCGGAAAAGCCCCACATAGAGCAGCTCCTTGCAGGCCGCCGAGCCCACAAAGGCCTTGTCCTGCACCTTGGTGACTACCATCGTGCCATCGGGGCGGAAGACGATGATGTCGTCCATCTTGGAACAGTCGAAGGCATACTCTGCCTCGTCGTCCTTCTTCATGGCGGTGCCGACGAAGCCCGTGGCCATGTTCACATACAGCTTCTCGCTTGCCACAGCCACATTGGCTGCCTGTATCTCCTCGAAGTTGCGAATCTCCGTCTTGCGTTCGCGGCCCTTGCCGTAGGTCTCCAAAATATGCTGGAAATAGTTGATGGCATAGTCGGTGAGGTGTGCCAGGTGGTTCTTGGTCTCTTCGATGTCTATCTCGATGTTGGCAATCTCCTGCTCCGCCTTCTTGATGTCGAACTTCGAAATCTTACGCACCGGCTTCTCGCACAGTTTCAGCACCTGCTCGCGGGTTATCTCCTTGCGGAAGAGCTTGCGGTAGGGGTCGAAACCGCGCTCGATGCCTGTCACCTGGTCGTCCCATGTGGCAAAGTCTTTTTTCTCCAACACCTTGTATATGCCCTTCTCGAAGAATATCTTTTCCAACGACACCCAGTGCCATTTGTCCTCCAGCTCGGCCAGCTGTATCTCCAACTCCTGACGCAGCAGGTCTTTGGTGCGCAGGGTGGAATGCCGCAGAATGTCGCTGGCAGTCATAAACACCGGCTTGTTGTCCATGATGACGCATGTCTGCGGCGAGAAGCTGATTTGGCAGCTCGTGAAGGCATACAGCCCGTCAATGGTCTGGTCGGGCGACACCCCGTTGGGCAGGTAGCACACTATCTCCACTTCGGCAGCCGTGTTGTCGTCGACCTTCTTGATGGTGATGCTTTTCTTCTCGTTGGCCTTGAGGATGCTTTCGATGAGCACCCCGGTGGTGATGCCGTAGGGCAGCTCGGTGATGACTATCGCCTTGCGCTTGTCGTCGTAGTGCATCTTGGCGCGGATGCGCAGGCGTCCGCCCAGCGCCGCATCGTTGTACTTCGACACATCTATCAACCCGCCCGTGGGGAAGTCGGGGAATATCTCAAACGGCTCCTCTTTCAATATCTTGACCGAAGCCTCAAGCAGTTCGCAGAAATTATAGGGCAGTATATTCGATGTCAGCGTGACGGCGATACCCTTCGTCCCCTGTGCCAGGAGCAGGGGGAACTTGATAGGCAGCGTCACCGGCTCCTGTTTCCTGCCGTCGTAGCTGGGCTTCCACTGGGTGGTCTTCGGGTTGAACACCACCTCTTTGGCAAACTTGGAGAGGCGTGCCTCGATATAACGTCCGGCGGCGGCGCCGTCGCCTGTCAGTATGTTGCCCCAGTTACCCTGGCAGTCCACCAGCAGGTTCTTCTGCCCCAGGTTCACCAGCGCGTCGTTGATGGAGGCGTCGCCGTGGGGGTGATACAGCATGGTGGTACCCACGATGTTGGCCACCTTGGTGTAGCGGCCGTCGTCGGTCTCCTTCATGGCATGCATGATGCGCCGTTGCACCGGCTTCAGTCCGTCGTCGATGTCGGGCACCGAACGGTCCAGTATGACGTCGGAGGCATAGTCAATCCAATATTCGCGAAACATGCCGCCCAACGACAGCGTGGAGCCTTCCCCCAGCTGACCCTCGTCGGCATGCAAACCGCTGGTTTCCATTATTTCATCCTGTTCCTCAGGGGTCTTGTTATCTTCGTCCATATCGTATCAAAATAAAATGCAAAGATACTAATTATTTCCGACATAATAATAATAATAACTCGTTAAGGTGGGTTCTACAAATTCAGTATATATGTCGCGTCCCTTTGGGAAGCAGGTGTCTTGTTACTGATAATCACGGCACTGCGCCTTCGGCTTGTACCGTGTTACGAAAAGTCTCACCCCTTTGGGGTGATTTATAGAGAAGAAGTAAGAAGTATGAACTAAGAACTAAGAAGTAGGCTGACGCATCAAAGAATGGGCAGCTTCGCCAAAGGAAAGAGACCTCTTCGATATTTGTAGGAACGTTTTAGGTAACAACAGCCTAGAAACATGTTACAATTAGGGGCAACAAAGCATAAACAATTCGAAATCAGAGCAGAGAGGGCATCGCACCCAATCCTTATGACACGCAGAAACACTGGAACGGGGCTACGATTGAGGACTGTTGTCGGATTATTTTATCACCCATTTGTTCTTAATTCGGGATTTTTGTGTATATTTGCAATTTTGAACAAAAACAGTCGTTAACTAATATTCAGTCATTTATATATGGAAACAACGAATAAGACTACGAATGAAACGAAACCTTTGGGATTCGGTAAAACCATGTTGGCCTCGGCCGTGGGCTTTATCATCGGTACGGCAGCACTGAGCATCATTTCATTCATCATTGGAATGATGATGCTGGTGTCGGTGCTCTCGTCTGCCACCAGCGACAGCACCCCCATCGTGGGCAAGAGCTACGCCGTGGAGCTGAACATTGCAGGTGCGGTGAC
This sequence comes from Bacteroidales bacterium, assembly GCA_017545365.1. The sequence goes on from JAFWOP010000107.1 coordinate 18,270, forward strand.
CGAGAGCAGCCCTAACGAACTGATGACCCTGCTGAACGACAACACCGCCACCAGCCTCGCTGATGTGCTGTCCGCCATCGACCATGCCGCCGGTGACGACCGCGTGAAAGCCCTCTACCTCCACTTCATGGGCAGCACCCTCAGCTGGGCACAGGCCGAAGAGCTGCAGGAGGCCGTCAAGGAATTCAAGGTCAGCGGCAAACCCATCATCGCATACGGCGAAGCCATGACCCAGCCCGAATACTTCCTCGCCACCTCAGCCGACGTGCTCAGCATACACCCTTCGGGCATCATCGACTTCCGCGGCATCGGCGCGGAGGCCATGTTCTACAAGGGACTGCTGGACAAGCTGGGGGTACACATGGAGCTGATACGCCCCACCTCGTGCGCCTACAAGAGTGCCGGCGAGACCTATACCCGCACCGATATGAGCGATGCCAACCGCGAGCAGGTGCGCAGCTACGTGGGCAGCATCTGGGACTATGCCGTTGACGTGATGGCTCGGAACCGCAACACTACACCCGACAAGCTCAACGCCATCGCCGACAATCTGGGCGGCTACCTGCCCGACGACGCTCTGAAGGCAGGACTGGTGGACACGCTCTGTTTTGCCCAAGATGTGAAGCATCTTTTGAAAGAGAAATACGACGTAGAGAAGATTGTGAAGGCCAAACGCTACGTCAAAGCCTTCACCGACAAGGACAAGGACAGCCGTATCGCCATCATCTATGCCGAGGGCGACGTGGTGCCCGGCAAGGGCGACGGCACGCGGACGGCAGTGTATGGCGACGACATCGTGAAGGCACTGGCCGACGCTGCCAAGGACAAGAAAGTCAAGGCCATCGTGCTGCGTGTGAACTCGCCAGGCGGCGCGGTGACGGCATCGGAGAGCATGACCCACGCGGTGATAGAGGCAAAGAAAGTGAAGCCGGTCATCGTATCGATGAGCGGAGTGGCTGCGAGCGCAGGCTATGAGATTAGCTGCTTCGGCACCAAGATAGTGGCGCACCCCACGACGCTGACGGGCAGCATCGGCGTGTTTGCCGCCATACCCGAGGTGGGCAACCTGCTGCGGCAGAGGCTGGGTATCACCACCGACACGGTGATGACCAACCGCAACAGCACGGGTCTCTCGCTCTACCGCCCCATGTCGAAAGATGCCCGCGCCATGATGCAGAAGAACGTGGAGGATTTCTACATCACCTTCACCCAACGTGTGGCCGACGGCAGAGGGAAGACACGTGAATATATCGACAGCATAGCCCGCGGACGTGTGTGGACCGGTGCGCAGGCCAAGGAACTGGGGCTGGTGGACACGCTGGGCGGCCTGACCCTCGCCCTGCACATCGCAGCCGAGGAGGCGGATGTCGACTTCGACCAGTGCAGCATCAAGACCTTCCCGGCCGAGAAGAGCCTCTGGGAGCAGTTGATGGAGAGGGTGAACGAGGACGAGGAGGAGAAAATCAACGCCCGTCTGAACAGCATCATCCCCTTCTACAGCGAGCTGGTCAGCTGGTCGAATATGGAACCCCTTCAGGCACGGCTGCCTTTTGCAATTTTGTTAAACTAATTAGATTGAGAGTTGAGAATTGATTATTTCTCCGCCGCACCTGGAAATTCTCAATTCCCAATTCTCAATTCTCAATTCCAATGATTGTCTGCATTGCTGAGAAGCCGTCGGTGGGACGCGACATTGCCCGAATCATCGGTGCCAATGTGGCGCACGACGGCTATATGGAGGGCAACGGCTACCAGGTGACGTGGACGTTCGGACATCTCTGCACACTGAAGGAGCCGCACGATTACGACCCCTGGTGGCGGTCGTGGGACCTGGCGACGCTGCCCATCATACCCAACCGTTTCGGCATCAAGCTGATTGCCAACGACGGCTACGAAAAGCAGTTCAACACCATCAAACGGCTGATGCAGTCGGCGGAGTATATCGTAAACTGCGGCGATGCGGGGCAGGAGGGTGAACTCATCCAGCGGTGGGTGATGCAGAAGGCTCAGCCCACCTGCCCGGTGAAAAGGCTGTGGATTAACTCGATGACCGACGAGGCCATCCGCGAGGGTTTCGCCAACCTGAAGCCACAGGGCGAGTACCAGTCGCTCTACGAGGCGGGGCTCTGCCGCGCCATCGGCGACTGGCTGCTGGGCATGAACGCTACGCGCCTGTACACCCTCCGCTACCGACAGGCACAACGGCAGGTGTTGTCGATAGGCCGTGTGCAGACCCCCACACTGGCAATGATTGTCAACCGCCAGCTGGAGATTCAGAACTTCAAGCCTGAGCAATATTGGGTGCTCTCCACCGTCTACCGCGACACCCTCTTCACCCTCAAGCAGAGTGAAAAAGAGGACGACGAGGGCGACGGCAAGGACTTGCGCGGCCGCATCACCAACGAGGAGGAAGGACGCCGCGCACTGGCCTTGATACAGGGGCGGGAGTTTGAGGTGGCAGGGGTCACACAGAAGACCGGCAACGAGGCTCCGCCACGCCTGTTCGACCTCACCAGCCTGCAGGTGGAGTGCAACAAGAAGTTCTCCTTCTCGGCCGACGAGACGCTGAAATACATACAGAACCTCTACGAGAAGAAGTTCACCACCTATCCCCGTGTGGACACGACCTACCTGCCCGACGACGTGTACCCCCAATGCCCGAAAATACTACAGGGGCTCCTCCCCTACGCACCCCTCATCCAGCCCCTCATGGGCACCAAGCTGAAGAAGAGCAAGAAGGTGTTCGACTCCTCCAAGGTGACCGACCACCACGCCATCATACCTACCGGCACCAACCCGGCAAACGGCGACATGACGCTGAACGAGAAGAAGGTGTTCGACCTCATCACCCGCCGATTTATCGCGGTCTTCTACCCCGACTGCAAGTATTCCACCACCACGGTCACCGGCAGGGTGGAGACGGAAGAGACCTCGCCCGAGGGGAAGACGAAGAAGGGCAAGGTGGAATTCAAGGCCACAGGCAAGCAGATACTGGAGCAGGGCTGGCGTGATGTGTTCAACTGGGGGCGCGCGGGCAAAGAGGCGGCCACCGACGACGAGGACAACAAGAAAGAGGATGAGAAGACCCTGCCCGCCTTCCAGAAAGGCGAACATGGTCCCCACACACCCACACTCACCGAGAAATGGACCACGCCGCCCAAGCCTTACACCGAGGCCACCCTGCTGCGCGCAATGGAGACCGCTGGCAAGACCGTGGCCGACGAAGAGCTGCGCGATGCCATGAAGGAGAACGGCATCGGTCGCCCTTCCACCCGCGCCGCCATCATCGAGACCCTTTTCAAACGTAACTACATCCGCAAGGAACGCAAGTCGCTTATTGCCACGGACACCGGCGTCGGCCTCATCAGCCTCATCCATAACGACCTGCTGAAGAGCGCCGAACTGACGGGGCTATGGGAGAAGAAACTGCGCGAGATAGAGGCACACAAATACGATGCCGCCCAATTCGTTTACGAACTGAAGACGATGGTGTGGCAGCTGGTTAATGAAGTAAAAACTAAGAGTTAAGAACTAAGGAGTTGGAACAATGCGCTATTTCATTCATCTAGCATATAACGGCACCAACTACTGCGGCTGGCAGACACAGCCCGACCTGCCCACAGTGCAGCTGACACTGGAGCAGTCTCTGACCACCCTGTTGCGACAGCCCACAGCCGTGGTGGGTTGCGGCCGTACGGACACAGGCGTACACGCCAGCGACTTCTACGCCCATTTTATCATCGACCGCCCGGTCGACTGCCCGCAGCTTGCCTTCAAACTCAACAGCCTGCTGCCTGCCGACATTGCCATCTTCGAGGTCTTCCCCGTCAGGGAGAACGCCCACGCACGCTTCGACGCCACGGCCCGCACCTACCAATACCACGTCAGCGACCGCCGACTGCCTTTCAAGCAGGGACAGTACTGCCGCATTTACTACCACCCCGACATCGAACTGATGAACCGAGCTGCACGGTTACTGATGGAATACGACGACTTCACCAGTTTTGCCAAGCTCCACACCCAGGTGAAGACCAACATCTGCCACCTTACCGAGGCTCATTGGGACGAGGTGGGCGACGAATGGGTGTTCACCATCCGCAGCAACCGTTTCTTGCGCAACATGGTACGCTCTGTCACCGGAACACTCCTCGACGTAGGTCGTGGCAAGCTGACCCTCGACGGCCTCCGACAGATTGTCGAACGCAAAGACCGCTGCGCTGCCGGCGTCTCCATGCCCGCCCAAGGGCTCTTCCTCACCAAGGTAGAATACCCCTGGGAAGAGTTGAGAATTGAGAATTGACACAAAAAAACACTTTTTATGAAATATATCGAAGTCACCATCACCCTCCAGCCCGTTGACCCATTCCGCGACCTGCTGGTCGACGCCCTTGGAAACGAAGGTCCCTACGACAGCTTTGTCGAGACTCCCGACGGATTGAAGGCCTACGTGCCAGCTGACCAGTTCGACGAGGAATGGCTCAAGTCTAAACTTGACGACCTTCATCAATTCTCCCCCCTCAATTCTCAATTCTCAATCCAGGAAATGCCCGACAAAAATTGGAACGAGGAATGGGAACGCCAGCACCAGCCCGTGCTAGTGGAGGCGGCAAACGGCAAACGTATATGGGTGCGTGCACCCTTCCACGACCACCGCACCGATGTGGACTACGAGATTGAGATAGAGCCCAAAATGTCGTTCGGCACAGCCCACCATGCCACCACCTATATGATGCTCTCCTATCTGGCCGAGCTGCCTCTCGATGGGCTGCGGGTGCTGGACATGGGCTGCGGCACCGCCGTGCTGGGCATCCTGGCCAAAATGCGCGGGGCATCCTATGTCGAGGGCATCGACATCGACGAATGGGCCTTCAACAACGCCCTCGAGAACGTGCAGCGCAACGCCGTAGCCATGACCATCCGCATAGGCGATGCATCACTATTAAACAACCGAGAGGATAAGTTCCACCTTATCATAGCCAACATCAACCGCAACATACTCCTCCACGACATGGCGACCTACGCCTCCGTGCTCAACCCCGATGGCACACTGCTGCTCAGCGGCTTCTACGAGAGCGACATCCCAGCACTGCAAAGCCATGCCACCGTCCTTGGCCTCCAGCTCCAGCAGACCAAGACTCGCCAATCTTGGGCTGCTCTGCGCATGTCATTCTAATGAGGCTGCCCCTGACCCATAGCTGTTGAAACATAACAAGGATAAAGTCCTGTTATATCCGTTTTTTTTCGTACTTTTGCAACTTCAATTAAATAGCATTATCATCAACAATCACTCTAACACAACACTATACATGAAGTTTATCGAAACCAACAACATCAAAGGCGATATTTTTGGCGGCATCACAGCCGGTATTGTGGCACTTCCTCTGGCACTGGCCTTCGGCATACAGGCCTTCGGCGGAGTCAGCGACCCTTCGGCAGCCTCGATGGGCGCACTGGCAGGACTTGTAGGCGCCACCATGTTGGGTTTCTTCGCTGCCCTCTTCGGCGGCACCCACAGCCAAATCAGCGGTCCCACCGGTCCTATGACCGTAGTGGCTGCCACCCTCATCAGCGGCGTGTGGGCCACCAGCAGCGGAAGCATCTCGTCGGTGCTCATCAGTATGGCGCTGGCAGGACTGTTCTGCGGCTTGTTCCAAATCCTCTTCGGCATCATCAAGCTGGGCAAATATGTCCGCTATATCCCCTACCCCGTCCTGTCGGGCTTCATGAGCGGTATCGGTGTCATCATCATCCTGCAGCAGCTCTACCCCTTAGTAGGCCTTAAAGGCACTGGCACCATGATCGACCTGGTGATGGGCATCCCCGCTGCCGTGTCCGACGGCATCAGCATCACCGCCCTGCTCCTTGGCCTAGGCACTATCGCAATCATCGAGCTCTTCCCTCTCGTCACCAAGAAGGTGCCCGCCACGCTGGTGGCCCTTATCGTGATGACCGTGGTGTCGCTCTTCTACAACCTGGACAGCAAGCTCATCATCGGAGACATACCCTCCGGCCTGCCCCTGCCCTTCTTCGCCAACGCCAACATCAGCCTGTCGGGCATTGACTGGATGACCGTGCTCAAGGCCTCACTCATCCCCGGCCTCACACTCGCCGGCCTGGGCTCAATCGACACGCTGCTCACCTCCGTGGTGGCCGACAATATCACCAAAACCAAACACAACAGCAACAAGGAACTCATCGGACAAGGCATCGGCAACGCCATCGCAGGCCTCTTCTGCGGCCTTCCCGGCGCAGGTGCCACCATGCGCACCGTAGTCAACGTTAAGAGCGGCGGACGCACCCAGATTAGCGGCATGGTCCACGCGCTGCTGCTGCTGGCCATTCTCTTAGGCTTGGGCGGACTGGTGAAATACGTACCCCTGTCGGTTCTCGCCGGCATCCTCATCACTGTGGGTTGGGGCATCATCGACTTCAAAGGCTTCAAAGACCTCCTGCGCATCCCCCGCGCCGACGCCGTGGTGTTGGTGGTGGTGTTCCTTGTCACCGTCTTTGTCGACCTGCTCACCGCTGTCGGCATCGGCATGGTCATCGCCTGCGTGCTCTTCATGAAACGTGCCAGCGACCTGGTCGAAGGGGGCTACAGCAGCACCACCATGACCTCCGCCGACCTGCACAAAGGACTGCCCAATCCAGGCGAAGCCAACTTCGACAAGACCAAGCCCTGGCAGGACGAAGGCGGCATCACCGACGAGATGCGCCAACACATTTATGTCCAGCGCCTTAACGGCCCCATTTTCTTCGGAACCATCAACAAGTTCAAGGAAGTGATGGAAGACGTGCCCGACCACGCCAAAGTGGTCATCATCCGTATGAAGCTGGTCAGCTTCATGGATCAGTCGGGACTTTACGCCATGGAGACCGCCATCAAGGACCTCCAAGCCCGTGGCATCCTTGTCTTGATGACCATCATCCAGCCCCAGCCCATGTACATGCTCAAAACCCTCCACGTCATCCCCGCCGTCATCCCCGAAGAACATACGTTCAAGACCTTCGAATCGTGCGTTTCGTTCCTCTCCAAATTGAAATTTGAGAATTGAGAGGGCTGACACATCCATGAAAGACAACATTTTATACTCTAAGAGCATGGCATTTGCCATCATGTGTGTCAAACTATACAAACACTTGACCACAGAAAAAAAAGAGTTTGTTCTGAGCAAGCAACTGCTGCGAAGCGGCACCAGCATTGGTGCCAACATTCGTGAAAGCAGAAATGCCCAGAGCCCGGCTGACTTTATCAATAAGATGTCAATAGCATTGAAAGAGGCTGACGAAACACAATATTGGTTTGAGCTGTTATACAATACTGAATATATCTCTGAAGAAGAATTCACCTCAATTAATACCGATGTAAATGAATTGATTTCCATGCTCATATCGGTCATAAAAACGAGCAAAAGCAAAATAAACAAAGAATAATAACCACGAATTGGAAAAGAGGAAATAGGCCGGCAGGTCTCAATTCTCAAGTCTCAATTCTCAATTCAAAAAACATGGGACGAGCATTTGAATACCGCAAAGCACGCAAACTGAAACGCTGGGGCCACATGGCCCGCACATTCACCAAGATTGGCAAGGAAATCGAGCTGGCCGTACTCGCCAGCGGCCCCGACCCCTCCAGCAACCTGCGCCTGCGCCTCCTCATGGCCACCGCCAAGAGCGAGAGCATGCCCAAGGAGAACGTCGAACGCGCCATCAAACGCGCCACCGAAAAGGACAAGTCGGCCTACAAAGAGGTCGTCTACGACGGCAAAGGGCCCCACGGCACAGCCTTCGTGGTCGAGACAGCCACCGACAACCCCACACGTACCGTCGCCAACATACGCGCCGCCTTCGTGCGCGGCAAAGGCGAACTGGGCACCATGGGCATGAACGACTTCCTCTTCGAGCGCAAGTGCTCCTTCGTCGTCGCCTACAAAGAGGGTGTCGACATGGACGAACTGGAGCTTGAACTCATCGACTACGACATCGACGAGGTCTTTCTCGACGAAGGCGAAATCAACATCTATGCCGACTTCAAGAACTATGGCCCCATATCCAAGTACCTCGAAGACCACGGTTTCGAAATCAAATCGTTCAAATTCGAGCGCATCCCCCTCTCGCTGCGTGAGCTTTCACCCGAAGAGCAGGAAGATGTCAACGCCCTCGTAGAGCGTCTGGAAAACGACGACGACGTAGTCAACGTCTTCCATAATATGGCATAAGGAGACTTCTATTAATTGCCCCAGAGGGGCAAACTTTCAATAACCCCGCACTTGTAGTGTGGGGTATATCAGTCGAATACATCTCAGCGTGCTGAAGGCACACGCTTTCAAAATCAAATTAATAGAACTCACCATAAGTCGAACTCCCGAGAATTCATTCTCGAGGCCGAGCCAGAGCCCTATAAGAAGTAAGAACTAAGAGTTAAAAAACAACTATACTTCTTAGTTCTTACTCCTTACTTCTCAAAAACTCCGCCACCATCTTCGCCACTTTCTTCCCTTTCTTTATAAACATGTGGTTCTCGCCTTTCACCACACGGAGTTGGCTGTTGGCATACACCTCGTGATACTTCTCGCTGCACCACAGCGGCACTATTCCATCGTCAGCTCCATGTATCAGGCACACCGGCCCTTGATATTGCTGGGCCGTCCCGTAGATATCCAGCAACTGCGTCTGCACCAGATAGTCGTGTCCCAGTTTATAGGTGTTAAAACATTTGATATACGCGGGAGGATTCTTCGGGTCGAACTCCTTCCCAAAGAAACGTCCTGCCTGGGTTGCCTCCTTGATTATCGACCCAGGAGCCAACAACACCAAGCCTACAGGGCATTCTCCCTCTCTGGCCAACTCCCCCGCCAACATACTCGCCACCGCACCCCCTTGCGAATGACCCAATAGCGCCACCGTCGAGACATATGGCAACGTCTTCACAACCTCCCATACTGCTCGTGCATCAGCCAGTTCTCGGGCGATGGTCATCTCCTCCATCTTGCCCTCGCTCTTGCCGTGGCCATTAAAGTCGAACCGCACAGAGGCTATACCCTGCCGAGCCAACTCGCGGGCCAGCACAGGCATTGGTGGCCAATCCTTCGATGCAAAGATGCCATGCATCAATATCACCATCATACAGCTATCCTTCTCCGTGTCGAACCCCTTGGGCAGCGTCACTTTGGTCGAAAGTCTTCCTTGTGGTCCGTTGACCGTCAGCGATGGAGATGAAGCACACGACGAAAACAACAATGCCGCACCCATCAGAATCAGCATGCCTACGCACCATAGGCTGGCATAACGGCCAGACCTTAGATTAACAAGAGGAAAATGTCTCATCTTCGAAATACTTTTTTCATAATAACGCAATCTCACACATCCTATTGTATTATCCCACAACATATTTGAGCTATTTTGCCTCTCATGGCAGACAAAAACAGGGGCAATTCCGCCATAATAAACACCCTGCACCCTTATTTTGGACACACAGAAATTGTCTAATCAAAAAAAATATCCACCATAACGCTCGGATATTCAGTACATGAAGAACAGAATAAAGAAAACTTTCACACAAAATGTTGCCAAATAAAAAAAAAGTCGTATCTTTGCACCCGATTTCGAGAGTGAAATCACCACAATGGAACGCCGCATTCGTCTAGTGGTCCAGGACAACTGCCTCTCACGCAGTAGATCACCAGTTCGACTCTGGTATGCGGTACCAAAGCAACCCCAAAAAGGTTGCTTTTTTTGTTATGCCGCTACCGCATATCGGTACGCTCAAAAAACGACCTAAAAGCGCATGTGCCACTAGATTAATTCTAAATATCTCGACACCGCCAACGTCTCATCCCCACTCCTTTCATCATCAATTGCCACACATTCCCCGCGCCACAATGGACTAACGCCCCTCAAACAGTAGGCCTAGTGAAAGAGAAAGAACAAACTGTATAATAACCTAATAGGCGATACGATAAAGTACGAATCGGCCTTGGGGCACATTTTTTTCATCTTTTTGGCCACTAATCAATTAAAAAAGCGTATATTTGCAAACAGAAAACAAGTCATTATTAACAAAAAACAGACACAACAAAGAAATAGTAAAACATTAGAAATTAGCGACATATTATAAAGCGTTTCTCTTTTCTTAGGAGTACCCGAAAACTGGACACTTTCATGTACTACCACCAAGAAAGCAGAAAGCACACGGTTCATCCGTGTGCTTTCTTGTATGGTAGTAGGTAGTCCAGTAAATCCTCGGGTACAACAGAAAGTATCACGGATATTTTATTTGTGATGCATACGAAAGGCGAAGCGCAGCAAAACGCCCAGCCTTATGAGCACCAAATTCTTCAACAATATAGAGACGACGCTGATGGACAAGTTCCACGGCATCGCCACAGCAATGGCCAACTTCGACATATTTCATGCCGTTGTTGGCTATTTCCGTTCTTCGGGTTATTTCAAACTGCGTCAGTATAGAATGTCAGAAAGGTCTGTATCAAACTTTTGATACTATGTTTTCAATATCCGTCCGTAAAAAGCCCACCTTAACATTACCTATTTTATGTTGCTTGATACCGTGACTATCTAGAAGTTTTTTTAGAGCATTTCTGTTTCTGACATTCAGCATTCGCATGGCTTCATCGTATGTCACAAACGAATTATTGTCGTATTTACCAGAAGTTTCATTACTTAGTTTTGACAATAACATTAAGATTTTCTCTTCGTCACATTCATCATTTTCCAGTTGACGAAGTGCTTCTTTAAGCGTTTTAATAGCAAACTGAATCAGTGGTGGTTTCTTATTCTCAGTTGAGTCGTCCATATTTCCTAAGTTTTCTCACTTTAACATAATGGTTTAGTGAAAGGGTTAGCGTTGTTGTTAACCCTAACGTTATTAACACCAAGGGTATAAAAACAATTGCATTAGTTGGTATAATATCAAATATATTATCTAAACAAACAAAAGTATCCGAAATAGTTAGTCCATAGGCAGTCCATCTGAGATATTTACAATGATAGCTACCTTGTGCTGAGATGCAAATACAAACACATATTTCAAAAAGAATCACATAAATTTGATCCCATAGATTAACACCCCAAATTACAGCGGCAACATAACATATTATCATGTATATCGACACCAAGATTATTGTAATTCTAATAAACAGTTTGTCCATATTAGTTTGTATCTTCAATATATCTTTATAAAGCAATTTAATAACGTATTAAAACCATCTTTATTATTTGTTTACCGCAAAAATCCCCAATATTATACAAAGCAATGTTTATCAGTTTTATAGTTTTTCCGAAATACTCAGTAGTATTACACGTAATTGTTTACTATCTTTGCAAATTATATTAACACCTCATTCAAAATGGAAATCACAATAAGACAGTCAACAAAGTTGAAATCCAAGATACAGAACTTCGATTTTGATGTAGACAGGATAGAGCGATAGATGCTTGTCAACTTTTCTAACCTTATCATATTTACTTTGCCATCTCATAAAGATTGTGTATCTTTGCAAATTGAAATTCAACTTTAAATATAAAAACATGAAAAGATCAATTATAGTCGGCTTTTTGTTAATAAGCATCGTTTTTCAAAATCATTTATGGTGTCAGAACTACGACTTCACCGCTGTTGCTCCTAGTGGACAAACATTGTATTATCAGCTTATTAATAACGATACTGAAGTAATGGTAGTGAAGCCGAAGGAGAGCGACGGTACTACTACGTTAGCTAGTTATGCTCCTGCCGGAAGCGTTACAATACCGGATTCTGTTTTATATATGGGAGTTGCACTACCTGTTACAAAAATCGGGAACAATGCTTTTTCTTACTATTCATCTTTAACTGCTATCTCTATACCTAATAGCATTAAAAACATATATCAATTTGCACTAGCTGGTACATCCCTCACTCAGATATTGATTCCAGAAAGTATTGTATCGATTGGTCGGAATGCTTTTATGGATTGTTCTCACTTAAAAACGATTGAAGTCCGCTGTAGAAATGCAAGTATCGGAACAGAAATCTTCTTTAGATGCTATAATATAGAGAATGTCATATTTGAAAAATATATTGACTTCCCCAAAGTTAACCTCAAAAGAATAAGTTTGGGCGATAGTATCACAACTATTCCCACATTATTCCAAAACTGCGACCATCTAAATGAGGTTGAAATTGGGAATAGCATAACATCTATTCCAAATGATTGCTTTGATGATTGCGATAGTTTAAGAATTGTTGTCCTTGGCAGTAATGTTTCGTCTATTGGAGCAAGATCGTTTCGTAAATGTATTAATCTGGATACGATTTATGCCAAACCAGATACTGCTCCTTCACTTGGTTTGAATGCATTCAATTTCACTCCATCAAACAAGGTGGTAGTTACATACTGCAATGCAAACTACTCCTCTGTTTGGGGAACAACTGGATTTAATTATGTTACAGCAGATGTATACTCTATTAGTTTAGATGTCAGCTGTACATCTTGCGGTAGTGCAACCATAGTACAAAACGTAGATTGCAACAATTCCGCAGTTATCTTGGCAACACCAACGCATAATTACTCATTTAACTGCTGGAGCGATAACAACACAGACAACCCAAGAGTTATTACACTTACACACGATACTCTCCTTACCGCATTATTTACAAGAAGTGCATACGAAGTCAATGCAAATAGCAATAACAATACAATGGGCAGCGTCACTGGTGGAGGGACCTATGATGTAGGAGATACAGCCGAACTTGTTGCAAATGCTATATGTGGATACCGTTTTAATCACTGGAGCAATGGAAGTACCACAAACCCGCTCTCGTTTATTCCAACCAGCGACACAACAATGACTGCATTTTTTGAGATAGCATTAGATACGATATTTGTTCCGGACACCACTTTGGAGACGATTGTTATATACGACACAACGATTATCCCTGTAACAATATATGATACGAATGTTGTAATGGTTCCAGTTTTTGACACAATGGAATTTACTATTCCAATTTTTGACACTGTGATCCTTCAAGTAGTAGACACTTCTCTTGTTCCTGTACACGATACTTTATATATTTATGATACAATTTACATACTCGACACAATTTACATACATGACACAATAGGTACAAATTTGGACGATGTGTCAATCATTAATGCAAAGATTTATGTCAGTTATGGAGGCATAATTATTGAAGGAGCAACTGCTAACATAATAATGCTTTTTGACATCAATGGACGGCTACTTGGAGTGAGGAGAAATGTATGCAACGAAATTGTGCGATTCGATGTACCTGCTTCAGGAACATATGTCATCAAAATTGGCAATAACACGATGAAGAAAGTTGTCGTGATAAAATGAGTGATGATTCAAATAAAGTAAGTTGATGATACAGTTCAGTTCCTTGACAGAATGTGATGCTGTCATTAATACATTTAAATCCATTGGACAAAATGCTCCAGAATGGGTATTAAAACAGCGACAAAACCTTTTAGATGATGCTTCAATAAAGTCTATATATGAGACCTTACGTAAGCACAGTAAGTTTCCTTATTCAAACGAGTTGATTGAATGCATTTCTAATACTGTTGACAGACTACTCGTTGACGATTCAAATGCCAAAGAACCAGGGCTACTACTTGGTAAGATTCAATGTGGGAAGACAAATGCTTTTGAGAATATCATTGGAATGTCGTTCGACAGAGGCATTGACGTTTGCGTCGTTCTGACAAAAGGGACGAATACATTGGCCTATCAGACAATTGAGCGTTTACTATATGACTTCCGTCATTTCAAAGAAACAGATAGAATAGATCAACCAGTAGTTGTTGAAATTGATGACATAAAGGATTTGCACAAAAGAGGAGGACTATCTGACAACCAAGTGAACAGAGAAGGTGCTAAGAGGATTATCGTCTGTATGAAGCAGAAGGTTAATATGCTATACCTCATCAAACTATTCAAAGAAGACTCTCCAGCATTACTAAAGAAAAGAATCCTAATAGTGGACGATGAAGCAGACTTTGCAAGCAGGAACTACAGGATTAGGAACGCTCAGACCACTTTGGCTCAAATATCATCACAAATAGAGGAATTCTGCTCGTTGCTTGATTACTATCGATATTTACAAGTGACCGCTACCCCATATTCTCTATACTTACAACCTGATGGATATGTTCAGTTGGTGAATGGAAAAGCAACTCCATTCAAACCTCGATTTACAACATTACTTCCTGTCCATGACAAATATGTGGGTGGAAAACAATACTTTGTAGATGCTCGTAATCCTGAGTCAATATATTGCCATCTGTTTCACCCAATCAAGCCAAAATGTATAGAAGTACTCGGAAAAAAGAACGAGAAGTATTTAAACAACAACATCAAGTCCAAAAACTTAGAAGACCTACGATATGTGATAGTGGGTTATTTCATGTCGACAGCCGTTCGGGTAATACAAGAGCGAAAACATGGGAAAATATATAGGTCGAGTGCGGTTTTTCATGTGGAGACACAGAAAAGCAAACATCAATGGCAGGGGGATTTGATAAACAGGTTTATCTCGGAGATTCATAAAGTGTTTAAAGCAGGCTATAGGGAGGATGCACGTATATGTCCTGTGGTAGATACAATATACGAGAACTTCCTAGAAAGTAATGAAAATGGTCGCAGAGATGGTTTGATTGATGTTGAACTACCAACGAAAGAGGAAATCGTAAATGTTTTGATGAAGATATTGGATGATGGGAACTATAATGTTCATCTTGTCAATTCAAACAGCGATGTAAGGGTTTTGTTGAATGAGGACGGGCAGTTGAGGCTTGACCATTGTGCTAATATTTTTATTGGTGGCAATATCCTTGACAGAGGCATCACAATCTCTAACATGCTTTGCTTCTTCTATGGTCGTACACCGAGTACTTTCCAACAAGATGCAGTACTACAACATGCAAGAATGTTTGGAGCAAGAGACAAGGAAGATATGGCAGTGTCATTGTTCCACACATCAAATCTCATCTATGGCATAATGACTCGAATGAATGAACTGGACGAACAATTACGCCAATCATTTGTCAGTTCTTCTGACACTTCGGTTGGATTTGTATTTGTCGGGTTGGACAATAGAATAAAACCCTGTTCCTCTCAAAAGATAAAGGTATCAAACACTCTTGTGGTGCGTCCTAATCTGCGTATTGTTCCAATAGGTTTTCAAACAGGTCCCAAATCAACCATTGGGAGAACCATTCAAGAAATACAGCAAAGTATTGAATCATTGCCCTCGTATGCCAATAGAGATTCAAAAGGATTCTTTGAAATTGACAAAGATTTAGCGATAGATATTATTCGACAGATTCGCTCCACATATATATACAACCGTGAAATTGACAATAATAAAGGTTTGGAATGGGAAGAGAATGATATGATAGGTTGCATTGAGTACGCCACGCAGAAATCCGGAGGAAAACTATATTGTTTGCATCGTACCAATCGTAACTTGAAACGAATCGCACAAGATGGGGCTTTTATGGATGCTCCTGAAGACGGACGTACAGACTTGCAACCGGCACGTGAGAAATGCGTCACGATGCCCGTCTTGATGCTTTTCCAAGAAAATGGTACTGAGGAACAAGGATGGAGGGGCACACCTTTTTATTGGCCAACATTATATTTACCAAATGAGATTGACCCAGTTGTATATACAATCAGTGAGAGGACAAAACATCGAAACATCAAAAAGACCGACATTTCGGAACTCGTCGCAGGAATAGCTCCGATATTATTGTTATTATTATTAGTAACTGATATTTGATCCGTATGTGATTCATTTAAAATCATATCAATTTTTCCACTTAAATCATCATCCATATTAACTTCTTTAACCTTTTTAGAAGTATCAATTTTAGATTTCGTTTTTTTGTCCTCATTACTAAGATCGACAAAGTCCCCAGAGCCATAAATATCTTCTTCATCACTTGATTTTTCATCTTTTTCTTTTTTTTCATCAATTTTTTGAATATTTGAAATTTTTGCAGATTCGGCGTAATTTATATGACTAGAGGCGATACGTATTTTACTTTTATTTATTAATTCATCAATTTCACTAGTCATTGATGATTTTCTGGCTTTTACTGGTGGTAAGTGGATGGATTTAGAAATCATACTTTTTTCTTCGTCTTTTTCTTTTATTTTGTATTTATTTTTTTCTCTTTCTTCTTTTTCTTTTATTTCTCTTTCTTTTATTTCTTTTTCTTTTAATTCTCTTTGTCTTATTTTTTCCTTCTGTTTATTAATTTCATCTATTTTTTGTTGTTCTCTTCGTTGCCTATATAATTTCAAATATAATTGTTTATTTTTCTCCATTTCATTAACATCAATTATAATATATGGTTCTTTGTCTCTTTCTCTTTCGAAGTTTACTTTCGCATTTTCATTCACTTTGTTTATAAATTTAATTTTATTTTTAATATATTCTTCTTCGGATTCTTTTTTATAGATTTCATTTAATTCTTTATCTTTAGCTAAATTATATAATATTAGATTATAATTATTATCTTTAATTGTATTAATTTCTTCTTGTGTTAATTTTATTTTTGGTATATCATCGTTTTGAACATTTTTTAAATCAGTTTCTATTTGTTTATTTATTTCATTTTGTTCTTTTTCTAATTGATCGTATTTTTTTTGTATATTTTCATC
>JAFWOP010000108.1 GCA_017545365.1 Bacteroidales bacterium
AGCATCGAAGATGCTGAATTTCAATAACCCCACACAAGGAACGCAGTGTGGGGTCAACGAAAACCCTACTACTCAGCGTCCCGGAGGGACGCGACAATGGGAAAGATTGGAAAAAAATCAGTCATACTTTATACTAGAGCGTAAGAATTAAGAATTAAGAATTTGCTGCCGCACCCTCAAACCTTTAAACTATAAGCTGTAACCCCTAACCTTTAAGCTGTAACCTGTAACCTTTAACCCCTAACCACAAGGCTCTTCGGGCCTTTATCGTTACTAAACACAAAAAATTGGGGGGAGGGTCTTCGCAGAACGCAAAGTCCCTCCCGTCCCCTCGTATTGAGTTTTGTTATGCAATCTTCAAATCACGAGCCTCGCCTCTCCCCTGTGGGTCATTTTCTCACCCTCTCATATAATACAGTCAAAAGTGCCGATTTCGTCACCCCCCCGGACGTGTTTTTTTGATTTTTTCACATATTTTAACTCATCAACGGTACTGAAGGGAGGAATATGTGCTATTCCCTTACCCCCACAATCGAATCACTCCGCACCATGCCGACACACAGAAACCAGCACCGAAGCAACAGCCCAACAGCCCAACAAAGGCAGGGTCTGCGCTCTACAGAGCTCCTACCTTTGTTTATGAATTGAGAATTAAGAACTGATTACTTGAATGCTTGAGCCGAAGGCCGCGAACACCGCTGAAAAAAGTTAATAAAGTGAGTCAATGTGATAATGCTTGAGTAATTTGACCGCGCCAGCACTCAAGCATTTACACAATCAGACAATCAAGCAACCCCTCTAACCCCTAACCATTATGATATCAATGTCTTTCGCAAAACCTCTTGAAAGCCTGGCTGCGGCGGCAGGGGGTCGTCTCGCCCAGGGCGGGAAAGTATTGTTCCAAGTGGCAGTCCATCCGCCAGTCAATGCTATAGGGCGAGGGTATGGCGGCCAGGCTGTCGCGCACTGCCTGTATCTCGTCGGCATCATAGCAGAGCTCCAACAGCGCGCGATTGATGAAGCCGTTGCCACAATCGTATAACTGCACGGTACAATAAGAGAGCATTACATAGTCGGACCCGAGCAGCTCCTCCACCAGGTCGATGTCGGCCACTTTCTCGTAGGCGGGGTCATAATAGATGGAGCTGAAGTAGTACCAATAGCGGAAATGAGAAAAGAGGTCATGTATTGAGAAATTGGATAGTATGTTCCAGAAGAAGGAGTCGCCAATGACCACCAACGAGGGGTTGCGCACAGGGGCAGGGTCGCCCAACGCCACGTCGACATACTGGTTGCGCTCGGTAGGAATAGGGAGCAGCAGGTTGAGCAGCCCTTCGAGGTCGCCGTCCGGCTCACGGGTGTCGGCGTAGTAAGGGCTTCCTATCACTACGGGGCGGATGGCAGGACCGAAGGTCTGCATATAGCGCATGATGGAGTCAAAGGCGTAGGTGCATGCTATATTACTCCAGTGCGTGCCCGTTTGAGTGAACAGGAGGTAGGGGGTGTGTCCGTTGAGGCTGTCGAAGCAGTGGCAGATGTCCACACAGCGGAAGTCGTAGGGCGAGTTGCGATAATAATCATATGCGCGGTGGTGCTCCTTCAGGCGGTCGCGGCGCGCCCTAGCACCTCGGTCGGGCAGATACTGGGGATAGATGCGGTCCTTGCCGGGCAGGATGGCAAGGAAAAGATGCACCCCCTGCTCTTCAAGAATGGCCTGCAACTTGGCAAGTCGGCTCATACGGCGGTAAAACACATTGCCCTTCTCATTGTCAGGAATGCCCAAGCTGTCGGGATAGAAATGGTCGTAACAGTCGGTATAGTATTCGTCGACAAACCATGGCTCGAAAAGGTAGCTGTCCTTCCCCGCCACTACAGGTTTGGGGTTAGTGGAGCGGTGGTAGGCCGACCAAAGCAACTGGTTGTAGACTCGGATAGAAGGTTCGCGGAAGCCTTGGTGGTCTTTAACATATCGCTCCACCCTACCCTGCCACTCGCCGCTCATGAAGTCGCCGAAGGTGAAACGCGGCTTCTCTTCCCTGACGTAGACCCCCTTTAGCGGCTCGAATTTAAAATACTGCGTCGCCCCCTGCAGGATAATGAACAGGATAAGCATCAGGGTGGCGAGGCAGAGTATCTTGGGTATATAGCGCATAGGGGTCAGAATCGGAAATAGATGAAAGGACTGAAATCAGTGGTGGCCAATGCCAGGAGGCAGAAGATGAATAACAAGCAGGCAACCGGCCACACCACAATGTGCTGGAGGTTGCCGTAGTTGGTGTAGAAGGCCCACCGCTCAAGTTTCTTGCCAAAGGGGAAGAGGGTGAGAAAGGCAAAGACCAATGCCAACAGAATGGTGACATAGTACTGCGGATGCTCCGTCAGGGCGAAGCCGTCCAGGTCAAACGAGAAGAGCCTACGGATAAAGAGCCAGCAGGTAGGCAAGTCCTCGATGCGGAAGATGGCCCAGCCCACCAGCAGCACGACGAAGGTGGGCAGCACACGCCACCCCTTGTGCTGCCGTCCGATGCCCGTCAGACGCTCCAGCACCAGGAAGCAGCCGTGGTAGGCACCCCACAACACAAAATTCCAGCTGGCACCATGCCACAAGCCGCTGAGCAGAAACACCACCCACAGGTTCACATAAGTGCGCCCCCTACCCTTGCGGTTGCCGCCCAAGGGGATGTAGAGATAGTTGCGCATGAAGGCCCCCAGTGTGATGTGCCAACGGCGCCAGAACTCGCTGATGCTGGCCGAAGTGTAGGGATTGTCGAAATTCTCAGGGAACTTGAATCCCATGATGCGACCCAGGCCGATGGCCATATCGCTATACCCTGAGAAGTCAAAATAGAGCTGCATGGTGTATGCAATAATGGTAATCCAAGCCGTGCCCATATCCATGCCAGCAATGTCGCCACCCAGCACCACATCCACCGTGCGCCCTATCACGTCCGCCACCAGCACCTTCTTGCTCAAGCCTATCACAAAACGGTAGAAGCCCTGCAGGCACTCCTCCCACCGCAGCCGCCGCCGCGCCGTAATCTGGTCGGCAATGTCGGTGTATCGCACGATGGGACCCGCTATCAGCTGGGGGAACATGATGATGTACACCACATAGTCGGTCAGCCGCTCCATCGGCTCGTTCACCCCGCGGTAGGTGTCCACCACATAAGTCACCGACTGGAACGTGAAGAAGCTGATGCCTATGGGCAGCAGCACCTTGGCCCACGGCAGGGCACCCAACCCCAAGGCCGACAGAAAGGCGTTGAGGTTGTCGACAAAGAAATTGGCATACTTGAAATAAGCCAGCAGCCCCAGGCTCAGCACGAGGGCCGCCGCACAGAACAGCTTCTTCGCCCCCTTGCCCCGCGCCTGGTGCATGGCCCTGACCAGATAGTAATTCGCCACCGTAGAGGCCAGCAGGATAAGGACAAAGTCGGGCGCTCCCCAGGCATAGAAAAGCAACGACCCCGCCAGCAGCACCACATTGCGCCCTCTCGGCGGCACCGCGAAATAGACCACCAGAAACAGCGGCAGAAAGCACAAAAGGAATATGTGGCTGCTGAAAATCACCCGAATTCAGAATGTGTTATTCTTTGGCGCGGTCAAATGATTCAAGTATTAACGAATTAACGAATTAACGAATTCATTACAACGACTGGATGATGCTGCCCAAGTTGGTGGTGAAGAGCTTGACACCGATGGCCAGCAGGATTACGCCGAAGAACTTCCTCAGGATAGAGACCAGCGTGGCCCCCAGCATACGCTCCAACTTGTCGATATAGCGAAGCACCATATAGTCAAGCACTATGTTGAACAGCAAAGCAATCAGTATGTTGATGTCGGCATACTCGGCCCGCAGCGAGATGATGGTCGTCAACGCCCCGGGACCCGCTATCAGCGGGAAAGCTATGGGCACCACCGTCGAGCCGCCGCCCGCCGGGTCGTTCTTGAATATCTCCACCCCCAAAATCATCTCAAAGGCCATGATGAACAGGACGATGGAACCAGCCACAGCAAACGACTGGATGTCAACGCCGAACAACTTCAACGCCGCATCGCCCAAGAAGAAGAACACCACAAAGATACCCAACGAGATTAGAGCGGCAAATAGCGGATGATACTTGTTCCCACTCTGCTTCAGCGACAAGAAAATCGGGATGGAACCCGTAATGTCAATAATGGCGAAGAGGACGAGAAACGCACCTACAACCTGTCTGATGTCTATCATAATTTATGAACAATAAATTAATAACAAAACGTCACTAGAACGTTTTCGATAAGCCGGATGCAGACGAACTTGTTCGTATGCTGAGGCGAGAAAACGTCTGTTTCGAAGAAACTAACGTAAAATAATAATTATTATTGCCACCCCACACTAAAAAAACACTTTCTGCGTTATATAGCAAAACAAACCCATCCCCCCTATAGAAACAATAGTACCCATAGTAAATCCCCCCAAAAGAATGAAAAACATCATACTCTTCGGCGCCCCCGGCGCCGGCAAAGGCACCCAGGCCGCACTCCTGGCCGAGAAATTCAACCTCATCCACCTCTCCACCGGCGAGATGCTTCGCAAAGAGGTGGCCCTCGACACCCCGCTAGGACGGCGCGTTAAAGACATCATGCTGCGGGGCGACCTCGTGGGTGACGACATCGTGGTGAACCTCATAGCCAAAGCCATCGACCAAGGCTACGGCCAGCCCATGGACGAATGGGACGAAGTGCGCCTCCGCCGTGCCTGCGGGCTGAAGGACGACGACCCACTGCCCGAAAAGCCACAACCCTCCATCATCTACGACGGCTTCCCCCGCACCGTCCAACAATGCCAGATGCTCGAATTCATCTTCCGCCAGAAAGGGCGCAAGCTCGATGCCGTCATCTCCATCGACGTGCCCCAAGAAGAGCTGGTGCGGCGCATCCACGAGCGGGCACTTGTCAGCAACCGCAGCGACGACACCGAAGAGGTCATCCGCCACCGCCTCGAAGAATACGAGCAAAAGACACGCCCAGTCCTCGACTACTACAAAGTCTCCGGCCGCCTCATCTGCATCGACGGCAGCGGCGAAATATCCGAGACCAACGGCCGCCTCTGCCAAATCCTCGACAAGCTAATGTCCACACACCTTTGAAGCTTGATTGTCTGATTTCTGGATTTCCGCCGCAGGCGGGGTAGTATTTCTTCCCGCTTCATCCCGTTTTGTATACGCCTTGTCTCCAATCTTAGGAGCGAAGGCACGACGAAGGCATGACAAAGGCAGAACAGAAGCGACCGTCTATATATTATAGGGGACTTCTATTAATCACCTCGGAGAGGTGAGACTATTAATAACACCGTACAAGCAATGTACGGTGTCGCGACCGAATGGGAGCAACATCGTATATTGCGCAGTGCCGTGACACTCAGACACCTGAGAACTGCGTCCCAAAGGGACGCGACATATATACAAAATTTAGGCCACTTCTATTAATTGCATGCAATTAAAGTCTCTAATTCTTATCAAATTCAAAATATGTAATTTACAAATTCTACAATTCTCTAATTCTTGATAAACAGAAATCCTCTTTATAGAACCCATCTTTACCAAAAAATGCCCCAAATCAGGGTGCCATTTTTCAGAAAAAAAAGTGGGACAAAGTGGGACCTGATTACAATTACAATAGGGATGAGATCTATGGTTATAGTCCTGCTGTCTCTATGTTAATCGGCAGTGATTCACACATTCTAATTCTCCAATTCTCTAATTCTTGATAAATAGAAATCCCCTCATAAACCCTAATGCCCGATTGGGGTTAATTTATACTTTCTTAATGCTTCCGATTTGATTTCGCCGTTGTTTCTCCTACCAAAATTAAATCCAAACTAAATCCAAACTAAGACCAAACAAAATACAATCTAACAAGAGAAAGCACGGCGCGGGGACCCGCCGTCGCGGGGGTCGTGCGCCGTGCTTTGCTGTCTGAGCAGTTCTTGGCTTATCTGATTATGGCCTTTATTTTGTACTTTCCATCTTTCGGGGGGGGGGGGCGTCATTCGAGGATGAGTTTCTGTGTGCTGGGATGGACTTCCACTTTTAATTCATGTCTGACAATACGTATTTCTGCCTATCGGTCAGACAGAAACCGACCAAGCCCCTATTCTTAACCACTATTAGCGAATCGAGAATGGGGTTAGGTCTTATACTGGTTAAATACAGTGTATCGGGAAATGGCCACAGCAAGTTGTTTATTTTGTCAGAAGTTATATCTTCGCCAAGAAATCCATAGTAGCTGCCTGATATTTCAGGATCAGAACTCTCCGCGTGCACTATAAAATTATATGGTTTTGGGCCACCTATTGGGTCTCCTTGATGTCTGTGTGTATAAATATAGTAAGCCATAATAATACTGATGCTATCTACTTTACCCCGCATCTCAACACGCATATTAGGTTCACATGTCTCTTTGACTGTCCCATAAATATTGTACGCACTTGACCTGCTTGTTGCTGACACATTGAGAGCGATGGTGTCTCCTTCGTCACCAATGAATGTCTGCATCTGCCCATCCGAATATGGAAAGTAGGATTGTTGAATTTCTAAAGGGAACTCGCTGCACCGTTCCCTCACGCAGCTTCCGAACACTAAGGAAGCCGCCGCTGCTAGAAGAATGACTGCGTTTTTCATGACTGATTTATTTTATTGTATGACCATACTTTTTACTTCTATTTCTCCGTCCCGCACAATCCTGACAGCATGACAGATAGCGGGTTATTGTTTGACTATTATCTATTCCGTCCGTTGCACAATCGGAGAGAACTGACGGTTTTTTTCTATTCAATGTCAATCAACTGGTATTTCTGGCCATCAGGTGAACTAAAGCTGGTCAGACCTTTATTCCTTACTACTACGAGTGAGTCAAGATGCGGTTCTGAATAATAATTTGTATCACAAGAAAAGTGAAGTGTGTCCTTCAGACTACACAAGAATTCATTGATACCCTCTCCTTCGAGAAAGTGATAATGGGCATCAGTAGAGCCACCCGACACTTTCGAGTGCACAAATGGCATATACCAAGTTCCTTTATCTGTGGGCATCCAGTTGTCCTCATCTCCTTCCCCATCAGCATAAACGGCAATGAATATGAAGGCTGCACTTACATCAACATCATTGATATTTGCAGCCATATCAACGCGCATCGTTGGCATACAATCCTCTTTAACGTTCCAAGCCAAGTTGTACGGCCCATCATTTCTTACATTGGTCACATGGAATAATAGGGTATCCCTCGCGTCATTAATGAAAGCCAGTTCCTGTCCTTTCGAGTACGGAAAGTACTGGAGGCGCATCTCGTTTGAGAAACCTGCACAGTGACGCGTACAACTGCCAAACGTCAGCAACACCTGTACAGCTATAAGATAAAGTACTTTTTTCATAATAAATATATTTTCACTGTTTAATAATACATTTTACAATCCTTGTTTCGTTGTTAGTTATCACCATATAGTAACATCCCGATGGTAGCGAAGAGAAATCTATTGCCTTTTGATAGGTTCCTGTTACTAATTCCTCACGACGGCACACACTTGCTCGTGCGGGGCTTTCTTTTTTTGTCAGTTTCACATTTTTCCCCTCTATATATAAACAATGACTAACACGTTAACACATTTACACATTCCTCAATTCTCAATTACTCCAGTATGAGTTTCTGTGTGCTGGAGCCCTGGGGGGTGGCGAGGGTGACGAAGTAGGAGCCGGCGGACAGGGCTGAGAGGTCGAGGGTCACGTTCTCTGCCCCTGAGGCGACAGGCTGGCTCAGCACTTCGTGCCCGGCCATGTCAAGCACCTTCAGAACGGTGCCCTGCGGCGCGCCTGCGGCCAGCGTCACCGCCACCTTGCCGCGGGCGGGGTTGGGGTGTATCCTAATGCCAATGGAATCCTCATTGCCCCTTAAAGATAAAAACGACATACTACCTTCTGCATCCGAAGAGGTCCCTTCGGAATAGCCTTGCATCTGTTGCTCGGCGTGTTCGGAAGCATAGTTCATTGGGGAGTCAAGCATGCGCGCTACGAATTCTCTGCTACCGCAATTGTCACATGGGGTTATGATGGCGGCAAAGTCAGCCCCTCTCTCCACGGTGAAGCCGTCCTTCAACGTGACGGACTCTTGCGCCTGATATGTGGACTCCTCGCCAGTAGGAATTGTCCTCCACGATGAGGGAGAGTCAGTTGACGCGCTTGTCAGGTTGGTCACCGTCACAGGTAGCATTTCCCATGGGAGATGTGTCCCACTTGCTATTTCATTTTGGTATGAGGTATAATAGCCATCCAAGTACACGTCCCTGTCACAAAGAATTATGTGGTCGTCTGGATAAGGGTATATGTTAATTATAGCACTCTGGCTATTGGTAAAATACGTGTTGCCAATATGTATTTCATCAAGTAGAAACCATCCGAAAAAGTTATTTCCTAATCCAAAGTTAGCACTAATATTAAATCTTCCTAAATCATCATACGCGTATCCATCACAAACAAAAGTATGTCCTCCACCATTTGCATTAACACTATATATGACTGGACGTTTACATTCAATTTGATTCTTTAGTATTTCTATCCAAATTTCCTCTGGATAACCCATTCTTTGTATATACATCGCATTCGGATTGTATTGAAAATAATCAGACACCAAAGCGATTCTGATAGAGTCAACATAAGACATTGATTGACTGATATATCTGGTATTTATTGAGTCGGCACACTGTCTTAACAGGTAGGCTATTGCCTCTCGATTTTTAATAAAGGTCGGACTATTGGCATCAAGTATGTCCGACATGTTGCACCAGTCAAATTTCATTTTCCATGAACCTGACACAGGATGTTTCCAATAGTTCATTACCTGTCCCATGGCTACTGCACCACAGCCAACGCTGTAGTGAAGACCACTATTAGGATCTATTGGACAATAGTACTCATAACCCGTCTCATTACCTATATTACAACCCTGTTGATTCCATTTTGATGTTAATAGTGGTCCGTACTCAACATTTCTCCTAGGGGACAGATTTGTGTCATTAATTAGGTTATACCAATCGTCATTATAATATAGTCTGACCGTATCATTGTGAAAGCAGGGGGTTATCTGGCTTATGTACCCATCAATGACCCATCGCAGATTATCTGGCAGGTTGTCGTAATCTGCCAATATCGAACCATGATATCTGGCAAGCAGCGGATAACATGCCCTACTTCCAGACAACAATACGGAACGATCGTCCAAAGTGACTTCATACAGGATGGTGTTTCCTGTGCTGTCATTTTTTTCGATTATTTGAGCGTTTTGCATGTCATGGCCCAATTGTGTATTGTGCTCACCTAGACAAGTCCGAGCAACGCTTATGGCTTCATTTCGTGTCACCTGCTGCCTTCGCTGAGCATAGATACCATTTGCAGAAGCCATGACTATTATTATCAAAAGTACAACTTTATTCATATCCTTAATTGCTGTTTATATTTGTGTCAAGTGCGGTCATTATGAATTTGGGAGAGTACATGAGGCAAGGAAAGAAAACTTCAGCCTCCTCTTGTAAGGTTGCAGTGACATACCATTTCTTTTGAAGTAGACCGTCGAATTCTTCTACAAACCATTTGTTCTCTTGCAGAAAAATGTCGTCCCATCTTAATATGGCAAGTCCGTTAAGCCCGTGATGCTCATGATGGTCTTCGTTGCCAACAAGATATATTATTCCTGCATCGGCAGTCCAAGCCTCCCTGATTGGATCCATCGCATAGGGCCAATAAACAGGCTCTCCCGGGCCATGGAAGTACACCCACCCCCAGAACTTTAGCGTGTCGCCGACATGGGTAATGATAGTGGAGTCGTGATGATAAAAATAGTCGTGGACTTCTTGAAGGGAATTGTATTTGTCCCAAGCAAAGGTACACGACTCCGGTGCCCAAGGGTCTACATCGCAGGGGTCAGGATTAATGGAGTCTTCCCGTTGGCAGCCTGTGGCAAGGAGGACTGAAAGAAGTGCAAAGGACAGAAAAGATCGGGCGTGGTTGCCCATTGCCATTATTATGATTAGTGCAGTTATCCTTTTCATAGTGTCAATTGTTCGGTATAGTGTCCATATTAATTAAATAAAAGTCGATACCGACTGTACTACAAGGTTTTGGTATAGTCCAACAACATTCCATTTTTACGGTAACATACCATTTCTTCTGCAGATAGCTGTCGAAGTCTTGGACAAATTCAGGATGATCTTGCAAGAATGTTTTATTCCATTTTATTTTGATGTGTTGGGTGTACCCATGATGGTCTTCATTAGGAACCAGCATAATATATCCTGCTTCTGGTGTCCAATTTTCTTGTAGTGGTGACGAACTGTAATCTGCCTCAAAGATGGGTTCTTCGGAACCATGGTAGTATACCCAGCCCCATACCTTCAACGTGTCTCCGTCATGGGACAGTTTGGTGGAGTCATGTTCGTGAAAGTAGTCCCCCAATTCCGCTGGAGAGTTGTAGTCCGTTCTGGAAATACTATAGTTTTTCGGTGCCCAAGGGCAGCATATTGGCGTGATTTGGTCTTTCTTCTTGCAATCGCTGAACGTCACCAGCAACAGGATGGCTATTGCCATGACTATAAGAGTGTGGTTCCGTGTCTTCATTTCTCTTGCGTTTTTAATTGGTCAATCTGTTTCTGTAGTTCTATCACATGCAGGGTCAGCTCCTCCACTTTCTGCATCAGCACCTTGTTCATCTCGCCCAAAGAGAGGCCTTCGTCCTCCACCTCTGCCGCCGACGGCACGTCGGGCAGGTGGCCGTTGTCTCGGATGTATTGTTCCGTCTCCTCCAACGTCATCAGCTTGTAGTTGTCGCCGAACACGTAGTCGGGCCAGCCAGTAAGCGTCACCTTCACCTCTTTGGCCATCAGCAGCCCGTCGGCACTGAGCTTGAGGTTGACATGCGAACGCACCTGGTTGTCCGTGAAGGTCTGGCTGCTGCTGGTACCGTC
>JAFWOP010000033.1 GCA_017545365.1 Bacteroidales bacterium
CATTGTGAAGGTGCGCACGGTCTGCGGCGACGACCAGTATAGTGACTATGCAAGCACCAGCTTCACCACCATTTCTGTCGGCATCGACGGAGTGGCCGAGGCCAGCTGCGCCATCTACCCGAACCCGACGAGCAGCGCCACCACCATCAGCGTGAGCGGTGTGAGCGGCAAGGTGAAGATAGCGGTGGTTGACATGAACGGCCGCACCGTTGCCAGCGAGCTGCTGGAATGCAGCAGCGGCTGCACGAAGACGATGGATGTGGAACGTTTGGCCCAGGGTGCGTACTTCGTGCGCATCACCAGCGAGAACGTCAACATGGTCAAGAAGCTGATTGTGAAATTCTAGGAGTACTAGGCAGTACTAGGCTTTTCTAGGCAATCCTAGGCAGTCCTAGGCTTTCCTAGGATACTATAGTCAGGCGGGCGGCCCAAGGGCCGCCCGCCTTTATTATTGCCTTTTATTTTAGAAAAAATGATAATTTTGTAGGTGGCAGTTAGAAAATTATCCTTTTTTTGTATATTTGCATAGCAGTTTTGAGAGTTACCCTACTGCTATTACATTGATGGTCTGAACGTTAATTTATATTTCTCTAATATCAATCAAACAATAAATGTTATGGATAAACATGTAGTTAAGTTGTTGCTCATTTTGACGATAGTTTTCGTCCCTTGGGCAGCTTGGGCACAGATGTTGGGCGAGTATACCTATTCAACAGGTGTCGACACGACAAAATGGGTTGACATGAGTTCTGCAACCCAGATTATCACGCTGACGAGTAATGGTGACCGAGTTTCGACAGTGCGGAGCATTGGTTTCAGGTTTCCTTTTGGTTCTGCTACTTATTCGCAGTTTTCCGTCAATACGGACGGCAACCTCCGTTTAGGGTCTACAGCGACAGGGACAGGCAGCTATACCACTCCGTTTTCGTCGGCTAACGCCAATGTGAACAATCCAAAGATAAATTTCTTTGGCGCTAACGGCTATGGGACGGTGGGTTCGCACTATGTCAAGGCTCTGCAAACATTGGATGCCAACAACGATTCGATGCTTGTTGTGGAATTTTGCACGGGCACATATCTCACAGCCACCCGCAGCAACCTGTATAAGTGGCAGGTGCAGCTGCACCACAATGGAGATATAGAGGTAGTGTACGGTCCGGCTCCGGCTGCCCCTCCCTCGGCATCACGCCAGCCTGGTCTTTGTGTGAATTCCTCCGACGGCTATTATATTGACGGCAGCCATAGAGAGCACTATTTTACTTCGGGAACAAACCTAGGTATTGCTTCGGGTAACTGGCCAGATTATGGACGTTATTACAGTTTCGTGGCTCCTATTGTTTCCTGTCCCAGACCTCTCAGTGTGGTAGCGAACAATGTGGGTTCCGACAGTTTCAACATTGGCTGGAACGATACATCGAGTACCGCCTCGTGGATAGTGCAGCTCCTTTTTGACAATCAAGTAATCTTTGATAGTGTGGTGACGGCCTACCCCGTCTATGTCACAGGACTTTCTCCTGCCACCTATTATACGGTACAGGTGGCCGGCATCTGCGCGAACGGAGACACCAGTTCATTCGTTGCTACTACAGTGCTGACAGAGTGTGCTACGCTTACTAGGCTGCCGTATACACAAAATTTTGACCAGGTTGAGGGTACGACCAACACCTCGGTGGCTACGAACAACTTGCCACCCTGTTGGATGAACCGCAATACTGGCACAAGTTCGCTCTATAGCGGCTACCCCATTGTGTATAGGAGTGCCTCCTATGCCCATAGCGGTACCAACTCAATGCGTTTCTATACCTATTATACTACCCCCACATACGGAGACCAAGTAGCCGTTATGCCCCCGACAGACTCCACGTTGCTGCCGTTGTCAACGTTGCAGCTGTCGTTCTGGATGCGTTCCCATACCGCTTCGTATAACTCGCATGTGGTGGTAGGTGTGATGACTAACCCATTTGATTTGAACACTTTTGTGCCTGTTGAGGATGTCTATACTAATTATTCTACCGACTACGAACATCACTTGCTGTATTTTGCTAACTATCATGGACCGCATGGTTATATTGCTTTCAAAGCCCCACAGCCAGTCACTGGATACAACTACCTTTACATCGACGATATTACCATTGAGTCTTTGCCAAGCTGTCCTCCACCGACGCATGTGGAGACAGCCAATGTAGGGCCGAACAGTGCTGATGTCAGCTGGAACCTGGTAGGTGGTGCCAGTAGTTGGTTGATATTGTATGTGCCTACGGGCTACCCGATTGACAGCGCGTGGTCGGCGTTGTCGTACGATACCACTGCCACACTCAACGATTTGACAGCAAATACGCAATATACGGTTATGATTGTGGCAAACTGTGGGTCGGGAATCAGCGACACTGCCTTTGCTACTTTCCGTACTACTTGCGATTACATAACGGAGTTGCCTTTTACTGAAGATTTCGATAGTGCTGCTGGCTCTACCAATACTTTGGTGACTGAAAACAATCTGCCGCCGTGTTGGATGTACCACAACAGGGGTACCGGCATCACTTCGACAGGCTACCCTATAGTGTATAGCAGTGCTGCCGAAGCCCATAGTGGGGACAACGCTCTGCGCTTTTACACATATACTACCGAGGGGACATACTCCGACCAGATAGCCATCCTTCCTCCGACAGACCCGCTGATACTGCCGTTGTCGTCATTGCAACTGTCGTTCTGGATGCGTTCCACCGCTACTTCATACAATTCCTATGTGCAAGTGGGTGTGATGACCGACCCTGCCGATGCGAGCACTTTCGTACCCGTGGATACGTTCTACACCAATAGTTCCACCACCTATGCCGAGTATTCGGTGTTGATGGGGCGCTACCGCGGGCCCCACGGCTGCATAGCCATCAAGGCCCCTCAGCCTACATCGACTTACAATGCCCTGTTGATTGACGATGTGACGGTGGACTATCTGCCCCCATGTCCTTCGGTGAGCGATATCACAGTCACTCATACCACCCCCGACTCTATAGGCATCAAATGGTATGCCTTGGGGAGCGAGACCTCATGGCTGGTGAGTGACGGTACCAATGTGTATATTACCACAGACACCCTGTTTACATTCGGCGGACTGGCAGCCAACACTCAGTATACCCTGTCAGTGCGAGCCCTCTGTCCAGCCTATGGTGACACTAGTGCGGCAATGAGTACCACGGCAACCACCCAATGCAGTTACCTGACCAGTATGCCTTTCACGGAGAACTTCGACAGTCATACGGGGGTTGCGAGCACAAGTAGTGCCGATAACAACCTGCCCGAATGCTGGGCGTACATCAACCCCGGTACAAGGGACAACTATAGGGGGTATCCTATCATTTATAGCAACAGTTCCTACGCATACAGCGGAAGCAATAGCTTGAGGTACTATGCCTATTACAATACTCCCGACTCCAATCACTACGCCATTCTGCCGCATACTGACCCCACGCTGTATCCCATCCATGCCCTTACGCTGAGTTTCCAAATGAGGGGGCATAGCTCTGAACCTACCTATAAGGCCGAGGCCATAGTGGGTGTGATGACTGACCCGTCCGATGCCCGCACATTTGTTCCCATTGACACGGTCGATGCTAACGGGTCCACCACCTATTCCAGTTATGTTGTACATTTTGACCAATATACTGGCCCCCACGGTTATGTGGCTCTTTTGTTCCGTACACCCAGAGGCTCAAGTTACAATTATAATGCCGGATATATCGACAATTTGGTTTTGGATGTGCCGCCCGACTGTGAGTCTGTTGTAGAGGTGACGGCATCGAACATCACCCTCAACTCGGCTGACATTTCATGGCTGGACACCAGTGTCAACTATTCGTGGTTTGTGGAGTACGGCACTACGGGCTTTACTCCGGGGATGGGCACTCTGTTAACCTCTTATGACACTAGTGTGACGATTACAGGACTTATGGTCAATACCCTTTATGACGTGTATGTGACACCCAACTGTTCGGGTGGCATTGCTGGCTCGACTATGACCACATTCCGCACCGACTGCGGCTTTGTGGACTCGCTGCCTTACTATGAGAGTTTCGAAGGCTATCCCATCGGGAACAGCAGCATAGCACCACCGTACTGCGGAGTGCCTTGCTACAAGCGACTTGATAATGCTACACAGTATCACTTCGGTTATATAGGTAATCCCGCCTCATATGCTACTGGGGCACACACTGGCACAGGGTTCCTCTATTATTATATGCCTACCACACTAGGCACCTATGCCGACTGGATTATCACCGTACTGCCTCCTATCAACACTACATTACATCCCCTGAACACGCTGCAGCTGTCGTTCTGGGTGAAGATGAATTCAGCCACCTCCTCAGGCGACATCATCGTGGGTGTGATGACCGACCCAGACGAGGATTCCACCTTTGTGCCAGTCGACACCGTGACGGTGGTAGGTAATGTGTACGACTTGAAGCTGTCCAACCTTAGCAGCTATGTGGGCACGGGAGCGTACATCGCCTTGAAATATACACGTAATACAAGTACTAATACCTATTACTTTGTTGATGACATTCTGGTTGAAACCACCCCAGCATGTCCGCCTGTGACGGAAATAGCCTTGGTGTCGAGCGACACCAGCATGCTCTCGGTTACATGGGCAGAGAACGGCGATGCCACCGCATGGACTGTCGAATATGGCATCAGCGGCTTCACTGCCGGAACAGGTATTACTGTCACGGCGACCACCCTGCCGTTTATCATCACCGGACTCACCCCCGCCACCGCGTATGACATATATGTGACCCCAGTATGTGCCACAGGCTCTTCGGCTGCGCGCTCGGCCACTTTCCTCACGGCAGACAGCTACATTGGGCTGCCTTTCGTCTGTGATTTTGAGAATGCAGCACAGAATGCCTTGTGGACTTTGGATAATGGCACGAATGCCAACAAGTGGCACATCAGCACTGCCGCCAACAATGGTGGAAGCCACAGCCTGTATGTCTCTAACGACAACGGCACAAGTAATGCTTATACTGTCACCAGTAGCACTGTTGACTATGCCTATGTTGACGTGCAGGTCGCCTCACCGGGCGACCACATCATCTCGTTCGACTGGAGATGTCAGGGCGAGGGCAATTACGACTTCTTACGTGTGGTTCTTGTCCCTCATTCGGAGACACTCACCGCAGGTACAGCCCTGCCTACGGGACTTTCCACTGCATCTACCCCTGCGTCATGGATTGCCCTCGACGGGGGCAGCAAGCTCAACCTCCAGTCTACTTGGCAGAGCTATAGCGGCGTGGTTGCCGTTTCTGCGGCCGGAGTGTACCATCTAGCCTTTGTCTTCCGCTGTGATGGATCGGGTGGCACCACACCTCCTCCAGCGGTCGACAATATCTCGTTTGCTGCTTTCCCCTGCCCACGTCCTGACAGCATCACACTGTCCAATTTGTCGTCCTCTACAGCCGACCTGGCTTGGAGTGAGATGGGTAGCGCCACGGAATGGCAGTACCAGCTTGACTCAGGCAGCATCAACATGGTGTACACCACCGCAGTTGCCCTTACAGGCTTGACGGCCGATACGACATATACCTTCAAGGTGCGTTCGGTCTGCGGTGGTGGTGACACTAGTTTCTGGCGCATGTATGAATTCAGCACTCCTTGTAACTTTATCACGGTACCGTATGTTCAAGACTTTGAGGGTGAGGCCATCAGCAGTTCCTCTACAGGCAGTGTCTTTGCCGGTTGCTGGAACAGGATTAACAACGGCACCAGTTCAGGAGGCTATCCCTATGTGGGTGGCAGCACATACAATCACACTGCGGGCGGAGCAAAGGGCCTCTACTGGTACAATTCAACCACGGCAGGCAGCTATGGAGACTATATGTGTGCTGTGCTTCCACCTGTAGACACGGCGATTAGCATCAGCTCGTTGCAGCTGTCGTTTTGGGGAAAGTCCTCATCTGCCACTGCTTCACCCCTTCTTCAGGTGGGTGTGATGACCGATCCCAACAATCTGGCTACGTTTGTTGGTGTGGACACGTTCAATGTCTCCGGCACCAGTTGGAGGGAGATTCAAGTGCCGCTGTCGACATATGCTGGCAACGGGCGTTATGTGGCAATCAAGGCCGACCGTGCGGGTAATTCGTGGGGCGTGTATACCGACGACTTCATACTGGACTATGCACCCACCTGTATCGTTCCGCGTAATGTGGTCGCCATACATGCCACCACCTATAGTCTCACCGTTGACTGGACTGACGTGACTCCCGCTACGGAATGGCAGGTGGAATATGGTCCGCAGGGATTCGTCCGTGGTTCCTCGGCAGGCACCCTGATGACGGTCTACTCACATCCCATTACCGTCACAGGTCTTGACACCTTGTCCAACTATGACTTTTATATCCGTCCCGTCTGCACTGTGGGTGATACGGCAGGTTGGAGGAACGAGCCCTCCGCCACACTGAACACAGCCATATGCGACAATGCTGAGGACTTTACCATTGGTTCGCCCAGTTCGGGTGGTGTCACCTATTTTGCCCCAGTCAACAACTATTATAAGTATACCTTCTCTGAGGTCATCATCGAAAGCTCAGAGATTGGCGGAACGATGAATATCGAGTATATCGGGTATTATTATGACTATGGGACTGCCATGACTGATAAGACCAACTGCACCATCTACTTCCAACCCACCACGAAGAGTACGTTCAGCAGCTCGTCCGATGTGGAGGCACTGGATACTACGTCTGCCGTCATGGTCTATACCGGCCCGCTCAACTGTTCGAGAGGCTGGAACTATTTCCCCCTTGACACTGTCTACTATTTCGATGCCAGTACCAACCTAATGGTTATCGTTGATGACAACAGTGGCGACTATAATAGCACGTCCTACGTGTTCCGATCAGAGCCTTGCTCAGGAAACAAGGTGCTCTATTATTATTCTGACTCTCAAAATCCCGACCCGTTCATCATCTCATCGGCTTATACGGGCACCAAGGCTGTCAACTCTTGGCGTCCAGTCATGCAGCTGCTCTCATGCTCGGCGCCCTACTGCCCCCGTCCTGTTATCGCCTCTCTGTCGCAAACCCATGAATCCGTCACTGTTTCCTGGACAGGTGACAGCAACAACTATGAAGTGAACATCAAAGAGAGTGCTGCCATCGACTGGTCAGCTACAGATATTGCTGTTACGGGTCATACTTACACCTTCACCGGTCTACAGCCTTCTACGAGTTATTCGGTACGTGTGCGTCAGGACTGCAATGGCATAGGCTATAGTGAGTGGGTTGTGGATACCGTTATTACCGACATGCTGCCCTGTCTGCCTCCTGACAGCCTGACAACCTTTGGCATCACCAATGCCACTGCTACGTTCGACTGGGTGCCTTTCGGCCTTGAGACCCTGTGGGATGTCCACGTATGGAACACTGCCGGTTTCGACACCATCTACACCGTAAGCACCCATCCGGTAATACTGGGTGGTTATATCCCAGGCGTGACATATAATGCCTCGGTGCGTCCGTTATGCGGTGACGCTAACAATATCATAGGCGGCTGGAGCGACACATTGTCCTTCACCACCGCCACCTGTCCTGACGTTATGAATTTGACGGCAGGAGAAATCGGTGTCAATTCTCTAACTCTGACGTGGAGTGCCGACCCGGCAGCTGTGAGCTGGGTGGTCGAGTACGGTTACACAGGCTTCGAGCATGGCTCGGGTATACAGGCCGTGGTCACCATGTCGAGTTATGTTGTGACAGGTTTACAGGAAGAGACGAGTTATGATTTTTATGTCCGCACGATGTGCGATACCGGCTGGTATAGTGAAAATTGGACCTATATCGCAGCCACAACGCTATACGGCGGGGTGGAGTGCGATGAGCCCACAGGCGTGAACGCGGTGGTTGCCGGCAACGCAGCCACCGTCAGCTGGACGGCCGGCGCGGGCAATACCAGCTACGAGCTTGAGTACGGTCCCCACGGCTTCGCTCACGGCACAGGCATGACCCAGACGGCAACAACTGCTCCTGTTACGATAACCAACCTCAACTATGAGACACAGTACGACGTGTATGTGCGCGCCTTCTGCGAGCAGAACGCATCGAGTGCCTGGAGCATCGTGACGAGCTTCACCACCGAGGCTCAGGGCTCTGAGGACTGCGACCCGGTGACGAACCTGACAGCTACCGAAATCACCGAGAACAGCGCAGTAGTCAGCTGGACCGCCGGAGCCACCGGCGACGAATGGGAAGTCGTCTTGACCGATGCTGGTGGCACCATGCTGAGCGAGACTCGCACGCACGAGCAGCGCTACCAGCTGAACGGCCTGACACCCGGCACTTCGTACATCGTAAAGGTGCGCACCGTCTGCGGTGACGACCAGTACAGTGACTATGCCAGCACGAGCTTCACCACCATCGCCGTCGGCATCGACAGAGTGACCGAGGCCACTTGCACCATCTACCCGAACCCGACCAGCAGCGCGACCACGATAAGCGTGAGCGGTGTGAGCGGGAAGGTGAAGATAGCAGTGGTTGACATGAACGGCCGCACCGTCGCCAGCGAGCTGCTGGAATGCAGCAGCGACTGCACGAAGACGATGAATGTGGAACGTTTGGCCCAGGGCGCGTACTTCGTGCGCATCACTGGCGAGAATGTCAACATGGTCAAGAAACTGATTGTAAGATAGCCTCTCTTTTCAAGGAAATCCTAGGATTGCCTAGGGCTTCATAGAATAGCCTAGGATTGCCTAGGCAATACTCGAATAACCTAGTCAGGCGGGCGGCCCAAGGGCCGCCCGCCTTCATATTTATTTGGGCTATGTGTTAAAGTAAACAAAACCAATGAATTACCCCACACATGATAATAATAATGTTAAATAGCAAGAAATTAATAGTTATATTAGAAAAAATGTGTACTTTTGCATCATCGAAGTGGAGACAATGTGGGTGTGAGGGGAGCTGTGTTGGGCTTGCGAGGAACGTCACTAAAATGCACCATTATATATGAGGTACAAGCAATTTCTATTGCTCCTTACGGCACTAATAGTTTCGTGGGTAGCGGAGGCACAATCATTGGATGATTATCGTTTTGACACGGGTGTGGACACCACACGGTGGATAGCCTTGGACAGCAATGCAACAGTCATCTGGAATACTTATCGTGACGCTGCCGTTTCCAGCGTTTATAATCTTGGCTTCACTTTCCCACTGGTGGAGGAGGCCTACAGCCAGTTCTCGGTCAGTTCCAACGGCATCTTTAGGCTTGGGCCTGACGCCGCCGACCGGGACGGTGCGGCAGGTCAGTTTACGGCAAGCAGCTACAACTTGTCGCTCCCCAAGATATGCGGTGTTACCCGCTATATGGGCACGGGCAGCAACGGATATGTGAAGTACGAGCTGACGGGCTCAGCACCCAACCGTGTCTTCGTGTGCGAGTTTTGTCTGTCGCCCTTCAACGGCAGCGGTCGCACGGCCGACGTGATGTGGCAGGTGCAGCTGCATGAGGATTCGTCGAGGGTGGTCATCGTGTATGGCTCCAATACGCCTGTTACGATCCCTTCCAGCTTTCAGACAGGTCTGGCTACTGACTTCGACGACATCATTGTTATCGACCCCACCACCCATACCGCCATCCACAGCACTGTACCCTACAGCACCACCTACTACACTTGGCACGGAGCGGGCCGCTACTATTCCTTCACTCGCATGCCCATCCCTTGTGCCAAGCCGGTCAGCGCCTCGGTGGAGAACCTGGAGCCTACCAGTGCCACCATCAGCTGGGATGACACAACCCACGTTGCCTCGTGGACAGTTCGGCTGGACACCAACGGCGCAATATACACATTGGTCGATGTGTTTGACACGTCCGTCACATTCACCGGTTTAATCCCCGACAGGGACTTTGTCTTCCATGTGGCCAATGTCTGTGACGCTGACAACATCAGCGCCTGGCGCAGGATTGGGTTCCGCACACCGTGTACCTATCTCGACAGGTTCCCCTCTTTTGAGGATTTTGAACGGTATGGGTATAGCGTCTCCGACATCGCTTGCTGGCACACCGGCATTACCACCTTAGAGGGTTCCCCAATCACCTCCAACGTCATAACCGCACGGGCTGATGTGGGCGACGACACCGTCGGCCTGAGTCTATTTGGTTCTCTTTCTCCTTCGTCAAGGTACTACTGCTGGGCCGCAATGCCGCGGGTGGACGACTCGGTGGATGTTGCCGACCTGGAGGTCTCCTTCCTAATAAAGCGTCCCAATACAGCAGAGTACCTCAGCCAGTTGGTGGTGGGTGTCGCCTCTGACCCTGCCATACCTGGTGACTATCATTTTGACTCCACCTTTGTGCCCATCGACACCATCGATGTCAGCAACGAGCCTATCACCTCCCTCCATGCCTTCTCGGTGACGTTTGAGAACTACACGGGTAACGGGAAATACATCGTTTTTCAGGCTCTGGCTCCACCGGTAAGTGCGCCGACATACACTAGCAACTCCCTCCTGCTCGACAACGTGATGCTGCGGACGGCAGCCGGATGCCCCACACCGCAGCATGTCAGAGTGACACGTACCACTGCCGACAGCGTGTTTGTCACATGGAACCCTGTAGCGGGTGCCGACACGATGTGGGTCTATGTGGGCACACCCGGATTCCGCATCGAAGACGTTACACCCCACATGGCGATTGGCAACACTTGTGTCATCGGCAACCTGAGTCCCGACACCGAATACGAGCTGGTGGTGGCTGCCAGCTGTGGCGGCAGCGTGGGCTACGGTTCTTACCCCGCCTCCTTTCGCACGCTGTGTGCACCCATCACTACACTACCATTCGTGGAGAGTTTTGAAGACGTTGCAGGTTACACTTTCCCCCCGGCGTACCCCGCGGCGAACGTCAACAACCTGCCTTCCTGCTGGAGGCACTACTACCGTGGCAACAATTGGGGTACCCTTGGTTATCCGATAGTGTATAGCGACCCTTCGTACGCCCATAGCGGCAACAACTCAATGAGCCTCATTTCCAGTAGTAGGGTCCAGATAGCCGTCATGCCCCTCACCGACAGCACCCTCTTCCCGGTCTCGGGCTTGCATGTGTCGTTCTGGATGCGGTCATACGACCAATACACCCCTATCGTGGTGGGCGTGATGAGCAACCCCGCCGACACCAACACCTTTGTGCCTGTCGACACTTGCCAAATCACTGGCCTTTATTCGCACTATGGGGTAGGTTTTGCCTCCTACACAGGCCCGCACGGCCACATAGCCTTCAGGCCACTGCCGCCAAACGTCGGCTCCCGCAATCCCTACCTTTATATTGACGACATCACCATCGCGGAGCGCCCCCCTTGTGTGCCTATCACGGCGATGCACATCGAGACCACCGCTTCGGCGGCCCGTATGACTTGGGGGTATGACTACCACTTCGGCACCCCCACAGGATATATTGTCAGCTACCGCCCCGCCGACGACACCACCGCCACACCCGCCGTCCTCACCACCACCGCCCCCGAGATGATACTGACAGGCCTCGGTACCGACTCCACCTACTGGCTGTCGATAGTCCCCGTGTGCGGCGACGACAGCGGTGCCGCCTATACCACGACCTTCAGCACCCAAGCATTGCCCTGCGTGGATTGGGATACCACCAACTTGGCGGGCGACACCCTCACTCTCGGCAATCCCGGAACAGGGACAAATACTCTCTTCCCCGTCAATGCGACGGCTCCTTTCTTCACTCAGGCGCAACACCTCTTCCTGGCGTCGGAAATACCCGTCAGCGGAGCGACCACGCTGCAGGGCATCGGTTTTGACTATGCCGACAACCCGCCGGGATTATACTACCCCAACTGCACCATCTACCTATCACATACCACAAGCGATAGTATGACGAACAGCTTTCTCGGTGTCGGACAGATGGTCTTTACTGGTTCGATTGCTTTCGGTGTGTCAGGCTGGAACTACGTGTCGTTCAACCAAGGGCTGTTCGAGTACGACGGAGTGAGTAATCTCTGTGTCACCATTGTCAAAAACTACGATTTGCCTGACAATCTGAATCACACATTCCGCCATGAAACGACGGCAACACAAATGGCCCGTTGGGGCTATAGGCCTCGTCCTACTGGAGCCTACACGATGAGTTTTGCGGGTACTAACATGCGCAACAACACACGCCTCATCACCAGCGGCGATGTTTATTGCGGCCTTTGGGACACCTGCTTTCCGCCTATCGTGTATATCGACACCATCGCCGAAGGCGACTACTATCTGAAGTGGATTCCTGGCTATCAAGAAACGGGTTGGAGCGTGGACTACCGCATGGTTGACTCCACCAACTGGAACTATGTGGACGGCATCACCAGCACTGAGCTGCCGTTGTCCTCCTTGTATTTGGAACCCAGCTCAACATACGAGCTTCGCGTCACGCCCAACTGCGGCGATACCAGCTACGCCACATCGGTCTTTTTCACCACACCTTGCGGTTACATGCCCATTCCCTTCGACTATGACTTTGACAGGCTGCCCTCGGGCACCTCCAGAGAGCCACCCGTCATCCATTGCTGGCACCATCTGAACAACAGCTTAACCCAAAGTGGGTTTCCCTGCGTTTGGAGCAGAGCCCATAGCGGCAACCGCGGCCTTATATTCAGTGCTGGCACTATCGCCCAGGCTCCCGACTATCAGGTCATCGTCTTGCCACGGGTGAATGTCGCCACCAACCCCATCAGCACGTTGAACATGAGCTTCTGGGCAAGGACTGAGGCCGTCTATTATGCCCCTGTGTTCTATGTAGGCGTGATGACTGACCCCACAGACATCGCAACCTTCCAGTATGTCGATACCATCGAAGTGGATTACTCCAACACCAACTGGGACCTATACCCTGTCAACCTTGAGGATTACAACGGCAGCGGGGAGTATATCGCCATCCGAGCGAACCGTCCCGATACCGGCCAGGCGTGGGTAGGCTACATCGACGACATACACTTGGACAACGTACCCCTCTGCCGTCGTGTCAGAAATGTGGATGTGCACCATATCACCACCAACAGTGCCACCCTCTCATGGACACGAGGCGGCAGAGAGACTTCGTGGGAACTCATCGTGGGCGACAGCGTCTACTATGCAACCGACACCTTCTATACCGTCAGCACCCTCGACAGCAATACCTTTTATGATGTAACCGTGCGTGCTATCTGTGGCGAGGGTGACACCAGCATCTCGTCGGCGACCTATTTCCAGACCCCGTGCTATTTCATCAACACCCTCCCATACTTTAACGATTTCGAGAACGAGCCATACCACAATCCCCGCGTCACCTCTTACTACGATGCCTTTCCCGCCTGCTGGAGGCGTTTCAACTCTACCCCTTCCACTAACGGCAATTTCTATCCTTATATCGCTCGCTCCTCAACTGGCACAATTCATGGCCACAACGTCATGTATTGGGATTTTAGCCGCGACAATGATTACTGCAGGCACCAGCACGCCATACTGCCTCCTGTCAACACGAATATCTTCAACATGAGCGACCTCACCCTGGCGTTCTATGCCAAGGTCAGGTCTCGCAGCGACACCAACACGCGGTTTGTTGTGGGTGTGATGGAGAACATCAACGACTCCAATACCTTTGTGCCTGTCGACACAGTCAGGCTGACAATCATGGACACAATGTATGTCGTCAGTTTTTCCAACTATACCGGCACAGGCAGTTATATTGCCCTTCGAAGCCTACTACCTAGAAACTCCAGCGATGCACTGCTCGACGATGTCTTCCTGACCGACCAGTGGTGCAACCCGCCGACAAGGGTGCATGCCTCTTCCACCGACACTTCGGTGACCGTGATGTGGAGCAGCAACGACAGCAGTTTCACCGTCGTCTTGGGCACCGACACCGTGAGAGGGGTGACCGACACCTTCTACACCTTCTATCGCCTTGACGACAGCACGGATTACACCTATTATGTCGCCACCGAGTGTTCGCAAAACCACAGCATGTATGTGGAGGGCAGCATCCAGACCGAATGTCCCCCGCTCACCTACGCCGACCTGCCCTACTACGAGGACTTTGAGCGCTACGGATATGGAAGAGACTCTGCCATCAGCTGCTGCTGGCACAGAGGCATGACCGCCCTCATAGGCATAACAAACTCATACGACTATCCCTATCCCGAAAGGTGTTTCATCGGCGACGACACCGTCGGCTTGGCCATTCATGGAAGACAAAGCACTTCGTTGAAGTCCTACGAATGGGCGGCACTGCCGAAGCTGGACAACCCAGTGGATGTCACCCAGCTGGACCTCACCTTTTTGGTAAAACGCCCCGATGCCTCTGTCCGACCTATACCCCATACCTGCGTGGTGGTGGGAGTTGCGTCTGATATCTCCACCGACTCTACCTTCGTGCCGGTCGATACCATTGACCTCAGCGACGAGCCCATCAACTCCCTT
This sequence comes from Bacteroidales bacterium, assembly GCA_017545365.1. The sequence continues at coordinate 14,442 of JAFWOP010000033.1, forward strand.
CATCATATCGCGGTGTCCTTTGATAATTATGTGGGCAGTGGGAAATATATCGTCATCCAAGCACCGCCGCCACCCGACACCGCAATGAGTGAGTTTAACGGTTTCACCCTCGACAACGTGATGCTGCGGATAGCCGCCGGATGCCCCACACCGCAGCGCATAAGGGTGACACGCACCACATTCGACAGCGTGTATGCCACATGGAACCCCACCAGAAATGCCGACACATGGCTGGTATATATCGGTGAGCCGGGTTTTGAAATCGGGTCTGTCACTCCCCACTATGTAAACAGCAATTCCTGCGCCATAGGTGGACTAGACCCCAACACCGACTACGAGCTGGTGGTGGTGGCCAGTTGCGGCGGCAGCGAGGGGTACTCATCCTACCCGGTGCCCTTCCATACGCTGTGCGCCCCCCTCACCAGCCTGCCCTTTGTGGAGGACTTTGAAGGGCCGACGGGCTACACCTATCCAGTGGCAAGCGTCAACAATCTGCCCGACTGCTGGCAGTACTACAACCCGACGATTGAATCCTCGTATAGAGGCTACCCCATCATCTACAACGACCCCACTCTCGCCCACCGTGGACGGCAGTCGATGAGTCTACGCACTAACAATATAGCCATCATGCCCCTTACCGATGCCACCCTGTTCCCGGTCTCGAGTCTGAAGGTGTCACTCTGGATTCTTTCCGAGATGCAGTACGCTCATGTGGTAGCGGGGGTGATGAGCGACCCCATGGACACCAACACCTTTGTGGCTGTGGATACCGTCCCTGTTGTCTGGGTAGGCGGCATTGGCTATCCCTATTCCCACCACACCGTTAAATTCCTCGACTACACGGGTCCTCACGGCTACATAGCGTTCAAGGCACCACGGCTGGATTGGGGTTCCAACCAGCCCTATATCGACGACATCACCCTCGAGGAGATGTGTCCGCATGTCGAGGGTCTTCAGGTCTCCAACACGGCGGTGGGCAGTTTCACCATCGATTGGCACAGCACAGGCAGCCGTTACGAGGTAGATATCAGGCCCGACACCGCTCCCTGGCCAGCCACCCCCATCTCAGTCATCGACACCACCTACACCTTCACCGGCCTGCAACCCGCCATGCTCTACCACTACCGCGTGCGGCAGGACTGCAGTGCCGACACCCTCGGCCACTCCTACTGGACCGAAGGCAGCTTCGATACCAGATACTGGCCGTGCCTAACCCCCGACAGCCCGACAGTCTCCAATATCACCAATACTTCCGCCACTTTCGACTGGGACCCTGTAGGGTATGAGTCTATGTGGGAGCTTCACGTCTGGTTCAGCGGCGGTCTCGACAGCGTCTACGCCGTCAGCAGCCACCCTGTCACCGTCAGGGGATTCAGTTCCAATACCACCTACAGAGCCTCCGTCCGCTCGCTTTGCGACACGACGTTGCACAACGTAGGAGTATGGGGTGACACGCTAGTCTTCACCACCCATGTCTGTCCCGATGTAACAGGACTTACTGTTGGTGACGTGACAGCCCACAGCCTCATCCTCAGTTGGAATGCCGACACCTTCGCTCACGAATGGCAGGTAGAGTACGGTCTCACTGGCTTCGAGCAGGGCAGCGGCACACAGGTTGTGACCACCACGCCGAGCTGTGTGGTGACAGGCCTGTATGCGGGGACGTCCTATGACATCTATGTGCGTGCGACGTGCGGCACCGGCTGGTATAGCGAGAACTGGACCTACGTGGCAGTGTCCACTGCCGACAGGGAGGACCAATGTGGCCCGGTGACCGACCTGGCGGTCACCGAAGTCACAGAGAACAGCGCCGTGGTGAGCTGGACGCATAGTCCTACATCCTACGAATGTGAGGTGGTGCTGGCTAACCTCAGCGGAGCTACACTGGGCGAAGCCCGCACTCACGAACAGCGTTACCAGCTCAACGGCCTGACGCCTGGCACGACGTATGAGGTGAAAGTGCGCACCGTCTGCGGCGAAGACTGGTACAGCGACTATGTCGGCGCCCGTTTCACCACCACCGCCGTCCACATCGACGGGGTGGGGGAGGCCAACTGCACCATCTACCCCAATCCGACCAGCAGCGCTACCACGATAAGTGTGAGCGGTGTGAGCGGCAAGGTGCGGATAGCGGTGGTCGATATCAAAGGGCGCACCGTCGCCAGCGAGCTGCTGGAATGCAGCAGCGACTGCACGAAGACGATAGATGTGGAACGTTTGGCCCAGGGTGCCTACTTTGTGCGCATCACTGGCGAGAACGTCAGCATGGTCCGCAAACTGATAGTCCGCTAAACCATCTTGGAAGGTTTCGAGAATATTGATAACACTGATAAAAAGGCCACTTCCTTGCTGAAGCGGCCTTTTTTTAATAAGCGGACAATAAAAGGAATGATTTGTAGTTATTATTTTCTAACTAAAAAGTAGTGATTGTAAATAGACTTAAGAGATGAAGTGCAGCATTCCTAAAGGTACTCGCGACTTCCTGCCCATAGAGATGGCACGTCGCAATTATATCTTCGATACTATCCGCGAAGTGTTTAAGGCATTTGCTTTCGAACCGATAGAGACCCCCTCGCTCGAAAACCTGTCCACCCTGATGGGCAAGTATGGAGAGGAGGGTGACAAGCTCCTCTTCAAGGTCCTCAACTCGGGTGACTTCATGGAGGGGGTGGATTTCAATCAAGACTATCACAAGGTGGCTCCGCGCATCTGCGATCGCGGACTGCGCTATGACCTCACGGTGCCTTTTGCCCGTTTCGTGGTGCAACACCGTGACCAACTCACTTTTCCCTTCCGTCGCTACCAACTACAGCCCGTATGGCGTGCCGACCGTCCGCAGAAGGGCCGCTACCGCGAGTTTTACCAATGCGATGCCGACATGATTGGCAGCACTTCGCTGCTCAATGAGTTGGAGCTGGTTCAGATGATAGACATGGTGTTCCAGAAGCTGGACATCGAGGTGACATTGAAGATTAACAACCGCAAGGTGCTGGCTGGTATTGCCGACATGATTGGCGCACCCGACAAATTGATAGACATTACCGTGGCTATCGACAAGTTGGATAAGATAGGCCTTGACAATGTGCGTGGCGAGCTGCACGAGCGCGGCTTGAGCGACGAGCAGATTGCAGCCCTTGACCCGGTATTTGCCCTTCAGGGCACCGCAGCGGAGAAGTTGGAGCAGCTGTCGGCCTTGTTTGTTGACAACGAAGTGGGCAGCAAGGGCGTGGCAGAACTGAAGGAGCTGTTTGGCTATATCGAGCAGGTGCAGCCTCACTGCGAAGTGGAACTCGACCTGACGCTGGCACGCGGCTTGAACTACTACACAGGTGCCATCTTCGAAGTGAAGGCGAACCATGTGAGCATCGGCAGCATCACCGGCGGAGGCCGTTACGACAATCTGACGGGCATCTTCGGTATGCCCGATGTGAGTGGTGTGGGAATCTCGTTCGGTGCTGACCGTATCTACGATGTGCTGACGGAGCTAGACAAGTTCCCCTCCAACCTAGGCCAGTCGGCACAGGTGTTGTTTATCAACTTCGGTGTTGAAAGTCTGCCTTATTGCATTGGCTGCGCAGCACGCTTACGCGCCGCAGGGGTGAGCACTCTTATCTATCCCGACAATGCCAAGATGAAGAAGCAGATGGACTTCGCTAATCGGTGTCATGTGCCATACGTGGTGTTTGTGGGCGAGAATGAGATTGCCGCTCAGAATCTTACGGTTAAGGATATGGACACAGGCGAGCAACAGAGCATGACAGTGGAGGATTTGCTCTTGAAGTTTAAGAATAATGATTAAGGAGTAAGTATGAGGCGTATATTTTTCGGGCTTTTATTGGTGGCACTAGTAGGTGTGTCGACAAGAGCACAGGACACTGTCCGTGTGGCCGTTCACGATACTGTTGTTGTGGTCCATCGCGACACCGTAACGGTGCGTGTGGTCGACAGCACCACTATCAAAATGTTGCAGGACAAGCTACAGCTGGCAGAGGAGAAGGACCAGTTCTATAAAAGCATCCTTTCCAATTCGGGTGTCGACAAGAACAAGCTGGAAGCTGACCGTGACCACTATCGGCATATTGTGGACTCGTTGCAGGGTCAGGTGCGTCAGTGTGAGCTAGACAATGTACGCAAAGAGGAGGCGAACAAGTACCTTGCCCAGCGTGCAAAAGATGCTGAGGGTAAGGTTGCAGAGGCAACCAACAAGAAGAAGAAGGTGCGAGCCATCCAGGGTATTGCCATGCGTTTCTACCGCACTCCTAACTGGGAGGTACGTCTTCAGCCAGCGGCAGAGACAGGCACATATAACAAGGTGTTGCGTAATCGCAATGCGGGCAATATCGAGTTTGATTTTGTCACAGGTGCGTCGGTGATGCTGTGGGATTTGACTAAATATTTCAACAAGGATCATGAGTCGAAGCAGATAGGGGAGACCAACATCAAGACTCCCGAACTGCGCAAATTCGACCAGGATTTCGCCTACGACATCGGCATCTATGTCGGTTTTGGCGGAAGCAACCTGTTTAAGAACTTCTACGTGGGGCCGTCGTTCCGCTTTGTGGACTTCTTCTACTTGACGGTAGGCTTCAACGTGGCGGAATACACAGTGCTGGTGTCGGGCTACGAGGAGGGTCACACCATCGGGGCCTCGCAGACCATTGACGATGTCACCGCCAAGGCCTGGCTGATGAAGCCTTTCGTGGCCTTGAGCATCGACCTGGACTTCCTGTCGTACATTAAAAAATAGCCGCTTCTAAAAGATAATAAAAAAGCATTCCGCTCAGGTGGAATGCTTTTTTATTATTGTCGGATAGGGCTTTCTACAGAATCACCACTACTTTTCTGGCGGGATAGTGACCTACCTTGACGAAGTAGATTCCCGCGTGGGACATGGGGTGGCGGAGGCGGGTGGCACGTTCAGTCAGAAGGGTGCGGCCTGTGATGTCCATAATGCGGATGGGAAGGTTCTCGACATTTTCCTCCACAATGATGCATCCGTCGGTAGCAAAGATGCGGACGGCACTCTCGCAACAGTTATCTCCAATGCCCACGGCGTTGGCCTCGAAGTAGGCAACAAAGGTGGTGTCGGAGGTAATGGTGACGGTGCGGACGCTGTCGGTGTTGCCATCATTCCAGCGCAGGAAATGGTATCCGGGATTGCTGGTGGCTGTGATGGTGATGCTGGCACCGTCAGCCACGGTGCCGCCGCCGGTGGCGGTGCCCATGGCAGAGTTGTCGCTTCCAATTGTCACAGTATATAGCGTGGGTGCGGGCAGGTTGATGGAAAACTCGTCAAGTATTAGCCCCACTTTGGCTGTAGAACGATGGCGCACAGCAAGGCGGAAGGTCTGTCCCAGGTAGTCGCTGAGGGATATAGTGTAGTCCGTAAAGTGGGTGGAGTCGGTGGGCTGCATGGACTGCAACACGGTGAAATCATTTAGGTTGAGCTCTCCTTCGGGGTCAACGGTGGTAATCAGCACTTCTAATGAGTCAAGGCCTTCGGCATAGGAGGAAAAACCTGTGGGGAAGCGTGTGACAGCACTGGCAGCATGGAACTGGAATTGCCATTCGCCGCTGTCGGGCAGAGTGATGGCGGGTGAGAGGAGAAGGTCGTCGGCATGCAGCGGTATGCCATTGCCGGAGAGCGTGAAGGTGAACAGGTCAGACGCGGGATGGGTAGACCAGGATATGAGGGAGTTGCCCGTAGAGCCATAGGTTAGGGCTGCAGCGAACATCCGGCTGGCTGGCGAGCTGCCGACAGCCATTTCCCAGGCATAGCCGTCGCCATCAAGGTCGTAGGACTCCCAGCAAGCCATGTCGATGTCGAAGTGCTCGACGTAGGGTAGCGTGTCGATGCTGGAGCATTCGATGATGGTGATTTGGGCGGTGTCATAGTAGGTGCCGTAGAGGGGCGAGGTGACCTGTAGTATGATGGTGTAGGTTCCTGCCGAATCCCAGCGGGCCGTTACGTTCAGGGTAGTGTCGGTGCTGGGCGTGGCACTGGGGAGGGTCCAGAGATAGTTGAGTGTCTCGCTGCTGACGACGCTGGCCGAGAGGAACACAGGCTCGCCCACACGCCCCCTCTCGGGTGCGCTGATGGCTATTTCGGGTGCGCCCACGGCCACTATCTGCACTTCGGCCAGCTGTAAGGCATTGCCCATTGGCGAGTCGTAGTGCAGGAACTCCACCTGTATGTCCTCGCCAGCGTAGGCCCCCAAATAGACCCGGTGGCGCTGGAGGTCGTTGGTACCCACGGCACCCCGGACAATGGTGTCGGTGATGCCGTTGTGGCGGATGATTACGTTGTAGAGGTCAATGGCGTATTCGGCATAGTAGCAGAAGGCTTCTGTGACCATATAGCGCAGCTCGTAGCTGCTGTCGGGTATGTGTATGTAGGGGGAGGCAATGCGGTTGTTGGCGTGCAGGTTGTGGCCGAACTGGTCGTGCGAGAAGCTCACAGCAGCGGCGGTAGGAACGGTGTCCACCAAGATGCTGTCGTCCACCGTCCAACCCTCGCTTATGCGCCAGCAGTCTTCGTCGCCCTGCCCGAAGGTATGTAGATAGGGGAGGGTGTTGACCACCTCGCAGACATGCAGGTGTACGAGGGCCGAGTCGGTGGAGGTGCCTTCGTTGTTGGTGGCATCAACAAATACCCAGTAGTCGCCTTCGGCAGTGCTGTTGGACCAGACGAATGTAAGAGGGGCAAAACTGCTGACGGTGCTGTAGCTGCCCAAGGTGTCGGTGTGCACACGCCATGTGATGTCTTGAATGGGAGACACGCTGAAGGTGTCGAGGCGGAAGTGGACGGAGTCGCCCACAATGGCCTGCGCCGGGGCATGGAGCTGTATGATGGGGGCACTGGCAGGTTCGATGGTGAAGCCGGTTAGCTGGAGGGCGTCTTGGTCGTCGGTCAGGTGGTGGCGGAACGCTATGCGCACCGTGTCGCCCACATAGTCGCCCAATGAGAGGAAACGCAACTGCCAGTTGCTGTCAGCCGTGAGTGTTTCGCTGAAGAGGGGGACGTAAAGGCTTGTGTCGAAGGGGTCTTCACCCAGACTGACATAGACGGTATAGTGCTCAGCGGGGTAGTCGTTGTTTTTGGGACGTACTTGCCAGAGCAATTGGTTGTAGGTATCGCCCAAGGCAAGAGGGGGCGATATAAGCCAGTTGTCGGCCATGTTGACCAGACCGAAGAAGGTAATGGAGTTAGACTCCATCCAGCCGTCGTGGTATGTCCATGCCTCGCCGCTGTGGTCACCGTCGTACATTTTCCAACAAGAGAGAGTGAGGCTCGACGGAGTGAAGTTCTCGGTGAAGGGGAATGTGTCGATGATGTCGCAGTTGCTGACGGCCACGGTCATCCAGGCGGTGTCGCTTCCATAGGCGTTGCTGGCGGCCACCCCAAGGCGGAAGACCCCACCATGGGTCCACATCATGCGGGTAGAGTCACCGTAGGCGTTCTCTATATAGTCGGCACTGTCGCTAATCCAAGTGAATGTGAGACCGTCGGTGGAGCCGTTGCGCAGCTGGGCATAGTAAGTGGCGGTATCGGAGCGGTCCAGGCTCATGGGCCCGTTGACGGCCACCAAGGGCAGGCTGTCGTTGCCCAACGTAACCATGTCTATCTGGAGTGAAGAACCGTAGGAGGCGTAGTGGTGGAAGGCCAAGCGGATAAGTTGTCCTTCGTAGTCGGCTAGGCTGACGGAGCGTTGCTGATAGTTGGTAAAGTTGACGGTTTCGTCATAAAGGACGTTGTAGAACCGCGAGGTGTCGACTGTGGTGTCGTATATGGTGGATACGGAGGCGATACGCACCTGGTAGCGGTCAGGTTTTCCCGAAGCAAATCCTTTTACCCACCAGGAGAAACTGATGGTGTCGGAGGTGGATGCAGGAATTTCAAAGATGGGGCTCACCACCCAGTTGGAGGGGTGGAGCGGCACGGTGTCTAATGCCGATTCGGAGTACAGAACAGCGTTGCCATCATGGGCAAAATAGCCCAAAGCAGCAAAAATGGGCGGTACCGAAGAGAAGTCGACCGTGCGCCAGTTGTATCCGTCGCCGTCGCCGTCACAGGCGGTCCATCCGCCCATGCCGTTTTCGAAACTCTCCGCATAGGGGAGGGTTTGGAAGTTTTGTGCATTGGCAATACCGAATGCAAACAAAACAAGAAGCAGTAAATAGGTTTTCTTCATTTTTTTTAGAAATTTGTTTATGGGTTCTTTTTTTATGTGGAGCGTTTAGCAGGTGAACCCGTTATACTGCCGAAAGCTCCAAAGGTCTAACATTATCTATGCGCTATCTTAGCGCGAAGGCACCAGGTTTTTTCCCAAACGTTGTTTCCGTGTCGCCAAGGCCTTCCGTAGGTTTTTTCTAGCAGCCTACTGAGGCTGGCATGGAAACTGCTGCAAAGGCAAACATCTTTTTTTCAAAACACCCTCATGTTTGCTTTTATTTTTGTCTTGGCAGCTCTGGAAGTTGTACTATTATGTGCCGAAGCAGGACTACCCCCTAAACTTCAGCATGCTTTCTGTTATTAATAACGTAATAAACCACACAAAAACTACATCCCCGCAAAAATAATGGCGCGTTTTGCAAACAAGAGCTCTTGTGTGATAGGGCAAGACACAATAAACGCATATCGGTCATTAGGCCGACTTTCGTCTCTATTCCACTTTTTCAGGTCTGTTTATGGCATCTCAGCGTTTCTTCCGGCATCTTGTCCACCTCCCTGTCTCGTTGTAGCCCGCTACGTCTTTGCCAGCGGAGCGTCCAATCTGCTCGGAACAAATGCTAATCGGCCATAAACCCGAATGACCGATTTGGGATAAATGTCGTCGTTGCTTTCGCACAAGGTGCGTAATACAAAAAGAGAAGAGGGAACCTGTGGAGGCCACCTCTTCTCTTGCTTTGTCAAATCAGTCGGGGCTTATTTGTTCTCGAAGTAGCGTTTGTATAGACCATCGAGGGCTTTGCCGTGGCGGGCTTCGTCGCGGGCCATTTCGTGGACGGTGTCGTGGATTGGGTCGAGGTTGAGGGCCTTGGCGCGCTTGGCGAGGTCGGTCTTACCGGCGGTGGCACCGTACTCGGCTTCGACACGCATCTTGAGGTTCTCGGCGGTGCTGTCGGTGAGCACTTCACCCAGCAGCTCGGCGAACTTGGCGGCATGATCGGCTTCCTCAAAGGCGGCCTTCTCCCAGTAGAGGCCTATCTCAGGGTAGCCTTCGCGGTGGGCGACGCGGGCCATGGCCAGATACATACCCACCTCTTTGCACTCGCTTTCAAAGTTCATGCGCAGGTCGGCCTTGATGTCTTCGGGGGCATCCTTTGCCACACCGACGATATGCTCGGCAGCCCAGGTCTTGATGTCCTCTTTCACTTCCTGCATTTGTTTGCCACAGATAGGGCACTTCTCAGGCATGGTTTCGCCTTCATAAACATAGCCGCACACGGGGCAGATGAATTTTTTCTTCATGTTGTTCTTTGTATTTTGGGATTAATATGATTGTTTAAAACAAGTCAGAATGTGTTCCTGTTCGATAAAGTGAGATAACGCGTATTGTTTCTTTCTTCTTGTATATCAATAGCCAATCTGGGTTGATGTGGCATTCGCGGTAGCCTTTATAGTTGCCTGTCAACGAATGGTCGCGGTACTGTGCTGGTAGCCTTCTACCTTCTTGCAATGTGTCTGTAACGACCTTAAGTTGTCCGAAGTCAAGACCTCGCCGTTTGGCAAGTTTAAGGTCTTTGAGGAACTTGTTGCCGTATTCTAGTTCATAACGTATAATCATATCGTGCCCCAAAGCTCGTCTATACTATTGCAACGCATGACACCCTCGCCAGCTTCTACTTCCCGAATGGCTTTCATGGTTTCCTCATTCAGGTATCTGCCGCTTTCAGGGTCGTAAAGTGCATCAGTTGTTGACACGTCGTTCACGTGCCATCCCATACGGTCTCCTAATTGGCGCATGAGAGCTATGTCGCTCTGGGGTAGGTTGATACTTATGTTTACGTTGTTCATTTTATGGTTATATCACTATCGAAATATGATGCAAAGATACTACTTTTTCTTGACATGGAGAAAATATTTTTTGACAACAGAAATATTTAACTTGGTATGGAGGTTGGTGGCTATAGCGAATAGTCCTTTCGCACAATACTGTGGAGTAGGGTGGCGGTGATGGCAGCGAGGACACTGGTGAGGATAATGGTGCCAGAGTTGAGTAGTGATGCTGCGTTGCTGGTTAGCCAGCCCAGTAGGTGCGGTGTGTGGTTAGGAGAGGAGATGATGATGGGATGTAGCAGTAGGTAGATGGCCATTGCTGCGCCGGTGATGCTACCGGCAACAAAGGCCACTACCATGCGGCTGCGGTCGCGGCGACGCTCGGTTTCGTAATAGTGTTTGGCGGCCTCGACGGTTTTCATCCGCGAGTTGAGCCGTTGCATATATTCATGACCGTCGCCCAAGTCGGGACGGTATTCGGCAAGCATTTGTGTAAATTTATTGTTTCTTTTCATGGCTTCAGAATTTCGCGTAAACGGGTTAGTCCTCGGTGTAATTGCTGACGTACAGCCACGGGATTGCTGTTGGTGATGGTGGCTATTTCCTTGATGCTGTAGCCTTCTATATGGTAGAGCAATGTGGCAGCACGGACCCGATTGGGTAGTTGGTCTATGGCGCGGTATAGTGCTTCGTAGCGGAAAGCCGCATCGGCGGTATAGTCAGAGTGGACTGATAGTTCAGAGTGGTCGGGCATACTCTCTATCCGTGGTCGTTTGGCATGGTCGAGCAGGGTGCGGTAGGCAATCTTATAGAGCCATGTGCGGAACTTGTACCGTTCTTCGTACCTTTCGGAGGCAAGCCACGCCTTGATGAAAGCCTCCTGTGCAATATCCTCTGCCTCCATGCGGTCACCGCCGCACAGGGCAAGCAGGAACCTTCTTAAAGGTTCCTGCTCGGCTGTTGCCAGCTCGATGAATCTCTCGCGTGTCATTGCCCTGACTAATTAATCATCAATCACAAATCACTTTTCGCTTTTCGCTCCTCAGCTTCAATCTCGGCTTGTAAGGCACGTTTACCAATGAAGTAGTAGACTAGGAATGCCACTCCCGCTGCCATCATAATTAAGCCTATAGCTAGGAAATCAGCATCGAAATTTTCAACAATGTATGCGGGGAGTGTTATGTAATACTTGACAAATGCGGTGATGACAAGTCCCAAGCCTGCCAAGCTACAGAGTATGCCCAACAAGAGTTTGACGAGCAGGCGTTCCTTGATGCTTTTCTTTGGTTCGTTGATGCTTTTAATCAGCTCTTCTGGCAGAGAACCCTCGTTCTTCTCCAAGGCGGTGAGGATTACTTGCGTACGCTTGTTTGTGGCGTTCACTTTGTGGCGATAGACGAATAGTGCTATCCAGATGGGTAACGATAATAACAGCACGGCGGCTATCAAACCAGTGAGGTCGTCTATACCCCATGGATACATGGTGAGTAAAATTGACATTGTGTTCATGATATTTACGTTTTATAGGTTATACATCTTGTTTGTTTCTTGAACCGGGTTCGCCTATTAAACGATCGAAGTGTCCAAAATGTGACATTGTCTGCAAAAAAAAAGAGCCTCACCGTGTAGGCAAGGCTCTTTTTGTGTCTGTGTGTTCAATTAGTCCAACACCAGGCTGGGGGTGCTGTAGGTGCGGGCGGACAGCTCTTGGTTGAGCATGTAGAGGCTCTTGGGGTCGGTGCCGAAGAGTTCCATCTTGGTAATCATGTCGCGGGCGTTGGTCTCTTCTTCGCCCTGCTCCTTGACGAACCAGTCGAGGAACTGCATGGTGCGGAAATCCTTCACTTTGTAGGCGGCATCGTAGATGGTGTGGATGCTGGCGGTGACGTACTCTTCGTGTTCGAGGCCGGCTTTCAGCACATCCATGTCGGTCTTGAAGACCTTGTCAGGCTTGGCGATGGCGTCGAGGGTCACCTTGCAGTCGTTGTTCTGCATGTATTGATAGAACAGCATGGCGTGGTCGCGCTCCTCCTGTGCCTGAATCATGTACCAGTTGGCGAAACCGTTCAGTCCGCGGCCTTGGAAATAGTTGTTCATGTCCAGATAGAGATAAGCGGAGTAGAGCTCCTTGTTGATTTGCTCGTTGAGCAAGTCGGCTACTTTTTTGTTAATCATAGGTCGTTAAATATTGATTGGTTATTAATTATCTTCCATTTTCACGAAGTCCGCCTTGCCGTGCTTGCACCAGGGACATACAAAGTCGTCCGGCACCTCGTCGCCTTCGTACACATAGCCGCACGTCTGGCACACCCAGCGGGTAGTGCCGGTGCTGCCCGATGGGGCAGGGGCGGCGGGCTGGGGCTTGATGTGCTTGTGGTAGTAGGCGTAGGTCAGCGACGGGTCGTTGCTCAATTGTACAGCCTCGGTCACTTCGGCAATAATCAAACTGTGTGTGCCGAGGTCTACGGTGTGTCTCATCAATCCGCTCAGGTAGGCGTTGGTGTAGCGTGGGATGTACAGGATGCCGTTGGCGCTGCGCATCTCCACCTCGCATTGCTCGAACTTGTTCACGTCGCGTCCGCTTTGGAAGCCGAAATGCTCGAACACCTTGAACGGGGCATGCTCTGTCAGCAGCGACACGTTGAAACGCCCCGTGCGCATAATCATGTCGTGCGTGTAGTTCTGCTTGTTCACGGTAATCATGATTTGCAGCGGTGTGTCGGTCACCTGTTGGCAGACGTTGATGATGCAGCCGTTGTCTTTGTCGCCTTCGCGGGCGGTGAGCACGTATAGGCCGTAGCCTATGTTGTGCAATGCGGTGGGGTTAAGCGTATTCATGGTGGTCGGTATTATTGTAGTTCGTAGTTGAAATTGGCAACCATCAGGTCGGTTAGGGTGTTGAGGTCGGCCAATTGGTCTTCCTTCATCGCTGACTTGAGCGTCAGGTTCTCGCCTAGCACGATGATTTCCTTCATCTGCTCTAGGATGGTGCGCATCTGCTTGCCGCTCTGGGCTGCCCAGGTGCCGTTCTCGATGATGGCCACCATGCGGCGCTGCCAATTGTGGGCCTTCAGGTCGAGCAGTAGGTTCTCCATGGGGGTGAAGATGCCGGCGTTATAGGTCGAGGCCGCCAGCACCACATGGCTGTAGCGGAAGCATTCGCTCACCAGCTGGCTCACATGCGTGTGGCTGGCATCGTACATGGCTATGCCCTTGATGCCTCTCTCGGCCAGCAGGCTTGCCATCTTCTCTGCTGCCGCTGCCGTGTGGCCGTAGATGCTGCCGTAAATGATGACAACGCCATGTTCTTCGGGCTCATATTTACTCCAGGTGTCGTACTTGCCGATAAAATAGCCGAGGTTCTCTCTCCAGATGGGACCGTGCAGCGGGCATATCATCTGTATGTCGAGTGTGGCGGCTTTCTTCAGCACCGTCTGTACCTGCACGCCGTACTTGCCCACGATGTTGATATAATAACGGCGTGCTTCATCCAAGTAGTTGCGGTCGAAATCCATCTCGTCGGCATAGATGTTGCCATTCAGGGCACCAAAAGTGCCAAAGGCATCGGCGGAGAACAGCACCTTGTCCGTCGTGTCGTAGGTCATCATGGCTTCTGGCCAGTGCACCATGGGGGCCATCACAAAGGTCAGCGTATGTCGGCCGGTGCAGAGGGTGTCGCCTTCGGCAACAGTCTGCAGGCGGTCGTCGATATTGACGTTGAAGAATTGCCTAATCATGTTGGCGGCCTTGGCGTTGGTGACGATTCTCACTTCGGGGTGACGCAGCAGCAGATCTTCTATCAAGGCGCAGTGGTCGGGTTCCATGTGGTTCACCACCAGGTAGTCCAGCTTGCGTCCGGCCAAAACGGCATCGACGTTCTCAAAAAACTGCCCCGCCACGGCGGCATCAGCAGTGTCAAGCAGGACAGTTTTCTCGTCAAGGAGCAAATAGCTATTGTATGATACTCCGAGAGGGATGGGATAGACATTTTCGAACAGGGCGAGCTTGCGGTCGCTGGCTCCTACGTAGTGTAGGTCGTTGTTTATTTGACGTGTGTTGTGCATAGGGATTATTGTCTTTCAAAATAATGTTTTACATACTCTCTATTAGGTGTTTACGTGCGGTTACGACGCGTTTTCCTTCAGTGGGAGTCAAATGCAAATTTACGACTTATTTTTCATATCGTTAGACTTTTTTTGTCAAAAGTTCTTTTTTTATGAATTATATCGTTTTTTTTGTGTACTTTTGCATCGTCATCGGGCAGGGTTCGATGGCATCAATAGGTAACACTCTTATAATAGTTTTGTCGTTATGTCGTTTAGAAAGACTATATCATGGATACTCTCCCCGTTGACCGTATGGTATGCGATAGGGGTGGGTTTTCGCAATCTTCTTTTTGATTTGGGAATCAAACGCCAGGTGGTGGCCAAGGCAACCACAATCGGCGTGGGGAACATCTGTGCCGGTGGGGCGGGGAAGACCCCTCATGTCGAATATCTGCTGAGGCTTCTTTCCGGCAAATATGCCACGGCGTTGCTCAGCCGAGGCTACCGCCGCCGCACCTCAGGTTTCCAGCTCGACGACGGGAGCCACAGCGCCACCCACTTGGGCGACGAACCTTCGATGATAGCCAACAAGTTCCCACAGGTGACGGTGGCAGTGTGCGAAAAGAGGGTGGCTGGCGTCGAGAAACTCCTCCAGCTGCAACGTCCTCCACAACTGATAATACTGGACGACGCCTACCAGCACCGCTACATCAAGCCGACGTTGAACATACTGCTTACCGAGTACGACAACCCCTACTGTAACGACCATATCCTCCCCTTCGGCAATCTGCGCGAGTCGCGCCGCGCACGCTATCGTGCCAATATCGTTATAGTGACCAAGTCACCCGAAAAGCTCAACCCCATAGACAAGCATAACCTAGTCAACCGCCTTGGGCTGAAGCCGTTCCAGAAGGTGTTCTTCAGCTATATCCACTATTGCGACCCGCTCCCGCTCATGGGGAATGTGCCGCTGCCGCTACAGACCGTGGAGTCGGTGCTGCTGGTCACGGGCATAGCCCATCCCGAACCCATGGAACAGCATGTGAAGCAATATTCTGAGGTGACCCCCATGCGCTTTAACGACCACCACCGCTTCACCCTCTCCGACATCAAGCGCATCCGCAAGGCCTTCGGGCAGTTGAAAGGCAACCGCAAGCTCATCCTCACCACCGAGAAAGACGCGGCACGGCTGCGCGAGCTCTCCGATAACGAAGCGATGGCAGGGCTCCCCATCTACTACCTCCCCATCGAGGTGCGCATCCATCAGAACAAAGACTTGAATTTCGACTATACCGTTCAGAACATCGTGCAGGACAACATACTCTTCCAAGAGAGGATGAAGAATGCCAAGTTCGACTTCTGAACCGCCTAATCACGCTTGCTATGAATGTAGAAATCTGTGCCAACTCCCGCCAGTCGGCCGTCAATGCCCAGGCGGGCGGAGCCGTCAGGGTAGAATTGTGCCGTCAGCTGGAAGTGGGCGGCACCACACCCACTGCTGCCGACATCCGTTACTGTGTCCACGACCTCAACCTCCGCACCCATGTGCTCGTGCGCCCACGGGCGGGCAACTTCGTCTATACCGATGCCGAATATGAGCAGATAGTACAAGAGGTCGAAATGTGCCGCCAAAGTGGGGCGCATGCCGTGGTTGTCGGCTTTCTGACACCCGAAGGCCGTATTGATGAAGAACGCACCCGTCGCATCGTCCAGCTGGCCTCCCCGATGGAGGTCACCTTCCACCGTGCTTTCGATGAAATCCGTCAAGATGTTGGTGAAGCCTTGGAAGCGGTAATACGTTGCGGCTGCCACCGCATCCTCACCTCGGGGTGCCACCCCAATGCCGAGCAAGGGATAGGCACCCTGCGGCAGCTGGTGCAGCAGGCCGGCGACCGTATCACCATCCTTGCCGGTGCCGGCATCACGCCAGCCAATGCCCGTCGCATTGTGCAAGAAACAGGCGTTTCAGAAATACATGGCTCCTGCAAGCACACCCTCCTCGACGGAACCATCGAAACCGACGCTCAAACAGTCAGACAATTAATCAAATCCATATCCCAATGAAAACAACCCGCAAACCCCATCTGTCTTTTCTATCACTTCTATCCCTTCTCCTCATCATCTCTTCCTGCCACCGCAACCCCCACTTCCTCACCGACCGCGCCTACCGCCAGCAGGTAGAACAAGATTACGAAGCCCGTCTCTCTGATTTCCCAATTCTCAATTCTCAATTGCAACTTGACACCCTCTGCCGTGCCGAGCGCGAGGCCATGCAGTTCCTTTATGCCTACATGCCTTATAGCGACCTCGCCGACTATACCCCCGACTTCTTCCTCGACCAAGTGCGCTATGCCTTCACTGCCCGCGAGCAGATGCCGTGGGGAAAGGCCATCCCCGAGGACATCTTCCGACACTTTGTCCTCGTCTACCGTGTCAATAACGAAAACCTTGACACCGCCCGCATGGCATTCTACCATGCGCTGAAAGACCGTGTGCAGGGTATGACGATGGAGGCGGCGGCCTTGGAAGTGAACCACTGGTGCCACGAGCATGTCGCCTACCGTGCCGCCGACAGCCGCACCTCCGCACCCCTCGCCACCATGCGCACCTCCCTCGGTCGCTGCGGTGAGGAGAGCACCTTTGCCGTTACCGCCCTCCGCTCCGTGGGCATCCCTGCCCGCCAGTGCTACACACCCCGCTGGGCGCACTGCGACGATAACCATGCCTGGGTCGAGGTATGGGTCGCCAACCCCGACGGCAAGGGTGGCGAATGGAAGTTCCTTGGTGCCTGTGAGCCCGACCCCGAATTGAACATGGGCTGGTTTGCCATCCCCTCCACCCGCTGCCTCATGGTGCACAGCAAGGCCTTTGGCCGCTACCACGGCGATGAGGAGGTGGTCAAGCAGACCGCCCTCTACAGCGAGCTGAACCTCCTCAGCCACTATGCCCCCACGCGCCGCGTCACCGCCACCGTCTGTGGCCCCGACGGCAAGCCCCTGCCCGGTGCCACCATCAAGTTCAAGATGTACAACTACGCCGAATACTACACCCTCGCCACCTACACCGCCGATGCCCAAGGACAGGCCTCCCTCACCACAGGCCTTGGCGACATTCTCGTCTGGGCCACCGACGGCACACGCTACGCCTTCAGCAAACTCGACGTCCGCCAAGACAGCACCCTCACTTTGACCTTGTCTGACCAGTCCGACCAGTCTGACGCGTCTGACCAGTCCGACACGATGCTCTTAGACATTGTGCCTCCCGCGCCCGGCGCTGCCAAGGTTACCCCCTCCGACGAGGCCGTTGCCCGCAACGCCCGCCGCCTTGCCTACGAGGACTCCCTGCGCAACGCCTACACCGCCACCTTCCCCACCGAGGACAACTTCAAGAGCTACCTCCCCAAAGACTGGCTCTGGAATCAGGATTTGTTCTCTGATGCCCAAGTGTGGGAAATCGTCCAGAAATCCGAAGGCAACTATGCCGAGATATACAAATACTTTGAAAACAGGCCCGGCCAGTACCGCTCAGGCGAACATATCTACGACTACCTCAAGTCCTATTCCGACAAAGACCTGCGCGACATCACCGCCGATGTGCTCCAAGCCCATACAACAGGCTTCGATTGGCTGGACCGCACCAAAGGCACCTGCACCAACTGCCTCTACACCTACGACGTGTATAAGAAGGGCATCCTCCCCGCCCGCATCAGCAACGAGCTGGTGCGCGACTGGCGGCAGCCGTTGTTAAAAGGAATGACCGATTTTGCAAACTGGGTTGATTTGTCCGATAATGGGAGGACGTATCTAAAGCAGAGAATGCAGCCAGAGGCGTATAAGCAAGATTATGAGGCATTGAGAAATTGGACGATTGAGAATATTGCGGTGGACGACACAGGCAACTACTACAATTGCCCCATCTCTCCGATGGGCGTGTTCCGCTTGCGCCATGCCGACGCGCACAGTCGCGACATCTTCTTTGTGGCAGCATGCCGCGCCTTCGACATCCCCGCATACCTCGACAACGCCACCAACACCATCTACGTCTGGGGCGGCACCGCCTGGCAAAAGACCAGCCTAGCTAGTAACACTAGTACTACTAGCAATACTAGTAATACTATCTCTACTAGCCTCACCCTCACCTACCACGGCAAAGAGCCCGCCACCCCCATTTACTACCCCCACTTCACCCTCCAGAAGCTCGAAGACGGCGACTTCCGCACCTTCGACTTCGAAGACGACCCCCGCATGGCATCCTTCCCCGCCACCATCGACCTGGAACCTGGCACCTACTGCCTCTCCACAGGCAACCGCTACCCCGACGGTGAGGTGCTCAACCGCATGGAGTTCTTCACGGTCAAAGCAGGGGAGAAGGTCGTCAAGGAAATCATACTGCGTCCGCTTGTCCCCCGTGCCTCCGACAAAGAGGCGCTGCCCCAGCTGCCCGAAGGCTTTGAGGTGATGGACGGGGTAGACCTCGCCGACTATGCGGGCAACGCGGGCTGCATCATGGCCTTCCTCGGCCCCCATCGCGAACCTGCCAAGCACTTGGTCAAAGAGATGCTCCAGCTGAAAGGCGACTTCAAACGCTGGGGCGGCATGACCTTCTGTACCACTACCGCTCCCGATAATAACGACCTCCGCCAGCTGCTCAATATCGACATCGAAGCAGTGCCTTCGGGAACCAAAGACCCCACCGAAGAGGCTGTCGCCCGCACCCTCAAACTGGACAAATACGAGTACCCCTTGGTGGCAGTTGTCGACAAGGAAGGCCGCATCCTCTTCCATAGCACCGGCTATAAAATCGGCTTGGCCGAGACGTTGCTCAAGTATTGCAAGTAATCCTTCTTGCAACTATTTAGCCGCCCTTGACCCCTGTTCGTAACCAAAACGTAACAATGTTGTAACGAAAACGCAACACCGATAAAAAGAAAACGTCCTATCTTTGCAGCCAGTTAGAAATAAAGAAATAGTAACATAGACTGTTGAGAAAATGACGTTTAGCGAGATTGTAATCATCATCTTGAACTTCGCAGGAGCCTTGGCGGTATTCCTGTTTGGTATGAAACTGATGAGCGAGGGCCTGCAGAAATTTGCGGGCAACAAGATGCGCTCCATCATGGGCAAAGTGACAGGCAGCCCCGTGCGGGGCATCCTCACTGGTGCCGCTGTCACCACCGCCATCCAGTCCTCTAGTGCCACCACTGTCATGGTGGTCTCGTTCGTAAACGCCGGCCTTCTTAGTCTTGCAGGTGCCGTGGCCGTGATTATGGGTGCCAATATCGGTACCACGGTGACGGCGTGGATTATCACCCTCTTCGGCCTGGGCGAAAGCACCAGCGCGTTCAGCCTCCCCATGCTTATGGGTGCTGTTGCGTTGCTGTTTATGTTTGCCAAGAAGAACCGGCTCAAATCTATTGGTGAGTTCATCATCGGTCTCGCCCTGCTGCTCATCGGTATGGAGTTCTTGCAGAGGGCCATGCCCAATCTGGAGCAGTATCCCGAATTCCTTGAGACGCTGGCGCGTCTCTCCGACTTCGGTTTCTGGTCCATCCTCCTCTTCATCATTGTCGGTGCCCTGCTCACCTGTGTGGTGCAGGCCTCTGCTGCCATGATGGCCATCACCCTGGTGATGTGCTACAACGGTTGGATAGGCTTCGATGCTGCCGTGGCCTTGGTCATGGGACAGAACATCGGCACCACCATCACCGCCAACATTGCGGCCATGGTGGCCAACACCAACGGCAAACGGGCGGCACGGGCCCATCTGGTATTTAACGTGGTGGGCGTCATACTCACCCTTATTGTCTTCCGCCCTGTGCTCAACCTCATTGCCGAGATTACCGCCGGTATGATAGGCAGCAACCCCTACACCGCCGTCAATGCCGAAGGCTACAGCCCCAGTGCCATCCCGCTGGCGCTCTCGCTCTTCCACACCTTCTTCAATGTGGTCAACACCATTATCCTCGCATGGTTCATCCCCCTTATCATCCGCATTGTCAACTGGATGGTCAAGGACACTCCGGAAGACGAGGAGTACAGGTTCAAACTCAACTACATAGGCAGCCACTGGATGAACACCGCCGAGTTGAACATGGAGGCCGCAAAGAAGGAGATAGAGGAGTTCTCCAAACGTGTGCTGCGCATGTACACCTTCCTCCCCGGCCTGCGCACTGCCAAGGATGACGAGGAATTCGAACAGATTGTGGAACGCATAGAGAAATATGAGGAAATAACCGACCGCATGGAAATGGAAATTGCCAACTTCCTGACCAAGATTTCCGAAGGCGACCTCTCGCAGGAGGGCTCGCAGCGCATCAGCGCCATGCTTCGTATCGTTGACAACCTCGAAAGCATCGGCGACGGCATCTATCAGATTGCCGCCACCCGCAAGAACAAGCGCGAGACAGCCGTCCACTTCGACCAGCACCTCAACGACAACCTCGAACAGATGAAGAACCTCGTCCAGCACTCGCTGGATGTGATGGATGCCAACCTGCGGGGCAACTATGACCACATCGACCTGGAGTCTGCCACCCAGGCCGAGAAGGCCATCAACGAGTATCGCGACAAACTGCGTGACGAGCACCTCAACGCGCTCAAGAACGGCACCTACGACTACACCATCGGCACGGCATACAGCTCCCTCTATGCCCTGTATGAGAAACTGGGTGACTATATCATCAACGTCAGCGAGGCCATCGGGGTGAAATTCAAGGTGTGACCACCTCTTACGGCTGGCAATCGATAATCGAAAGTTGAGCAGGGGCTGACTCCGCCGTGGGTCAGCCCCTGCTTCGTTCTAGTAACTAAGGGCATTATGCCCGCTGAGACGTTTTCCTTACATCCTTCTTTCTGTTTCGCATTGGCATTGTTTATATCTGGTTTTGACCGGCTAAATGAAATCGAAATAGAAAGAAATGAAATCTAATATAAGCGGAAACAAAAGGCATCGGTTGCAGCGAAGCTGCACTGGACCCTGACGGGGAAAAGTGTGAAGGCGCGGATGAGGCGCGGGGGCGTGGCAGAGCCAGCGTAAAGTGCTCATAATAGGCTGTGAAAGGCTCAGCTGCGATATTTTTTTTGTTAGGTTAAAAAAAAAGTGTATTTTTGCATTTCAAATAGTTCTCTTTTTATTCACCTTAATGCCGAAATCAATGATGAAAAAAATCTTTCTTTTAGCGTTTATTGTTGCGCTTATATCTTTCTCTGTCAGTGCACAGACCCGCATGGCAGTGCCGCGCGGCAGCTTCGAGCAGTGGACCACGAACCCGGGCTACAATGTGTCTCTCTTTGGGTTGTCGTTGCCTGTCTTCAGCAGCTTTACAACCCCTACAGGTTGGAACTATCTGTCATATCCTGTCAACGAATCGGCCTCCACCCCGTTGGGCAATGTCAGCATCAATACGAACCTTCCTTTGGTGCTGGCGAGCCAGGAGACCACCTCGGTGCCCGACAGCAATTATGCCGTGAAACTGCAGACCTTTATGCTGGAGGATATTATAAACCCCAATATCTACAGTCTTGTGGAGGCTAATTTGGACACGATGCTTACCCAGACGGTCTTCCCCAGCATTCTTTCCACCGGGACAGTCAATCTTGACCACTTCATCCCCATCATGAACAGCCTGCTCTCCAACATGGACAGTCTGGAGGCAATCTTGGCTTCATTTGCCACGATGGATGTCAACTACCTCATCACGGGAGGTATCGCGTTAGGCAGTTTTGAGCCTTCGCGTCTGACGGGTTACTACAAATACCAGTCGGCCACCAGTGGCGACAACGGCGGTGTGCTGATGCTGGGCACCCACTACAACACCACCACTCATCAGCGCGATGTGGTGGGCGGCGGTGCCAATGTGGCATTGAGCGACATTTCAAACTATACGCCCTTCACGGTGGATTATGTGTCGCTGCACGAGATGGAGCCTTCTTTCCCCGAGCAGGCCCCTGATTCGCTTATTATCCTTTTGATTTCTTCGGCCAGTGCTACCATGCAGCAGGGTTCGTATCTCTGTGTGGACAATCTTGCGCTGTGGCACGACTCCAACACTGTGGTCGAGCCCGACACCTGCGCTGGCATCGTAGGTCTTGCCGCCACGCCCGACATCCATGAGGCTGTGGTCAACTGGAGCACCACGGCTGTTGTGAGCGGCTTCGAACTGGAATATGGTGCGGCCGGTTTCACGCAGGGTGGCGGCACACTGGTATCGCTGACCAACAACACCTACACTTTCAGCGGCTTGGCTGCCAACACGACATACGATGTGTATGTCCGCTCGGTGTGCAGCAATAACACCTATGGCGATTGGGTGTCGCTAACCTTCACAACTCTTCAGGACACCTGTACCAGCGTGTTGAATCTCGAAGTGAGAGTGATAGGCACCAACCCAGCAGGGTATGAGCTGTACTGGGAAAGCAGCTTCGACCCCGAAGGCTGGGAATTGGAGTACGGTCTGCGTGGCTTTGCTCACGGTGTCGGCACTTTGCTCACACCTACTGAGCCGGGGGTGTCGCTCTCTTCGCTCAACCTCCGTGGCAATAACTGGTACGACTTTTATGTCCGTTCCCTATGCGGCAACAACATCTATGGCGAGTGGGCTTTGGTGCAGTTCCACACCGACCCCGACACTTGTGCGGTCATCACCCAAATCGAGGTGGACTCCTCGGATGCCAGCATCACCCCGGCCGGGGAGGTGGCTGGTTATATATTGAATTGGCATAGCTCCTTCCAGTCCGATGCTTGGGAGGTACAGTACGACAGCGAGGGTTTCGAGCCCGGCACAGCGACCTCTCATGTGGTTCACGATGCGTCCATGCCGTTCGACCCACTACAGCCCAGCACAATGTATGACGTGTATGTCCGCAGCATCTGCAACGACAGCATTTATGGCGAGTGGGAGCATCTTCGTTTCTTCACCCGTTCGCTGCCTGTCGGCATTGGACAGCTGAGCAGCATCCAGATGGAGGTGACGCCCAATCCGGCCTATGGACGCTGTGTGGTCAGTGTTCCCGAGGCCATGTCTGGTGAGTTGAAGCTGTATGCCCTTGACGGTCGTCTGCTACAAACTGTTGAGTGCCACGGTGTCCCCATCACGCTACAGCTGCCAGACAGCGGTGTGTATCTGATTCAGGTGACCACCGACAAGGGGACTTCCACATGCAAGGTTGTAAACAGATAGTAGGATGACTCCTTTCTTGAATTATATAGTACACTGCTCACTGACACTTCTGTTGGTGAGCAGTTGTTCTTTGCCAACCTCGTCGGACGCCGTGTCTGACGGCGATAATGAACGGTTCGCCGTACCCGACACCCTTTTGGAACTCCCAGCCTATGGCGGGGATGAGCATATTCTTTATTATGAGGGGTTTGTCGTTTCGTACAATCACACCACGTTGGTGCCCAATTGGGTAGCATACGAGCTGACGGCTGAGGAGTTGGAGGTGAAGTACGACAATCCGAGTTCGAACTTCAGTCGCGATCCCAAGCTCAAGGGTTGTCAGGCCTCGCGCGAAGATTATTCCCATTCGGGCTGGGACAAGGGGCACATGGTGCCCAAGGCCGACCTGCGGTGGTCAAGGGATGCCTATTGGCAGAGCCATTACTTTCCCAATATCTGCCCTCAGAATCATCAGCTTAATGGTGGAGACTGGAACGCGTTGGAGAAAGCGGTTCGCCGTTGGGCGAAGCAGTATGGGCGCGTGTGGGTGGTCTGTGGCCCGATATTCGACTCCTGCCGCTACGGCACTATTGGCGACGCGGACGTGCAAGTTCCCGACGCTTTCTTTAAGGCAGTGCTTGTCCCGCGAACCAAGGGCTACTCAGGGGTGGCATTCGTCATGCCCAACGAAGGAAAGCATCATCCCTTGAAGCACTATGTTTGTACGATTGACCAACTAGAGGAACGCCTCCACCGCGACCTGTTCACGGCTCTTGATGATGCGGTCGAGGCCGAGGTGGAGTCGGTGGCGGTTATGCCATAATTATTCGCCTCCCACCGAGCCTTCGCGGGCACCGGTCTGGGCACGGCTTTCCAGTTCCATTTTGCCGAAGCGCAGGGTGACACCGAAGGTCACGTAGCGGCTGTTGTACTTCACATCGGAGGTGGTGGTGTTGTAGGGGTTGATGTTGGTGCTGCCCCAGACGTTCCAGTTGAAGATGTCGCTGGCGTTGAAGTAGAGCGACAGTTTGCGGTCGAAGAAGTCAGCACCCATACCCAAGTCAATGCCTTTGCGCTCGTGGCTCACGCTGAGGGTAGACCATCCGTGGCCGGGGCTGTTGTAGTAGCCGCTGACGAAAACTTCCAGCTTGTTCCACAGCTTGGCCCAGACTTTGCCGCGGATGTCGAATGAGACCTTCCTGTCTACTACCGGGGGCTCGTTTGTGCGGACGATGACGCTGTACCAGTCGTCGGTCAGTCCCATGTTGAGGCGCACGTTGAAGAATGCAGTAGGCCGATACATGCAGTTGGCATTGAGCGAGAAACGTCGGGCATCGCTACAGTTGAAAGGCATGCGGTAGTCTACCACCCTGCCAAAAAAGTCCACGTAGCGGGCATCATTGATAGAGTTGATTTCATTGTATTTGGCACGATAGGAGGCATTTGCCCCTACCGAGCCGAACTTGGAGAAGTATTTGTTCCACGACAGGTCGGCATTGTGGGTGTAGCTGGGTTCCAGCAACGGATTGCCGGTAGAGAGGCTTTCGACACCGTATTTTTCGTAGCTGGTCAGCATGCCGGCAGTGGGCTTGATGGTGTTCATTCGATAGCTGAGGCTGAAATTGTGCATATCCTTGGTTCTGTAACTCATATTCACCGAGGGGGAGAAGGTGAAGTTGTGAGTCTCGACGTCGTATTGCGGCAGGCCTTCATGCCAGTCCTTCACGTAGACATATCTTCCTCGTCCACCCAGTTTCAAGGTGAAATCACCCCATTTGCGCCGCCAGGTGAGGTAGCCGTCCAGGTTACGGCCTGGTGTGTGCATTGTGTCAGACATGAGGTAGTCGCTGAAGAACAAGTGTTGGGCGTAGTCGAATGTGTCGCGTCGGTAGTAGTCGTTGTCGGCTTCCATGCCGAATTCGATGCCTGCCTCAATCTCACCATTCTTACTGTAGGGCAGTGAATAGTCCACACCCAGTGAACCGCTGCCGTCGAACATCTTGTGCTGTGTATACTCGTTGTAGTTCATCTGGGGTTGGAAGGGGTAGGTGCATTCTTTCTTTGAGTCTCCGTTGTATCCCCAGAAGTTGCCGTTGAAGTTCACAGACATCTGGTGACCTTCGTTATTGAATTTGTGGGTGAAGTCGATGCCGCCGTAGCCGCCATAGTTCATGTTGTTGCTGCTGCCCACCGTGGTGTTGTTGTAGTTGCCAGGATTGAACAGGTATTCGGTACGCGACATTTGTCCGTCCGATTTGTCAGTTGAGTAGTTCGGATAGGTGCCGAACCAGCCGGAGATGCTGTTCATCGAGTCGAACTGATAGCTTGCGTTCAGGTTGGCCCAAACGTAGTGGTTGTGGCTGCTGCCGGTGGTGAGGTAGTCCCATTCACGTGACAGCACGCTGTCCTCGTCGAACATGCTGCCGCCGCCTTTCCGGGTGTTCTCGCTATGGCTGCTGCTGTAGCTTACATAGGCGCTGATGTTGAACTTCTCGTTGCTGTAGACATACGAGAGCCACGGCGAGATAGAGGGTCTCGAAGAGCCGTTGGCACCTAGGCTGACGAACGAGTTCTTCAGCATCCGCTGGTTGGTGACGATATTCACCACAGGGCTGCCGCCACCATAACGTGCCGAGGGGTTCTTCATCACTTCGATACGGTCGATGCTGTTGGCGGGCAGCATCTTAATATACTGCTTCAACGCTTCGCCTTCGAGGTGCGAGGGACGGTCGTTGATCCATACCTCTACGCTTTGTCCGTTCAAGGTCACGTTGCCTTCGACATCCACCTCCACGCCGGGTGCGTTCTGTAGCGCATCGCTGGCATTGCCCGTCTGTATGGAGGCATCCTCGGCCACATTGTAGAGGTCTTTCTCGCCGTCTACGGTGTAGAGCGGCCGTTTCTCCGTTATCTTCACCACGTCGAGCAGCATGGCCCCTTCGTGCATGACGATGCTGCCCATGTCAATCTTGCCCAATCCGGTAGGGCCTCCGTCGCGTGTGTTGGGTACGGCGAGGAACTGGGTTTCATATCCCATTGCCGAGATGCGAAGCACGGTGGCAATGGTGTCGTTATTGATGTTGAACACCCCTTTGTCGTCGGTGATGACCCCACGTAAGAAGGTGGAGTCTGAGGCCCGCATCATGGCGATGTTGGCGAAGGGGATGGGCTGTTTGTCTTTGGCACTCAGCAGTTGTCCGGTTACAACATATTGTGCGTTGGACATGCCTGTGATGGCAAGGAACAGCGTGACGGCGAGTCTCTGCTTTTTCTTCATGATGGATTTTTATATGAGTGAGTTCTATTAATTCGTTTTCATTGTCGCGTCTCTACGAGACGCAGTCTTGTTAGGTTTTGACTATCACCGCACTGCACCTTATGGATTGTACGGTGTTATTAATAGTCACACCTCTCCGAGGTGATTTATAGAAGTCCCCTATAGTGTTATTATTCTCGAAGGACCTCGATGACACCATTGTGTTGGGCAGCCCCGTCGCCACCCCGCCCAGTGAAGCGGAAGTAATAGGTGCCGGTAGGCGAGTTGGTGAGGTCGGGATACCAGAAGTCCTCTTCTTTATTTATGTTGCTGACCTGGTATACCACATGTCCCCAGCGGTCGTAGACGGTCAGTTTGTTGTAGGGGTATTGGCTGTACTCAATCAGGTTTTTGATGCGGAAGTAGTCGTTCACACCGTCGTTGTTCGGGGTGACGACATTGGGGAACTCCAGGGTGGAGGGCATTATCTTGATGGTGTCGAAGGTGGTGTCGGGACAGTAGATGTCGTTTCCAGTGATGCCTATGTTGTGCTGGGTGAGGATGAGCCATACGAGGTAGGAGGCAGGGAGGTTCACCCCTTCGATGTCCCAGCGGTAGACGGGGTTGGTCTCGCGGGCAGTGTCAAGGTCGTCGGGGTTGTCGGGCTGCTTCTCAATGAGCCAGAGCGAGGTGCAGGTGGAGTCGAGAGGGAACGAGGTGTTGTGGAGGGTGGTCCAGGGCTGGATTTCGGAAGCGTGGGTGTTGTCCCAATAGAAGCTGGCAGTGGGAGAGGGAAGCACCGAAACCCCAGAGGGATTGAAGAGGGTGTCGGTACATCCAGAGGAGTCGGTGATGCTCAGGAAGAAGGTGTACCGCCCGATGTCGAACGTATGGGAGATGAAGAGGTCGGTGTCGTTGGGGGCAGATAATTGGGAAATGTTTTCGCCATCGTTGAAGTGCCAGAAGCTTTGGACGGAATGGGTGGAGCGGTTGCGGAAGTAGAGGGTGTAGGGAGCGCAGCCTTCCCACAGGGTGTCGGCCAGAGACACCCAGTTGACGGTGTCCTCCGACACTTCCCATCCGGCTTTGAAGAGGGTGTCGTTGAGGCTGAGTATGGTGTTGTAAATGCTGTCGCACTGGAGGACGGTCTGGAAGGAGTCGATGATGAGGCTGGGAGCGTAGTAGGTCTGGTCGTTGTGGAAGTAGGGCTGGTGAGGACAGAGCATCACGGTGTCGTAGTAGTCGTAGCGTGGGTGGAAGGTGAGGGAGAGGTGGAAGGCGCTGTCGCAGTTCTGAGCGGTGTGGAAGGTAACGGTATAGTTGTCAGGTTCGATGTATAGGTGGTCGTGGAATAGGTAGGCTGTTCCGTCGCAGATGGTGTCGGAGGTGTAGAAGTGGTAGGCCGGGTTAACGGCGAGTGTCAGATGGACAACACTGTCGCAGCCAGCCACGGAGCGGAGGCTGTCGGTGTAGGTGCCAGACTGGTAGACGGTGGTGTCAAAGAGTGTATAACCCAGGTCGCTGCAGGCAACGGCATAGTTGGTGGTGTCGTAGGCAGGCATGGTGGTAAGGGTCAGGTGGTAGGTGCTGTCGCAAGAGTATACGTTTTGGTAGGAGCTTACATACTCGTTTGTCGTATAGGGCGTTGCTCCAGCGGGGATGTGTATGCCGTAACGGTCGTATTGCTGGTTGGTGCAGAGGGTGTCAGTGATGTCGAAGTGGTGTACGGGGTTGACGGTAAGGAATACGAGGGTCTCACGGATGCTGTCGGGCGAGGGCACTTGGCGCACGATATATTCCCCACTCTGCCAAAAGGCTGTGTCGTTGATGTGGAATGTGTCGCCATAGCAGATGACTGGGTAGATGCTGTCGTAGTGAATGCAGGGGGAGGGGATGGCGATGCGGATGACGGTGTCTTTGGCGCAGGAGGCTTGGGCAATTTGGGCGGTCAGATGCACATTGTAGTAGCCTGGGTCGAAGACGTGGGTGGGGTTGCGCGAGTAGCTGACGTCGCCGTCGCCAAAGTCCCAGATGTATGAGTCGCACTCCATGGAGGTGAGGTTGGTGAGGGCGGAGTCGGAAGCCACGCAGCTGAGGTTTTGGAAACGTACGGTGATTTGGCATTCGTTGGTGTCCATGAGATGGTAGGTGAAGTTGGCATAGGGGAATATGTTGCCGACGATTACCGTTTTTTCGAAGTAGCAGTTGGCGTTGCCGATGAAAGAGGCCCGGCAGCGGTAGATGCCGCTTTCGGAGCGGTAGAACACTTGGCTGGTGTCGAGGACGACATTGGCGCTGTCGACGTTGTACCATTGGTAGCGGAACCCTTCGGGGGCGGTGAAGTTGTTGGTGTCCACCTGTCCGCAGTAGCCGGCGCGGATATACTTTTGGTCGCAGGAGAGGGTGAAGTAGGCATAGCCGAAGTGACCCGACTGGGCGCAGTCGTAGGTGGTGAGCTTTACGAAGATGCGACGGCCATGAAGCGGCTCGAGGTCGATGCCTACAGCCGTCCAGTCTTTCCACAATACGGTGTTGGTGTCGTAGGTGTAGGTGTTCCAGTTGAGTTGGTCGGAGGATACGAAGTCGGCCGAGTAGCATGCGGTGCTGATGGGGTTGTCGTATTCGTCGACGATGGTGAATTGGAAGCGTGGCTGGTCTCCACTTTGGTGCCCGGGATTTTCGAGCACGGCAGCATAGCGCAGCAGGAGGATGTCGGCCGAGGCGGTGTCGACAATATATTCGTAGGTGATGCTTTCGGCTTCGCCGCCATAGTTCCAGTTGCCGAGGCGGACGGAGTGGTCGTAGCCCTCGGGGATGGAGCGCAGGAGGCCTCCGGTGCGCGGGTCGCGGTAGGAGGTGTCGAGCATGACGGTATGACGGGAGTATATGTTGTCGGGGCCGAAGTCAACGATGCCTTCGTTGATGTCGGGTGAGTAGAAGTCGCCGTAGCGGCATCGGGTGTGGCAGGAGTAGAGGTTGGCAAAGTCGATGCAGTTGTCGCCCCCGGCACAGAAGTCAAACCAAGTGGTGTCAATGCATTCGACGGCATTGTTGGTGATGAAGGAGTAGTAATGCACTCCGTCGACGAGGTTGCGAAGGTGGACGGTCTTGCTGTCGGTAGAGATGGTGTCCAGGTGTTCACGGTCGGGGCCATACCAGAAGGTCCAGTGGGTAGCGGAGCTGTTGTCGTTCCAACGGATGCGGCAGGTGGAGTCGGTCATGAGGTCGGCACGTATGTTTCCGATGGTGTTGAAGAACACTTGGAATTCGAACCCTGAGTGGGTCAGAGTGTCGCCGTTGCTGTAGAACTGTATGCACAGGTTGCCGGTTCTGGAGTGTATCTCGATAAGGTCATCGTCTCCAGACCAGTTTGTATAGTACCATTCCCACGAGCCTTCGTCGTAGATGGTCAGCTGGTCATTGCCGCGTATGTGCGCCCGTCCGCGCAGCACGATGGGGTCGCCCGTGTTGGAGCGCAGGTGGATGTTCTGGTTGCTGGCATAGTGGTAGTCGTTGGGACCGCCGGGGTCGAGGATGGTATAGCATTCGTTGATGTTCAGTGTGCGCGTAGTGTCTTGGTTGTAAGGCATGATGATGATGGAGGTGTCACAAGGGGTGATGAAACACTTCTTCACAGGAGCCTTGCAGGTGGGCATGACTTCATTGCTCCAGAAGTAGCAGACATATTGGCGGTCGGGGAGCAGGTTGGTGAAACTATACGAGCGTGTGGTTGTGGTGACAGTGTCGAGCCGGCGTTCGTCTTCGCCGTAGGCGATCCACCATTGTGATGCTCCCGAGGTGTCCACCCATGTGAGGGTGGCAGTGCTGCAGGTGACGGCGTTGGCGGTGATTTGGTGGATGGCAGGGTTCACGAGCACTTCGAGGTCGAAGCCTTCGCCATTGCTAGAGGCTGCGTAGGTGGAAGCGATGATGCAGAGATAACCCATCTCGGACGACAAGAAGGTGGTGCCGATGCCGCCATAGTCGGTGGCAGTGGTTCCAGTGTTGATATGCAGGGGGCTGCTGCCTAGGTTGTAGTGGCCTCTGATGGAAAGGCCGCGGCCGTCGGCAGTGGTGTAGTCGTGGTCCATCGTGCCGTCGGGGAAGGGCGGGTTCAGACCGCCCACGTCATAGATGTGGAGGCATTCGGTGATGGGTAAGGTTTCAACAGTGGTCTCTACCAGCGAGTGGCGGCCAATGATGCCAAGGAGCGAGTTGATGTATTGGGTAATCCAGCAGTTGAGGTCGTGGGGCATGCGTATGCCGTAGATAGAGGGGATGACGCAGTCGCCAGAAAGAACATTGTTCTCGATATGTATGTAGCATTGCGTGTTGCGTTGCAGACCTGTGAGGGTGGCCTGGTTGGTGGTGCTGCTGATGGTGCGGAGCGAGTCGATATGGGTGCCGTAGGTGATGGTCCAGCTGGTGGCGAGGGAGGTGTCCTGCCATGTGATAGCCATGGAGGTGTCGGTCTGCCAGAGTGTGTCCAACGAATGAATGGTGGGGTAGAAGGTGATGTTGAAGGCAAAGCCCGAGCTGTTTATGGCCTCGTTGGAGGTGAGGGTGATATAGGCAATGCCTTCGGGGTAGTAGTTGTCGATGAACCACCACATGCTTTGGCCTCCCGAGCCGTCGCTGCTGAACGACAGCTGGTCCGACACGTCGGCATAGCCGTACAGCCGGAACCCCAACCCAGTGGTAGAACGGATGACGAGGATGGAGGTGTCGCTGGAGTAGTAGTCGCCTATTCCGCCGGGGTCAAATACGGTGTAGCACTCACCGGGGGTAATCCATACGGTGTCGCGCGAGTGTGAGTTCATGATGATGTCGTTGGCCCTGAGGGTGGAGAATGGGTAAGACTGCAGGCCGCAGTTGTTGCTTGCCGGTGTGCGGCTGATGCGTATGCTGTACTGGGTAGCGGCTTGGAGGCCGGTGAGGCTGAAATGGGTGGTGTTGCATAGGACAGTGGTCCAGGTGCTGTCGGCGGTATATGAGAGGTACCAAGGGCCAGCGTGTCCGCTGTTGTCGTCCCAGCTGACTTCGGCGCTGCTGTTCGTGACATGGGCTATCCGCACATTCTCGACGGGCAGGGTGTCTTGGTCCAGCCGGAGTGTGAAGCCGTTGCGGTAGTCCTTCTCGTTGGTGCGCCATCTGATGCGGAGAAAACCGTTCTGGCTGGAGGTTCTGTAGCGGTTCCCATTGAGCCATGTCCATCCGCCGTCAATCTGGTCGAAATAAGACTCACTATTCGATGGGTCCGCACCAAACCATAGGCGGTCTTCACCATCATATCCGTTGCTTTGCAGGTCGTTGAGACTTTCGTATTCGAATTGGGCAGACAGGTAGAAGTCGCTGCCGTTGGTTGAGATAATGACCAGCTGGCCAGTGTCGTAGTTGAAGTAGTCGTTCATCCTGCCGCCAGCGTCTAAGATGGTGTAGCAGGTGCCGGGGTTATAGTAGAGGGTGTCGGTGCCGCGATAGGGCATGATGACGGTATTGTTCTCTACGCCGCTGGTGATAAAGGCACGTCGGTCGGCGTAGTTGCAGCCGGCGTTCCCGCCCTGGCGTGTGACATAATAGACGTATTGTGTGCCAGCCGTGAGGCCTGTGAGGGTGACCGAAGGGGTGGTGGTGTTGATGGTCGTGAAGTTGTCTTCAGCGTTGCCATAGTGCAGCTGCCAACCTGCGCCGCCCGATGCCGTATCGTTCCAGGTGATGGTGGCGCTGTTGGATGTTATGGCTGTGGCTTGCAGGTTGGTTATGGCGGAGTCTAGCTGGATGATGTTGAAGGCAAAGCCCAGGCCGCTTTCTTCAGGGTCGGAGGTGAAGCCGATAGTGCAGGCCCCGTCGGTACAGAAGATTTCTAAGTTGCTGTTGCTCCCCTGGTAGCTGTGCCACTCACCCTCATAGAAGATATACAAGATGTCGTGCGGGGCGACATGGTACCAACCTTTTAGGCGGAACCCGTTGCCGTTAGCCGTGCGTAAGGTATAGGCCGAGAAGTCGGAGTGGAAATAATTGTTTGTGGAGCCGCCGGCGTCCACCACGGTGTAGCAACTGCCCGGCTGGAGTACGGCTGTGTCGGCCTTGCGGTAAGGCATGATAAGGGTGTCGGTCTGACCAGTAGTGATGAAGGCATGGCGGAAAGGGGTGGTGCAAGGCTGGGTGACGTTGCCCTCGATGGTGTATAGGTATTGCGTGCCAGGCTCCAATCCTGTGAGTGTGATAGTGGGGGTTGAAACCAAACGGGTGGTCCAGTTGCCGTCAGAGGGCGAATAGCGCACAGTCCATAGGGTGGACGACGTGGTGTCGGTCCATTGGATGGTGGCAGTGGAGGATGTCACATGGGTTACCGTGGGCGTAATGATGCGGCTGTTCTCCCAGGTGATGCTGTATTGGAACTTGGTATATCCGGCATGGTTGAAGGAACCAACGCCATGAGGGAAATACACCTTGCGCCGCCGGACAGTGTTCTGGTCCCAATATGAGAAGTCGCTGCCAAAGCCATAGCCCGAAGTCCAGCTGGCACTGAAATAGTAGTGGCTGGACCATCCGTCGGCATAAAAGCCTACGCTGTCGGACGTAGTGAAGGTGGTGCCGATCCAGTCGGTAGGCAATGTGTTGCTGCCAGGACCCGAGGTGGCGTTGGCAGTATAGCAGGTGCCGCTTGTCAGGTTGAAGGTGCTGCCCCAGGGGGCGGTGTACAGATGGCCTGCGGGATGGTGTGCAATGAAATACTGCCGACTGGTCTCCATGCAGGCCACGGCGTTGTTTTCGATATAGTAGGCATAGTAGGTGTTGTTGCGAAGCCCCGTGATGGTGGCCGAGGTGGTGGTGCAGGTGACGGTGCGATGCGTGTCCTCGTCGCAGAAGTAAGTCACCGTCCATTCGGTGGCATCTGCCAGGTCGTCGTCCCAAGTGATGGTGACAGTGCTGTCGTCCACAGCATGGTAGTTCCAGTTTGCGATGCTGTTGGGATAGTACACCTGGATTTCGAAACCCCTGAACGAGGCGTAATTGTTGGAGTGGAAACGGACAAGCATGTCGTCCGACCCACCGTGCACCATGGCCGACCCAGTGGCACAATAACGTTCGCTGTAGGCGTTGGAGTCGGAGCCATAGAAGATGTCGATGTAGTCGTTGCAGTCGCCGTCGCTGCCCATCTCATAGACCATCTTCAAGGCAAAGACACCCGAAGTGGAATGTATCAGAAGCCACGAATCCTCGTTGTTCGTGTAGTTCGCCTGTCCGCCTGGGTCCATGATGGTGTAACAATTTTGTCGGCTGACCGTCAGCGTGTCGGCCCCATGATGCGGCATCACCACCACCTGTTGGGCATTAGCAAGGCCGGGCAACAGCAAGGACAGAAGCATCAGAATCCCCAAGATGCTAGTTTTAGAGTAATATTTCTTGTATGTTTGCATAGTATGGACATGTCAATAATACCACCGTCTGACATCCTATGTTGCTTATCGACATTGGGTTAAGCGTATGGCAGACATAAACGGTCAGACTACGAATCAAGTTGCAAAGATACGCAATTTTTAGAAATATTGATTATAAAAAATGCACCAACGTGCGAATGAGGCTTCGTTGTCACCCATTTTCTATTCCTTTAGCACCTCGATGACACCGCGGTGCTGGGTCCAGATGT
Source organism: Bacteroidales bacterium (assembly GCA_017545365.1). The sequence continues at coordinate 48,555 of JAFWOP010000033.1, forward strand.
TTACGCCGTGGGCCTTGAAGTAGTAGAAATAGGTGCCCGACGGTGCTCGCTGGGCGGCGGGGTCCCACCAGTCGGTGTCGGTGGCGATGTTGCGTTTGTGGTAGACGCAGTGACCGTAGCGGTCGTAGATGATGAGCTCGTTGTACTTAAAGCAGTTGTGCTCTATCAGTCCGCCGATGACGAAGCGGTCGTTCACGCCGTCGCCGTTAGGGGTGACCACGTTGGGGTAGGAGAGGGCGGTGTCGCAATGGTCGCCGTTCCAGAAGATGTAGAGGTTGTATCGGATGAGGCTGTCGCAGCCCGCTTCGTTATAAGTGTGGTAGATATAGTTTGCAACCACGTCGTTAAACAGGGTGTCGAAGGCGAGCCAAGGCAGCTGGTCTTCTAATATGGTGTCGTAGATGGTGGTGTCGGTATTGGAGAGGCGGATTATGGTGTAATATACGGTGGAGTCCTCCCCATGCATACCACTGAAGATGACGGTGGTGTCGTTGGCAATGCTGATTGTGTCGTTGATAGGGAAGGGTATATCATCGGGGCAGAGGACGTAGATGGCGGAGTCGCTAGTGTTGCGGTAGAGTCGGAGGTGGTAGTCGATGAGGCTGTCGCATTGCGGACGTATGCCGGGGATAAAAAGTGAGGTGTCGGCGGAGGAGGTGGGGGTACCGACGGAATCGTAAAAGGCTGAGTCGTTAAAGGGTATGCCGTGCCAGAAGTGGGGGAGTTGGTTTTGGACAATGGTGTCGTAGACGGTGTCATAGCAATGGCAAAAGTCTGTGACAAGGAAGGTGTAGACGAGGGTGTCGGTGCAGGAGGTTCCGTCGATGTAGGCGACAAAGGTCAGCGTATGCTCTCCTATGGGGACTTTGAAGGTGTTCTTTAGATTGTGAGATATGGTGTCGTCCTGGGTTGTGAGGGTGTCATCGACCCAGTAGTGGAAGGTGTTGCAGGGTGTAGTGGTGATGGAGTCCGGACCGTGTTCAGTGGCAATATGGCTACCGTTGTTTATATGCAAGAGTAGGGAGCAGTCGTCAAGGATTTCGACCGTGTCGAGCGAGAATTGGGCAACGGGGTACTTTGGCTTGGTGAGAATGGTGGGGAAGAGGATGTGTACAGTAGTGTCGCTTATGTCGGTGAGCAGACAATAGAAGGGGTTGTCGGAGGTGGTGAGGAATTGTTGCGAGGTGCTGATTATCGAATCGGGGTGCCCGTCGGGGAACCATTGGTAGGTGAATCCATCGGGGGCATTGTAGTAATGGGTGTCTTGACAATGGATGTCACGGATGCTTTCGATGCATTGGAGGTGAATATAGGCGTAGTTTAATGCTCTTGAGTAGCGCAGGTGGGAGGTCTCGGTGGCGAAGTGTATGGTGATGGTGCGTCCGTGCAGGGCGTGAAGGTCGATGGCGAAGGCGTGCCAGTCTTTCCAGAAGATGCTGGAGTCAGTGCCTGTGTTCCAGTTGGGAATAGTGTCTAAAGTGATGTCAATATTGTAAAGGTCGGGCCTTATCTCATGCCCTGTAGAGTCGAGGAGGTGGAAGAGGAATCGGGGATGGTTGGTGTGTTGCAGTGTAATCTGCTGTATGGTGTCTTCGTGAGTATGACACCCCCAGCACCACCGATAGGCGTAAAGATAAGAGTCATAGGGCTCTTCAATGAGGTACTGCATCACGAGGGCATAGCGCAACATGAGGATGCTGTGTTGGGTGGTGTCGACGTGATATTGGAAGTACAGGTTCTGGCTTGTGCTTTCTGGATCATCCGACGTTTCATTTCCGATTAAAAACGAGGTGGGGAACCCCGATGGGGTGGTGGTGAGTTGGTTTTGGGTGATGGGGTCGGTGCCAGGGCTGTGGATGGGATGGTGGTGGTGGTGGTGGAGCAGGATATCCGACATATGATCCCAAGGGTAGAAATAGGCTGGATAGTAATAGTTTGGTGGAATGTGCCCGATTAGGTGGCCCAATGAATCATAGGTGGGTAACCCGTTGCGGACGTAGCCCATATCGCATAGGTAGCGTATGGAGCAGGTGTCTATTTCGTCGGGACAGGTGCGGATAAGGGTGTCGTAGTATGCGCAAGGGAATGGATAAACGGTAAAATAGTTGCTGTATGTGAAGGTGCACGTGGGGGTGATGATATCGCGGTATATTCTGTAGCCTCCAGGCTTGAGGTTGAAAAGAGTGGTGGTACAGGGTACAATCAGGGTGTCGCATAGGCCGACAATACGATATTGGGTAGTGAAGATGGAGCTGTCATGGACCGAGTAGGAACCAAAGGGTACGACGACTCTTATGGTGGTGCTGTCTCTAAGATGCATCTGTGCGGCGCATGTGCCGGAAGTGATGTAGCCGACGGTGTCCCAATAAAAAGCTGCATCTTGAAGATTACTGCCTTCAGAAACGTATCTGGAAGTCGGGGGGGTGTAGTAGAGGTTTTCGATGAAGCATGTGTTCTGTGATGTTGGGCTTTTAAAACTCAATTGGCAGCGGAGAGGAGTGATGTATTGGTTGTAGCGGTCGTGTAATGACGACTCGGTCCCGAGGACTGTGGAGGTGTCGGAGGCAAGCGTCCAGCGATAGCGGAAGCCTGGTGGAGCATAGTAGGTTATGGTTTGACCGCAGAGGTCTGAATTGTAAATGTCGAGGATATTGTAGCAATCAAGCGTGAACGATGCAGTGCAGCTAGAGCGATAGGCGGAACGGCATGTAGTGTTGAATTGGATGCGAACAACCCTTCCGTGGAGGGAGCGAAGGTCGAAACTGAGGTATTCGTTGGTTATGTAGAGATGCACTAGAGTGTCGTATCCGTTGTATTGATGCCAAAGGGTGGCGTTATCGCCCGAATAGACGGCTTCCAGGCAGTTGGTGTCAATGGAGGTGCCGTTGGAGTCGAGTATGCGGATGGAAAACTCTGGTTTGGGTCCTACGGCATTGGGCGAGTATGCAATTTGGCCGCTAAACGAGGTGCAGAATAAATGACTTCTGGTTGTGTCAACGCGGTAGAAGTATGAGATGCTCGCACTGGGCATGGTGTCGGTGATGCTCGCACTGCCTAAACGAATAGAGGGAATGGTCGTGTTTGTGATGAACTGATGCAAGGAAGGGGCTATGCCTGTGTCGCGGTCGGGTTCTGCTGCCGTGCCTGAAGTGCAGAGAATGCGTTGGGCGCCATAGTTCACCTGGTACACCGTTGGACAGGAACGCAGCAGTCCTTCTGGTATCTGAGCACTGACGGTAGGAAACAGCACGAAGAAGAAGAGAATGTATGACAATAATCGTCGCATAATATAAATTACGCGCGAAGGCTGAATTTATTGTGCGGATATTGAAAAAATATCGCTCTAGTGTAGGGTTATTTGTCGCGGAGCACTTCGATAACGCCGCGGTGCTGGGTCCAGATGTTGATGCCGTGGGCCTTGAAGTAATAGAAATAGGTGCCCGAAGGGGCGCGCTGGGCGGCAGGATTCCACCAGTCGGTGTCGGTGGCGATGTTGCGTTTGTGGTAGACGCAGTGACCGTAGCGGTCGTAGATGGTGAGCTCGTTGTACCGGAAGCAGTTGTGCTCAATCAGTCCGCCGATGACGAAGCGGTCGTTCACGCCGTCGCCGTTGGGGGTGACTACGTTGGGGTAGGTGAGGTTGGTGTCGCAGTGGTCGCCGTTCCAGAAGATGTAGAGGTTGTAGTGGATGATGCTGTCGCAGCCCGCCTCGTTGATGGTGCGGACGATATAGTCGGCCACGGTATCGTTAAACACTGTGTCCATGGCGAACCAAGGCAGTTGGTCTTCGGTGATGGTGTCGTAGAGGGTAGTGTCGCTGCTGGGGATAACATGGAGGACGAAGGTGACGAGGCTGTCCTCGCCATGGCAGCCGGTGTAGAGAAAGCTGCCTTGTCCTTCTTGGGTGAAGAGGGTGTCGTTGTAACTGACGGGCAGGTCGCTCTCGCAAGCGTAGTAGAGGAGGGTGTCGTTAATGGTGTCGTAAATGTGGAGGTGGTAGTGGACGATGCTGTCGCAATGATTGGTTGCCCCATTGGGGTAGAGAATGGTGATGTCGGTCTCGTTGAAGAACAGCGTGTCGAAACGGCTCCAAGGCAATTGGGCTACGACGACGGTATCGTAGATGTCGGTTTGTTGGACGAATGGGATGGTGAGTGTCAGGAATACCGTGCTGTCGCATCCCCACTGGTTGTTGAGCAGCAGGGAGGTGTTGAGCTGGTTGTAGCCCGAGTCGGTAGGCGACGACTGGTCGATGTCGAGGGTCAGGCCGTTCCAAAGGATGGGCAGGATATTGTCGCAGACGGTGCTGTCGAGGTAGGTGGTGTCGGAGAGGAAGACGGTGAGGTTGAGCTGGATGGTGCTGTCGCACCCGTGACTGTCGGTGTATTGGTAGGTGGCAGAGGTGTCGGCTGTTGGTGGGGCGGAACGTACAAGCCCACCGCTGCCCATGGCGAATGTCTCGTTTTCAAATAGGAAGGGAAGCGCATTCTCGCAGAGTGTGGTGTCGGTGGTTTCAAAAGAGGAGTGGTGTATGGCGATGTGCATATTGTCGATGCTGTCGCATCCATATTGGGATAAGAGATGGAAGACGGTGTCGACGGTGGAGAGAATGGGTGTGTCGAAGAGTGAATAGATATCGCAGCTTTCATTGGTGTCGGCGACGGTGTAGTTAGGATGCAGGTGGATGATGAAGGTGGTGTCGTGGGTGTCGCCGCAGTTGTTGGTGATGGTGAATGTGTAGAGGAGTGTGGTGTCGGTTGCGATGCTCTCGGGCATGTTGAGGAGGAAGGTGACGCTGTCTATCTGGGTGGCGTAAGGACCTTCCATGACGCACGAGGTGATATGGCATGAGTCTGAGGAAAGCAGCCTTGGGTCAAGGGATATCTCCCAGTCGAAAATCCAGCCGTTGTCGGCCGACCAGCCGTCCATGACGACGATTTGCCAAGTGCCGTTGAGGGGGCAGCCGATAAGGTTGGAGAAATTCTCGTCGGGATGGTAGAATTGGGTGCCGACAGACACGTCGCTCGAATCGATATGACTTCTCCAGAAACTGCTGTTGATGACGTTGCCAGGACGGTAGATAAGCCCATCGCCCGCAGCGTAGGTGAAGCCGGATTGAGTGTTGTTGCTCCAGCAATAGTTCCAGCCTGTTCCCGGTTGGTTATACAAGGTTGTTGAGTCGCAGGGGCTTTGGCTATCGGTGCTGTCGATGGGGTTGCCCAGGAAGGTGTAATGTGGGGCATGGGCGGTTGAGTTGTCCCAGCCCCGATGTTCTTGGCTTATGGAATCGAGACATGGCGAGGTGCCAGTTCCCCCATATCGGAGGATGTCGGCCTGCTGGTTGTTGGGGCAAGTGATGCTGATGTATATGTCGCCCAGCCACGAGTGTTCCATGTTGATGCGCACGTATCGGATGTCGTTGGCAGAGGTGATGACGGTGGTGTCGGGGAAGTCGGTGAAGGTGACGTGAGAGCGGTAGGAGCAACCCCACGGAGGACAGGCGATGCCGTCGGGTAGGAATGTTCGCTCAGCATGTCCGAGAGTTGCCCTGCCGTTGGCCATAACCACTTGACAGGTGTCGGTGTAACCGAATGAGACGCGTTTATGCGCACCAGCACATAAATGGGTGGGCAGGTGAAGCCGTATTATCCGACTGAAGGACGAGACGGAGTCGGCATTCGTCTGCGCCATGCTGTTGCAGGCGTAGAGGAAAGTGAGGATGAGCAGGAGGCGTTTCATGGTCGTGTGGGTTATTTGTCGCGGAGCACTTCGATAACGCCGCGGTGCTGGGTCCAGATGTTGATGCCGTGGGCCTTGAAGTAATAGAAATAGGTGCCCGAAGGGGCGCGCTGGGCGGCGGGATTCCACCAGTCGGTGTCGGTGGCGATGTTGCGCTTGTGGTAGACGCAGTGACCGTAGCGGTCGTAGATGGTGAGCTCGTTGTACCGAAAGCAGTTGTGCTCAATCAGTCCGCCGATGACGAAGCGGTCGTTCACGCCGTCGCCGTTGGGGGTTACTACGTTGGGGTAAGAGAGGGAGGTGTCGCAGTGGTCGCCGTTCCAGAAGATGTAGAGGTTGTAGTGGATGATGCTGTCGCAGCCTGCCTCGTTGGTGGTGTGGACGATATAGTCGGCCACGGTGTCGTTGAACACTGTGTCCATGGCAAACCAGGGCAGCTGGTCTTCGGTAATGCTGTCGCAGATGGTGGTGTCGCTGCTAGGGATGACGTGGAGGATGAAGGTGACGAGGCTGTCCTCGCCATGACTGCCGGTAAATGGGAAGGTGCATTGCCCTTCTTGTGTAAAGAGGGTGTCGTTGTAGCGTATGGGCAGGTCGCTCTCGCAGGCGTAGTAGAGGATAGTGTCGTAGAGGGTGTCGTAGATGTGGAGGTGGTAGATTATCAGGCTATCGCACTCGGACAGGGAGTCGGGTCGGAGTATGGAGGTGTCGGTTTCGCCATAGAAAAGAATGTCGAATTGGCTCCACGGCAGTTGACTTTGGAGGATGGTTTCGTGGATTTCGGCGGTATGGCGTGGGTGGATGGTTATGTCGATATAGTCCATGGCTGTCGGGACGGTGCTCAGGGTGTCGTAGCCATAGAGCCAATACCGCCCGCTCATGGCGGTGTCGGCGTTGGGAATGGAGTAGGGCATGTCGTGCATGATGCCGTCGGGGCTTTGCAGGCGGGTGTAGGCGACATTGTGTGAGGTGTAAGAGAAGTGGATACTGTCGCCTTGGCAGAAGGTGTCGTTCATGTCGAATCGGACGGAGGCGGGCGTGGCGTAGTCGGTCAGGATGGTGTAGGCGGCACCCGCGGAGTCGTACTCTATCACACCGAGGATGAAGCGGCTGCTGTCGCATTGTATGTGCATCCTGCCCCCTGCGGGGAGGTACTGCCCCACCTCTTTGCTGCACCATGATAAAGAGGGATGCCCTACCAAAGGCTGAAAGTCGGCAGGGGTGAGTATGGTGGGATCCCAGTTGAAGAGGATGTTGCCTGTATGTTGGGTCTCAACTACCATGTTTAGCTTGATGTTCAGGCTGCCGGTACGCAGGTAGGCTATTTGGTGCGAGCCTGATTTCTCAATGTCGGGCAGGGGGGCACAGCCTATTCCCGCGGTGGGCTTGTTGGATTCCTGTATCAGACCCACGGGACGGTCGAATTCGAAGAACAGGGCCGTGTCGGCTGACATTAATGAGCTGGAAGTGGTGATAAGTGTCGTCCACCATTCTGACCAGACGGAACCCCCTGCAATACTGCCATGTGATGTGCCACCGATGGAATAATGGTAGGTACCTGTGTCGATATAGTCGAGGGCTCCATAGTTATAGCCTATGCCGGTGGGGAACTCTAAAAACAGCACATACTGCGTTCCCCAAAAGGAGGTGGGGAGGAGCTGGTCGCCCACGTTCATGTTGGTGTATCCACTTGTATACGTCGGCTGGGCATGGGTGGTGTTTACCGCAATGGGTTTGGAAGACAGGATTCGGGTTTTCATGATGTCGGTAGAGGCGCTATTTGCACGTACCGAATAGCTCTGCCCACGGTTGAGCGTTACCACCACGGTGTCGGCTCCCGTGATGCCCCCTTCGAACACGACGGTTCCGCTACCATAATGCGAGGGTGGTATTATGCGAACTTGTGTGCTGTCCTCGGTGGCAATGAGTTCAACACTTTCGCCCTCATTAGGTATACCAAATTGTACATGCCATTTGGGTATGAGCACCTGAAAGTCGGTGCCGAGGGCGTTGCGCCCTTTGAGGGTGTAGGTCTCGCGGTTGGGGGAGGTGCATTGGTAATAGCAGGTGATGGGGGCGGTGGAGTGGATATAGAAACCGCGGTTGAGGATGGTGTTGACGGGTTTGGTCTCGATGCTGTCGACAAATTGCGACAGGCCGAGGGTGTCGTAATCGTATGAGTGCAGCACAACAGTAGTGGTGGGGAAAAAGCTGTTGGCGGGCTGCTCGATGGTGACGGTGGCGGGCTGGTCGTAGGCGTGGAAGACGAGGCGTATGGGAGTCTCGCCATAGTCCGTCCCACCATAATTGGGGAAATCGGGCGGGGCAAACCAAAAGGCGGTGTCGGTCTGTGCCATGCCGCAACAGGCATATAGGAGTGAAAGTATGAGCAGGAGCCTCTTCATGTTTCAGCTATTTGTCGTGGAGCACTTCGATGACGCCGCGGTGCTGGGTCCAGATGTTGATGCCGTGGGCTTTGAAGTAATAGAAATAGGTGCCCGAAGGGGCGCGCTGGGCGGCTGGATTCCACCAGTCGGTGTCGGTGGCGATGTTACGCTTGTGGTAGACGCAGTGACCGTAGCGGTCGTAGATGATGAGCTCGTTGTACCGAAAGCAGTTGTGCTCTATCAGTCCGCCGATGACGAAGCGGTCGTTCACGCCGTCGCCGTTGGGGGTTACTACGTTGGGGTAAGAGAGGGAGGTGTCGCAGTGGTCGCCGTTCCAGAAGATGTAGAGGTTGTAGTGGATGATGCTGTCGCAGCCAGCCTCGTTGATGGTGCGGACGATATAGTCTGCCACGGTATCGTTAAACACCGTGTCCATTGCGAACCAAGGCAGCTGGTCTTCGGTAATGCTGTCGCAGATGGTGGTGTCGCTGCTGGGGATGACGTGGAGGATGAAGGTGACGAGGCTGTCCTCGCCATGGCTGCCGGTATAGAGGAAGGCGGCCTGACCCTCCTGTGTGAATAGGGTGTCGTTGTATTGGATGGGCATGTCGCTCTCGCAGGAGTAGTAGAGCACTGTGTCGTAGATGGTGTCGTAGATGTGGAGGTGGTAGTTTATCAGGCTGTCGCACACCGACAGGGGGTCTGGTCGCAGTATGGTGGTATCAGTTTCGGTATAGAAGAATAAACCGAAGCGGTTCCAGGGCAATTGGCTTTCAAGAATAGTGTCACTGTACTCAGTCATCGAACGGGGATGAATATGTATATAAATGCTGTCTGTATAAACGATGTTTTTAGTCGTGTCAAATGCCTCGATGATATAGACACCCTCGGCAGTGCTGTCGGCATGAAGGATAAGGAATGGCGGGCGGGTGATGGTATGCCCATCAGGGCAATGCAACGCCACACTGTCTACCTGATTGATGCGATATATGAAAGTGATGCTGTCGTATTCGCAATAGGTCGTGTCCATATCAAAGAGGACGTACCCGGCAGGGGCATAGTCGGTGAGGTAGGTGTAGGCCGTTCCGCGAAGGCTGTCAGTCTCAATGACGGCCAGAAGAAACTTGTCTACACTGCACGACACAGTCATCACAGAATCCCATGGTACATAGGAGCTGACATCCTTGTTGCACCACGAGAGCTCAGGCTTTTGCGGCACGGGGCGGAAACAATCGGCTGTGAGAATGGAAGGATTGCCATTGAAGAGTACGTCGCCCACGGCACGTGTAGGAATGACCATGTGAATGGTTAAACTGGTGCTGTCGGCATGGAGGTATGAAATCTGGTGCGACCCTGAACCGACCAGATGGGGAACCACGGTGGCGGCCATCAAATCGTTGGGAGCCTGCTGGTGCGTCATTCCCAAAGGGCGTTCACTCCGAAAATAACGTGCCGAATCGTGGAAGTTGGCCCATCCTACATTCCAGTCCATACCACCTGAATTGGCACCTCCTCCAGGCCAGATACGATAAGCCCCGGTGTCGATGTAGTCGGTTGCACGGAACAAATCGGATGAGGTAAAGCCATTGATTCTCACATATTCCGTGCCCCAATGCGTGAGGGGCAACAGCTGCTCGCCCGCGGGGTTGGAATGGCTGGCACTGGTTCGCGACCGCATGGCCTTGTCCGAGAAACTGGTGGCTATCGGCTGCGAGGCATGTATCTTGGCTTTCATAAAACCCAGGGTCGCTGGAGGACTTTGGAGGGCATAGGATTGTCCACGATTGAGCGTCACTGCCACTGTGTCGCCCAATCCGACGGTGTCCAACATGGCGATATTGCCACTATTCACCCAGCGGGGGGCAACAATGAGAACATGGGTGCTGTCCTCGGTGGCTATCATTGTGATGCTCTGTCCTTCAGCAGAAGGGCGGTACGGCAACGGCGTCAGCACCTGAAAGTCGGTGCCGAGGGCGTTGCGCCCCTTCAGCGTGAAGGTCTCGCGCTGTGCTGTTGTGATTTGGTAGTAGCAGGTGATTGGGGTGGTGGAAGAGATGCGGTAGCCGCGATTGAGGACGGTATTATAGGGGTCAGTGACACTGTTGGCATACTCGGTGCTGCTGACAGTATATGTGGTGTGGTTGTGCGCTATCATCGTGAAAGATGCCACAGGCACATAAGGGTTGCCCGGTTGTGAAATGGTGATGTCGGCGGGTTGGTCGTAGGTGTGGAACACAAAACGCCCTGGGTCGGTTGTCGGTGGCAGGGCAAACCAAAACACCGTGTCGGTCTGAGCGTGGCACACCGACGATAGAATCAATGCTATAACCAATACAACTCGCCTCATTCTATTGCTTTAAAAGCTCTCCGCGTCAGTTTCTATTGTCCTTGGCAGTCCCCCGATTCTTAGCAGTCCACCGGCTGATAAAATAGCCTGCCGCCAAAAGAACAGCTATGATTATTATGGGTCGTAATAGACTTGGAAGCGTTTCTATTTTTTCGTCCCTCCATATAGTTACCATGATTGCCATGATAAGTATAATCAGAAAAAAAGCCACAGCAATGGCCAGCAACATGCGCCATAAAGTCCCCCAAAAACGGTAGCCAAATAGTTGGCGATAGGTGACATAATAGTATGCAGCAACCAGTATGATGAACAACCCTATCACATTTGTGAATATGTTTGAAATAAAAGTACAGATGATGCTGATTGTCGCCATATAGATTTGGATGAAAACACCTTCGGCCAGCGTGTGTCGTGTGTGTCGTGGTGCAAAACGGAAGAAGAACCATGTCTGTATGCAAAATGTCAGCGTGAAGGTTAGCAGACCCCATGCAGGGTTATCAATAAACCAGTTCATTATGTCGACAACAATGGCATATTTCTCAGGTACGTCGGAATAGGTAAAGTGTTCGGTGCGACTGATGCCGAACATTTGCGCGATGATGAGGTAGACTACTGTCACCACGAAGAGCATGTTCACAGGCGGGTAACTTACTCGGCGGTGGCCGTCGAGATAGTCGCCGATAAGGTATCCGGGACGCAGCATCAGCTGCATCAACGTGCTGGGCAACGAGTGAGAATCGATGCCCCATGCCTTTAAAAAGTTCTGTCCTACCAACCGCCATGTGATACGTTTGTCACCCGCCTTCTGTCCGCACACCGGGCAGTAGTTGCCCGAATATGTATGTCCGCAGTTGGCGCAACAATGCTCTTCCAGTCCTTGGTCGGAGAACTGGATGGGTTTGCGCTGCCAAGCACGGAATCGGTTGATGTGACGCTTGATATTCATAGTATAGAGAATTAAGATTAGAGAATTGAGAATTGAGAAATAGTTGCCGTACTCGGATAATTCTCAATTCTCAATTCTCAATCTTCAATTAGTTTAGTATCCGAAGATGTCTTCGAGCTTCAGCTTCTTCACCTTGCCGAACTTGGCGAGGGCGTTGAAGTCCATGTCAGCTTCCTTACCAAGGCACATGTAGACTTTCTTCTGGCCACGGATGTACTTGTGGTTGAAGTTCACAATGTCCTGCATGGTCACCTTGGGGTAGGCCTCGAAGAGTATCTGGGCGCGGCTCTTCTTCATGTCGTAGCCCATCTTCTCGTAGTTGAGGTAGCTGTTGATAATGCCCATCTTGGTGGTGCGGGCGGTGCGGATGCCGCTGAGCATGGCGTCTTTTGCCATCAGGAAGTTGGCCTCGGACTCGGGCATCTGGTCAAACAGCTCGTTGAAGGCGTTCATGGCGTCGATGAGCTTGTCGTTCTGCGTGGCGATGATGGCGGCGTTGGTGAAGTAGCCGTCCTTGTCGCCTGGGGTGGCGTAGTAGCTCTGAGCGCTGTAGGCGAGGCTGCGCTTCTCACGCATCTCCTGGAATACGATGGCGTTCATCGAGCCACCGAAGTATTCGTTGAAGATATTCATGACGGGCGTGTTCTTGGTGTTGAACTTCTCGCCACGGAAGTGCTCGCGCATGTAGGTCTGGTTGGCGTTGTAGTCAACAAAGTAGACGGTGTTCTCAGTCACAGCCTTGGGGGTAATCTTCTTGTTGGCGGGAGCCTTCTTGTCCATCTTGTAGGTGTGGTTGTTGGCGAGTGCCTTGAAGCTCTCGAGGCTCTCGGGACCATAATAGAGCACGCGGTGCTTGTAGTTCATCAGGCCGTGGAGGGCATCGGTGAGCTGTTGGCAGGTGTAGGCCTTCAACTGGGCTTCGCTGAGCTGGTCAAGCGAAGGAGAGTCTGAGCCGTAGATACCGTAGTTGCCGAGGGCGCGGAAGCAGTTCTGCTGGTTGTGCTTGGCGTTCTCGCGGCTTTTGAGGATACGGGCCACAAGCATCTGAAGGGCTTGGTCGTTGGGCTGTACGCCGGTGATGATTTCATCCACCAGTGCCATAGCCTTGGTCATGTTCTCGCTGAGACCGCTGATGCTGATGTTGATGTTCTCTTGTCCCACATTGACGCTGTAGTTGCAAGCCAGTTTGTAGAACTCCTGCTGAATCTGTTCGGGGGTGTACTTGGCAGTGCCGAGGTATTCGAGCACGTCGGCGGCCAGGTCGATGGTTTTGCCCAACTGTCCGGCACGGTAGCCGAAGTCGAAGCGATAGACGAGGTTGAAGGTCTTGTTCTCCACGTTCTGCACATAAAGCACCTCGGCACCGTTCTTCAGTTTCGACTTCTTGAGGTCTTTGCTGAAATCGACGAAGACGGGTTCGATGGGCTTCACCTGACGAGCCTTGATGTCGCGGAGGAAGGCACTCTCGTTGTCGCGACCCACCTCGATGGGGGTGATAGGAGGCTTGCTGACCTTGAGAATGGGCTCGGGCTCGCCTTTCAGCTTGTTGATGATGACGTAGTTGTTCTCCTTGAACAGGCGGTTGGCGAAGGCCACAATCTCGCGTTTGGTAATCTTTGAGAGCTCGTTAATCTCGTTGCAAACGTCGCCCCAGTTGCGGTGCTCCACATAGGCGTAGGCCATCTGGCTGGCGCGGCTGTTGTTGCTCTCGGCGCGTTTCATGATGGCAAGCTTCATGTTGTTGATGGCGGCTTCGAGCATCCAGTCGTCGAACTTGCCTTGTTTCACCAGTGCTATCTGCTCGTCGAAGAGTGCCTGCACCTGCTCGAGGGTCTGACCCTGCATGGGCTGGCCGCCGAACATAAAGGCACCATAGTCGTTCAGCGTGTAAGTGCCGGCGTAGGCACCCATGCAACGCTGCTGCTGGTTGATGTTGAGGTCTATGAGGCCGCACTTTCCGTTGTTCAGTACGCTCTCCAGCAGGTCGGCCAGCATGGCGTCGTGACTGCCGTTGCCGCTGTCCAAACGGTAGGCACGCACGGTGTTCTCGGCATCGAGGCCGCTGACATTCTTAGTGATGACTGAGGTGATGGGCTGCTCGCGCTCAAATTGCAGCTCGGGCACAGGGCGAGGCTCCATGTTGCCCCAGTACTTGTCGATAATCCGGATGGCCTCGTCGGGATTGAAATCGCCCGCCAGGCTGATGCAGATGTTGTTGGGCACATAGTAGGTGGCCACGAAGTTGCGGATGTTGCGCATCGAGGGGTTCTTCAGGTGCTCCTGGCTGCCCAGGGTGGTCTGGTTGCCATAGGGGTGGTGGGGGAAGAGGGCGGCAAACATGGCGTCGTTCACCTTGCGGTTGTCCTTGGTGAGGCTCATGTTCTTCTCCTCGTAGATGGTCTCCAGCTCGGTGTGGAATAGGCGCAGCACCAGGTGCTGGAAGCGGTCGGCCTCAATCTCGCACCAGGTCTCCAACTGGTTGTTGGGGATGTTCTCGACATACATGGTGTAGTCGTTGCTGGTGAAGGCGTTTGTGCCAGTCGAGCCGATGGCGGTCATGGCCTTGTCGTACTCGTTGGCGACGGCAATCTTCGAAGCCTCGTAGCTCAGGCTGTCGATTTTGTGGTAGATGGCGGCGCGGGTGGTGGGGTCGTCGAACATGCGGTAGGCCTCGAACAGGTCCTCAATCTTCTGGATAAGGACTTTCTCCTTCTCCCAGTCGGTGGTGCCGAGGCGCTGGGTGCCCTTGAACATCATGTGTTCCAGGTAATGGGCCAGGCCGGTGGTCTCGTGCGGGTCGTTGCGCGAGCCGGCACGCACGGCGATGTAGGTTTGAATCTTAGGAGCGTCCTTGTAGACACTCATGAATACCTTCAGACCATTGTCCAACGTGTACTCGCGCACATTCAGCGGGTCGTTGGGATAGGTCTTGTACTGATACGTCTTCTGTGCCATCAGAGTGCCGCAGCTGAGCACTATTAATGCCACGAAACTAAAAATTAGACGGGTCTTTTTCATGTAGTTGATTGTTTATTAATAATTTATTTTAATTAAGAGTATTCTATCAAATCTTCAAAAATACAAAAAAAAACCGACATTTCTGTATTTTAACCTATTTTTTGAAGCATGATTTACAATACCGGCCCGCTCCGGGTTCGTTTCTTTTAAGATCGATTTAGGATTGGTCTAGGATTTTTTTAGGATATACAATCCTAGAACGAGCTTGAAATGCGCCTTTTCGGAGGTTAAAAGGAACGAAAACGGGCTTTGTCGGAGGGGGTGGCGGAGGGCGGGTCGCGATAGCCAATTCTCACTTTTTTTTGGTGGTTTGCATTTTATTTTGTATTTTTACAAATTGTTTTGTACTCTTCTAAAGGGTACAAGTTTTTCCGAATCAATAAAATAGGTAATATTAATAATATGAACAAGAATGTAAACTCGCTCGTAGAGGGCATGGAAAAGCTGGGTTTGATAGCCAACCGCATCCGTAAAAATGAGGGACAGACACCGCAAATTGAGATAGACATCATTCTGGAGGAGCTGCGCAACCTCTATATGGTTGCCTTGAAGTTGGAGTCGGAGGAGGCGAAAGGTGTGGTAGAGTTCGGCATGGATCTTTCGGATGAGCCGGAGCGTATGGACTCCGCCGCCGAGGCTGCCGCCAAGAAGGCTGCTGAGGAAAAGCGTTTGGCTGAAGAGGCTGTTGCAAGGAAAGCCGCCGAGGAGAAGCGTCTGGCCGAGGAGGCTGCCGCCAAGAAGGCTGCCGAGGAGAAGCGTTTGGCCGAAGAGGCTGCTGCCAAGAAGGCTGCCGAGGAGAAACGCTTGGCCGAAGAGGCCGCTGCCAAGAAGGCTGCCGAGGAGAAACGCCTGGCCGAAGAGGCCGCTGCCAAGAAGGCTGCCGAGGAGAAACGCCTGGCCGAAGAGTCCGCTGCCAAGAAGGCTGCCGAGGAGAATCGTTTGGCCGAAGAGGCTGCTGCCAAGAAGGCTGCCGAGGAGAAGCGTCTGGCCGAAGAGGCTGCTGCCAGGAAGGCTGCCGAGGAGAAGCGCCTGGCCGAGGAGGCTGCCGCAAGGAAGGCTGCCGAAGAGAAGGCCCGCAAGATTGTGGAAGAGGAGTTTCATCCTGTCTTTGCACCGCCAATACCGGCCAAGCAAGAGGCTCCTGTGATGGAGCCCCAGATGGAGAAATTGGCTGGCAACCCCAACGACGAGCTCTTTGCCGACGGCCCCGCAGCCAAGCAGCAGGAGTCGCTGCTGGACCTCTTCCAGAACGAGAAGGGGGAAGGACAACCCCGTCGTACGCTCGCCGACACCCTCACCAAGAATAAACAGAATGTGGAAGAACGTCTTGAGACCCGCGTCAATGCCAAGAAGGTGGATGACCTGCGCACGGTCATCAACATCAACGACAAGTTCAGTTTCATGAGCGAGCTGTTCCACAACAATATGAAGGCTTACAACGACTTCATCTTGAAGCTGAATGCTATCGCCGACCGCGAGGAGGCTCTGGCCTATGTGGGGGAAGTGGCCGAGGCATACAACTGGGACAACAATTCGGTCGTGGTCAAGGGCTTCTTCAAGATTTTTGATAAGAAATTCTAGGTTTCCTAGGCAGTCCTAGGAAATCCTAGGGGGATTAACAACAACCAATCACTCATTATGAACTATCGCAAGGCTATATTGTTCTCAGCACCTTCGGGCTGCGGCAAAACTACCATCATCCGCGAATTGTTGAAGAGGTTCGACTGCTTCGAGTTCTCTATCTCCGCCACCAGCCGCAAACCCCGTGAGGGAGAACAGGACGGCGTGGACTATTACTTCCTCAGTCCTGAGACTTTCAAACACAGGGTGCAGGAGGGTGACTTCTTGGAGTGGGAAGAGGTGTATGCCGGCACCTGCTATGGCACCCTCAAGTCCGAGATAAACCGCATCTGGGATAACGGTCATGTCATCATCTTCGACGTGGATGTCAACGGCGGCATGAACATAAAGAAATATTTCGGTTCAGATGCACTGGCTATCTTTGTGATGCCCCCCAGTGTCGAGGTGTTGAGCCAAAGGCTCCGCAGCCGTGGCACCGAGAGCGAGGAGTCGATAGCGAAGCGTCTGGCCCGTAGTGCGGAGGAGCTGAAGATGTCAGGCAATTTCGATGTGACGGTCGTCAACGACGTGCTGGAGCGTGCCGTGGACGAGACGCAGAATATTATCAACAACTACCTACTGAGATAACATGGAATCATTGCTTGCTTTTCTCAAGCGTTACAACTATGTGTTTGTCTTTCTCCTGCTGGAGATACTGGCCATCGTGTTCATCACCAAGAACAGCAATTACCAGTCGTCGAAGATAGTTCATTTCGGCAACGGGGTGGCAGGCCGGTGCTATGGGGCGGTGACGTCGGTGTTCGACTACTTCGGCTTGCGCCGCGAGAACGAGCTGCTGGCAGCCGAGAATGCCCAGTTGCGCGCCCAGCTGGAGTCGTCGTATATCAGCTATAGCCTGCGCAAGTTTGTACGGGAAGACACTGTGTACCAGCAACGTTACAGCTATACTGAGGCACAGGTGGTGAAGAACACCTGGAACCAGCGCAACAACTACATCATGCTCAACAAAGGACGGCGGCAGGGCATCAAGCTTGACCAGGCCGTCATTTCGCCGCAGGGCATTGTGGGCGTGGTGGTGAACACGACCGACAACTTCAGCACGGTGATGCCGGTGCTGCACTCGAACAGCCGCAATAGTGTGAAAATACCGCGTATCAACACCAATGGCTCGCTGGTGTGGCGGGGCGGTGACTTCCGCTATGCCACTCTTATCGACATCCCCACTACCTACAAGCTGAGGGTCAACGACACCGTCATCACTAGCGGCATGGCCAACGACTTCCCCGAAGGGGTGATGGTGGGCTTTGTGGAGAAGGCATTTACCGAGCGAGGCAGTGGCTTCTATACCATTAAGGTGCGCTTGGCCACCGAGTTCACCAAGCTGGACCATGTCTATGTCATCGACAATCATTTCAAGGCCGAGCAGGACTCGCTGATGGCCCGAACACAGAAGGAGGATTAGGAACTATGACCCGACTAGTGATTATCAATATCTTTCGTTTTGTGGCACTGCTGGTGCTGCAGATTCTGATGCTTAATTATGTTTATCTGGGCGGCTATGTGGTGCCGTTTATATATATTCTTGCCATCATGATGCTCCCCACCAGTTTGGGGAATATCCCGCTGCTGCTGATAGCCTTTGTGTCGGGCGGCGTGGTCGACATCTTCTGCAACATTCCTGGCTTCCACATGTTCAGCTGCACAATGATGGCTTTCGGCCGCATCCTCTTCGGTAATAAGATGCTCACCCGCGACGACCCCACCGAGGTGGTGGAGACACCCAGCGCGCACAGTGTCCCCTTCGAGGTGTTTGCCATGTATGTGCTGCTTTTGGCACTCATCTACAGTGTCACGTATGGTCTTCTGGAGGCCTTTAGTTTGGGCAACTTCTGGATGACGGCCGTGTCCATGGTCATCAACACCGCCGTGGCATGGGTGTTGGTGATGTTGTGCCAGCTGCTTATTGCCCCGATAAAGAAATAATGACTAACAGCAACAGACTAACGATGAGCAAGGTAATTGCAATAATGGGATTTATAGGGTTGGCCGTCGCCCTGAATGCCCAGCCCGTGGTAGGGGAGTGGCAGGACCACAACTCCTTCGTCAAAGTCCGCAAGGTGTGCGCCACGAGCCGGGGTGTCTATGCCGCCACCGGCATGGCTATGTTCTATTATGATCGTAACGGCTCATTGCTGACCGCAATGACCAAGGTATCGGGCATGACCGATGTGGGCATCAGCGCTATTGCATACGATGATGCCTCGGGCTGTCTGGTGGTGGCATACACCAATTCGGGCTTCGACCTACAGTATGGCTCCACCGTCTATCATGTTGCCGACATCAAGTACAGCAATATCAGCGGTGACAAGAAAATATACAGCATCCGTTTCCATGGGGGCCGCCTCTATCTGACCACGGGCTTCGGCATCGTGGTGGTGAACCTTGGCCGTCATGAGATTGAGGAGACCTATTATATAGGTGAAGATGGCGAGGGCTGTCTGGTGTATGACCTGGCCTTCACCGACAGCCTCATCGTGGCTGCCACCGACCAAGGGGTTATGTATGCCCCTAAAGCGAGCAGCCGGCTGCATGTTTACGAGGAGTGGCAGCACGATACTGTGTCGCCCCTTCATGGCATGTCGGTCCGTATGTTGGAGGTGAGTCGTGGACGGCTAGTGGCTGCCGCTTGTACCAACAATCCCGACAGCATGACAACCTTTTATCAGCAAACGCCGGGCAACTGGTCTGCCTGGGGCAGTTGGGCTATGGGTCGTGTGGAGTCATTGAAATGCCGTCAGGGTCATGTGCTTCTCAATCGTTTCGGCCATATTGAGGTGTACGACGAGGACTTCCTGTTGGATGCTGTGGTGGAGAACCTTCCCAACTATGGGGTGTCGGCTTGGGATGTGGATATGGATGCCGATGGCACGCTGTGGATAGGGCATGTGTGGGCAGGTTTGGTGCATGCCACGGTTGATGGCTCTTACACCGAAAGTTATTACCCTGTTGGACCATACAACGATGACTATGTCTACAGCCTTACCGCCACCAACGACAAGGTGTATCTCTGTCCCGGCGGCAAGAAACCCACATACGAAAGCTCCTACCTTCCGGGCAGTTTGTCGATATACGACAACAAGCAATGGTCGAATGTCAACCCCAACGGTCTTGGTCAGAATTATATGGATATACTGTATATGGCTGTGGACCCTACCGACAAGAACCATCTGAGTGCTTCGGCTTGGGGGCATGGTGTCTTCGATATACGCGATGGCAAGCTGCAGACCCTCTTCGATGGTTCCAACACCGATGGTGCGCTAACGCCTTATTCTGACCGCGGATTCACCCATCTGAGGGTGTCGGGTCTGGCTTACGACGACCAAGGCAATCTGTGGGTGACCAACTCGCTTGTCAACAATGGGTTGGCAGTCCGCTACCACGACGGCAGCTGGAAGTCGTTCAACATCACCCCCATGCTGCAAGGCGTCAACCGTGAGAAACGTGAGATTGACAAAGTGATATGGGACAGCATACGGGGTTATAAGTGGTTCGTCGGTCGTGCCAACCGCATCTATGTCCACGACGGCGAGGGCAAGATGGCCTACGTCAACCCCAATAATGGCAGCAAGCTGGAGACCCACACTGTCAACTGCATCGTGCAAGACCGCCTGGGCGATATTTGGTTTGGCACTGACAAGGGGCTGAAGGTCATATACGATGGTTATCGGGCATTCAACAATGGCGGCAACGGCGAGCAGTCGCCCGTCATGTGCGGCAATATTCTCTATAACGAGGACGGCATCTATGAGTATCTGATGGCATACGAGAGCATCTCCTGCATTGCCGTGGACGGTGCCAACCGCAAGTGGGTGGGCACGATGAACAACGGTCTTTACCTCATCTCGGCCAACGGCTTGGAACAGCTGCACCACTTCACCATGGCCAATAGTCCTCTCAACTCCGATAAGATATTGGCTTTGGCCGTCCATCCCGAGACGGGTGTGGTGTATGTGGGCACCAATATGGGGCTCCAGTCATACCGCTCCACAGCCACTGCGGCTGATGTCTACCCTGAGGCCGACATCCATGCCTTCCCCAATCCGGTGCGGCCCGACTATGACGGTCCCATCGCTATCAAGGGTTTCACTCGCGATGCGCTGGTGCATATCACCGATGCACGTGGCCATGTGGTCTTTACCACCAAGGCCAACGGCGGACAGGCCATCTGGAATGGTCGCACCCTTCAGGGCCAGCGGGTGGCCAGCGGTACGTATTTCGTATTTGCCTCGGACGAGACTGGCGGCATGCGCTCTGTCACCAAGGTGCTTGTAGTAAAATAACATCAACCTCTTCATCATCCACCAAATCAATTGACACCCACCCTCTCCACACAGGCCTTAATACTCCACACTACCGAGTATTCCGAATCATCGGTGATTGCCAAAATCTTCACCCGGCAGCTGGGTGTGCGGTCGTATATTCTGAAGGGGGTGCGTAAGGGAGGAAGCAAAACCAAGCAGAACCTGCTGCAGCCTTTGAGCCATCTTGACTTGGTGGTGTACAACAACCCCAAGACACAAATCAACTATATTAAAGAGATTGGTGTCCATGCCCCTTCCTTGAGGACTAAGGAGTGGGCGGCCGACCCTGCTGAGGCGGCGGTGCATAACGCGCTGCGGTTCTTCATGACAGAGGTGCTGTATAAGACCCTCCGCGAGGAGGAACCTATGCCTGAGCTGTTCGACTATGTGGCCGAGAGCTGCCAGTTCGACACCACAAGGACCAGGCTGGCACAGCATCCCATCAGGTTCCTGTTGAAAGTGTCGCGCCATTTGGGCATCGAACCCTTGGATGACTACAGCAGCCGCGAGCCGCTGTTCGATATGGCTGCAGGGCGTTTCTGCTACGCTGGCGAGCAGACGTTGGACCTGACCTCCTCCCAACTGCTGCATTATTATCTCTCCGCTATCCATGCCGATACACCCTGCCCCATGACGACCTTGGAGCAGCGCACCAGCTTGATAAACCATCTGCTGGAGTATTACCAGCTTCACCTGTCGGAGTTCCGCAACTTCAAGTCTCACGAAATATTGCACACTATTTTACAATAAATAATATGAGGAAAGTAATTGTCACTTTATTGTTTGCAATGGCACTGATGCCCGCCTTTGGACAGTCGTGCTACTGGGTGCTTCTCACCGACAAGCAGGGCACCACGTTTGACCCATACACTTATTTTGATGCCAAGGCCATCGAACGTTATCAGCAGAATGGTGCTGACCTCTACGACATCAGCAACTACCCGCTCAACGAAAGCTATGTTGGCAAGGTGGATGCCATTGCCACCGAGGAGGTGGGCTGCAGCCGTTGGATGAACGCTGTGGCGGTGATGGCCACGCCCGACCAGATAGCTCGTATTGAGCAGCTGCCCTTCGTCAGCCGAATCCAGCGCATAGGGGGCGACATGCAGTTGGCATCAATGTCCGACCAGTCTGACCCGTCCGCCCCGTCTGACCCGTCTGACCCGTCCGCCCCCTCCCCCCAACCCAAACTCACCGACCAGCTCATCCGTATGCAGGGCAACCTTTTCCGCGACAAGGGCATTGACGGCAAGGGGCTGCGCATAGCCGTTTTCGATGGCGGCTTCCCACGTGTGAACACCCATGAGGCGTTCAAGCACTTGCGCGACAACCACCGCATCCTCGACACGTGGAACTTTCCCAACAAGAAAGCGGATGTGTACGGCTGGAACAGCCACGGCCTCGCCACCCTCTCCTGCATTACCGGCATTGTCGGACAGCAGCAGCTGGGCATGGCCACGGGTGCCGAGTTTCTTCTCTACCGCACCGAGGTCGAGTTAGAGCCTTTCAAAGAGGAGGTGTGGTGGATGCAGGCTGTGGAGCGTGCCGACAAGCACGGTGCCAACATCATCAGCAGCTCGCTCGGCTATGGCAAAGAGCGCTACTGGACCAAGGACATGGACGGCACCTCCTATGTGGCCAAGGCTGGCAATCTGGCAGCAAGAAAAGGCATATTGGTCTGCTGCTCGGCAGGCAACGAGGCCGACACTAAGGAATGGAAGACCATCGTCACCCCGTCGGATGCCGACAGCGTGCTTTGCGTGGGAGGCATCGAGATGAGCCTCGACCGTTACCGTCATATCAGCTTCAGTTCTTTCGGTCCTTCAGCCGACGGGCGACTGAAGCCCAATGTATCGGCTTTTGGCCACGTCTATGCCGCTGCCAATAGTGGCGACGACGCTGTCAGCACAGTCTACGGCACCTCGTTCTCCTGCCCCCTCACCGCTGGCTTCGCTGCTTGTGCCTGGCAGACCATGCCTGGCAAGACCGCCATGGAGATGTTCGACTTGATACAGAAGTCCGCCGACCTGTATCCCTATTACGACTATGCGTTGGGCTATGGTGTGCCTCAGGCTTCATACTTCGTTAATGGGTCTAGGAAGAATGACCCCACCTTTGTGCTGCGCGAAACCAAGGACTCGGTGGAGGTTCACCTGCTGAAGCCTACAGCGTTTGCCACAGTCTTCTACAACAAGCAGCGTCCCGACGGCACCTTGGTGCGCTATGCCAGCTGCGAACTGGAGAATGTCGCTCTCGAAGATTGTCTGAGGTTCTACAAAGGCTCGCTCGACAGTTGCCGCCTCAATGTCTGTTACGATGGCTACACCGCCACCTACAGCCTCTCTGAGAAAGACTGGCAGCGGATGCGCTTGGAACGTGCCAACTTCGCTTGCACTGCCTATTGTGCCCACGACGACTTTGACAGAACTACCAAGTACGACCTCGATGCCTCCGACCTTGTGCCCTCCAACTGGGGCAGCAATGCCAAAAATCATGGCGAAATCTACGTCCAGTATGGTTCCCATACTTGGTGGGGATATGTCGATGCCCCACTCTTCTCATGGTCGCCAAGTTTCCATTTCGGCTATCGTCTCATGCATGCTTTCGGCAAAGCATATAAACTGGGAGCAGGTATAGAATGGAATGTCTCGAATATCAATTATGCTACTGATAAGGCGAATGAGGTTGATGATGTGTTGGGAATTGCACCCGCCACCTACGATGTCAAACGCATCAAGCGGCACCAGTTCGACCTCGAGCTTTTCCAGCGTGTGCGTTTCGCAGCAGGTGGTCTTGTGAGCAACGGTGTCTATTGGGACTTGGGTGTTTTCGCCGGTTGGAACCCAGCTCATCGCTATCTTCTCCGTCAGACCGTTGGCACACCTAATGGCACCAACAAGGTAAATACCGAGTACAGCCTTACCACCCCAGTTGAAGACTACCGGTTTGTGTGGGGAGTCTCCACCCGTGTAGTCTATGACATCATCGGCATATATGCTCGTTGCACCATGCCGTTTGTATATTCAAAGTGCGGCTGCGTCATTCCAATACCCATGATGGAACTCGGCGTGCAGCTCTCGTTATAAAAAGAGACGGCATATTAGTCTCATGGCAACATGATTGACGAAGGGATTCCGGCTTTCGGAACCCCTTCATTTTTTCTCCTGACAATGTGTCCTAACGTATTTAGCAATGCTTTTTTTCTTGCCATGTCAGAAAAAAGTTGTATTTTTGCACCCGCAAACCGACAGAACTGGTTTGTCGAAAAAGTGCATTTTCGCCTTATTCCAATTGTGTGAATCTCGACAATTTACACTTATCTGTGAAATTTGGAATAAAGGAGTTATGAGATGCTCCGATGGATTGTATTTGCTTTTGATGCATCCAATGTGGGGCAATTCAGAATACCTTTATATTCATTTCACAGGGAAGTCGAGACCCTCACACAAGAAGATAGAGACATAATGGATGGCTCCACTTTTTTCGTTGCTGATTCCGCCGACGAGCCTCCGGCAGACTAGCAGTTGCGCCCGACACGGATTAGGGCTAGATACAAATGAAGAAAACAATGATGTTTGTAGGAATGCTGTTATTCTTCAGCATGGCTGTTAACGCACAGACCTATGTAGGGAACCTTCCAGGGTGGAACTCCGTCGTTGAGAAGTCATTCACGGCTTTAAACAAGCCGTTGATTGTGTTTGGCTATTCTCACGAGGATCTCGACACCAATGGATGGAGAATCGAAATATACGATTCTATCGTATTATATTCTGACAACCTGCAAAGGTACAAGGTGATGGATTATCCGACCGTTACGGAGCATCGGGTAAGCTATACCGAAAGAATTGAAGATGGGGAGATTACATCGGGTGACACGATGGGAAGAGATTATGTTATCCCATGTTTAGGAGTGGGCTACTTGAATCTTGATGAGGGAGGTTCAGCATTGTCGTTTAGTACTGCTACGTTAACGCAAACGCTGTTCAACAACGACTCAAAGTTTGAGTACATATTGCCCCATTTTGATGGAACGGTATTTAGTTACGAGTATCAAGGCGGTGATTACTATAGTGGAGACACTATTATGTACCGTAAGTATCACTCCGAAGCGACAGGATTTGATATTTTTAATGAGGATGGCGATGTGGTGGCGACCATCCGTTTGGGTGATGGTGAGTATGTGGGCGCGGAAGGAGTTGAAGCATATATTTTCAAGTGGGGCGAGAACTATTTCTTTGTGGGTTCTGTGTGTAGAGACAATTGGAGGGATGTTTATGGATATCCGTATTCAAAATATTATTTCTACCGCATCGACCGTCAGACGCAGAAGATTGAGCAGGTGGCGAGTGTGCCGTTCAGTGTGCGGCCTACGGTGATGGAGCGGGGGCAGGAGATTATTGTTGAGCTGGACGAGGGCGCGAATGCCCGCGAGATTGATGTGGTGAACGCCCTTGGTCAGACGGTGAAGCGTGTGCCGGTGGCGGCAGGGCAGCGCGAGGTGCGCATCAACTCCGCCGAATTAGGCAGCGGCATGAACTTCATCAACACTCGCACACCTGAGGGGCAAGGCACAGTCAAGATTATTGTGAAATAGTAAACCGGAAATACATAGTATCGAAGGGGTGGCCACAATGCAGCCACCCCTTTCCATTTTATGGACTGCAGGGCAAACGCATCAAAATTAGTTGTCAGGTATGCCGAAAGTTCATATACGATGTGCGGCAATGCGACTCCGGCCCCAGCCCAAAGGGCTGGAACAGATATAGCCTAGGGCGTTGCCCTAGGAACCAGTATCGTGCCCGACAGATGCAGCCTGTAGGGCTGCGACATCACGCCCGTGCCAGAATTCGTTGTTGCAGCCCTACAGGCTGCTGGTCGCTGCCGTCGTTGTCCCCGTATGGCGGTGCCATACGCTATATCTGTCTGTGCCTTTCAGGCACACTGAGACATCAAACCATGGAGCTTGATTAATTGCAACGTCCTTCTAGAACCCCAAGAATCGTTATATTTGATGCGTTTGCCCTATTATGGACTGAAGAAAATTTGGCTGTTTCAATTTTTCTTTGTACTTTTGCATTTTGAAATGGACCGAAAGTTATATATCATCGGAGGCTGTAACGGGGCTGGGAAAACCACTGCCTCATATACTGTGCTGCCGGATATACTGCATTGTCGCGAGTTCGTCAACGCCGACGAAATCGCCCATGGATTGTCTCCATTTAACCCAGACAGTGTAGGTTTGGAAGCCGGCCGGCTGATGCTGCAACGCATTAATGAACTATTGGGACGGGATGCCACTTTTGCTGTTGAGACTACATTGGCTACAAAGTCGTACGTCAATTTGGTCCACCAGGCACAGGCCAAGGGGTATGTCGTCACCTTGGTTTTTTTCTGGCTGCGCACCCCCGAGCTGGCCCTGCGGCGCGTGGCGGAGCGTGTGAGCAATGGCGGCCACAATATCCCCGTGGCCACCACGCGCAGGCGTTACACTGCCGGGATACGTAATTTGTTTAACCTCTATGCTCCCGAGGTGGATGCATGGTTTGTCTACGACAATAGCGACACCCCACGCACTGAGGTGGCGCATGGCGGCAAAGCCGTCCCCACCACCGTGCTCAACATGGAACTATTCTCTAAAATGAAAGAATATGTCAGATAAAGAGATTCAGGAATTTGCCGAGAAACTACAGCAAGGCCTCAACATTGCTGAGCGCCGTATGCTTGAAGAAAAAGCCCTGCGTGGCCAGGACATCGTAGTTTGCCACATCGACGGCACCATACACCGCGTGCCTGCCAATGAAGCTATTAAGGCATTGTAATGCGGGTATACAATATTTTATTGTATTTCTCGTTCTAAGTAAAAATAAGAATGACTATGAATACTAGACAGATTACAGCCCAGATTCCTGTAGCATACTACGACACCGTGGTCACGATGTTTAAGGGTTTAGGCATTTCATACGAGGAGACCATAAATAAGAAAAAGGCACCCGAACCCGGCAGCAAGGAGTATATCCTTGACAGTATCTGCCGTGGGATGGAAGAGGTGCGCCTTTGGGAGCAAGGAAAGTTACAATTGCCAACACTGGAGGATGTGCTGAATGAATTGTGAGATTATCACCACCTTTGACTTTGTGCGTGATCTTCGCCACTTAAGCAAAAAGTACCACTCAATCAAAGATGACGTGGCTAAACTTGGTGAAGAAATACGAGCCAATCCCACTATGGGTATTAATTTGGGTGACGGCATACGTAAGGTGCGCATGGCCATAACTTCAAAAGGTAAGGGTAAAAGTACTGGTGCAAGAGTGATTACCTACAATGTTATCACACATGCCGAAGAAGGCCGTGTGATATTGGTAACCATCTACGACAAATCAGAGTGCCCCAGCGTCACCAAACGCGAAATAGTCTCCCGTCTGAAACAGGCAGGGATAGTCAATTAACTTGAAACAAAATAAATAGTAACAATATGACACTTGAAGATTTTCAGAACGAACTGCGCCAGGGTATCCCCAACCCCCTGCCCACACCACAACCCTATGACACCACCGTCAACCATGCGCCTAAGCGCAAGGATATCCTCACCCCGGCCGAGAAGAAGTTGGCCATCCGCAATGCACTCCGCTATTTCGACCCCAAGGACCACGCCATGCTCGCCCCTGAGTTTGCCGAGGAGTTGAAAAAATACGGGCGCATCTACATGTATCGCCTGCGTCCCACCTACAAGATGTATGCACGTCCCATTGACGAGTATCCTGCCAAGTGCCGTCAGGCTGCTGCCATCATGCTCATGATTCAGAACAACCTCGACCCCGCTGTGGCACAGCACCCCCACGAACTTATCACCTACGGCGGCAACGGCGCCGTCTTCCAAAACTGGGCTCAGTATCGTCTGGTGATGAAATACCTCAGCGAGATGACTGACGAGCAGACCCTCGTCATGTACAGTGGCCATCCCATGGGACTGTATCCTTCGCACAAGGATGCCCCCCGTGTGGTGGTTACCAACGGCATGATGATACCCAACTATAGCAAACCCGACGACTGGGAACGCTACAACGCCCTCGGCGTCACGCAATATGGCCAGATGACCGCCGGCAGCTATATGTACATCGGTCCGCAAGGCATCGTCCATGGCACTACCATCACCGTGCTGAATGCAGCCCGCAAGCTCGGTGGCGGCACAGCCGGCAAACTCTTCATCACCGCAGGCCTTGGTGGCATGAGCGGTGCACAGCCTAAGGCTGGCGACATTGCCGGTGTCGTCTCCATCACTGCTGAGATCAACCCCGCCGCCACACAGAAACGTTTCGAGCAAGGCTGGGTGGACGAGGTTCATGCCGACCTCGACGAACTGTTTGTTGAAGTCAATAAGGCTATTGCCGAGAAGAAAGCCCGTAGTTTTGCCTACCAGGGCAATGTGGTTGACCTGTGGGAATACTGCGCAGCCAAAAATATACATGTCGATTTAGGCTCCGACCAGACCTCGCTCCACAATCCTTGGGCAGGTGGTTACTACCCCGTGGGTGTCAGCTTCGAAGATTCAAAAGTGATGATGGCCGAGCAGCCCGAACTCTTCAAACAGAAGGTGCAGGAGAGTCTCCGCCGCCATGTGGAAGCCGTCAACAAGCTCACTGCTAAGGGTATGTACTTCTTCGACTACGGCAACGCCTTCCTCCTTGAGAGCAGCCGCGCTGGTGCCGACATCTGGAATGCCGACCACTCCGCCTTCCGCTACCCCTCATACGTACAGGACATCATGGGCCCCATGTGCTTCGACTACGGCTTCGGCCCCTTCCGTTGGGTATGCACCAGCGGCAAATCCGAAGACCTCGACAAGAGCGACCATATCGCCATGGAAGTACTCGGTGAGATAGCGGCCACCGCTCCCGCCGAGATACAGCAGCAGATGCACGACAACATACAGTGGATTCGCGGTGCCAAGGAAAATCACCTCGTCGTCGGTTCTCAGGCCCGCATCCTCTATGCCGACTGCGAAGGCCGCACCAAGATAGCCGCCCGCTTCAACGAAGCTATCAAGAAAGGTGAGATTTCCGCACCTATCGTCCTGGGTCGCGACCACCACGACGTCAGCGGTACTGACAGCCCCTTCCGCGAAACCTCCAACATCTACGACGGTTCCAACCGTACCGCCGACATGGCCGTGCAGAACGTCATCGGCGACAGCTTCCGCGGCGCCACGTGGGTCAGCATCCACAACGGTGGCGGCGTTGGCTGGGGAGAAGTGATGAATGGGGGCTTTGGCATGGTGCTTGACGGCAGCGAAGCCTGTGACCGTCGTCTGCGCATGATGCTCCACTGGGATGTCAACAACGGCATCAGCCGCCGCAGCTGGGCACGCAACGAAGGCGCCATGTTCGCCATCAAGCGTGCTATGGACATCTGCCCCGAACTAAAGGTCACCATGCCCAACCTTGTTGACGACAAGGTGCTGGAAGACCTGTTTTAGTGGACAAGTAACATATTAATTGGCTAAAGATTTGTGGGTTAACCCTCGAATCTTTAGTCCTTTTTACTAGTAGTGACCTCCAATAATTATTCAGACAAAACATTGTATGGCAATATAGAAGGATTGCTTGATTGTTTAATTGCTTGAATAATTGGTTAGAGGTTAAAGGTTACAGCTTAAAGGTTAGAGGGGGGGCGGCAGCAAATTCTCAATTCTCAATTTATTAATTCCTGGGTTTCTTGGGGTCGGCAACGGCATATTTGTGTGCGTCGCCGATGACAACCGTGATGTATATGATGGCCAGCAGGATGGCAAGGATGGAAGCTAAAAGGTCAAGCAGTGTCAGCGAGCAGGAACAGAGTGAAACCCGTAGGGTTACCAGCCGGGGGAATGCTATTAAAATGGTGTTGGCAAGGAAGATGAGGATGCGGAACTCTGTGGGTCCAAGCTTGGCGTAAGTGAGGCGGAACTCGCTTTTCAGATGAGCATTGATACTTACGTTAATTGTCATGAAAAGGTAGAGGATGAATACGGCGAGGGCCAGATTGAGGTTTACAAGAGGGGATAATCCGGCACCTATGAACATGAAAGCTTCATTGATGCAGTCGACCGTGTGGTCAATATAGTATCCGTAAATAGGTCGCTGGCAGTTGCGTACACGCGCAAGGGTCCCGTCAAGTGAATCGCCATACCAGTTAATGACCAGTCCGGCCGAACTGAGCCACAGCCAATCGATACCGTAGCGGGTGAGGAAAAAGCCCAGCCCGACAAGGAATGCACCCATACTCCCGAGTATGGTGAGCATGTCACTGGTGACCCAACTGGGCTGATGTCGGGCCAGCCAGATGAGAGTTTTTCTTTCTAAACGGTTGGTGACGGAGGTCTGAATCCGTTCTGCTTGCTTTATATTGTTAATCATATTTCGATGGATAAACTGATAGGTGTGCTATAATTGTGATGAGATGAGGTGTGCGCAGCTTTCTTTTATCTTATGGGATGTCGGCCGATGGCTCCAAATGTCGGGCTGGAGGCAGGAGGAGTTTTCGAGGTCGGTCAGGAATATGCTTTTCAGCTCCTTCACGTAGATGGGGGAGTCTATAACAGCTGCCACCTCTTCGCATAAAAAATAACTGCGAGGGTCAATGTTGCAGGAGCTTACGACAGCGGTGGAATTGTCGGCAACAATGATTTTTGAGTGCATATATCCCTTGTTATACAGATAGAACTTGATACCAGCGTTCATCATCTCGGTAAAGAAATATTTGGATGCCCATTGGGTGGTTTCGCCACGGTCGCCACGGGGAGGTAATATGATGCGGATGTCAACTCCGCGTTGGGCGGAGCGCTTCAAGGCTTCTGCTAGCGGCTTCGGCGGGATGAAGTAGGGCGACTCGAACCACGCACACTGTCTGCTACGGCCCAGCAGCTCTATTGTGAAGTCCAGGATGCTGTGTCCCGCACCAATAGGGCCAGAAGTGATAATGCTTATGGGAAGACTGCCAACCGAAGGTACTGCTGGAAAGTATTTTGGCGAGGCATGCAGCTCTTTGGTTGCATAGTGCCAGTCGGCAAGGAAAGCGTGTTGAAGTGACGCGACCACAGGCCCTTCGATGCGTATCATGGTATCGCGCCAGCATCCCCATGATAGTCCGTGGAGGTAACGCTCGGCAACGTTCATTCCACCCAGGTATGCCACTTTGCCGTCTACCACCACAACCTTACGATGGTTGCGGTAGTAGTCGCGTCGGCGTATCAATGGAAAATGTACAGGACCGAAACCGGCGCATTGCACGCCCTGTTGGTTGAGGTGTCTGTAGTATCGGTGCCAGGGATGGCATACAAAGTCGTCATACAACAGTCGAGCCTCAACTCCTCTGTCAGCGCTTTCAGCCAAGGCGTTGCCTATCAATTGTCCCACCGCATCTGATTCAAACTTGAAGAACTGGACATGTACGTGGTGCTCTGCAGTGGAAATGTCGGCAAGCAGTGAGTTTAGAAATGGTCCAAAGTCTGTGAAGGTGGTGATACGGTTGCCCTCAGTCGGTTGTGGGGGAAGATAAGCGTCCAGCTGCTCTTGTGCCGACCCCTCCATGAGTGTGACACCGCCTGGGCGGCTAACCAGCCAGATAATCCATGCAGATAGTCCAATGAAAGTTAACAATATGATAAGTAGTGGCTTCATCTTATATTCTATTAAGGGCAGGCAACAAGGGTCAATGCTTGAATTGAGAATTGAGAATTTGCTGCCACCCCCATCTAACCTTTAAGCTGTAACCTTTAAGCTGTAACCTTTAACCTCTAACCAATTATTCAAGCAATCAAACAATCAAGCAATCCTTGTTATCTCTATAACGCCGCCTTGGGAATTTTAGTATGTGTCATGTTAATTTAAGCATTCAAGAAATGGTGGAGAAAAAGATAAAAATGTCAGGGCAAACGCATCAAAATCAGTTGTCAGGTATGCCGAAAGTTCATATACGATGTGCGGCAATGCGACTCTGGCCCCAGCCCAAAGGGCTGGAACAGATATAGCCTAAGGCAACGCCCTAGGAATCAGTCCCCATGCCGACAGATGCAGCCTACAGGGCTGCAACATTACGTCCGTACCAAAATTCGCAGCCAGTAGCCCTGCAGGCTGCTGGTCGCTGCCGTCGTTGTCCCCGTATGGCGGTGCCATACGCTATATCTGTCTGTGCCTTTCAGGCACACTGAGACATCAAACCACTGAGCTTGATTAATTGCAACGTCCTTCTAGAACCCCAAGAATCGTTATATTGGATGCGTTTGCCCTGATAAAAATGTCGAAATTCTTTGCCAAATTGTTTTTTATTTGTACCTTTGCAGCCATAATTGTTCGTATGCTGAGGCGAGAAAGCGACAGCCAGCGAGGAAACTAACAATCATGGAAACAGGCAATAGATGGTTCGGAAAATTGTAACAATTGAAGCATAATTTATTAACACCGCATTTGCGGGATTAAGGTATATGAGAAAGACTGTATTGGTATTATTGGTTGTGCTTTTTGCAGGATGCAAGTTGGAAGCACCCAAGCATGTGACGGTGGATGTGATGAGCCCCGTCAGCTCAGTGAAATATCAAGGCGAGGCTCAGTTGTGCTGGGCGTATGCCATGCTGGCAGCGGTAGAAACCGAACATTTCCGAAAGGGTGATTCGCTGGATTTGCCTATCGAGCCAGTCGTTCAGGCGTTGGCAGAGGTGGCCGATGCGCCATCACAGCGAGCCATGGGACCTACCTTCTTGAACCTGGTGAGGAAGTACGGCATCTACAGCGACGTGTGCAGCCCTGACGACTTCACCGCCCTCTGTAGCACCTCCAAAGAGCCTTACGGAGAATGGGTGGTGCTTGACGTGCCCGACAACTGGGAGCATAACCGTTTCCTCAACCTGCCAGCCGACTCCTTGTTGGCTCTTGTTCAAAGTGCTGTCCGCGACCATCGCGGTGTCTGTTGGGAGGGGGACATCAGCGAAAGAGGATTCTCCTTCAAGAAAGGCATTGCCAAGATGCGTTTCCCCAACGGACACACCACCGACGACCACTGCATGGCCATCGTAGGTATCGCCCACGACGAACATGACCAGCAGTTTTTTGTCATGAAAAACTCCTGGGGGCCTTATAACCCCTATGGAGGATATATGCTGATGTCTTTCAAATACTTTAAGAAAAAGACTATTGCTGTCGTGCTGCCTGCTGATGCGATATAATCACCCATTAAGGAATGTGTAAATGTGTTAACACATTCAAGGATTGCTTGAATAATTGGTTAGGGGTTAGAGGTTAGAGGTTAAAGGGGGCGGCAGCAAATTCTCAATTCTCAATTCATAAGGCGGCAGCACTCAAGCATTAACACATTCAAGCATTCAAGAAATCATTAATATGTGCGAAAAAAGTGCTATCTTTGCAAATTAATTCTATCAAATATGAAACAGTATCATTTTTTCACAGCATTGACGCTCTGCCTGGCTTTAGCAGCCTGCGGCAGCAACGTGCAGCAATCAGAAACAACGGACACTATGAACCAAAATCCTACCCCTGGCACAGGCGGTGACCATTATGTGCCTATGGACCAACGCACAGGCGACACCGCCATCGTCTATTTCACCCGCGACCTCTCTGCCAACGGCCTGATTAAGGCCTACGAGCAGGTGAATGGCAAGATTGAGGGTAAGGTGGGTGTGAAGCTTCACACGGGTGAGAAAAATGGCCCCAATATCATTCCGCGCGAATGGGTCAAAGCCCTTATGGCGAAAGATCTGAAAGGTGCCAGCATCATCGAAACCAATACCTATTATGAGGGTGACCGCTACACGACCGAGAAGCATCGCGAGACCATTAAGGTCAACGGCTGGACTTTCGCACCAGTCGACATTCTCGACGAGGAGGACACCGTTACCTTGCCTGTCATGGGCGGCAAATGGTTCACCCGTATGAGCATGGGCAGTCATCTGAAGAATTACAATTCGCTGGTTGCACTCACCCATTTTAAGGGGCACACCCAAGGCGGATTTGGCGGTAGCAACAAGAACATCGGCATAGGTTGTGCCGATGGCCGTATCGGCAAGGCGTGGATTCATACCACTCCTGGGCAGCCCGACCAATGGGACATTGCCACTGAGGAGTTCATGGAGCGCATGACCGAAAGCACCAAAGCCACTATCGATTACTTTGGCGAGCATATATGCTATGTCAACGTGATGCGCAATATGTCGGTATCGTGCGACTGCGAAGGCCTCGCTGCCGAACCCGTGGTCACGCCTAACGTGGGTATTCTCTCTTCCACTGACATCCTTGCCGTCGATCAGGCATGTGTCGACATTGTCTATGCCATGACTGAGGCAGAACACCATGACATGGTAGAGCGCATCGAGAGCCGTCATGGACTCCGTCAGCTCAGCTATATGAAAGAGATGGGTATGGGACACGATGTCTATATCCTTATCGACCTCGACAACGGTGGCAAACGCATCACTGCTGCCGAGGCCGCCAAAAATCTGAAACCTTTTGTGAAATAGCAAATCTGTCCATTACCATGAAACGAATAGCTCTCTTCTTCCTTGCAAGCTGTCTGCTGATGGCGGCTTGTGCACAGTCACCCAAAAATGCAAACAATACATCCGTCAAACAATCAAACAACAATACTATGAAAAAGACATTAGTTGCTTACTTCTCAGCCACGGGTACTACAAAGCGTGCTGCCGAGAAACTCGCCAAGGAGTTCGATGCCGACCTTTACGAGATTCAACCTGCTCAACCCTATACTGCCGCCGACCTGAACTGGCAGGACAAGCAGTCGCGTTCTACGCTGGAGATGAAGGACAAGTCCTCACGTCCCGCCATCAAAGGCACCTGCGCCAGTATCGCACAATACGACACCATCTGGATTGGCTTTCCTGTATGGTGGTACACGGCACCTACTATAATCAACACTTTCATCGAAGCCCACGACCTCAGCGGCAAGACCCTCTGCGTTTTTGCCACTAGTGGTGGAAGCAATGTCACAGGCTCCGCCAACGACCTGAAGAAAGCCTATCCTCAGTACACGTGGGGTGAAAGTCGGCTGATGAACTAGCTGCCTGTAAGAGATGAGAAGGACGCTGGTACTATGTACCATCATATCTGCCCTGCTCTTTATGGCGGGGTGTTCGTCTGTTGCGAAGGCTGTATTCGGAATTGAAGAGATAAAGGAGTTTAACGTTGAACGTGTCGATTCATTTTTCGAATACAGCCGTTCATTGTTGCCTTGCTCCCAATTGGTGGCCACTAAGGAACAGCAGGACAGCCTTGTTCGTCTCGACACAGACAGCACTATGATGCAGCACCGTGGTCAGCCAGTGCAGGTTTTATACTTCGACGGCGATTCGCTCATCTTCTACCATATCAGCTGCTATACTCAGAAAGGTCTGTTCCGTGCCGATTGGAATACATATGGCTCGTTTGACCATTTCCCACCTCAACCGACAGTAGTGCCCGACCCTCATGCTGCCATGTCTCTCTCCTCTTATGCCCGTCATCTGCCCGGTTTGGGGAGGAACAGCCGATACACGGTGGTCATTATCTGGAGCAATATCCTACGCCGTATGTCAGAAAAGGCAGTACAGGCAGTGGCTGACAATATTCGCAATCGTGACGAGGTGTCGGTCTGTCTTGTCAATACTGACCAGTGGTGGGTACATTATCTTAATAGTCAGGAATAAATGTTATGATGGAGGAGTTGCCCCCACAATAAACGATTTAATGACATGCTCGCATTTCAACATTCAAGTATTTGCAAAGGCATAATCGTGCAGCTGTTCTTATTGGCATCTCTCTCAATGGGGGCGCAGACATTGTATGGCTACAACTTCACAACAGGTGTGGATAGTACTGTGTGGATTACGCTGACCAATCCTGATACGATTAAAACATACGACCGAAATGTCGTTTCTCCCCCTGTAATAGAGCTTGATTTCCCATTTGGCTTATTGGGAACTGACATGCGCTTCCTTCATGTATACCACATGGGGCAGTTTGTAGGTAATATGATTGTGTTTCGAGATGAGACTTTTTTATATTCATGGGCCAGAGACTACCCATACCCCAATATTAGTTTAGGTAATACCCATGCTTTCGCCAATATGGTGTTGTGTCAGACAGTGGGTAGCCCTGGCAACAGGACGCTAGTATGCGAAATCTCAAGTAAGCAGCTGTATAACTCATCGGGTGAGACCCGTTATCAGATACAGCTGGACGAAGGCACAGGTGCCTTACGTTTTGTGTATGGATATAATACAAGTGTTTTATCTAATTATCTCGGTGATATTGGGTTCACGGGGACGGATGGCAGGTACATCGTAGTCAATCCACAAACACACACCGCAATTGCTGGTGGCCGTCCACAAAACTCCGCTTGGCCGGGTGATTACCGCTACTATCAGTTTGTTCCTGTCTGTCCTTATCCGGCTGGAATTAAAATAAGCGAAGTGGGAGAGTCTTCGGCAATGGTGTCATGGTCTCCAGTAGTGAGTGCCAGACGGTATCTTGTCAGGTATGGCAATGCCGACAGCGGCTACGTCACCCAATCGACGGCAGACACCTCCATATACCTGTTTGGTCTGAGTCCAAACACTCAGTGTGAGGTGCAGGTGAGTGCTGTCTGTAACTATGGTGATACTAGCGATGTTGTCTCAACTAAGTTTTCTACGCTCCACCCCAGTTGTAGCAACATCCCGTTCACGAGCCTTTGGATGGATTTTGTGGAATGTCGCATAGGTTTTTTTGAATATCCGTCTGTTAATGTAGAGATTGTTGATTGCGGGTATGACTCTATTAGTTCTCGCCATACGGTGCATTATGACACGTCAGAGCGCGACCCGCGTACCAACAGTCAGTTACGTACCATACCTCCCGGTCATTGCTCATCGGTGCGTTTGGGCAATTGGAAGTGGGGTGCTCAGCAGGAGAGTATCACATACACATTACGTGTAGATACAAATGATTATGACTTGCTAATTTTGCGTTATGCCATAGTGGAGGAAAACCCAAATCATAGTGCTGAAGAACAACCTTATGTTGTATTTTCGGTCAGCGATTCGGCTGGTGACTTGACCGACTCGTGTTATTATGCAGTCTTTGTTTCAGGTGATTCGTCGGGCTGGAACGAGATACTGGGTCAATCGCATTGGGAGGGGGAGGAAGGTCGAGTGGTTTGGCACGATTGGGATGCTTTCGGTATTAGCCTGACCGAGTTTCATGGCCAAAAGATTCGGGTTGCTATCTCTAATTTTGATTGTCAACTGGGTGGTCATTACGGTTATGTCTATTTCACTTTGGAAGGGATTATGAAACATCTGGCATCCACTGCATGCGGTACCGGTGTCGAAAACACTTTCCGTGCGCCTCAAGGCTTCAATTATCGTTGGTATAGTGCCAATAATCCTTCGGTCACACTCTCTACCGCTGATACGCTTCACGTATCCTCCGAGGGGTATTATTATTGTCAGGCATCCTATCAGTTGGCTGGTCGTGATTGTAGCTTCACTATGTCTACACGTGCGGGGCCACGCTACCCCGTGGCAAATTTTGCCTCTTCGGAGCTGGACAGTTGCGGGGCTGTCCGCCTCTTTGTCAACCAAAGTGCGGTTGCCATTGATGCCAATCATACACAACTTACTTCTGAACAGTGCGAAAGATATTTGTGGCGTTTCAGCGACGGCACGGTTGATTCCTCTCTCAATACCACCCATACCTTCGGCAATGGCACCCACACCGTGACCCTCTTGGCTATGTTGGCCAATGGGGCCTGTGTGGATTCGGTATCGCAGACGTTTACTGTAAGCATCCCAAGAGATACTATATATGTGGTTCGTTGTTGGGGTTCTCCCTATTTGTTTGGGGACAGGGTTATTGCCGAGCCGGGGTGCTACTCTTGCGTTGAGGGTTGTGTTGAACATACGCTTTTCTTTTCCTGGTATGACCGTTCCCCGCAAACGTTTCTTTTTGATACGATTTGTATGGGGGACACTCTGTATTTTGGTTCTAATGTTTGTGTGGACAGTGGCTCCTTCACTCAGTTTTATGCCGATTTTCATGGATGTGACTCGATTGTGAATCTACAGTTGAGCTGCATGCCAACGTACAGTGTCGTATTGAGTGATACGCTTCCCATAGGTACTCAATTTATAGTAGGCGACACTTCTTTTGCGGTGCCAGGTCGATACAGTGTCATGAAGCATACTGTCTATGGTTGCGACAGTCTGGTCGAAGTGGTTCTTGGTTGCTTTGTCGATAAGGATACGCTTGTATGTTCATCCAGTATGCCGCTTATGTGGGATGGGCAGCTTTTTTCTGCTGCGGGTACACGAACGTGTACATATACGAGTCAGGCGGGCACCGACAGCATTGTGACCTATACGGTGTCTGTGCGCGAACAGGCTGTGGTGCAATGGACGCTCGACCAGAATTGCGATTCAGGCCTTTGTTTCATTGTTGAAGTGGGCGGAGGCTATCGTTACGGGTGGCTCTCCAGCGAAGCAGTCGAGGATGTCGAGGAGGTTGTCGCCGACAGCCTTTATTACATTTGTCCGCAGTCTCGTACGCTCTATTACTTGCAGGCCGACTATTTCGATGGTCTCTCGTGTCCGGCAATGGATAGCTTCTACCTCGACCCTGTCGACTTCGTGCCTGTCCATGTCGATTTTTCAGTCACGCCCGAACGTCCGTCTTTTGAGACTTCTAGCATAACCCTCACCGACCAAAGTCAGGGCATTTTAAGTCGCCAGTGGTATGTGGATGGGTTGTTACAGACTGAAGATGATGCTCAAATTGAGATTGGCATTCCCTTGTCAAGTGACTCCATCAAGGTGTGTCTGGTTGGCTATCGTGCCTTCTGTAGCCAAAGTCTATGCAAGTATATCTACCTAGAGAGGTGGTTCATATACTTCCCCAATGTTTTCACTCCCAACCGCGGCACCAATAGCCGTTTCACGGCTTTTGGAGTGGGTGTTGCTGAATTCGAGATGTGGGTGTTCGACCGCCGTGGGTTGCTGTTGTTCCACACTCACGACATGGGGCAAGGTTGGGACGGCACCTCGGGTGGTGTCCCATGCCGTCAGGAGGCGTATGCCTATACCTGTCGCTATCGATTTGTCAAGGAGAAAGGGTACCATACTCATACTGGCACTGTTCTTTTGCTGCGCTAGGGATAATTGGTTACAGCTTACAGCTTAAAGGTTAAAGGGGCGGCAGCAAATTCTCAATTCTCAATTCTCAATTCATAAGGCGGCAGCAAATTCTCAATTCTCAATTCAAGAAAGAAGTAATCGGTATGAATGAAAAGTTTGCTTTCCGCCCCTGCGGCGTGGGTCAGTTGGATAAGATATTGGAGATTGAGGCGGAGGCTTTGTCTTCCCTCGACCGCCCCGATTTGCTCCGGCGCAACACTATCTCTATGTGGACGAGCTGCCTCCAGCCACCCCATCTCTGTCTGGGTGCTTGGGCAGGGGAGGAGCTGGCGGGTTTCGCCGTGCTGTATGTGCCCGAGAAGGGTGGGGCAGAGGACCTCGCTCAACTGCTGGCCTCCATGGATGCAAAGCCCTATTCTTCGGCCAACTACAAGATTTGTATTGTGCGCCCCTCCTGGCGGGGGCATCATTTGCAGGTGCAGCTGGGCAAACGCATCGCTGCCGAAGCCAAGACGAGGGGCATCAGCCTTTTATGCGCTACCGCCTCACCCTTCAACACCGCCAGCGTCAAGAGCCTTCTTCAGCTGGGTTACCGCGAGGACACGCACCTGGTGAAATATGGCTTCGAGCGTATTCTTTTTTATCAAATCAATTAATTTGTGTATCTTTGCATCGTTATTTATTGGGTATATAGGCTGTCTCAAAACGATGTAATATCAATGATATGAAACATTTGGTGGCAAAGATAATGATTACGGTGGCATGTGCAATTATCATGCTGCATGCTGTCGTACCCCATCATCATCACGACTGTCACGAGGCCAAAGGTCTGACGTTTGAGACGGAGGTTGCCTGTCATTGCGACTGCGACCACAACCATCATGACTGCGGGCATCATTCCCACCATCCTTTCAATATCTGTCTGTTGCAGGAGATGCTCTCTCATTTGGTAATTTCCACCAGCGACGACGGGTTCTTCTCGGCTGCCCTCATCAAGGCAGAGTCCAACTTTTTCATCCTCTTGGCAATCCCCGGCATTCAGCCCCTACAGCTGACGCCGCTCTTTCCTACCCGTCTGGTGTGGTGGCCCTCTGGGACTACCCCACTTTTTTCTGCACCCGCTTCGGGTGCTAACGGCTTGCGGGCCCCTCCCTTCACTGAATGTTGTTAGAGGTATGAACTAAGTGTTTGCCGGGTGCGTCAGTTCACTCGTTGTACTTAGTTCATAGTTCTTACCTCAAATGTCTGTTGCAGTCGCAATAGATTCCCTTTTCCTTTATTTATAAAATATAATTACATTAGTTATGAAGAAAATAGCCATTATATTATCTGTGGCATTCGTTTTGGGTATGGTGACGGCCTGCCACCATGCCGCAGAGGATTATGACCATGAGCACGGTCATCATCATGATGCTGAACAGTATACCGCCTATGGAGCGGATTACGAACTCTTTGCTGAGGCCGAGCCCTTTGTGGTGGGGCAGGAGTCAGAGGTGACGGCGCATCTCACGCGACTGTCCGACTTCAAACCTCTCGATTCCACGCAGGTTAGAATAAGCCTTATTGTCGACGGCGAGGCCGTCACCCAGACGGTCGACCGCCCCGAACAACCGGGTATCTACAAATGTGCCTTTAAGCCCACTAAGGCGGGCTGTGGTCAGCTGAAGGTGGAGGTGATGCAGTCAGGCGGCGTTTCCGTGGTGTGCCATCCTCATGTCCATGTGGTCGCTAACCACGAGGCATTGCACAAGCACGGGCACGACCATCACCACGACCACCCTTCTTCCAATGCCATCACTTATACCAAGGAGCAAAGCTGGAAGATTGATTTTGCCACCGCTGTCCTCCGCCTCCAGCCCTTTGGCATGGTCATCAAAGCCTCCGGTCAGGTGCTGCCTTCCCAGGGTGACGAGCGCGAGGTCACTGCATCCGCTTCGGGTGTGGTGGTCTTTAGCAATCCCAATCTCGTCGAAGGTACTGCCGTCAAGGCAGGTCAGCAACTCTTCGTCATCGAGAGCAACGGCATGGCGGACAATAATATGAGCGTGCGTTTTCAGGAGGCGGCAGCAAGTTATACTGCCGCCAAGGCCGAGTACGAGCGCAAACGGCAGTTGGCCGAAGACAAGATTGTGTCGCAGTCGGAGCTCCAGCGTACCAAGGCAAACTACGAAACGGCCAAGGCCGTCTACGACAACCTCAAAGGCAACTTCTCGCAAAAAGGGGCCGTGGTCCGCGCCCCTATCAGCGGCTACGTCCAGCGTGTCAATGTCACCAATGGCAGCTATGTCGAGGCGGGTAGCCCCGTGGTGGCGGTGTCGCAAAATCGCGACCTCTTTGTCCGTGCCGAGGTGCAGCCCCGTTACTACGGCCAGCTGAGTGGCATCACTGATGTGAACCTAGTCATCCCGGGCGACGACCACGTCTATACCTTGTCTGAGCTGAACGGCAGCTTGGTCTCCTACGCCAGGTCTACCGACCTTGATTGCCCCATGGTGCCGGTCACCTTCCGTGTGCGCAATCAGGGCAACCTGCTCAGCGGAAGCTTCGTCACGCTCTACATTACCACCCGCATCGACCGTCAGACACTGGTTGTTCCCAACCAAGGCATTGTCGAGGAGATGGGCAATTATTTTGTCTTCGTGCAGCTGAATCCTGAGTCTTTTGAGAAACGTATGGTGACCCTCGGTGTCACAGATGGTCGCAGCACCGAGATTCTATCCGGAGTCAAAGAGGGTGAGCGCGTTGTCACGCGAGGTGCCTCTATGGTACGTTTGGCGCAGAACGGTGCCGCCCTCGACCCCCATGCCGGCCATGTCCATTAACCTGCTAACACACTAACTGATATGAAAAAGTCATTTTTTTTACCCATCATATTACTTTTCGTGGTGGCGGCTCTCCCGGCATCCCTCGTGGCGCAACCCCATTACGCCCAGGTGTTGAAGGATTTGGAGGCGAAGAACCTCACCCTTCATGCTGCCGCCAAACAGGCCGAAGCCCAGCAGCACGCCGCTCATGTGGGTCTGCTGCTTGAGAACCCCGACATTGAGGCGGCTTATTATTGGGGCGACCCCTCGGAAAACGGCGTCCGCTGGGATTTCAGTGTCTCTCAGTCGTTCGAAATGCCTTCAGTGCTGGTTCGTCGCGCCCGTCTGCGCAACCTGCAGGAGAATGCAGCCCATCTCGGCTATCGGGCGCTCCGTTATGCCACCCTGTTGCAGGCTCAGCAGCTGTGTGCTGACCTTATCTATTATCGCAACATGGCTGCTATCTACAGCCGTCGCTGTGTTTCGGCCACCCGGCTTGCCCAGCTTTACCAACACCGCTATGAGGCGGGCGACTGCTCTATCCTCGAATACAATCGTGCTCAGATGAACCTTGCCGACATGCAGAACAAGTCGACATTGGCCAATCTGGATGTGGACCTTGCCTTGCACGACCTGTGTCATCTGATGAATGTAGAGACCTATTCCTTCTTTCAGATGACCTACGATTCGGTGTGGTCGGAGCCCAGTTTCGAAGCATGGTATGAGCAGATGGAGATGCGCAACCCCGAACTCCTGCAGCTTGACAACCAGCTCGCCATCAGTCGGCAGGAGGAGCGGCTAAGCCGTGCCCAGTGGCTGCCGCAGCTCTCCGTGGGCTATGCCGCCGAAAACGTGGTGGGTGACACCTGGCGTGGGGCTACCGTGGGGGTGACCCTCCCCCTTTGGAGCCAGCAGCGTGCCGTCCGTGCCGCCAAGTTGCAAACCGCAGCCTCCCAAGCGACGCTGGAGGCCAAGCGTACCGAACTCTTTACCAAACTCGAATGCATGTATCACCGCCATAAGGCCCTGATTCGCGACCTCCAAAACCTCAAATCCGCCTTCAGGCAGAACAACAGTGTCGGCCTCCTTGACAGAGCTTTGGAAATGGGCGAAATCAGCCTGGAGCAATATCTCCAGCAGGTCAACTATTATAACGAAATAGAGACTACGATTTGGAGCACCGCCCGCCAGTTGGAACAGCTCCACCTCCTTCTCTATTCCGTCGAACTGTAGCGAGTTACAGCTTAAAGGTTACAGCTTAAAGGTTAGAGGGGGCGGCAGCAAATTCTTAATTCTTAAGGCGGCAGCCACTCAGGCATTAACACAATCAAGCATTCAAGCAATAATTCAAGCATTCAACCATTGATTCAACACATTAACACATTAACGCGTTCCCACAATGCTCAACAAAATAATACAATTCAGCTTAGACCACAAGCTCTTTATCCTTGTGTCGGCAATCCTGCTCATGCTTGCGGGATTGTGGTCCGCCAACCGCACCGACATAGATGTCTTCCCCGACCTTACTGCCCCTCAGGTGGTGGTTATGACTGATGCCCATGGCATGGCCCCCGAAGAGGTAGAACGCCTCGTTACCTTTCCTATCGAAACGGCTGTCAATGGGGCCACCAATGTGCGCCGGGTTCGTTCCACATCCCTGGCTGGTGCCAGTTTTGTCTTTGTCGAATTCGACTGGGGCATGGATGTCTTCCGCGCCCGCCAGATAGTCAGCGAGAAGATGACAACCCTTGCCGAACAGTTGCCCGATGGCATCACTCCTGTCTTGGCCCCCCAAAGCAGCGTGATGGGCGAAATACTCTTTGTGGGCCTTCAAATCGACGACTCCGCACAAGTTGCCAGCCCTACCTCGCAGCAGGAACTCCGCACCATCGCTGAATGGGTGGTAAAACCTGCCATCCTCGGTACCGGCGGTGTCTCGCAGGTCACCATCATCGGTGGCGACTACAAGCAGTATCAAATCCTCGCCGACCCGATACGAATGCAGGCTTACGGTGTCAGCATGGCCGACATTGAGGCTTTGGGCAGTATCAGTGCCAACTCCACGGGTGGTGTCATCCGCGACTTCGGCAACGAATATGCCCTCCGCGGCATGGGCCGTTCCTGCGATGTCGATGAGCTGGGTGCTTCCTTGGTCACCATGCACAATGGACATTCTGTCCGTCTCAGCGATGTCGCCGAGGTGCGTGTGGGCAATGCCCCTAAGATGGGCTACGCCTCATGCAATGCCAAACCAGCCATCATACTCTCGATCTCCAAACAGCCCAACATCAACACTCTTCGCGTTACAGAGAATATCGAGGCCAACCTGCAGAATATCGCCAAGACCCTCCCCGCCGACGTCAAGATGAACACCCATATCTTCCGTCAGGCCGACTTCATCGAGTCTTCAGTGGGCAATGTGGGCAAGGCACTCCTCGAAGGGGCTGTTTTCGTCGTCATCGTGCTCTTCCTCTTCCTCGGCAGTTTCCGCACCACGCTCATCTCCATCATCTCCATCCCACTCTCGCTCTTGGGTACTGTGTTGTGTCTCTATCTCTTGGGTTATGAAATCAACACCATGACGCTGGGCGGCATGTGCATCGCCATCGGCTCCGTGGTGGACGACGCCATCATCGATGTGGAGAATGTCTATAAACGCCTCCGTCAGAATCACCGGCTGCCCCCCGAGCAGCGCAACACCGCTTACAACGTCGTCTTCCATGGATCTTCCGAGATACGCAGCTCCATCATCCATGCCACTCTCATCGTGATGATTACCTTCGTGCCCCTGTTCTTCCTCGACGGGCTCGAAGGCCGCATGCTCAAACCTCTGGGCATCGCCTACCTCATTGCCCTTTTCATGTCGTTGCTGGTGGCCATGACCGTCACACCGCTCCTCTGCAAACTCTTGCTTTCAGACGAGGCTTATCTGAACCGCCGCGAGAAAGACAGCTGGTTGGCTTCTTGGCTCTCCAAGGGATACCGTCGCATGCTCCAGTGGGCTTTGGACCGCCGACGTCCCGTTCTCCTTACTACCTTGGCGCTCCTGCTTGTGTCTGTAGGGCTTATGTTCACCGTGGGACGCGATTTCCTGCCCTCGTTCAACGAGGGGTCTCTCACCATCGCCGCCGTTGCCAAGCCAGGCATCTCACTGGAAGAGAGCAACAAGCTTGGCATCATGCTGGAGAAAGAACTCCTCTCCATTCCAGAGGTCACTTCCACCTCTCGACGCACTGGCCGTGGCGAGTTGGACGAACACTCGCAGGCAACCAATGGTGCGGAGATTGATGTCAACTTCCAACTCTCCGACAGGGACAAGGAGGCATTCATGTCCGAGGTTCGTGCACGGCTGGCATCCGTCCCGGGCGTTGTTACCAGTGTGGGGCAGCCGCTGGGACACCGCATCGACCACATGGTCAGCGGCACACAGGCCACCATCGCCATCAAGATTTTCGGTACCGACCTCAGCCAGCTCTATATGCTGGGTAACAAAATCAAAGA
The DNA here is from genome assembly GCA_017545365.1 of Bacteroidales bacterium. The sequence continues at coordinate 93,390 of JAFWOP010000033.1, forward strand.
GACTGTCTCTGATATCGACGGCTTGGTGGACATCAATGTGGAGCAGCAGACCGAGACCCCGCAGCTGCAAGTGCGTGCCAATCGTGCCATGCTTGCCCAATACGGTATCACCATGGAGCAGTTCAACCGCTTCGTGGCCACGGCGTTCAATGGCGAGAAGATAGGCGATGTGTATGAAGGGCAGCGCAGCTTCGACCTCGTCATGAAGCAGCGTTTCGCCAGCGACACCCTCACCATTGAGGATGTCAAGGATGCCCTCATCGACACCTATGGCGGCGGCAAAGTCCCGCTGGGCGTGGTGGCCGACGTGGTCTCCGTGGGAGGACCCAACACCATCTCACGTGAGAATGTGCAGCGCAAGCTGGTCGTCTCTGCCAACGTCAGTGGCCGCGATGCCATCGGTGTTGTGGAGGAGGTGCAGAAGGCTATCGAAGCCAAGGTTCCGCTTCCCGAAGGCTACCGCATCGACTATGGTGGCCAGTTCGAAAGTGCCAAGAGTGCCACACGTACACTTATCTTAGTCTTCATCGTCGCACTCATCGTCATCTACCTATTGCTCTACACCGAGTTCAAGAGTCTCTCCCTCTCCCTCATCGTACTGCTCAACCTACCCTTGGCTCTTATCGGTGGTGTGATGGCCGTCAAGCTGGGAGCCAACACCCTCAGCACCCCTGCACTGATAGGCTTCATCACCCTCTTCGGCATTGCCACGCGCAACGGCATCCTCCTGGTCTCGCGCTTCCAAGTCCTCTTCGCACAAAGGAACGATGCTACCGTCTCGCCTCGCGACCTCATCATGCAAGGCTCCCTCGACCGTTTCAACCCCATCCTCATGACAGCACTCACCACCGCCCTGTCGCTGGTGCCTATGGTACTGGCGGCTGACCATCCTGGCAACGAAATCCAGGCACCTATGGCCGTGGTGGTTCTCGGAGGACTCATCACTTCCACCCTGCTCAATATCTTCGTAATCCCTATCGTCTATGAATGGTACGCCAAGCGGCATGCCTCAAAAGACACCCATCTTACAAACCCCAAACATTTAGGACGATGAAACAGACCACACTCTGCTATCTGGAACAGGACGACAAGTACCTCATGCTCCATCGTGTAAAGAAAGCCAACGATGCCAGCCACGACAAATGGATTGGCGTGGGGGGCAAATGCGAGGCGGATGAAAGCCCCGACGAATGTATGATACGTGAGGTCAGGGAGGAAACCGGTTTGGACATCCTTGAATGGCGCTATCGGGGCATCGTCACCTTTATCAGCGATGTGTGGCCTTGCGAATACATGCACCTCTTCACCGCATCCCGTTGGTGCGGTGAAGAGATTCCTTGCGACGAGGGCGAACTAGAATGGATTGAGAAACAGAGGCTGTTCGACCTCACCCTGTGGGAGGGCGACAAAATCTTCCTCCGCTTGTTGAAGAACTCAGCGCAGCCTTTCTTCTCGCTCAAGCTCATCTATCATGGCGATGACCTTGTGGGTGCCAAGCTTGATGGCCGTCCACTCGACATACGTCCCTGATGCCGTCATGTCTAGCAGCGTTCGCAGAAGGTGACATGCACCGTGTCGCCGAAGCTTTTGCCAATCTTCTGCCGGATGTCCTTCCGTATACCGATGATGTGGCAGGGAGTGCCCATCCGCACCATCTGTCCGTCGTAAGGCACACCGTCGAAGGTGGCGTGCACCAGCAGCCGCCCTTTCCCAAAGAGGGCTTTTATGTCGTAAGGAACCTCCACATACGCGGCATCCATGGTGCCGTTCTGGATGATGACAGCGTCAAATTCAAGCATGTTATTCATACCGTCCTAAATCAAAAAGCCCGCCGTATGGCGAGCTTTTCAAACCCTTTAAACAAAATCATTATGAACACTTTTCTACAATGAGGGTGTCGTTCATACCCTCTATCACATTGCGTTGTTGCGCTTATTCGGCGTTGATGACGGCTTTGTGAACGGCATTCCAGCCAGCGGCATTGATACCCCAGTTGTTGGTGGAGTTCTTGTTGCCATTGATTCTGACTTTTCTTCTCTTTAATTTTTTGTTAGCATTTATACCCATGACACAATTATTATTAATTTGTTAACTGCTTGATTTGTTGTGCGTAATTTGAAAATGTGGCTCAAAAAACGTGTTGCAAAATTACAATATTATTTCGACATGGCAAAATTTTTTTTCATTTTTCTTTTCCACCACGCCCTTCAAGCGCTGTGGTGAGTCACTCCCAAGGGATAAAAATCAGGGAAAACGGCGGCGGTTTCAAACAGTTGGTGCCATTTTCGAGACGGTGTCCCTCGGTTGCCGAAGCGTAAAAGTTATAGAATAATAGCTGGTTAAGCCGTGAATGAGTCTTTTTTATCGGCAAAACTGTCATCAATTTCTAAAAAATGTATATCTTTGCATTTTAAATATTTCAAAACATATAACAGTCATGAAGAAATCAACAATTACCCTCCTGGTTGTATTAGGAATTGTAGCCGTTGCCTTCCTTTGGGGTGTCGGTATCAACAACAAATTGGTCAACACCGAAGAAAACGTCTCCCAGGCATGGGGGCAGGTGGAGAACGCCTACAAGCGCCGTGCCGACCTCATCCCTCAGTTGGTCGCCACCGTGCAGGGTGCTGCCAATTATGAAAAGGGCACCCTGACCGAAGTCATCGAGGCCCGTGCCAAGGCTGGCTCCGTACAGGTCGACCCCAACAATCTCACCGAGGCTAATGTGGCTCAATTCCAAAAGGCTCAGGATGCCCTTTCCAGTGCCCTCACTCGCAGCATCAACGTGGTGGTTGAACGCTATCCCGAACTGACAGCCACCCAGGGCTTCCGTGACCTGCAGGTTCAGCTCGAAGGCACCGAGAACCGCATCACCACCGAGCGTGGCCGTTTCAACGACGCTGTGAATGCTTATAACAAGATGCTCCGCCGCTTCCCCAACAACATCGTCGCGGGCATCTGCGGTTTTGAAAAGAAGGGCTACTTCACCGCTCCTGAGGGTAGCGAAGAACCCGTCGAAGTGAAATTTGACTTCTGATGAAGCGGCTTTTCCTTCTCCTGTTCCTGTTGCCGACATGCTTCATGTCGGCACAGGACTTGTGGTGTCCCGAACCCACCAACCGTCTGGTCAACGACTACTCCTCCATGCTCTCCGATAAACAGCGCGAAACCTTGGAGAAACGGCTTGTGGCTTTCGACGACAGCACCTCCAACCAAATCCTCGTCATCATCACCCCGTCGCTCCACGGATGCGAAATCATGGAGCTGGGTACCCGCATCGGTACCACTTGGGGCGTGGGGCAGAAGGACTTGAAAAACGGTGTCCTCATCCTCATCAAATCCAAGACCGAGGAGGAGCCCTACGGCGATGTTGCCCTTCTGCCTGGATATGGCCTCGAGGGCGCACTGCCCGATGCCTTCTGCAAGCACATCATTGACGACCAGATGATTGACCCCTTATCGAATGGCGACTACTACAAGGCTATCTCGCAGGCTTTAGACGTCATTGAACCCGTCTGTCGTGGCGAGTACAATTACGACCAGTATCGTCAGGAGAACCGCCGTGCGCTCTTCACCATGTTGGGTGTCTTGCTCCTGTTGGTTATTGTTTGTTTCGTTCTGGGCGCCCGTTACAACAAGAAGCATCCCCATGACTTCGACAAAGACGACTTCACCGGTGGCAGCTCCTCGGGCAGCAGCCGCAACCGTCGTGGCGGCATCTATTGGGGCGGCATCCCCGGCGGCTTTGGCGGTGGCTTCGGCAGCTCCTCAGGCGGTTTCGGTGGCTTTGGCGGCTTTGGAGGCGGCAGTTTCGGTGGCGGCGGAGCACACGGCCGTTTCTGAATCTGCTCGGATGTTATAGTTGACCGTCTTTTCAACAGCACAGAAGATGCTGAATTTTAATAGTGTTGCGGAAGTAGGATGCAAAACAAGCCAGTTCGCTTTGTCGAAATGGAGCAATATCTCGAAGAACCCCACACAAGGATGAGGTCGCGACCAAAAGGAACAACCTCTCTATTCGCAGTGTAGACCAAGGTTAGCCTTACGACTCAGAGTCTCGTAGTGAAGTTGAGATAGTAGAGCAAGGCGAAACGGTGTACATCAACGACATTGGGAAAGTTTGAAAAACAATCAGCCATAGTTTACATTAGGGGTCTGAATTTAAAGAGAAAGAAAAAAGAAGTAAAAAGGGTGTTGAAAGAAGCCACCCTCATCTTTACTTCCCGTAGAGGAACCATAGCCTCTATTGTTCCTATTCCTCCTACGCCGGTACCGCCACTGGTGACGTAGCGGTGCCAGGCAGCGAGCCGCGGGTCACCTGGTAGGCCGCCACCACTGTGCCGCTCTGGTCTGCCTCGTCCTTGAAGAAGTAGGCGGTGAAAATGTCCAGGCTTCCGCTCGTGGAGGCGTTGTGCTCGCTCACCACGGCGGGCCTGTCTTCGAGCGAAGGGTACAACGTGTCCGCGAAAGCGCAGTAGGGGTTCGCCGGGCTGGCCAGCTGCACGTAACGCACCATTTGCGCGAGGGTCTTCGAGGTGCTGCGGGTCACCTTCTCGCTGGTGATGGTACGTCCGTTCACCTGACGGGTGGTTATGCCGCCAATCAACCCTGTCTGTTTTCTGAAAACACCTTGGCTCTTATGCAATATGTGATTGATTCCTCAACAGCCTCGAAGAAGCTGAATCTTAATAACCCCACACAAGAAACGCAGTGTGGGGAGTAGGTAAAAAGTCTGCTACTCAGCGTCTCGAAGTGAAGCAAGTTCGGTGTACTTGCGATAGTGGAGCAAAAGCGAAACGGAGAACGCAATGACAATGAAAACGAATTAGTAGAACCCACCTTTATTCATGTTTGACATGAACGAGGTCTTTCTAGATGTCTTTATCTTGTGGGATGATTAGCTCAGAATGCGGGTTGAGTTGATGGCGGTGCCAGTTCTCCGTGGCGAGTTCCTTTGAGGCGTTGGCATAGCAGTATTCACACTGATGCGGGCAGGTGTTGTACTGCCCGATGTCCTTGCTCACCATGCAGCCGCAGGCCGCCCGCTGCCCCTTATCGGGCATCTTCTTCTTTTGAATGGCTGCTGTGCCGTCGTCCAGTTGGATGGCACCTTCGGGTAACTCCACATTGCCGAACATGTCTTTTTCAGCAGGGATTATCCTAACACCGAGATAATCCATCAATGCCTTGTCATTGTGGGCAAGTCGGATAATCAAATCGTGGTCGATGCAGCTATTATGTGCCATACCTGGCAAATTAATCTTCTCCCCGCAGGTGGCCAATGTGTAGCCCCACTTCTTGTTGAGTTCCACAAGTTGCTTGGCGAAGTCAAACATTTCCTGTTCAGTCCATTCTCGATAGTTGATGTTCGACTCTTTCAGGTTGTGCTTTACCTTGCGATATGTGGCGATGTCTGCAAAGCTGAACACCAGTTTCTCTGTATACCCTTTCAGCTGGTTACCGATGCGTTCAATCTTGTCAAGCAGCACATCTGAGGTGATTCTATCCGTCAGCACCAGCGGATCGAAACGCCAGATAACCCTGCCTAGGCCAAGGCAGTCCACAAGTCTCTTGAAAGTGTCTATACGCCCTGCCAGCGGTCGCACATTCTTCTCCAACCCCTCACACTCATAGTTATTCAGCGTATATTGGATATAGCAGCCGATATTACGTTTATCGAGTTCGTCCAGATGCTCCAACAGAGGCTTGGGATACTTCGACCAAAAGACAATAAACCGCGTGTCCTGATACGACACATACCCCTTCTTGTTGTTGAACGGATTAATCCAAGCCGAATACCCCTTCCGCAGCCGATAAAAGAACCAGTCAACATAGAACGCCGGAATATCCGTCGCCCTACTCGCCGACACAATCACCGGGTGCATCGTAGTCTCCACCACGCTCCCATCGTCAAGGGTGATATGTACTTTGTTTGACATAAATAAACGGAATTATCTACTTTAGTCTTGTTAAAATGGAGTATAACAAAAAGGAGGTCGTCTGACTTCCTTTAGTTTATTTAGATTTACGCTATCAATTATTCAAACCAACTTTATTAGTTTCTGAAATAATTCATCTGTCGTTATTTTCTCTTCCCAATAATCAATCAATATTTCTTTGTTTTTCATAATCCATTGTTTTATCCCATTGATTTGTGTTTGACTGATTTTGATTTTATTCAAGTCATTGTTCTTTAACAATATCTTTGGCTCGTCAGAAATGGAAATGGGAATCAGTTCGTTGATTTGAATTTTTGTAGCCGTATTGTTTTGGAACTTTATTCGTGGCAGATTATGTTTCCCCGTCGATTGTGTATTATTAGTTTGCACCCATATAATAACATCCAATCCCGTAGTGTTTTGTGAAATGTTTGCCATTTCTAACAACATTTCATCGGTATAGACGGTCTGCAATAGTTCTTCTATTGTCTCATAATTTTGGTCTTCAACAAATTCGTTGTAACTCAATATATTCATACCAATTTGTATTTTGATTTGTTTTTCTGTGCCTTTTTAGATATAACTTATTATGCAAGTAAATAATGTTTTATGGTTTATAAATCTTCCCTACTGAACGATACCCTTTCTCTTTCTTCAAATTCAAAGGTTTTCCAATTAAATTGAAATGCTATACCTTTACTATCATAACCAAACATATAACAATGAGGAGTTAAAATGGGGCTTAAAGCAGAATTAAAATGGACAATACATTTGTCTATATCGTTGTTCCAAAATGTATTATCCACTTTGACGAAAGTCCATAGGACTTTCCGTTTGTTCTCCGCTTCGCTATCGGAAGCCTACATGATTTCCTTCATATATGAAGGCGTAACACATTACTGCATTCACATGTACAATAAAGCATGCCCACCCTATGAGGGGCCTGTTTTATGGTGATATGTGTTAGCTTTCGAGGTGTTCTTTGCGCAGGAGGTCGTTGACGGTCTTGACGGGGTTGAAGGTGGCGAGAGGCACTTCGACAAAGAGGGTAATCCAGTTTGCCATAGCACCGTTCCAGAGGCCCGGGAGTTCCTGCGACTTGAGGATGGTGGCTCCTTTGCTCTTCTTGCTGATGAATCCTGTGGCCGGGTCGATGTACTGCCGTAGGTTGAAGTAACGGCCATGATAGTCTTTGATAGCACAGACGAGGTCGACAGGGTTGAAGTGGGTGGCGCTGGCGAGGATGGCTTCTTGGGCGGGGTCCTTCTTGTTGATTTGTGCGGTCTCGACAATCTGAAGGCTTTTGACACCTTGGGTGTTGAGGGTGAAGAAGGGGCCACCGCCGGGTTCGCCTTGATTCTTGACCATGCCGCAGACGCGCATCGGGCGGTTAAGAAGGGCGCGTAGCTGTTGGACCTGTTTCTTGAAGTTGCTCTTGCGGTAGTCTTCGTCGAGGTTGATGTGGAGCTGCTTTTGAGCAAAACGTTCGATTTTTATCAGGTCTTTCTTGCTGACTTTCTTGTCGAGGAGGCGGAGGTACTCGAAGGTTTGCTGCTGTAGGTTGAGCAGAAGCCCGGCAAGTACTTTCTTGTAGACTATGGTGGTGTGCTTCATCCAGTCAGGTACGACGTTGTCGATGTTTTTCACAAAGATGATGTCGGCATGCTGCTCGTTGAGGTTCTCGATGAGAGCTCCATGCCCGCCGGGACGGAAGACCAGCTTGCCTTCGTCGTCGCGGATGGGGTTGTTCTGCTCGTCCACGGCGATGATGTCGGTGTAGTGCTTCTGCTCGGAGAAGGTGATATGGAGCTTTACATGGAAGGCGTCTTCATAGTATCGCTTCACTTCGGCAATCTTCTTGCGGAAGAGGGTGCGGTGTTCGGGTGATACGGTGAAGTGGATGTTGACGGTGTCGTTGCTCATGCGGGCATATTCGGCACCTTCGACGATGTGTTCTTCGATGGGTGTGCGCTGGAGGTGTCCGTATTTGTGGAATTTGAGCAGTCCTTTAGGGAGGTTGCCGTAGCCCATGTATTGCTCTTTGAGTAGGAAGTTGATGATGGTGGTGAAGTCGCCACGATTCATATAGTCCTCGAAGTCGGCGTTGTATTTCGACATGCAGTCGACGAGGTCGTTATAGAATGCAAAGGTGCGGATTTTTTCGAGGAACTCCTTCACGGAGGGGTGTTCTTTCTCGATTTTGTAGTCGATGCCGAAATAGGTGGAGGCGAAGGAGTAGAGGTCTTTGAACATGCGGGTGGCGGCACCAGAGGCGGGAACGAACTTGAGGAGTTTCTTGTCCCGTGAGGCTTTGGCATAGTAGTCGACATAGCGGTTGATGTCGGCATCGCTGAGGCGTAAAATACCGCGGTTTTCGACAGTCGCGGCTTCAATGAGTTGGGTTTTTGGGAAACCCTGTCGGAAGTTGTCTATTTGATGGTTGACAGCTTCTTCCGTCAAACCAAGTGCGGCCATTTGCTTGCGGTCGCTATCGGTGAATTGAAAAGGCATGGGCTATGGATGCGTTCTATTAATTCAGTTTTGAAAGCGCGTGTCTTCGGCACGCTGGGGTATATTTACTTGGTGGTCCCCACATAAAACGGGATTGCTCCTATTCGGCCGCGACCCCATTTTATGTGGGGTATAGAGGGCTTTCTTTTATAAGCCCTCAAAAAGATTAAATGTCGCGGAAATCGGCTCGGCCTAAGACTTTCTCGCCGACAATCTTGACGGTGGCGGAGACTACTTCGCCCTCTTTGAGGCGGATGGATTTCTCGCCTTCACGGTAGTATTCTTTGTTGTTCAGGGTGTCGGGCTCTTTGACGCGGGCAACGATAGTGAAGATGGCGGGGGCGTAGAATTTGGTTTTGTAAATGCCGTTGGCGTTGCATTGGCCCGTGTCGGAGATGGTGCCGACGATGGGGTTCAGGGGGTCGGCTTCGTTCTTTTTGACATATTGGACTTTCACCCATGCACCGCCAGCAGGGGCGTTGTCGTACTTGGAATCGATTACTGTGACATCGAGATAGCACCACGTATCCTTATGACAGGATGAAAAAGCGAGTGTGGATAATAAACTGATTAACAGAATTCCGATTGGCAGAAGGCGTTTTTTCTTCATAAAAAATCGTTTATTTTTGTGTTTATATGAATTTTTTTGACTAATTTTGCAACTGCAAAGATAACAAAAAATCGTGGTATGACAACAAAAAAAATTAGTTTTTTATTATTTTTCTTCTTTATTTCATGGGTTTCATTCTCTCAAGATATTGGGAGTCAGAGGAAAAGTCCAGAGAAGGCTTATTTCGTTAAAATTGAGACCTCATATGGTGACATGGTGGTAAAATTGTATAACGAGACCCCTCTCCACCGTGATAATTTCATAAAGTTGGTGAAAGAGGGAACGTATAACGATTTGCTTTTTCACCGGGTCATCAACCAGTTTATGATACAGGGCGGCGACCCCAAATCGCGCGATGCAAAGCCGGGTCAGATGCTTGGCGACGGGGAGTTGGGCTATACCCTCCCGGCTGAGTTTGTACCGGGTCTTTACCATAAGAAAGGGGCATTGGCTGCTGCACGGCAGGCGGATGCCGTGAACCCGGAGAAGCGCTCCTCTTCTTGTCAGTTTTACATTGTCCAGGGGACGACGTGGGATGCCAATAAGTTGAAAATGCTTGAGCAGCGTATGGGCAAGACGTTCACTCCCGAACAAGCACAGGTGTATGCCACACTCGGCGGGACACCCTTTCTGGATGGCGACTATACTGTGTTTGGTGAAGTGGTGGAGGGTATAGATGTGGTTGACAAGATTGCCGCCGTGACCTGCGGGCCGAACGACCGCCCCGTTGAAGATGTTAAAATGAAGATGTATATTGTAGAGAGATGAACTTGTTGAAAGATAGAATTCAGGCCTATATCGATGATATCCAGGCCACACAGATTGAGAAATTCCAAGACAGAGCCACTGATGTCGAACTCTTTAGAGTGAAGTATTTGGGCAAGAAAGGCATTATCGCCGACCTCTTCGAGCAGTTCAAGAGTGTGCCAAATGAGGAGAAAAAGGATTTGGGCAAGGCGTTGAACATGCTCAAGGTGACGGCTATGAACAAGATAGAAGAGTTCAAGGTTTTCGTTGAAGACCATCAGGATCAAGCGACAACCGGCGACTTGACCATGCCCACCGATTTTGCCGAGCTTGGCAGCCGCCATGTGCTGTCGGTGGTGATGAACGAAATCACGGAGATTTTCTCGCATATCGGCTTCTCCGTGGCCGAGTCGGTTGAAATAGAGGACGACTGGCATCTCTTCTCCGCTTTGAATTTCCCGCCCGACCATCCTGCGCGCGATATGCAAGACACCTTCTTTGTGGAGAAGGAGGAGGGCAGACAGGAGGTGGCGTTGCGCACCCATACCTCGTCGGTGCAGGTTCGTGTGATGGAGAACAACAGGCCGCCCATCCGCATCATAGCCCCTGGGCGTGTGTTCCGCAACGAGGCCATCAGCGCACGCGCCCACTGCATTTTCCATCAGGTGGAAGCATTGTATGTGGATAAGAACGTGTCGTTTGCCGACTTGAAGCAGACGTTGCTCTATTTCGCTAAAGAAATGTTCGGCGAGCAGACTCAAATACGTCTGCGCCCTTCTTATTTCCCTTTCACAGAACCGTCGGCTGAGATGGACATCTCCTGCGGCATCTGCGGAGGCAAGGGTTGCAATATCTGTAAGGGTACGGGCTGGCTGGAAATCCTAGGATGCGGCATGGTAGACCCCAACGTGCTCAAGGCTTCAGGCATCGACCCCAACGAGTACAGCGGATTTGCTCTCGGCATGGGTGTGGAGCGCATGGCCATGCTGAAATACCAAATTCGTGACCTCCGTCTCTATTTTGAGAACGACCTCAGATTCTTGAAGCAGTTTGACGCAATTGTGTAGAAGGCAAGGCAAGGTAGCGTCATCAGTATCATACCGATTTGACTCTATGAGTATTATCACACTCCAAGGAATGCGTTTTTATTCCTATCATGGATGCTTTGCCGAGGAGCAGACCATCGGCACAAATTTCTTGGTGGATTTGTCGTTTGTGACGGACACTTCCAAGGCGCAGCAGACCGACAATATAGCGGACACAGTGAGCTATTTGGATGTGTACCAGACGCTGAAAAAAGAGATGCAGAAACCCTCGCACCTTTTGGAACATGTGGGCGACAGAATAGGGGAGACGCTGCTCAGGAAGTACCCTGCGATAGACTCGGTCAGGGTGAAGGTTTCGAAACTCAACCCCCCGTTGGGCGGGCAGTTGGATTCAGTGTCGGTGGAGATTACAAAAGCCCGTTCTCAGCAAAACTGAAATAGTCGGGTTTGCCGCTGGGGCGAACACCTATGATGAGGTGTTCAATCAGTTTGACATTCAATATGCTGCCTGCACTGGCAATGCGTTTGGTCAGCTCTTTGTCGGCTTGGCTGGGTGTGAGGTTGCCGGAGGGGTGGTTGTGGACTACGGCTAGTGCAACGGAGTTGTGTTCCAGGGCGGCGCGGAAAATAATGCGGAGGTCGACGGTGGTCTGGGTGAGTCCGCCAGCACCAATCCGTTGTCTCCAAGTTACTTTGTTCCTTTGGTTTAGATAGATGGCCCAAAACTCCTCAGTGGGGAGGTCGACGATGCTGGATGCGATGAAGCGGAAGAGGTCGTCGCTACTGCGTATGATGTCCTCCTTGTCGGAATTGACCTCTCCCAGCATGCGGTTGCCCAGTTCGAGGGCTGCAAGGATGGTGACGGCTTTGGCCATCCCGAGGCCTTTGTTGCTGTTTTGCAGGTCGCTCACTTCGAGCCGAGCCAGCTCGCTAAGGCGGCCGTTGGCTTGGATAAGGATAGACTTGGCCAAATCGATGGCACTGGCACCGGGGATGCCAGTGCGCAACAAGATGGCTATCAGTTCGCTGTCGGTAAGGCTTTTCTTACCTTGCTTGACCATCTTCTCACGTGGGCGGTCGTCCTCATCCCATTGTGAGATGGGGAGGTGCCGGAGGGTTTGCTCTGCTTTGTCGTTTTTCATGCCGGTATTTTTTTGCAAAAATACATCTTTTTTTTGGAAAAACCTTGTTGTGTCGAGTTTTTTTCATATCTTTGCATGTTCAAATAGAGTAATAACTAAATATAACTTTAATACGTAAGATATGCAGAATAAAGGACTTATTAAATTTCTTACATGGGCATTTGTCTTAGTGTGTTTGTATCAATTGTCGTTTACTTTTGTTACAAGCAGGGTGGAGAAGAACGCTTCCGCGGTGGCAGACGCCTATGTTCAGAGTGCAACAACACAAAATTTCATCAATGCCAAAGCCAACGGTGATGAGCTGTATGCCCAGACGCTGAAAGACTCGCTTCAGGTGGCTCGTGAGACCCAGTACCTTGACTCCATGGCAAGTGAGAAAGTATACCTCGGATTTACCTACCGTCAGTGCCAAGCCCGCGAAATCAACCTCGGTCTGGACCTGAAAGGCGGTATGAACGTGATGCTTGAAGTCTCGACCGTTGATGTGGTTCGTGCTCTCGCCAGCCACACAGAGGACTCTGTCTTCAACAAGGCCATCGACATGGCCGTCGCCAACCAGAAGAGAACGACCAACCGTGACTTCGTCTCGCTGTTCTACGACGCCATCCGTGAGGTGAACCCCAATGTTCAGCTGGCTCCCTATTTCAACACTCAGCTGCGCGACCGCATCAAATTGAATGACGACAACGATGCTGTCATCCGCGTGGTGAAAGAAGAGGCCGCCGGTGCTTATGACCGTACCTATGAAATCCTCCGTCAACGTATCGACAAGTTCGGTGTCGCCCAGCCCACCATCCAGCAGTTGCGTGCCTCCGAGCGTATCCTTGTCGAGCTCCCCGGCGTAAAGGACCCCCAGCGTGTCCGCAAGCTCCTCCAAGGCACTGCCCAGTTGGAGTTCTGGCTGACCTATGATAATGCCGAGGCCTATCAGATGCTTGAAAAGGCCGACAAATATATTGCTTCAATCGGTGGCACCGAGGAACAGGCCGAGACCGCTTCCGAAGACACTGCTGCTGTCGCAGAGGCTGCCGACACCAACGCCCTCCTGAGCGCACTGAATGACGAGAAGGAGAGCGATGTCGAATCCACTATGAGCGAGTTCGCCAAAGACCATCCCCTCTTCAATGAGAATATGCTCATGCCGAATATCAATGAACAGGGCGGTCTCCTCAACGGTCCGGTTGTGGGTTATGCCCGCGCCAAGAGCCGCGACGAAATCAGCCGTCTTATCAATATGGCCTTCGACAAGAAGGTTCTTGACAGCCGCACTGTGAAGTTCCTCTGGAGCGCCAAACCCATTAAGGACGGTTCTGATGTCTATCAGCTTTTTGCCATTCGCATCAATACGCGTGACGGTTCCGCATTACTCGACGGTGGTGTTATCACCGATGCCCGCCAGGACTTCAGCAATGCAGGCGGCAACGAGATTTCTATGACTATGAATAATGAAGGTGCGCGCGAGTGGAAGCGTATCACGGGTGAGAATGTTGGGAAGTGCATCGCTATCGTCCTTGACGACTTAGTGTATTCCGCTCCCGTCGTGAACGGCGAGATTGCAGGTGGGCGCTCCTCCATCACTGGCGACTTCACGCTGGAAGAGGCCAAAGACCTGGCCAATATCCTGAAGTCTGGTAAGCTCCCTGCTCCTGCCGTTATAGTCCAGGAGGCCGTCGTGGGTCCTTCGTTGGGTCAGGAGTCCATCCACAGAGGTCTTATCTCCTTCATCCTGGCCTTCGTCATTGTGCTGCTCTACATGGTTGTGTTCTACAACCGCGGCGGTTGGGTGTCGGTTGTCGCGCTGATTACCAATATCTTCCTGCTGATGGGTGTTCTTGCCTCCATCGGCTCAGTTCTGACGATGCCGGGTATCGCAGGTATCGTACTCACCTTGGCCATGGCTGTTGACGGTAACGTCATTATATACGAGCGTATCAAAGAAGAGTTGCGCGCGGGCAAGAGCCTCGTGAACTCGGTGGACGAAGGTTTCAAGAATGCTCTCTCTGCCATTATCGACGGCCAGGTGACCACCTTCCTCCTGGGCCTCGTTCTTATCATGTTCGGTTCCGGCCCTGTGCAAGGCTTTGCAGTCACCCTCTGCATCGGTATTGCCACCTCGCTGTTCACTTCTATCTTTATCACCCGTCTCTGCATCGACTGGATGTTGAACCACAAGAAGAAGATGAACTTCTCCTTCCCCTTCTCCGAAAACTTCATGCGCGACGCTCACGTCGATTTCATCGGCAAGCGCAAAGTGTTCTATATAATCGCATGTTGTGCTATCGCCATCTGCCTGATTGGTATCATCGGCCGTGGTTTGAGCCGCGGTATCGATTTCACTGGTGGACGCACCTATGTGGTTCGTTTCGACCAGCCCGTCAACGCAGTTGATGTCCGCGCCTCTTTGAACGATCAGTTCGGCGAGGCCCCCGAGGTGAAGACCTATGGTCCCAGCTCGCAGTTGAAGATTACCACCAAGTATAAAGTCAATGAGGATGGTGAAGCTGTCAACAACGAGATTGCAACCCTCCTGTACAACGGCACGAAAGACTACTTCGCCAACGGCATCACCGAGGACGAGTTCCGCAGCACCGAGACCAATCCTCTTGGTATTATCCAGTCCGAGCAGGTGGGCGCCACCATTGCAAACGACTTGGTGCGCAACGCTTTCTTGGCCGTTATCGGAGGTCTGTTGGTTATGTTCGTCTACATCGGGCTCCGCTTCCGCAGCTGGCGTTTTGGTGTGGGTAGTGTCACTGCTCTGGCTCATGACACCATCTTGGTCATTGGTGCCTTTGCCCTCCTGCATGGTCTTCTCCCCTTCAACCTCGATGTCGACCAGTCGTTCATCGCTGCTGTGTTGACAGTCATCGGTTACTCTATCAATGCTACCGTGGTTATCTTCGACCGCGTGCGCGAATATCGCAAACTTTACCCCAAACGTGACCTCAAAACTCATATGAACGATGCCATCAACTCCACATTGGCTCGTACCATCAACACTAGCGGCACCACTTTCTTCACCCTGCTGATGATGTTTATCTTTGGCGGTGAGGTAATCCGCGGCTTTATCTTCGCAATCCTGGTCGGTGTTCTCTGCGGTGTCTTCTCGTCGGTGTGCATAGCTTGCTCCGTCGTGTATGAGATTTCCCGCAAAGAAAAGATGCTGGTTGCCCAGGGAACGAAATAGAAAGAACTATAGAGGATAATCTTAGTATATAATGAACGGTTTCCTTATATTTTTGGCAGTGGCTCTCTGGTTCGGGCTGAAGGTACGCAAGGCGTATCAGAAACAAATGTCCGAACTGGGGAGTGGCACTCCTTCTGATGAGGGCACTGTCAAGAATGCCTTCGAGTCACTCTTTGACGACACACAGGAAGCGAGACCTTCAAGCGCTTCGTCCCCATTCTCTTCCGAGGTGGGGTCGGCTGGCTACTTCAGCTATGAGACGGAAACGGCGCAGGGCATGTCTTCCAGCAAGCCTTCCCAGCCGCTCTATCATGCTGCCTCATCCCAGCCGGCAGGCTCGGCCAGCGTTGTGGGCAATGATGCTGCGGGAGCTGTCGATTTCGACCTCCGCCAGGCCTTTATTTATGATGCTATCCTTAATAATAAGTATCTTTCCGAAATACAACCCTCTGAAATTAATTAATCCATTGTAGTAATAATACCTAAATGAGTATGTTTAGAAAAGTACTAATGACAATCGGTCTGCTGCTGATGGCGAACATCGTCCTCGCGCAGGGTACTATTAAAGGTACCATTATCGATCCGAAGACAAAAGAGCCTGTGCCTTTTGCCAACGTCGTTGCTAAGCAAGACGGAAAACAAATCAAGGGTACGCAGACAGACATGGAAGGTAATTTTACGCTTAGGCCGCTGCCTGTGGGTCAGTATGACATCCAGGCATCCTGTGTGGGTTACAATACCTACACACGTGAAGGCTTCACCGTGAAGGCCTCTGGTATCTCGCCCTGTAACATTGAACTCACCCAGTCTTCGAAGACTTTGGAAGTGGTCGAGATCAAGGAGCACAAAAACCCGATTATCGATATCGGATCCGCCGAAAGCGGCCAACGTATGACAGCAGATGATATTGCCCACATGCCGGGTACTTCCATCGAGAGCATCGTTGCAGCTGTCGGTGGTGTCGGATATAGCGACGGTGGTACTAGCACCGCTCGTGGTGAGGAAGGTATGGTAACCATGACCAGCGGCGTCCGCAAGCGTACGGGTGTCAACGTGCCTAAGGAGGCTATCGCCGAAATCCAGGTGATTCTTGGCGGTACCCCCGCCCACATCGGTGAGGCTATCGGTGGTACCCAGATTATCACCCTCAAACCGCCAACCAGTCAGTTCAAAGGCGTTCTCCGTTATGAGACCATCCTTGACTACCGTATGTACAATTACTTAATGGCATACCTTACCGGTCCTGTCATCAAGAAGGATATTAAAGACGAAAATGGTCAAAAGACAGGCGACCAGACGATGGTCGGTTTCCGTTTTACCATTGAGGGGAAAACCCAGAATAATAGCTTCTATCGTCCCAGAGGCTATCGCTATCGTGTGGTCAACGATGCTTTAGTGCGTCAGCTCGAACAGGCTCCTATTAGTTACGACCCAGTGACTGGTGCTGTCAACTATGCTGCTGAGTCCGGTCTCTATGCCGACGACTTTGTCGAAATCACCAAACTCACCAAAGACGACTTTGGCGGTGATGCAAGCCGTGTACCCAACACCCGTAGCTATTCTCTCAGCACCCAGTTGGCATTCAACATCAGTTTCTCTGATTATGCCACCCTCACCCTCACTGGTGACTTCAGCTACAGTTATGGCCCCAACACCAGCCTCATGCCCCTCAACATGACTCGTTGTGCTAACAATGTGAACAAATACTACAACTGGGCTATTACCGGCGACTTCACCCAGCGTTTCCCCGACAATGAAGAAACTTCGGCCAACAATACCGATGGCTCCAGCTCTGAAGGCAAGGCTGTGAAGAATGTGATGTACAACATCAGTGCCATGTTCAACCGCGTGCATAGCCAGGACTATAACGAAATCTTCGGCAGCTCCATCAACGATGTCTTCAAGTACGGCTTCAATGGTACCATCGAAACTAACCAGGAGCGCACCTATGAGCAGGTGTCTTCCTTCAATTACAATGGTATTTCTCGTACCGCACTGGTTCAAAATGCTTGGAGAAATGTCTACGACTGGAGCACCTACAGACCTTTTTCCGGCAACCAGATTTATGCCAACTACAACCTCTACCTGTTAGGCATCCCCGAAATTGCCCCTTCCATCTCCAACATCGACGTCCTTCGTTATTACAAGGGTCTTGCTAATGGTGATGTTCCTTCTAGTGTGTATAGCCTGCTTAACAATGTGGGTGTCCAGGGAACCACTTTCAGCTATTCACAGGTCGACTATATCTACCTTGGTGCCAAGGCTAGTGCCGAAATTAAAGGCCATGCCCTTGAAATTGGTTTCCAATATGACCGTATGGACCAGTCGGCCTATGCCATCGGTACCACCAAGCTGTGGCAACTGATGCGCGACAATGCCAATGCCCATATCTCACAGCTCGACTTCGCCAATCCTCACTACCGCTGGGTGGGCACCACCTTGTATGTCGATTATGACAGATTGGTCAACGATGCTGGTCAGACCTATTTCGACAAGCAGTTCCGCGACTATCTTATCGGCCACGGCTACGAGGGTGTCAACAGACAGTCTTGGATTGATATCGACCGCTACAACCCCGAAGTCTTCGTCAAGGCTGGCGGTGTTGACATGTTTGCTTCTGACGAGCTGTTCAACAATGGTACTCCCGTTGTCAGCTACTATGGTTATGACCATGCCGGTAGAAAATATAATGGCAGCAACTGGAGCTTGAGAGACTTCTACAACCCCTCCAACCCCAAATACCGCCACATCCCCTCTTACACTCCTACTTATTATGCCGGTTATATTGAGGACCAGTTCTACTTCTCCGACCTTATCTTCAACGTGGGTGTCCGTGTTGACTTCTTCGACGGTAACCAGTATGTGTTGAAAGACCCCTATCTGCTGTATGAGTCCCACACTGTGAAAGACCTCAGAGACGGCTCCACTCCCTATCAGGGCAATATCTATGCCGGTGCCGGTGACGACTGGGTGGTCTATGTCGATGCAGCTGATGCTGAAGAGCCCACTATCTATGGCTATCGTAGCGGTTCAACCTGGTATGATGCCAATGGTGTGGAGCTCAGCTCTCCCAACTCCTTGGCTGGTAAATCTGGTAAACCCACTCCTTATCGTACCGTTAAAGGTCAGAAGGCTCTTACCGACAATACCGTTGGCGAAGAGGCTTTCGAGGACTACAAGACCCAGATTGTTGTTCAGCCTCGTATCGCCTTCTCCTTCCCCGTTGGTGAAAATTCCCAGTTCAAAGCCAGCTATGACATTATCTCCCGTCGTCCTTCTTCGAACTGGAGAGCCGACTATCTTAGCTACCTCTACATGACTCAGAACAACTATATCAACAACCCCAACCTCAAGCCTGAAAGAATCACTAACTATGAACTCGGTTTCCAACAGGCTCTCAACAAGAATTCTGCCGTCAGCATCAGTGCTTACTATAAGGAAACCCGCGACCTTATCCAGTTGGTCCAGTATGCCGGTGCCGACCCCAACCAGAACTATTATTCTTACGACAACCTCGACTTCAAAACCATCAAGGGTTTGACCATCAGCTATGACCTCCGTCCGACCAAGAACAACATCCGCGTCAACGCCAACTACACCCTTCAGTATGCTGAAGGTACGGGTCTGACTTCGACCACCATGACCGAGCTTATCAAGGAAGGTTACACCACCCTGAAGATGCTCAATCCTATCTACGATGACCGTCGTCACGAGTTCAAACTGAGCTTCGACTTCCGTCTCCTCGGTGGTCCCAAGTACACGGGTCCCACCATCGACCGTATCGTGAAAGATAAGGAGACTGGTGAAGAACGTAGCGAGTCTATCAAGCTGTTCGAAAACTTTGGTGTCAACTTCGTCGCCTGCGCACAGTCTGGCCGTCCCTACACCAAGGCCTTCAGTCACACCCAGCCCACCATCGTGGGTAGCTACTACGGCGCACGTCTGCCCTGGTGCTTCTTCTTCGATGTGATTGTCGACAAGTCCTTCCCCATCAAGGTGGGTAAGCGTCCGACCAACTTTACAGTGGCTCTCACTGTGAACAACCTCTTCAACATCCGCAACACCTCAAGCGTATTCCCCGTCACGGGTAACACCGAAGACGACGGCTACCTGACCGACCCCGAGACTCAAACTGTTATCAACAGCTACCTCGACCCACAGTCCTACAGAGACATCTATGCTATCAGCTTAGTCAACAACTATTGGAGATATACTTCTCCTCGTGTCTTTAAGCTCACTCTGGTATACGCTTTCTAATCTACTAACGAGAAAAAATAAATTTGAATATGAAGAATATATTTAGCAAATTAGTATTGGTGGCCTTACTCCTCTCTGTTGTGTCAGCCACGGCATACGCTGAGGACTGCAAGACCTGCAAGCGGTCTCGCTCAAGCCAGGCAGCTGTTAAGGCCCAAGCCGCCCGATGCAAAAGAGCTCAGAGTACTGCACAGTTGGATGTCAATAATGTCAGAGCCCTTATCAACGGCTATGGTAACATGTGGTACGACGGCAGTGTGGCTCAGTACCACCTGCCGAAGAACAGCAACACCTGCCCGCTCTTCTGCGCAGCCCTTTGGATCGGTGGTACTGACGTCAACGACCAGCTCCGTATTGCGGCCCTCCGCTTCGGTTCTGATGGCGATGACTACTGGCCCGGCCCCCTCGAACTCAACACCGCTGCTGTTGACCTCCCTGTGTGTAATCAGTACGACAAGCACTACATCATCACCAAGAACGAGGTCTTAGCCTTTATGGCGATGTTTGACTATACCGATATTGGTGCCACTCCCAACGAATCCTATGCCCCTGAAGCCATCTCGGCCACCATCAAGAACTGGCCTGCTATGGGTGGTGAAAACCAGTCGCCCTATCTGGCTCCTTTCTTCGATGCCAATCACGACGGTGTGTATAACTGGGAAGATGGTGACTACCCTTACTACGACTTCAATAACGAACTCTGCCCCCGTACGCTTAAAGCCCAGTGGGGCCGCGAGTACACCTCACACGTCTCCGTCACCGCTGAAACCGAGGCCGGCTATGTCACCGGTGGTCTTCTTTCCGACCAGGTGCTGAAGGGCGACCAGACTATTTGGTGGGTCTTCAACGATATGGGTAACGTCCACACCGAGACCAAAGGTCAGCCCATCGGTATGGAAATCCGCGCCCAGGCTTTCGCCTTCTCCACCAATGACGAGATTAACAACATGACATTCTACACCTATGAGATTATCAACCGTTCCACTTACGAACTCCGCGAAACCTACTTCAGCCAGTGGGTCGATGCTGACCTTGGTTATGCTTTCGACGACTATGTGGGTTGCGATGTGAAACGTGGTCTCGGCTACTGCTACAATGGTGATGAGAATGACGGTCCCGGTTCAGGCTCCTATTCCGGCATTCCTCCTGCAGTAGGTATCGACTTCTTCCAGGGTCCCTACATGGATCCTGATGGCAAGGACAATCCCAAAATCGACATCTCCAAGATGCGTTCTTACTTCCCCTCGCAGCTCTCCCGTTACCTCCTCCCCGATGGTACCTACGACACCATCTCCCTCACCGATGATGCCGACCTCTATTATCCTCAGGCTTGGTATTTCGTACCTGGCGACTCCATCGGAAACTGCGCCATCAACGGTGTGAACTTTGGTAACAACATTGTCGACGACGAACGTTTCGGTATGCGCCGCTTCGTGTATTATAACAATAGTGGTGATGCTATCAGCGGCGAACCCTCCAAAGCTACCGACTACTACAACTACCTCCGTGGCTATTGGAAGAACGGTGCCCGTATGAAGTACGGCGGAAACGGTATCTCTGACGGTACCACCGAGTTCGACTGCGACTTCATGTTCCCTGGCGACAGTGATCCTCTCTTCTGGGGTACCAACGGCAACCAGGTGAGTAAGTGGACTGAGGTTGAAGCTGGCAACAGCCCCTCCGACCGCCGTTTCATGCAGTCCGCCGGTCCTTTCACCCTGAAACCCGGTGCTTTGAACTACATCACTGTCGGTATTCCTTTCGCACAGGCCCCCTCTGGCAAGGCTGAATCCTCTGTCGACCTCCTCCGTGAAATCGACGATGTCTGCCAAGCCCTGTTCGAAAACTGCTTCAAAGTCCTCGACGGTCCCGATGCTCCCACACTTGTTGCTCAGGAATTGAACAACGAAATCATCCTCTATATTAAGTATGACAACCCCAGCAGCAACAACTATGGTGAGTGCTACTCCGAGGTCGACCCCGCCATCGTTCGTTCCTATACCGACGGCGACTCCACTTATTTCTACACTGACGATCAGCGTAGCTACAAGTTTGAAGGTTATCAGATTTTCCAGCTCAAAGACGCTAACGTCTCTATCGCCGACATCCGCGACATCACAAAGGCACAGCTAGTTGCCCAGTGCGACATCAGAAACTTCTACGACTCCACCGAGGCTAACCCCCAGCTGCCCATTGGAACCCTTGTCAACTACACCCAGAACACCACCACCGGTCTCCTTCAGCCCAACATTATGGTCGAAGGTACCAACCAAGGTGTGAAACACGTCTTCCGCATCACCACCGATGCTTTCGCCACCGGTCGTAACCTCTCCCTGGTCAACAATAAGGAATACTACTTTGTCTGTATCGCCTATGCGCAGAACCGTTACAAAGAGTATTCTCAAACCGAGGCTGCCTTCCTCGATGGTCAGAAAGAGCCCTACCTCTCTGGTCGTAAGGACGAGTTTGGAAGAACCATCACCCCTGTCAAGGCTATCCCCCACGATCCTTCGGTTGAAAACGGTGGTACCGTTGTGCAGGCCGAGTTTGGCATGTGCCCCAACATCACCCGTATCGAAGGTTATGGTAACGGCGGTTCCGTCCTCCGTCTCACCGATGCTTCTATTGAAGAGCTGATGGGTGCTCCTGGTGTTCCCGGTAAGCCCGCCGGTAAGCTGCGGACCGATAATAACGGCATGCTGGCCAACCCCTGTCAGATTCTCAATCCCCGTTATGAAGAGAACTATGGCCCCATCCGTGTCGAAATCATCGACCCGCTGAATGTCAAAGCTGGCAAGTATCTCCTCAAGTTCGACAACAATGAGGATATCAACGAAAGCGGCTGGGTTGTCTCTAAGTCGCCCGATGATCCCACATATGCGGAGAATCCTTATCTCTATGACGATGTTCTTTCCGTACATTCCGACTTCACTCTGGGGCGCTTCAACGAACAGCTCTTCCTCGACTTGGGTATTGCCATCGCTGTCAACAACGCATCCTCAGTTGCCACTCCGTTAGCCATCTCCACTCGTAACTCTGAAAACCTTGTCGGTCGTTATTGGGGTGGTCTGGTTAATGAAAACGCCCTCCTGAGGTCTACCATCACCTATGCCGATAACAGCAAGCCATGGCTGACCAGTCTGCCCGATGACGACAGCTATCAAGTCTTCAACTGGGTGCGTTCTGGTTCGCAGTTCTCTTCCGGTTCACTTAACACTTTCACCACCACTCAGGGCGAAATCAGCCTCTCTGAGAACTACATGGACGAGGACTATTACAAAGGCTTCCGCGAAGACTATCAGCAGACACCTTCTTATCTCGGTGTCGACAGGTATCAGGTCTTCGAATCTGTGGCAGGTGCTTGGGCCCCTTACGGTCTTGTTTCCACGCTCCCCTTCCATCCGGGCTTCTCCTATCGTTACTTCCTCGCTGATGACCATATTATTGACAGCTTGACCCGCATCAGCACTGTCTTTGCCAACATCTACAATAAGTGGACCATCACCCGTAAGACGATGAACAACTACTATAACAAGTCGCTCAACTTTAATGACATGTCCAAGCTGCCCAGCGTGCGTATCGTGTTGACGAACGACACCTCCAAGTGGACCCGTTGTCCTGTCCTCGAGATGTGCGACGACCACACCCAGTCTCAGGGCAATGCCCGTCGTTTCCAGATTCGTCGTCACGCTTCGGTCGACAAACTGGGACGCACCGCTGCTGAAGCCGGTGTTGCTGTTGATGTTGACGATCCCGGCAATCCTGGCTATATCGCTGCCGAAGGTATGGGCTGGTTCCCCGGCTACGCTATCAACACTACCACTGGCGAACGTCTCAACGTCCTCTTCGGCGAAGATTCCCGCTATATTCAGTACAATGGTGCTGACATGATGTGGAACCCCGTTTCGATCGAGACCTATCTCGATGGTACGCAGAACTACGTCATGGGCGGTCGTCATTATATCTATGTGATGAATGCCACCGACCAGACTTTCTACGATATTGTCAACAACAACTCCTCAGTGGTCACTTCTTACAAGACTCCCTCCTACGATGCCGGCCGTTGGGCCCTCAAGATGCTCGGTTCGCTCGAACGCATGATGTCCTACGAGCCCTCCACCGATGCCGACCGTAGACGTGTCTTCCATGGTATACTTGATGGTGAAAGCACCTCTCTGATGCCTCAGCGTGACTCCGCTTCGCTCTTCTTCGCCTCTTGCGCATGGGTCAATATCCCATTCGTCAACAGCCGTTACCTCTTCGACAATCCTATCAACATTCCTTGCGATGTGACAATTGATATCGATGTCAACACTCCTTATGGTCGTTATCTCTCGCCCAACGGCTCTGAGGTCAAGCTCTTCCCCGATGCTGAAGCACAGAATGCCAACTATCCTATGTACATGTTCGAGATTACGCCCGAAATTGCCACCCTCACAGGCCAGGCTACCGCCAACAACGCCACAAAGACCTATCAGGATTCCATCCTCAGCCGTATCAATGTGGTGCCCAACCCCTACTACAGTGCATCTGCTTATGAGACAGCCAGCCAGTTGGAAACCAAAGTCCGCTTTGTCAATGTTCCTACCGGCTCCATCGTCTCCATCTACACCTTCGACGGCACCTTGGTGCGTCGTCTGGGCCCGACCTCTGGTACAGCTACCACCCTCGACTGGGATCTCCACAACCACAATGGTATCCCCATCGCCGGTGGTGTCTATCTCATCCATTTCAAAGTTCCTGGTATTGGCGAGCGTGTAGTCAAATGGTTTGGCACCATGCGTCCTGTCGACCTTAACTCCTATGGATTCTAAGCATTGTTTGATAACTTATAAAAATGACAGAAATGAAAAACATATTTAGAATATTTGCTATAGTAGCCCTTTTGATGCTTGTGTCTGCCGAGTCTGTCTGGGCCGGTAACGACAAGCGTAGAGGTACTGCCGGTGCCACCCAGTTGCTCGTCAACCCGTGGGCACGCAGTAATGGATGGGGGAGTGCCAATGTCGCCAATGTTCGTGGTCTTGACGCTTTCTATTCTAACATCGCTGGCCTTAGCTTCATCAACAAAATGGAGTTCACCTACACCAATGGTATGTACTTTGGTGGCATTTCAGGCCTCAACAGTGGTGCTAATATCAATTCCTTTGGTCTTGCCGTCCGTATGTTCGACCGTGGTGTCCTCGGCCTGAGCGTCATGGCCACAAGCCTTGGCGAGATTGATATTACCACTGTGGAAAGTCCCGAACCCATCAACGGTACCTACTCCCCGACCCTGATGTCTTTGAACCTCGCTTATGCCCACTCCTTCACTACCTCCATTCATGGTGGTGTCAATATCAAGGTCATCAACGAGTCCACCGACAACATCTCAGCCGCCGGTTTCGCCATCGATGCCGGTATCCAGTACGTCACCGGTGCCAACGACGAGTTGAAATTCGGTATCAGCCTGAAAAACTGGGGCCCCGCTTTCTCCTATAGCGGTACTGGTCACTCCTTCACCTTTATCAACCCCGCCGAGAATAACATGACGGCCGAATATCGCTCTGCCGAAATGGAGCTCCCCACCAGCCTGAAGATTGGTGCCTCCTATGATATTCTCTTCGGCTCCTTGAACCAGTACCTCACCTTCGCTTTCGCCTTTACCTCCAATGCCTTCTTGAAGGACAACTATGCCCTCGGTATGGAATATGGACTGCTCGACATCCTCTTCCTCCGCGCTGGTTATGTCTTCGAACCCGGTATTTTTGACTATGCGACCCGCACCACCTCCAGCACTGGCCTCTGCGCCGGTGCCTCGGTCAACGTGCCTCTCAACAAGAAGAAAGGTGACGGCAAGACGGCTTTGACGATAGACTACTCCTATCGCACTAACGACAACCTAAGAGGTACTCACTTCGTAGGAGGAACTTTCAAGTTCTAGTGACCCAAACCACATAACTACTAATTAGGAAAGGCTGTTCAGGCCTTTCCTAATTTTTAAACACTTCTAACAATCAGTAATTATCATGTCCGAAATCAAGTATTATAGTGAAGAAGGCCTTCAGAAATTAAAGGATGAACTGCACCACCTGATTGCATTCGACCGCCCTGCCGCCGCAGCTGCTATTGCCGAAGCCCGCGACAAAGGCGACCTCTCCGAAAACGCCGAATACGATGCCGCCAAAGAGGCCCAAGGCCATCTCGAAGCCCGTATCTCCAAACTACAAGACCTCGTGGCCAATGCGCGTCTCTTGGACGAGTCTAAAATCGACACCTCCAAGGTGCTTCTGCTCTCCAAGATAACCATCCGCAACATCAAAAACAACGCCAAGCAGGTCTATACTATCGTCCCCGAAAGCGAGGCCAACCTCAAACAGGCCAAGATATCGGTCACCTCACCCTTTGCCCAGGCCTTTCTAGGCAAACGTGCGGGCGACAAGGTCGATGTCGTTGTCCCGGCCGGCACCATGCAGTTCGAGATTCTTTCGGTCGAACGCTAGTGCGCCGATTTTTCCAGAATCATCCGATGCGGCGGGCGGGGGGCTTTCTTGCCCTTCTCCGCCGCGTTCTTTATCCCAGCCAATAAAACCCTCATATGCTCGACTTCCTGCAAGCCTACGGCCTTTGGGGCCTTCTCATCGGCTCTTTTCTGGCCGCCACCGTTGTCCCCTTCTCCTCCGATGCCCTCTATGCCGCGGTCATCCTTGCCGGCTGTTCGCCTGTGGCCTGTCTCTTGGTGGGCACTCTGGGCAATTGGCTAGGGGGACTCACCTCCTTTGCCATCGGATGGCTGGGCAAGTGGGAATGGATTGAGCGGTGGTTCCACGTCTCACGTGAGAAACTCGAGCGTCAGCGCGGACGCATCGACCGTTGGGGCGCGTGGCTGGCACTCCTTACTTGGCTCCCCTTCGTGGGCGATGTCTTCGCCATTGCCTTGGGCTTTTACCGCATCTCGCCCGTCAAGAGCGGCCTCTTCATGCTTGTCGGCAAGTTCCTTCGCTTTCTCTGCTGGACCCTCCTCTTCTATTATACCGGCTGGAGCTTCGCCCACTAACCATTGTCGTCAGCGGAGAGCAACCCTTTGCCGGTATCGTTCCCTTAATTTAACCCCAATGGGTCATAAATTAGCCTGACAGATTGTAACAGTCGGCCTGATGTCCGACGAGGGTCTGATAGCCCTACCTATGAACCATGTTAGCCCCGCCTACGCTTCTTAAAAGATTGTTTTATGGTTACTTATGGTTTTTTTAAAGATTGGGGGGCTTAAATAGAGCCTAGCTGTGTCTGTGAGTTGACCTGTTCTTGGCCTTGGCGCGGCGTTGGTGGGGCGAAAGAAAAATACCCACAGAGTGGCAGGTGTGCGTTCTGTGGGTATTCTGCGGGACGGGTGACCGCGGTTGCCGTTGCGGGACTGTGCTATTCGAGGTTTTTGGCCAGCTCGGCGGCCAGCTGTTTGAATTCCTCGTCGGTCATTTTCACGTGGTGGTGGAAGTTCATGTCGCCTTCGTTCTGCATGGGGATGAGGTGTACATGTGCATGGGGCACTTCCAGACCCAGCACGGCCACGCCTACTTTGCGGCAGGGGCAGACTTTCTTGATGCTTTTGGCCACGCGATGGGCGAAAGCGAAGAGTTCGTTGTAGATGGGGTCTTCGAGGTCGAAGATGTAGTCCACTTCCTTCTTGGGGATGCAGAGCACGTGGCCGCGCACTACGGGGTTGATGTCGAGGAAGGCAAAGCAGTTCTCGGTTTCGGCTACTTTGTAGCAGGGGATTTCGCCTGCGACGATTTTTGAAAAGATGGTTGCCATGAGTATTGGGGTTATTTAGTTAAGTATTAAAAGGATTGTTTGGGGTGGCGGGTTGCTATGAGTTGTAGACGAAGGTGCCGTTTTCGGTGCTTACGGTCACTTGTGCGGTGGGAGAGGCTTCGACATGGCCGATGACTTGGGCGTCGACGTTGAAGGTTTTGGATATTTCGATGATGCCTTGTGCTGTTTCCTCGTCGGTGTATATCTCCATGCGGTGGCCCATGTTGAAGACTTTGTACATCTCTTTCCACTCGGTGCCGCTTTCGTCGTGAATCATGCGGAACAGCGGGGGTATGGGGAAGAGGTTGTCCTTCACCACATGCAGGTTGTCGATGAAGTGGAGCACCTTGGTTTGCGCGCCGCCGCTGCAGTGTATCATGCCGCTGATGCGGTCGTGGTATTTGTCGAGGATGCGTCGGATGATGGGTGCGTAGGTGCGGGTGGGGGAGAGGACCATCTTGCCGGCATCCACGCCGGGCACCTCGGTGGGGTCGGTGAGGCGGCGGCCGCCGCAGTATACCACTTCGGCGGGCAGGTTGTGGTCGTAGCTCATGGGGTAGTGTTCGGCGTAGTATTTGGAGAACACGTCGTGGCGGGCGGAGGTGAGGCCGTTGCTGCCCATGCCGCCGTTGTAGGTGGTTTCGTAGGTGGCCTGGCCGTAGGAGGCGAGGCCCACGATGACGTTGCCGACATGGATGTGGGCGTTGTCGATGACATCGGAACGGCGCATGCGTGCGGTGACGGTGGAGTCGACGATGATGGTGCGCACCAGGTCGCCCACATCGGCGGTCTCGCCGCCGGTGAGGTGGATGCCGATGCCGAGGTCGCGCATCTGTTGCAGGAATTCTTCGGTGCCGTTGATGACGGCGCTGATGACTTCGCCGGGCACGAGGTTCTTGTTGCGTCCGATGGTGGAGGAGAGGAGTATGTTGTCCACAGCTCCGACGCATAGGAGGTCGTCGAGGTTCATCACCACGGCGTCGATGGCTATGCCTTTCCACACGCTGAGGTCGCCGGTTTCCTTCCAGTAGAGGTAGGCTAGCGAGGATTTGGTGCCGGCCCCGTCGGCGTGCATGATGTTGCAGTAGTAGTCGTCGCCGCCCAGTATGTCGGGGATGATTTTGCAGAAGGCTTTCGGGAAGAGGCCTTTGTCGATGTTTTTGATGGCGTTGTGCACGTCCTCTTTGGAGGCGGAGACGCCGCGAAGGTTATATTTCAGGGTATCCATGGGGGTTTGTTATTGTTCGTTGATAGGATGGTTGAGGGGTTCGCCGAGGGTTCCGGCGGCCTTTACGCTGTTGTCGATGGCTTCGGAGACGTTGATGATGTAGTCGCCCATTTTTTCATACAGGGCATAGAAGCTGCTGTAGGCGTTGCCCACGGCGAAGTCGTAGATGCCCAGCTTGAGGGCGTCGAGGTGGCGCGAACGCAGTATGTCGCGGTAGTGGTTGATTTCCTGTTCGGCGTGGTAGGCGGTGTCGAGGTCTATGTGGCTGTATTGTGAGTTGAGGTTTTTGTCCATGACGTCGAGGGCATTCTGCACCAGGTTGGTCATGTGGCTGAGGTTGTCGTTGATTCCTTGGTCGAAGTGGACGGCTGTCTCGCGCTTGTTCTTGCGGGTCATGGCTATTTGGAATATGGTGTCGGCGATGCTCTCGAGGTTGTCCACGATGCGCAGCATGGAGGAGATGCGGCGGGAGCCTTCTTCCGAGAGGTCGGAGGCGGCGGTCTTGGTGAGGAATTGCGCTATCTCCATTTCCATGCGGTCGCTGATGCTTTCGTATTTTTCGATGCGTTGGAGGGCAAGGTCGAACTCGTTGTCGTCCTTGGCGGTGCGCAGGGCGGGGAGGAAGGTGAACATGCGGAGGATGCGCTTGGAGAAGCTTTCAATCTCTTTTTGTGCGGCTTGGATGTTCAGTTCGGGGGTGTTGGTAAATCCGCCGCTGATGTAGCGCAGGCGGAATTCGTCCTCGCTTTCCTCTTCTGAGGGGCGCACCATCCAGCTGGCGGCTCGTATGAGCTGGGGTATGAAGAAGGCGAGGATGGCGGCGCTGAAGATGTTGAAGAAGGTGTGGAAGAGGGTGATGGCGAGGGGCATGAGGGTTGTGGGGAGCTGGCGGTAGTTGAAGGCGGCAGCGGTGCCAGCGGCCAGCTCGGACAGGTAGGCCATGAGGTTCAGCGCGGGGTGGAGGAGGATGAGGGTGAGCAGTGTGCCCGCCAGGTTGAAGAGGAAGTGCGTGCGGGCAGCTTTTTTGGCAGAGGTGTTGGCGGCGCGGGCTGCGATGTTGGCGGTGAGGGTGGTGCCTATGTTCAGCCCCAGGATAAGGGCCGCGGCGATGTCGAGCCCTATCCAGCCACTGCCGGCGATGACCATGATGATGGCCATGACGGCCGAGGAGACTTGGATGACGATTGTGAGTGTGGCACCGATGAGTATGAAAATCAGGATGGAGAGGAACCCCCAGTTGGGCCATCCCTGCATGGTGGCCAGCAGGGCGGGGTGCTGACTGAGGTCGGGCAGGGCGATTTGCAGGAACTGGAGGCCGACCAGGAGGATGCCGAGGCCGATGATGAGCTCGCTGACGGACTTCACCCGGTCGCCTTTCATCAAGACGAATGGCGTGGCCAGAGCGCAGATGATGAGTGGGACGAGGAACTGTCCGGAGCTGGCGTGCATGCCCAGCAGGATAAGCCAAGAGGTGACGGTGGTGCCTATGTTGGCACCCATCACCACGGCGACGGCGCCGGCCAAGGTGAGGAGCCCTGAGTTGACGAAGCTCACCACCATCACCGTGGTGGCAGTGGAGGACTGGATGGCGGCGGTGACCGCCGCGCCGGTGACAATGCCGCGGAAGGGGTGGTCGGTCATCCGGCCCATGATGCTGGGCATTTTGTTCCCTGCCACCTTCTGCAGTCCCTGGCTCATCAGTTTCATGCCGTAGATGAACACCACCACGGCACCCGCGAATTTGATAATTATCAGTATTATGTCCCCAAAATCCATGTGACTATTCCTCTGCCCAATTATTCTGCAAATATACAATCATTTTTCCATATATGCAGAAAAAAGATATTCAAAGTTATAAACTACGAGAAAAGGCAAGGCAGCGCCATCAAAGTCCAAGGCCTGGCAGCACCTGTGCGGGGGTGTGATTCCCCGCAAAAGTGGGCACAAGAAATCGGAACTCCGAAGGGACGACAGCTGTTTGGGGAATTGTTGATTGTTGAGCAGCGGTTTCTTCGTGGCGGACCTCATGGTGTGTCAAGGATGTCTTCGCCATGCCTTCGTTCCCTATTGTGGAGAAAATGCGTCTTTGCAGAGGCTCTACGTTGTCCCATTATAGGGCGGGCGAACTTTCCTAAGAAATGTTAAATGTTGGTTTTTTTGAAGAAAAAGTGTTTGTAATTGAAAAAAAAGTTGTATTTTTGCAAGCGAATTAAGAGAACAAAATAGAACGAAAAAACAGTATAACAAATTATGTATCTGACAAAAGAAAAGAAAGAAGAAATCTTCGCAGAGTACGGTAAGAACGCACAGGACAGCGGTTCGGCAGAGGCACAGATTGCGCTTTTCACCTACAGAATCCAGCACCTCACTGAGCTGATGAAGAAAAATAAGAAAGACCAGGTGAGCGAGCGTGCATTGGTGGCATTGGTTGGCAAGCGCCGTCGTCAGCTTGATTATTTGAAAGAGGTTGACATCGAGCGTTACCGTGCTATCGTGAAGAAATTAAATATGAGAAAGTAGAAATAAAAGTAATAGTTTTTCATAATTTATTTGGTTATGGTTGGGACTCCTGCGTTCTGTGGGAGTCCTTTTTTGAAACCAGAGACCAAGGCGCATTCCGAACGGTTCGGAATGCAGCGGTTATCAAGAAAGAGATAAAGAAAAAAAAATGAACATTATCACAAAAAGATTCGATCTGGGCGACGGCCGCATGATTGAAATTGAAACAGGAAAATTGGCCAAACAGGCCGACGGCTCTGCCGTGGTACGCATGAACGACACGATGCTTCTGGCTACCGTGTGCTCCAAGAAAGAGGTGGGAGAGAATGTCGATTTCATGCCTTTGACAGTAGATTATCAGGAAAAGTACGCCGCCATGGGGCGCTTCCCCGGTGGGTTCTTCAAACGCGAGGCCCGTCCGTCGGAGCATGAGATTCTCATCGCCCGTTTGGTCGACCGTGCCCTGCGCCCCCTCTTCCCCGATAATTTCCACGCTGAGGTGCAGGTCCAGATTACACTTATTTCGGGTGACAAGAACACGATGCCCGACCAGCTGGCAGCCCTTGCTGCTGCCTCGGCATTGGCAGTGTCTGATATACCTTTCAACGGCCCGGTGTCGGAGGTGCGTGTGTCGTACCTCGACGGCCAGTATGTCATCAACACTCCTATGCAGGATATCGAGCGCGCCGACCTTGACCTTATTGTCGCTGCCACCGAGGACAACATCATGATGGTGGAAGGCGAGATGAAGGAGGTTACCGAGGAGGTGATGCTTAACGCCCTCAAGGCTGCTCATGAGGCTATCAAAATCCAGTGCCGTGTCATCTCTGAGCTCACTGTCGAGGCGGGCAAGACCGAGAAGCGCGAGTACTGCCATGAGGTGAACGACGAGGAGCTGCGTCAGCGTCTGCATGATGCCGTGTATCAGAAATGCTACGACTTCTCGAAACAGGGCATCGCCAACAAGCAGATGCGCGAAGAGGGTTTCGAGGCCATCAAGCAAGAGTTTATCGAGGCCAACTATACCGAGGAGACGCTCACCGATGAGATTCAGTTTATGATTGACCGCTACTACCACGACACCGAGCGCGAAGCCATGCGCGACATGGTGCTGGCAGAGCGTACCCGTTTGGATGGGCGTCAGCTTGACGAAATCCGTCCGTTGTGGAGCGAGGTCAACTACCTCCCCTCCGCTCACGGCAGCGCCATCTTCACCCGTGGTGAGACCCAGTCGTTGAGTACTGTCACCTTGGGTACCAAGCTCGACGAGCAGATTATCGACGGTGCAGTCATTGAAGGCACCCGCCGTTTCCTGCTGCACTATAACTTCCCCGGTTTCGCCACCGGCGAGGTGAAGGGCAACCGTGGTTTGAGCCGCCGCGAGGTGGGTCACGGCCATCTGGCCTGGCGCGCTCTCAAGGAGGTCCTCCCGGCTGAGGCCGAGTGTCCTTACACCATCCGTGTGGTCTCCGACATTCTCGAGTCCAACGGTTCCAGCTCTATGGCCACCGTATGTGCCGGATGCCTCGCACTGATGGATGCCGGTGTGAAGATTCGCAAGCCTGTTGCCGGTATTGCCATGGGCCTTATCAGCAAAGGCGACAAATGGGCTGTGCTGAGCGACATCCTGGGCGATGAGGACCATCTGGGCGACATGGACTTCAAGGTCTGCGGCACCCGCGACGGTATCACCGCCTGCCAGATGGATATCAAGGTCGACGGATTGAGCTACGATGTGCTTGCCAAGGCTTTGGAGCAGGCTCGCCAGGGTCGTCTCCATATTCTCGACCATATCCAGAGCACCATCGCTGAACCCCGTGAGGATTACAAGCCCTTCGTTCCCCGCATTGTCCAGATTCAGATACCGAAAGACTTTATCGGTGCCGTTATCGGAAAAGGGGGCGAGGTTATCCAGAAGATTCAGGCCGAGACCAATACGATTATCAATATTGAAGAGGTCGGCGACCTGGGTATTGTGGATGTGGCTTCTCAGGACAAAGAAGGCATCGATGCGGCCATCAAGTGGATTAAGGAAATCTGCACAGTCCCCGAGGTGGGGCAGATTTATGACGCCAAGGTTGTCAGCATCGTTGAGTTTGGAGCCTTCCTTGAGTTCCTTCCTGGAAAAGAGGGCTTGATGCACATCAGCGAATATGACTGGAATCGTACCGACACTCTGGAAGGTCTTATCGAAGAAGGTGATGTGATACGTGTGAAGATTATCAATATCGATGAGAAGACTGGTAAGCTGAAACTCAGCCGCAAGGCTCTTCTTCCCAAGCCTGCCGGTTATGAGGAGGAGAAACCTGCCCGTGGTTCTCGTCGTGGTGGCGACCGTGGTTCCCGTCGTGATGATGATCGTGGTCCTCGTCGCGAGGGAGGCCTCCGCCGTCGTAGCGGTGGTGAGGGCAGTGGCCGTCGCAGATAGTCGCAAGGCAATAATCATTCAACATAATGGTGTCAGATTGGGCACCATTTTTTTTTGATGTGAGGTGTAACAAAAAGGGGCATTTTTGCTACAAACATGGTGTGCAAAATGGCGAACATAATTAAGTATTGAAGATGAAAAGGATTATTCTGGCAATAGTGATGTGTTGCATGGCGAGTTTGGGTATGCAAGCGCATCAGTGTGACACTATTAGAAGCTTCCCTTGGGAGGCCGATTTCTCCGGCGGCCTTGGCTGCTGGCAGCAGAGTGGCAACGGCTACTGGACAGCCGCCAACTCACAGGCTATCTACGGACAGTTGAACAGTGGCGTTACATCTACGGGGTACATTACCATCACTACGCCGGTGGTGCAGTTTGGCAATTCCACTACAGGGCTGTGCCTTTGGTGGAAGGACCAGCGCAACTATATGTACCCGAACTTGAGGATTATGGTGTTGAAGGAAAACGGCACGCGCGACACTCTCTACACGGCCGACATGGGGTCGACACTCACGCAGCACAGCGTAAGCCTCGCCGCCTATGCAAACCAGACGGTACGCATTGCTTTCGAGGTCAGGCTATCCGCGGGAGGCTACAGCTATCGTGGCACACTCTCACAGATAGGCATCTATACACAATATGGGCCATTAGGGTCGCTGTCGGTTGCCAAAGTGGCGGCAGTCGGCGACAGTGTGCAGGCAGCGCTCAACCTCACGCGCGGACAGGCCCCAATAACTTACAGTTGGCACAGCACCATGCTTGGCGACCTTACGGGCGGCGACACCCTACAGCTGGTCTATCCCATGGCGGGATGGGACACCCTGACCGTTACGGCCAGCAACGCACATGGCACCTTGACACGCACGGCTGTGGTGCGTGTGCACGACTGTCAGACAGTGTCCACGTTCCCATGGCACGAGGATTTCGACGGCATCGACACGGCGGCCTACAACGCATGCTGGACAATCAGCGGCTGGCAACACCTGAGCAATGGCAGCAGTATGACGATTGTAGACGAGGATGGGGTAACCTCAATTTACGCTCAACTGATGACCTGTTCGAGCAACGGAAAGTACATGCTTTCTCCGGCCATAAGCATCCCCGCTGTCGATTATGAGCACCTGCGGCTGTGGGTGCAATGCCGCAGAATGCCCGCCATACGCGTCAGCACTACGGCCAGTCTCGACACCTCCGACTATACCGACACGCTGTGCACTGGAGCAAACACCAACGCCATGGAGTGGCACCTCTTCGACCTCTCGGCCTACGCGGGGCAGACCATCCGCGTGGGGTTCTTCAGGGATGGCCACACGGTCAACCTCAACAGTGTGCGCGTGGACTACGACTTGTTGCCGGTGCTGAATCCGATGGATGCACCCGGCAGGAGCCGCACCGACTCCACCATCACCTGTAGCGTCGGCCTGCGACGTGGGACGACGGACGGCCTGACTTTTTATTGGCAATCCTCGCTGACGGGTACAACATTGATTGACATAGGATATAATGGGACGAGTTTGTTTCCAGTGACCTACACAGCCGGTGGGGTCGATACCATCACCGTAATAGCGGCCAACTCCTATGGGGCTGACACGGTAGTGCAGCTTGTTGAGGTGGCCGACTGCAATCCGGCTCTTGTCCTGCCTTGGAGAGAAGACTTCTCGTATGGCTTGGACTGCTGGTATTTGACAGAGAACAATCCGTACTGTCAGTGGACGAGTACTTACAGCGGTTCTGGGAACAACAGAAATTGGATGGCAAGTTCGCGGACTAGCATCTCCGCCACATTAGCCGATGCGTGGCTTGTCTCCAAAGCCGTCACCATACCGGCCGACACGGCATTGGCAGTGCGTCTCTTCTGGAAAGTGGGACTCTCGTCGGCAAACAACTCAAGTGTATATCGTGTGATGGTGAGCACCGCTGCCGACTGTACCGACACCAGTGCCTACGTGGAACTCTATTGCGACACCAACCTGCTGCCAGGCTGGGACAACATGTCGCAGCGCAGTGTCAGCCTGGCCGCATACGCCGGACAGACAATATACATTGCCTTCCACAACCAGCCCGTTGTGCGCCGTACCGCCTTGTTGCTTATCGACGATGTGGAAGTGCGTGCCACCGTTGCGCCCAGAGTGACGGTCGCTGCCGATGGCAACACATATTATTACGGCGATACGGCCACCTTTGTGGCAACCATAGAAGAGGGCATTCGTACAGGCCTCACCTATACTTGGCATTCCACCCTGCTGGACAGCACTTTCGTTGCGGGTGACACACTGCGCCTATGCTATGGGATGTTGGACGGCTGGGATACTGTTACCGTCGTGGCCACCAACGCCTATGGCAGCGGCACGGCTACCGTCAGTGTGCGGTCGCAGATTATCACACAGCCCTCGGCCACCATCACACACAATGCCGCCATGGTGGGCGACACTACGTTGTTTGAATCCCACCTGGGCTTCTTTATCTACGATGGCTTGAATCTCCGGTGGCATTCAACTATGATGGATACTACCGTTATCGGCTCTACGATGAGCCTGGTATACGATGCTTCGGGTATCGATACCGTCACTTTGATTGTCAGTACCCTCTATGGAATTGATACGGTGATAATCTCAGTCAGTGTGTCGAGCTATCCGCTGCCGCAGCTGGCCTTCGTGGCTCCTACATCGGTCTTGGTAAGTGATACCAACTATTTCGTTGCCAGCCTCAATGGCTGTTCTCGCAACGACCTCTATGGTACGGTTCACAGTTCGCTGCTCGACAGCACATGGGCCATTGGTCTCCAGCCTGATTCTGTGTTTGAGTGGTACATGGTCTATGGCTTCTCCGGCACCGATACGGTCACCGTTATTGTGTACAACCGCTACGGTGCTGACACCGCAGTGATGGTGGTCGATGTCATTGACTGCCGTGGTGTCGCGGTGTTGCCTTTCATTGAGGGTTTCGAGGACGTGACCGCCACAAACTATAATGTTGCAGGATTCCTACCACTCTGTTGGTCGACGACCTACAACGGCAGCAATACCGTCTACATGCCGCATGTCGTTACCACTGGTGGCTATACATGGATAAGCAACATACCAGACCATGCCCTTTTGATGGTATCAGGCGTGGCAAGTGGCACCCAGGCCGAAGTGGTGCTGCCCCGCTTTGAGGACAGCCTGCAGAACCTTTCGATTGCACTGGACTATCGTTGCGAGAATGCTGGTTATGGTACATTAGAGGTGGGCTATTACGATGATACCGTGTTCACCGTTGTGGATACCCTTGTAGGCCACTCCGGCAGTTATCGGCGCGACACCGTCAGCTTTGCCTCTGCCATTGTACCCGACGGACAGATTGTTCTACGTTGGAGTTCTAACAGCTGGTGGGCCGTGGTTGTAGATAATATCACGGTATTCAACAACGATTTGGATTTGTTGCTGCCACATGTAACCCTTGGGGGTCCTACCATTGTCAATGCCTACGATACAGTCACCTACACTGCCACCCTGCAAGATAGCAGTTCAGAGGGTGTCAATATCACATGGCATTCATCATTGCTGGATTCGACATGGTACGCTGGCACCATGCCTGCGGCTGCAAGCTGGGAACTTGTGTACCCGATTATGGGTATTGATACCATCACCGTGACGGCAACCAATAGTCATGGCAGCAATAGCAACAGCCGTATTGTGACTGTTGTGGGCTTGCCGCAGGTGGCTGTCATGGGACCTTCCGCAACATCCACCTACGACACCAATGTCTACACTGCCAGCCTTGTGGCTGGCAGCACTGCCGGACTCGGCTACACTTGGCATAGCACCCTGCTGGACACCACCATAGTAACTACAGATAATATTGCAACGATAGTTTACACTATCGCTGGCACCGATACGCTTACCGTTGTTGCCACCAACCTCCTTGGCTCCGACATGGCCACTCTTGTGGTCAACGTTACATACGTGCCACAGCCCGGCTCGCCGGTCATCAGTCTGCAAGGCTATGCCTACGCCACCCTGTGTGATACCGCCTCGTTCGAGGTGACGCTCCTCGATGGCGACACCACGGGACTCTCCTACACATGGCACTCGGCCAAAGCCGACCGAGGCGAAGCCACATTGCACCCCGAAGGCAACCGACTCAAGGTGGCCTATTCTGCCATCAACTTCGACACCATCACCGTCGTGGCCTCCAACGTGCTTGGATGGCACTCGGCGACGGTCACCACCCATGTCATCCTCTGCGAGGTGCGCGACACGCTGCCCTTCGTAGCCACGCTTACCGAGGGGGGAAGCAATATCTATGCCCATTTCTTCGACTGGCAGAACGAGCGGATATGCTATCCGCGTGGCAGCCGCTTCCGTTACAACTGGGACGGATGGCATC
Source organism: Bacteroidales bacterium (assembly GCA_017545365.1). Next base: position 131,143 of record JAFWOP010000033.1, read on the forward strand.
CCGCGGGCATCGGCCACCACTCAGGCCGCAACTGCATGGTGAGCGACCGAGATTTATACGACTACCATGGGGCCGAATGGCTCATCTCGCCCCCCATCCACCTGCCCGACAGCACCAGCGACACACTCGTCTGGAATGCCACCTGCTACTACACCACTTACCACCTCCTTGTGTCGCCCACCGAATATGTGGTGAATCCTGACGGATATATCGACCTGAGCTATTTTACCGACACCCTTTACAGCGAGACTGGCAACAGCATGTGGAATCGGCGTACCGTAGACCTCTCGGCTTACGCTGGCAGAACCATCCACTTTGCCTTTGTCCATCCCGGTCCTGCATCCGATGCTGCGCATAACAACGGCTTCTATGTAGCCATCGACACCGTGCGCATCTGGGAGGGAGAGAACCACGACACCCTTGTCGGCCCCTGCCCGCCCATCACCGTATATCCCTGGGTGGACACCTGCGAACACAACAATCCCCCCTGCTGGGAATATGTGAACGGCGATAATGAATGGAATTACCACTGGTACTGCGGTGGCACCGACACGGGCAACTACTTCATGCGTTCCCCCTTGCCCTACGGCTACGGCAGCACCGCCGACAACTGGATTCTCACGCCCGCACTGAATCTCCCTGTTGCAACAGACAGTACCATTCCTAAACTCAGCTGGCGTACCTTTACCTACAGCAGTAACGCACTCTACGAGGTACGGGTCTCACCTACTGGAAACTATGACACGGCTGCATGTACCGACATTATTTACACCGAAAGCGGACAGAGCGACTGGAGCGAGCGCACCGTGTGGCTCGACCAGTATGCCGGACAGACCATCCGCATAGCCTTCCGCAACATCAGCACGGGCCGTCCCGGTGGTGGGTTTGACTACATGGCTCTCGACGACTTCCGTGTGGAACTTGTCGACACCGTGCAAGTTCCGCCTACCCCAGACACCCTATGGCGTACCGTCACCCTCCTTTGCGACAGCACGATGGGCAGTGTCGCTGGGGCAGGTGTCTATGTGGACAGCAGCGCGGTGGCTATTAGTGCCTCACCCTATGAGGGTTTCCAGTTCCTTGGCTGGAGCGATGGCGACACCAACGCGTCTCGCATCCTGCTTTTGGTGAGCGATACCGTGCTTTCCGCCTATTTCGACACAATCCCCACACCTCCGTTACCCCCTGACACAGTGTGGCGCACCGTTGCGGTGTCGGCCAATGTCGACGGAGTCTGCCAGCCCTACGGCAGCGGCGTATATGCCGACAGCAGCACAGTTGAGATAGGTTACACGGCAATGGACACCGCCACCGTGGGAGGGCATTGGCAGTTCCTCGGCTGGGACGATGGACTCACGGATAATCCACGCAACATCTTTGTCACGAGCGACACCGCCATCGTGGCCCTCTTCGAGTGGGTGCCCGATGCCAGTGAGGGAATAAATGAGTTGAGAGACGAGGATTATGAGTTAGGTGTTTACCCCAATCCGGCACATGGCGATGTGATTGTCACCATCAGCGGTTCTGCCGTCATCACAGTGGTTGACCTCACAGGTCGCACCGTCATCCCTCCGACCACATTCAACTCTATATTCCACATTCCCCACGCCTCATTATCCCCAGGTGTCTATTTTGTCCGCGTGGTCACCGCCGAAGGGACAGCTGTCAAGAGGCTAATCAAGGAATAAACATGAACGTGCAAGGTTGTATTCATCAAATCTTGCCAGGCCTGCAGGCAGACAAGCTTGCCAGTGACCCCTACTAGTGAAGGTGTTACCCCGACTTTAGAACGCTGGCGATGGCTGCAGATAAAAAAGACTCTTATGCAACAGATGACTGTTTTTTCAACAGCCTAGGAGAGACTGAATCTTAATAACCCCACAAAAGGGACGCAGTAGGGGGGTAGGTAAAAAGACTACTACTCAGCGTCTCGAAGAGACGCGACATTGAGAAAAGTGAGCAAGAAGTCTGTCATTTGTTGCAATGGGGCGAAAAAAAATTGCTTCTTGATACAATAAAAAAATAAAAGGTGAGTTATTAAAGGTGCTTTTCTTTCAAGGAGACACCGAAAGCGACAGTAGCTCAGTTGGCAGAGCGGCGGCTTCCCAAGCCGCAGGTCGCGGGTTCGAACCCCGTCTGTCGCTCAAAAAAAGTTCGAGCCACGATGGTCAGACCATACGTGGCTCTAGTTTTTGTCGATATTAGTGGTCAGTGAGTGTCGTGCAGAAAAGGGGCGGTGACTGAGTTGAGGGCTTCGAGCATCTGAACGGGTGTGCCGCAGAAGAGCAGGTGTCCGCCCTCCTCACCTCCGCCGGGGCCTAGTTCGATGATGTAGTCCGCCTGTTTCATCACATCCAAGCTGTGCTCGATGAGTATGAGTGTGTTGCCAGCATCGACAATCTCGTCGAACAGGGCGATGAGCCGTCGCACATCGTCCAGATGTAACCCGTCGGTGGGCTCGTCGATAATATATGTGTGGTCTGATGAGAGGCGTGTCTGGGTGTCGGACAGGTGGATGGCAGTGCTGTAGAGGTGGTCGGCCAGCTTCACCCGCTGGAGCTCGCCGCCGCTCAAGGTACTCATCGACTGGTTCAGATGCAGGTATCCCAGCCCCACTTTCTCCAGCATCATCAGTTGTGGTAAGAACGACATGCCGTCGAAGAATCGGATGGCCTCTTCCACTGTCAGTTCCATCACCTCCGCAATGGTCATGCCGTAGTAGCGGTAGGCTAGGGCTTCGTGGCTGTAGCGGCTTCCGTGGCATTCTTCACATACTGTCTCTATGCTCTCCATAAAAGCCATGTCTGATACGATAACCCCTTTGCCGCCACAGGCAGGGCAGGCCCCTTTGCTGTTGAATGAGAAAAGCTGTATGCTGGGGCGGGGGTTGGCAGGAGTGTCGCATACGCCTTCACGTACGAAAAGTCGGCGGATGCTGTCGGCTATATCCAGATAGGTGGCCGGAGTGCTACGCAGGTTGATGCCTATGTTTTTCTGTCCGATAAAGGTCAGGGGTGAGTGGCACTGCTGGGTGAAATACTCCATCAGTGAGCTCTTGCCCGACCCCGCAACGCCGACAATGGCGGTGATGACACCTTGTGGAATGCTCACATCCAGATGCTTCAGATTGTGCAGCGAGGCATTTGTTATCTTGTACCATCCAGTGGGCTGGCGGTATTTCGTTTTCATCGGGGTGCAATGCCGCAGCATCCGCCCAGTGATGGTGTTGGAATGCAGCAGTTCGTCATATTCCCCTTCAAACACTATCTCCCCGCCGTGGTCGCCAGCCCCGGGGCCCATGTCCACCAGGTGGTCAGCCATAGAGATGATTTCGCGGTGGTGCTCCACAATCAGCACTGTGTTGCCGTGGTCGCGCAGATGGGTGAGCGACTCTTTCAGTCGGCTGATATCCTGCGGATGCAGCCCTACGCTGGGTTCGTCCAGTACGTATGCCATATCGGTAAGGGCCGAGTTGATGTATTTGGCAATCTTGATACGCTGTGCCTCACCACCGCTGAGTGTGCCGGTCCCGCGGCTTAGCGAAAGGTACCCCAGCCCGATGTCGCACAAGGCTTTCAGCCTTTTGGACAGCTCTCCTTTCAGGTCAGCGGCCAAAGGGTGTTCGATAGAGGCAACGAATTGCAGTGCCTCGCTGATAGGCATGACCACCACATCGGCCAGGTTCTTACCCATGATACGGCAGCTGCGCACCCGCTCGTTCAGCCGTGTTCCGCCGCATTCGGGGCATTCCTTGGTACAGGTCATTCCGTCTAGCACTTTCTGCTGGCGTACCCCCTCTTTGGTGGTGATGATGCTGCGGTACATGCGGGGGTAGAGCCCCTCAAACTTGGCCGACTTGGGCCAGTTGCTGGGCGGGTTCTTCAGCCTTATCTGTGGTGAGTAGAGGAACAGGTCGAGTTCTTCTGGCGAGTAGTCTTTGATTTTCTTATTGAGGTCGAACAGGCCGCTATATGCATACCGCTTCCATCGCCAGGCCCCGGTGGTGAAAGTGGGGAAATGAATGACGTCCTCGTCGTTGAGGCATTTGTCGAAATCGACGAGCTTGTGAATGTCGAGGTCAGTCACCTCTCCAAGTCCCGAGCAACGTGGGCACATGCCGGAAGGATGGTTGAACGAGAAGGTGTCGCTGTAGCCCACAAAAGGCTCTCCCACGCGGGAGAAAAGCAGCCGCAGCAAGGCATATATGTCGGTATATGTGCCCACAGTGGAACGGCTGTTGTTGGCAGGCTTCTTCTGGTCGATGACGATGGTGACAGGCATGTTCTCTATGCGTTCCACCTTGGGACGGCCATACTTGGGCAGATATTGTTGCACAAAACTGGGGAATGTCTCGTTCAACTCCCTACGGCTTTCGGCGGCGATAGTGTCGAGGCAGAGCGACGACTTGCCCGAACCCGAGATGCCGGTGAACACCGTTATTTTCCCCTTAGGAATCTTCAACGACACGGATTTGAGGTTGTTCTCGCTAGCTCCATAAATGGTGATGTGGTTCATCTTGGCAGAGGTTAGTATACAGAATCGTTCTTGACATGAGTAGTGGAGGATGTGCGCGTGTGGCTTCATCGTCCTACTCATGAAACGCACTTTCATTGGTTTTATTGTGCAGGAAAAGGGGTGGGAGGGAGTGGTGCCAGCAAATATATTTTCCCAAAAAGTCGTTATACCGAATAACTTTCGTAACTTTGCAAATTCAATGCTCCGCATTGGGAGCGGCTCAAACTGCATATTGACAATTAAATAGTATTATAGTATATGGAAAAAAAGGAATTTAAGCAGCAATTTGTGGCATATCTGTTGCTGATATTGGGCAGTGCCCTGTTTGCAGTCGGCGACGTGATGTTTGTGAATCCCTATCTGATGGCCCCCGGCGGCACATACGGTCTGTCGAACGTGTTGAACACCATGTGGCCATGGAAGATTGCACTATATGCTATCTGCATGGATATTCCCCTGCTGATTATTGGCACGCTGATATTGGGACCCAAGTTCGGTGTGAAGACAGTTGTGTCTACACTCTTGATATTTGCTTTCACCTTCTTGCTCGAGTCGGTATGGGGGTATAACCCCGTCATCCACGACGGCGCTATCGTTGCCAGCCCCATAGAAGGAAGGAACATGGTGGAGATACTCAACAATGGAGGCTGGTTCGAGCCCGACTATTTCCTCAATACTGTGGTGGCCGGCCTCATCTATGGCGTTGCCATTGGCTTGATATTCCGTTCCGGGGCCACCAGCGGCGGCAGCGACATCATCTCCATGATACTGCACAAGTACACCAAGATTTCGCTTGGCACCCTGGTGCTGATTGTCGACAGCTGCATCACCCTCACCACCTTTATCGCCTTCGGCGACATCCGTCTGCCCATCTATTCCATCATCCTCATCTTCATTGAGAGCAAGGTGATTGACCTGGTTGTGGACGGCACCAAGAGCTACAAGACAGCCCTCATCGTCACCGACAAGTTGGACGAGGTGAAGAACTACATCCTCCACGACCTCCATCGTGGTGGCACCTGCATCACCGGCGAAGGCCTCTACAATGGCACCGAGCGCAAGATGATTTACGTCACCATGGAACGTGCCGACTTCGTCAAGCTGCGCTCCAACCTCCGTAACCTCGACCCCACCGCATTCGTCAATGTGATTGACAGTGCCGAAATCATGGGCAAAGGATTCAAATCCCTCCCCACTGAATAATAAGACATGAAGGTACTCCAGTTGTGCAATAAGCCGCCCTATCCGTCTGTCGACGGCGGAACGCTTGCCATGAACAGCATCACCCAAGGACTGCTGGCAGCCGGATGCGACGTGCGTGTGCTGTCGATGTACAGCGACAAGCACCCCGTGCTGGAGCCCCGTATGGACGAAGCGTATCGCAGTGCCACTCGTTTCGAAGCCGTCTATGTCGATTTGAACCTCCATCCCCTGGATGCCACCGTGGCGCTGCTATGCGGCGAGTCCTACCATGTGAAACGTTTCATCAACAAGGATTTCTCTCGCAAGCTGGTACAGGTGCTGCAAAACGGGCAGTTCGATGTGGTGCATGTCGAAAGCCTGTTCCTCACGCCCTATCTGCCTCTTGTACGTCAGCACAGCAGTGCCCGAGTCGTTCTGCGCGCCCACAACGTGGAGCACATGATATGGAAACGTGTGGCCTCCAGCGAGCGCAATCCCTTCAAACGCTGGTATCTGAAACACCTCTCCCTCACTCTGGCGGCTTACGAGCGGGAGCATATCAACGACTACGACGGCGTGATAAGCATCACCGAGAACGACTCCCAGCTGTTCCGTCAGATGGGCTGCCGCAGACCGATGGTGGCTATCCCCTTCGGCATCACACCCGAGATGCCTGCACAGGTGGATGAGGAACCCTGGACGCTCTATCATCTGGGTTCGATGGATTGGATGCCCAACCAGGAGGGTGTGAAATGGTTTCTCCACCAGGTGTGGCCGATGGTGCATGAGCGTATGCCGCAGTGGACACTCTATCTTGCCGGCCGCCGGATGCCTCCCGAGCTGATGAATCTGGACATGGAAGGGGTGCGTGTGGTTGGCGAGGTGCCCGACGCGATGTACTTCATGGCCTCCAAGCAGATAAACGTGGTGCCGTTGCTCAGTGGCAGCGGCATCCGGGTCAAAATCATCGAAGCTATGTCGCTGGGCAAAGCCGTGGTGACTACCACCGTGGGGGCCGAGGGCATTGGCTGCGTAGATGGCCGCGATGTGCTGATAGCCGACACTCCCGAACAGTTCGTGGCCCAGCTACAACGTTGTGCCGACAACCCCGACTTCTGCCGCCAGCTGGGCGACAATGCCTCGCACCTCATTGCCGAGCAATACGGCAATGAGATGCTCAGCCGCAAGCTGACAAATTTCTATAATGATTTATTAAACCGTGATTAAGATGAAAAACAGTTCGACAACCCTTTGCAACACTCTTGCCCGCCTCCGTTGGCTGGTGGCAGGCATTCTTTTTGTGCTCATGCTTGGCAGCTACGCCCAGGCGCAGGTGTCCATCCCAGGCACCAAGGTCAAATTCACTTTCCCCAGCAAGTGGAAATATCTGAAATCCGAGAAGGTGGATGCCAACACCCAGATGTACCTCTATTACTACACCGACAAGGTGGTGGCCTCACATGGCGACACCACCCTGCCTTTCCTCCGCATCTTTGTGCGCAAAAACTACACCGACCCAATCTATGACTTCGTCTTTGAGCGTTACAACAAAGAACCCTACCAGTCGCTCAGCGACTACACCAAAGGCCTCGGCCTTCCCAAATCGGGCGGCATGGGCTACATTGGGGCCTACACTAATGTGAAGGACAAGAAGGACTACCAGTTCCGAATGGTCTATTTCCAAAGCCAGAACACCATGGTGGAGTTCCGCCTCGAAACCACGCGCGCCACTTATTCCATGATGGAGAAAGAATTCGACGCCATATTGAAAAGCCTGAAATTCTAATCACCCCTCTTCTGCCATGAAAAAGACAGCCCTTTTCCTGCTTCTGCTGCTGGCTGCCACCCCGTCGTGGAGCCAGGACGACACTGTCGCCAACCGTTTTAGAGAACAGTATGCCCGCCTGGGCAAGGAGTATGCGCAGTCGCCCGACAATGTGGTGAATCTGATGGAGATGGCAGACTTCTTTTCCAATCCCGACAACCCGCATTACAACCTGCCCTTGGCTGCCGGATATGCCCAAAGGGCAGAGGCTATTTATACCCTTTGGGTGCCCGACAAGAAAAAGTACCGCGAGGTGCAGAAATTTATCCGTAAAGGCATCACCATACCTATCATACGGCAGAAACGCAAGGACATAGAGGCGCAGGCCGTCCTCTACGTTCGCTCCCACGTCCCTCAGATGAATGAGGCGGAGGCATCGGCCTTCATTGAGGCCTTTGCCGACAATGACGAGATTGTCAAACGACTCCACTCCAAGGTGCTGGCTGATGAATATGAGAAGGTGCGCCACGAGAACACCCTCGGTGCCTACTATGCCTTCGTCCAGGCTCACCCCAACACGCCCGAAGCCGACTCGGCCGAACAAGCCCTCTCGCGTCTGGCCCTCAGATACTACTCCCAATTTGAAACCGAGGAGGCCATCGATGCCGCCGCCGCACCCTTTGCTGCCAGCTCCGTCATGCAGTATGCGGCCATGAAGCAGAAAAGCCGTCTGGCATACCTGGCCGTGTGCCGGAAAAACACCGTGGAGGCCTATTCCAACTATCTCGAACGGTTTCCCCGTGGCGACTATTATTTGGAGGCATTAGAACGTCTGCAGGTTTTGCGGAATGCCGACTATCGGATGCTCTCCACCCCCGAGGAGCTGGCCGACTTTGCCGAGGCCAACAGCGACGACCCTCTGGCCGACAGCGCGCTGGCCCTCTTGCGGAACATGGTGCTTCAGGACCACAGCCAGCAGGCCGCCCGTGTCTATCTCTCCCGCTTCCCTCTCGACCAGGAATACTCCAACGTCTACAAGCACTACTATGAGTGGTATGCCCAAGAAGGCAACGGCCAGCCCATCGCCTCCTTCATGGCCGAGCATCCCGACTACCCCTTCCTCATGGCTGTCCGCTCCGACATGGCCAGGGCTGCGGTCATCGACTCGGTCGACCTCACCAAGCCTTTCGTCGAATCTGACTACGACACCATGGCCACAGGCCTCCGTCTTCTCACCGGCCGCAAGGCCTCCTTCGTGGCCCTACAGCGGCTTCTCCAGAACCAGATAGCAGCTAAGGACTGGGCGGGCGCCAAGAAACGCCTCCAACGCTTCGACATCTGCTTCGAGGATGTGGCTGCCGCCGAGTATGACGAGCTCTCGCACCTCCTTTCCGACAATTCGTCATTAACCGCCACCCTCGAACTGGCTGCCGACCAGGTATCCAACGTTCACATTCATCCGTCGGGGAAGACACTCTGCTTCACCTATTTCGACCAGGAACGCCAGGCCGTAGGCCTTGCCCGCCGCGTGGATGGGAAAAAGCAGCGGTGGCTCTTCGTGGGTGAGATTGAGGTGGAAGGATGCACCGCACCCATGGTACCATATAATTACTATGACGAAGGACAGAAGGTGCTGGTGGGCATAAACAACGACATCTGGTCTGCCCAAGTGGTCTCCGACACCGTGTGGCAGCTGCTTGAGCATTTCCAACAACCCGTCAACACCCCGTACATCGAGCAGGATGCCTTCATGCTCGACGACGGCTCGGGCATGCTCCTCGTCTCCGACCGTCCGGGAGGACACAACGTACAGCAGTCGGGCAGCTACTACCATGGCGACCACGCACCCGCCTTCGACATCTATTTCATCCCCTTCGAAGACTCCACCTCCTCGGGTACCCGATGGGGCAGCGCCGTGAACCTGGGGATAGGCGTCAACACCCCCTACTGCGAGCGCAGCCCTATCCTTAGCCGCAACATGCGCACGCTATACTATGTCACTGACGCACGGGGGCTGGGTTATGGCGACATCTACCGTGTCACCCGTCAAAGCCTTGCCGACTGGACCCAGTGGTCGAAGCCTGCCAATATGGGGCGGGGAGTGAACGGCCCCTTCGGCGAGGCATCGCTCAGCTTCGGTGTCGGCGAACGCACGGTATTCTATACCTCTGGCACACGCTCCCAAAACCGAAATGCATGTTACAGCTTCGCCACCCGCCACGACAACACCAGCTGCTACACCCAACTGAGCATACGGCTCGACTCGGTAATTGACATCCTTAACTCCATCAAACTGGAGGAAGAGTGGAGCCAAGACATCGTAGAAGAACTTCCGGCACGTCTTCTCGACACCGTGATAACCTACAACCTTTACCGTGGCATGCCCTATGCCTTGTTGGCAGAAGCCAACTGGCTCTATATCCCCACCTGCTTGTTCAAGCCCAACGGCAAGGACGAGATAGTGCCCCAAGCCTACACCTATGCACAGCTGAAGTCCCTCGCCGAACCCCTCCCGCTGCCACTGACACAGTTTGTCGATGCCACTGCTAGCCTTAGGCCTCTTGCCTATAAGGAGTTGGCTATACTCGCCAATTTCATGCACCAGCATCCCTCTGGCACTATAGAGGTGGAAGTGCATGTCAACGGCCCGAAAGATGGTGACAGCTATCGCCTCTCGCTCGAACGGGCCTCCGCCATTCGTGCCGCACTTGCCGATTACGGCATAAATGCCGACCGCATCCGTCTTTCCCCCCTCGGCAATTCGAGATATAAGAAAGGTGCTGTCGCCGCACCTGTCTCCATAAGGTTCTTCTAACCCTACTTACGCACTGGTATTCAACCCTCTGAAGGGGTAATAGTCGTAATTATTCACTTTTTTTTGTCGAAAAAGTTGTTAGGTCGAAAAAAAAACGTAATTTTGCTATTCCAAAGTTGAACATATTAGAGGTTGATGGAACAGCATAAGACTATTGTTTTTGAAGAACATACATTGCACTATCGCGATGAGGGCAGGGAACACGAACAGGTGTTGGTGCTCCTTCATGGCTATTTGCAGAATCTTGATGTCTGGAGTTCTTATGTTCTCTCCTATATGCGTTCGATGCATGTCATCACTATCGACCTCCCCGGTCACGGCTACAGCGAATGCTTCTACGAAGTCCACACCATGGATTTTATGGCGAGGGCTGTCAAGGCGGTACTCGACGACGCACATGTCGAGCAATGTGTCATGGTGGGTCACTCCATGGGCGGCTATGTGGCCTTGGCCTTTGCCGACCTCTTCCCCCATCGTCTCAGAGGCTTGGGACTGCTCCATTCCCATGCCCTTGCCGACACCGACACCATCGTCGAACGCCGTATGGCCACCTGCGAGCAGGTCTGCCAAAACCGCGCCAGCTATGTGGTCAGCTTCATCCCCTCTCTTTTCGACGTCTCCAAACGCGACGAGATAGACCAGGAAATCAAAGACCTCCGCGACCAGTGCCTCGAAACAAAGACCGAAAGCATCATCGCCGCCCAACGTGGCATGGCCTCGCGCCCCTCGCGCCTCCATGTGCTTCAAAACTTAGAGGTGCCCATCCTCTTCATCTATGGTAAGAACGACCCACGCATCTCCGTGGAACTCGCCCTCGCCCAGGCCATGATGGCCCACCATGCCGAAGTCCTTATCCTCGACCATGTGGCTCACATGGCACACATCGAAGAACGCGACTACGTCCGCCCACGTATTCACAACTTTGTAACCACCTGCTATCTGTAAAGGAATATCAGCAGTAAGAGGCTCCGCCTCCGCCTTTTCCAAGAACGTGTACCGTCCTTTCCCCGACACTTCTAAGGTAATCTAACCTTGAAGTATCTTATTCATATCCTAATAATGTCTTAAAATCAGTGAACGCGGGACGGACGTGCCCAGTCCCTTGTCCGTCATGCTGCCAATCCGTCATTGACACAGGAATATAGGAATTTTCAAGTGCTTCGTTCCCAAAAAGCTCCCATCCGCAAACACATGGCGGTGGCTTTTCTCGTTTTTGACTTATTTAACTTGGTTATTCTGTTTTTTTATTCGTATATTTGCAACATGAATTAGTATAAGTGATATTATGAAACAATTTCATCTAAAAGTATTTTGGACCAGCCGACAGAAGGCCGGACGGCCGTCATCGATGTCACCCCCTGGCCGAAAGGGGCCTTCGTGGTGCTGGTGCGCACCCCCGCCGGCACCGCCACCAAACGGCTAGTAGTACAGTAAACCTTTATGAAATTAGAACGTTCTGTATTCCAACGACTTCCCCTACACTCTCCCCACTTTTAACATTTTTTTGCAAGCACGTCTCTTTTTTTTTTGTATCTTTGCAAAAGTATTTCAAGTATTAATTAAATACTTATTGTTATGAAAGACATTGCTATTAAAACTTTTGTATTATTCCTATTGTTGCTACCCCTATGTGCGGCGAGGAGTCAAAGTCTGGTAAGCCAGATTCCGGAGAATGAGTCGGACACGTCCATCGTGCGATACTGGAAGGATGATATCAGCATCGTGTACACTCTTAACAAGAAGTCTGAGTTTTTGGACAAATATTTCCTGTTAGTGGACGAGGCCTCATCCGTCGTTCTTAGGATAGATGTCCCGCAGGAGGCTACGGTGAACGACTTCCGCATCCTGCACGACAGCGTCTTTCTCTGTGGGAATTATATGTTGGCGGGAGCCCCACAAGGTCTGCTCGCCTGTTTTGCCATTCAGGACTTCTACAATGGGGCGGGCAATTACCGATGGATGGTGACTCAGCAGACCGATATGTACGACTGCGGTTACGACCCTCTTCTCGGTGGCGGTTATTGTCAGAATCAGATAACAGACATCCTCCGGCTGGCGGTGTACGACAGCAGCGGGTACACCAAGATGGCATATATTGCCAAGAACTATGTGGATGTCCCGACAGACAGCCGCATCGGTGTCGGCTGTGCGACCTATTGGGGAGGGTCGTGGGACAACATCATAATATACAACAAACATGGGAAAGAGGACTACACCGACATCATTGCCACGCAGAATTATGTGGTGGCTGTGGCACGGAACAACGTCGACTCGCTTTTGGCATTACGGATATACCCCAAAAGCAGCTTCCTTACGCCGACATGGGTCACAATCTCCCCCAACCCATGGGCGTATTACGCCATCACTACCGGGCAGAAATTATTGGACCTGAAGGTGGACGACGCGGTGATGGCGACGGCGCTGGACAACGACGAGTTTGCCGTGGCGTACCACTACACCGACTCGCCCCAAGAAGGCCTCGCGGTAAAGACCTTCGACATTTCGGGCGGGCTGGCGACACTGCAGCAGGCACTGAATGCCCAAGTGGTCCGACAGCCGACCTCGATATGGAAGATGCGCGACATCCGCTATTCCCCCACGCTGCAGCAGCTGATGGTGCTGAACGATTTCGACGGCGGGATAGGCAGCCAGGCAAGCATCGTCTACCAGTTCCCGTTCCCGACACTGGCGACAGGCACATACTATGGCCGATACCTGCCAGGTTACAATTTCCTGGCTCTGGATATTTTTGGGAACGCGTCGGATGCCTTTGTTGCCTCGGGAAATAAGACTAACATAGGTCCTCTGACTCTCTTCTGGGAAAGGCTTATGCATCCGACCAGCTGTGGACAGCAGGATGCCATAGGTTGTGTGAAGACGACGGCCAAATTAAACGATCCAGCTATGGCAACAAATATGAATGAGCCCATACCCTTTTCTGGAGATACACCCTTTATAGTAAAAGACATTCATAGAGATTTGATATGCAATAATTAAATATAAGATATTATGAAGAAGACAATCTACCTAATGATATGTGTGCTGACTGCAGCTGGTGTTTCGGCGCAGTCCCATACCTTCAGGGACACGTCGTACGTCCCCTATTGGCAGTTCGATTTCGACGCATGGGTCATGGAGGACCCCATACATAATGGTAAAATATATGTAACGAGACCTCGTTATCCAGATCAGTCAAGGTCAAGTGTAGCACTGGAGTATGATGACATACTTCAGTACAATTATACCGACGACCCCGCCGGCATGAAGGTGGTGGGGCTCTCTGCCACCATTTTCTTAGTTAAAGCACAGCTCAGCACAGAGGTGCCGCCAGAGTACCTGCTGCTTTATGAGGCCACGCCTGACTCGTTCATACTGAAGGCACAGGTGCAGTGGGATGAGACCGACACGGCAGGAAGGCCTTGTCCCCTTTTAATGCTTAACCAGATAAGCTGCCACAACACCTCAGGTCAGGATGGGATTATCTATCAACAGCCTTATTTGAATAACCCTTTTTACGCGGTAAAACAATTTGACTACTATTTCGACAAGCCGATTACAGTATACGATTCGTTCTATGTGGGGGGAACCTGCCATGCTTTTGAATATCCGTTTACTCATGAGCCTGGACCTGTGAGCAAAAGTTCGTATCTTACATTCCGAACAACCTGGGTAGGATATGACTCCACCTGCGTACTTCCCGCGTTGTGGAAGCTGTATCATTATCATCAATTTGGAGACTTGCCATTTAACCAGTGGTACTGGAGGCCGTCGAACCAGTTCCTGCTGGTGCTGCCCATCATCGAGGTGGTGGACACGACGTTCAACGCGCCCGTATGCCCAGTGGTGAGCGGGCTGTTCGTGCGGGGCAACTACACCGACACGGTGACGGTGCAGTGGGACTACGACAGCCTGCACCCTGAGTACCAGCTGTGGTACGGGCCGGAGGCCGACTTCGAGACCCACAACGCGATGGTGTCGCTGCGCACCAACAAGTGGGTCTTCTCCGATGCCTCGTATGCCGACACACAGATGATTGCATACGTGCGGACGGTGTGCCACGAATACGACACGCTGCGCTACAGCGAGTGGGGCCGCCCGATTCGCTTCATGCTGCACCACGAGGAGCAGGACACCACGGGTCATGGCGACATCGGCGTGCCGGAGGCTGGTGACGACCTCGCGCGGTTCGTGCAGCTGATGCCCAACCCCGCCAGCGGCAGCGTGCTGGTGAACTCCTCCTACGTCATCCGTCGAGTGGAAGCCTATGACGTGCGTGGCGAGAAGGTGATGGAGCAGCCGACGGAAGGCCGGACGGCCGTCATCGATGTCACCGCCTGGCCGAAAGGGGCCTACGTGGTGCTGGTGCGCACCCCCCAAGGCACCGCCGCCAAGCGGCTGGTGGTGCAGTAGTCATTACTCTTCGAGGTGCGACCCTGACTGTTTGCCTTTTCCTCGTTCATACGGGGTGAGGAGGACCCTTTATGAGCGAAACGTCGTAATAAGCTGTTGAATAGCTGGTTGTGAAGAACGGCGAAAGATTTAACAAAAAATATTTTTTTTAATCGGAAAAAGGTTGTACATTTGTTATCTCAAAAGTAATACAAACGTTTAATACAAAACATTCAATATCATGAAAGTAAACGAAATTATGGCTAACCTGGAAGCCAAACATCCGGGCGAAAACGAGTACTTACAGGCTGTTCGTGAGGTTTTAGAGACCATCGAAGAGGAATATAACAAACACCCCGAATTTGAGGCTGCCAAGATTGTCGAGCGCATTGTCGAGCCCGACCGCATTTTCAAATTCCGCGTCGTTTGGGTTGATGACAAGGGTCAGACCCAGGTCAACCTCGGTTACCGCGTGCAGTACAATGCTGCCCTTGGTGCATACAAAGGCGGTCTCCGTTTCCACCCCAAGGTCAACGAGTCCATGCTGAAGTTCCTCGGTTTCGAGCAGATTTTCAAGAACAGCCTCACCAACCTGCCTCTCGGCGGTGGTAAGGGCGGTGCTGACTTCGACCCCACTGGAAAGAGCGATGCCGAAATCATGCGCTTCTGCCAGGCTTTCGTTTATGAACTCTGGCGCAACATCGGTCCCGATCAGGACAGCCCCGCTGGTGATGTAGGTGTTGGCGGCCGCGAAATTGGCTACATGTACGGTATGTACAAGAAACTCGCTCGCGAGCATAGCACTGGCGCTCTCACTGGTAAGAGCTACGGCTGGGGTGGTTCCCTCATGCGTCCCGAAGCTACCGGTTTCGGCGCTGTCTACTATGTGAAGCACATGGTTGAAGAGAAGGGTGATACCCTCGAAGGTAAGAGAATTGCTCTCTCCGGCTTCGGTAACGTTGCTTGGGGTGCTGCACAGAAGGCTTGCGAATTCGGTGCCAAGGTGGTTGCCATCTCTGGTCCCGACGGCGTCTGCGAACTGCCCAACGGTATCGACAAGGAGATGATTGACTACATGCTCGACATGCGTGCTTCCAACCGTAACAAGGTTCAGGATATGGCCGACAAATTCCCCGGCAAAGCCAAGTTCACCGCTGGTAAGAAGGCTTGGGTTGTTCCTTGCGACATCGCCATGCCCTGCGCTTTCCAGAACGAGCTCGCTGAAGAGGATGCCAAGACCCTTCTCGCCAATGGCGTGAAGTATGTTGCTGAGGTCTCCAACATGGGCTGCCAGCCCGCCGCTATCGCCGCTATCCAGGGTGCCGGTGTTCCCTTCGGTCCCGGTAAGGCTGTCAACGCTGGTGGTGTTGCCACTTCCGGCCTCGAAATCTGCCAGAACGCTGGTCACATCAACTGGACCGCTAAGGAAGTTGATGAGAAACTGAAGAAGATCATGAGCGACATCTACGACCAGTGCGTCCAGTATGGCCGCCAGGCTGATGGCACCATCAACTATGTGAAGGGTGCTAACATCGCCGGCTTCATGCGCGTCGCAAAGGCCATGATGGCTCAGGGTATTATCTAATCCGACCCGTCAATTTTTTAAATAGCAAAGCCGCCCACTCACGGGCGGCTTTGTCATTTTCTACTGTATTGGCGGTGGTAGTTCTGCAACTTCTTTTCTAGAAAAAAGACATCGAATATGTCGGGGTCTATCAAATAGGTTTCTTTCTTTCCTGCACTGACCAGCACATTCTTACGTATGCTCTTGCTCGTGGGGCGCTCCCATTGGGCAATGATATAATCGATATCGGTCCAGGCTATCTTGACATTCTTCACAGGTATCCAATCCCCGTCGCGTGTCTGTTTGACACATTGGGATATGGTAAGGAGTTGTTCGGTAATGACAATCTTTTCATGGCGGCAGCGGATGTAGTATATCATTTGATTGACGCATGCCACTGCCATGCCCCCCATGGCCAATACCATTATCCATGAGAGGGCGTCATTGTTGAAATTGGAGATAGCAACCCAAATGCAAAATGCAATGCCGGCCGAGAATAGCAATACGCCCATCACACAACTGATGGTGGACCTGTATATTTTGACAGGCTTCGGATGATAGTGTTGGCTCATAAATAAAATAACGCTTCTTCGCTGCTTTTATTGCATTGTATTCCTCGCTCGTACAATAATAGTCGGGGTTGAGCGTTATCTTCTCATGCTAGGAATTGTCATAAGCACTCGCCAACGTGTTTTCGGGCTCGACCTGTTGAGGGCGTTCGCCATCTTCTGTGTGGTACACAGGCATGGCATGCACCTCATTCGTGGCACGCGGCTCGACTGGTTTTCCCACATACCTGTGCCCCATGGTGTCGATTTGTTCTTTGTTCTGAGCGGTTTTCTAATTGGCCTTTCGGTCATGAAGATGATGAGCCAGCCGCCCGTATGGCAGCAGACATGGCGATTTTACCGCAAGACGGCTCTGCGTATTCTACCCAACTATTATGCAATGCTGTTGCTCAACTTGTTGGCCGTGTGGCTGGGCCTTATCACTGCCGACCTCTCGGCGACACCGATGTACCAATTCGTAACCCTCACTCAGAACATCTTCACCCCCTTCCAAGGCTTCTACTGGGAATCATGGTCGCTACCCGTGCAGTGGTGGTTTTATATCTTCTTCCCCCTCATTGTCATAGGGCTGCGCAACATCGTGGGACGTTATGCCCTGCCCGTCGCTGCAATCATTGCCATCGTGGCGTGTACGTTGTATCGTGCCAAGGTGGGATTGGGGCTGGACGACCCATATCATTACGACATCATTATCCGCAAGACCTTGGCCACACGCACCGACTGCATCTACGTTGGAGTCCTTGCCGCCTGGCTGTGTCGCGAGTGTCCTGCCTTTTGGCAGCGTTGCCGCTGGTGGGCTTTGGCGGTAGGCATTGCGCTCTTTATTGCCGACAGGAGCATCAGCTATACCGTGGGTGATGCCTACTCTGTGCTGCTGCTCCCCTTGATTAACTCTGTTGCGTGTGCCCTCACCCTGCCGGCACTCAACTCGTGGAAGACTGCCCGTGGCCTTGTTGCCAAAGGCATCATGCTGCTGAGCCTGCTCTCCTATTCCATGTTTATGGTCAATCTTTTGGTGGGCTCTATCGTCGACGGCTCTATGCACACCTTCGCCACCACCCACGGCGAAGCAGCCTACCTGCTCTTTTGGCTGATGGTGGTGGCAGCCACGTTCACGCTATACTATAGTGTGGAACGCCCCGCCATGCGCCTACGTGAGAAGTTAAAACAACAAACCCAATCAGAATGAAAAGAATAGAGATTATCAACGGCCCCAATCTGAACCTCACCGGCAAGCGTGAACCCTCCATCTACGGGCATACCACCATGGAGGAAATGGTGGAAGGACTTAGAACACTTTTCCCCGAGGTGGAGATTGGCTACTACCAAAGCAACGTCGAAGGCGAGCTCATCAACCGCCTTCACGAGGTCGGCTTCACCGCCGATGGCATCATCCTCAATGCCGGAGGTTACAGTCACACCAGCGTTGCCATCCACGATGCCGTTGCCGCCATCACCACGCCTGTGGTCGAAGTGCATATTAGCAATATCTACGCCCGAGAAGAATATCGCCGCCATTCCCTTTTGAGCGACGTGTGCCGCGCTGTACTCTGCGGATTAGGATTGGATGGCTATAAATATGCCTTGGATTATCTTGTAAAATAATCCCTTATAAAATAGGTCTTCTTTTTTTTTCATAGTCAGTGTAAGATTTTGTACCCTTTTGCGACTACTAGGTAGAAATACGCAAAAAATACATTATCTATGAACGCCGAAACGAAACAATTCACCGCCGAGTACCTGCCTTTGCAGCCCGTCATGCAGCGCATGGCCGAGAAGCTTCTGGGCAACGAGCAGGATGCCGCCGACGTGGTGCAGGATTGTTTCGTCACTCTCTGGAACGACCGTCGCCAGTTGCGCCGTGTCGTCAACCGCGAGGCCTGGTGCGTCACCTTGGTCAAGCGTCGCTGCATCGACCTCCTGCGCCGTCGCCACCCCATGGTGGCAATCGACGAGCAGATGGTTATTGCCGAAGAAGTCCCCCAGGACGACGAGCGTCTTCATCTGGCCCTCCGTTTCATCGACCACCTCCCCGCACGGCAGGCACAGGTGGTGCGTCTGCGCCATTTCGACGATGCCGATACCCCCACCATTGCCCGAAAAATGAACATCACTGAGGGCAACGTCTATACGCTCCTCTCCCGTGCCTATAATTCACTAAAACAAATGATATTAGATTATGAAAACGAATAGTCCCAAGCCCACTATTGAACAGATGCTCGCAGCTCTGGAGCATGCGGGACGCGATGCGCGCCGCCAACAGCAGCTGTCCGACATGATAGAGCAGCTGTCCGAAGCCGGGGTTGCCCGCCGTCGTACAGTGCGGTTACGTGTCGTACGCATTGCTGTCGCTGCCACCGTCACTCTCTTCGTCACCACCTCTGTCTGGCGGTGGCTCTCCCCCTCGCAGCCCCAAGCCGGGCAGGCATCCCTTCGGGCTGTGGTCTCTCCCGCTGTCGTGGCACCCACCACACTCCAACCGGCCATCCCCACCCAGGAGCCTCCCATCACACGTCCCGTCCGTTCGTCGTTCTCTGACCCTCAGCCACTCCCGTCCGTCAATGATGACGCACCAGCAGAGGCCATTGTAGAGGAAGAGCCCGCTCTGGTCGAAATCATCGAACCGGTGCTGCCCCAGGAGGAAGTCTACATTGCCGAGGTCGAGCCCTCAGCTGCGACGGGAGAAGAAAGCCCCTCACTCCCACAGCCTGCCACCGAAACATTGGCTCAGAGCACCCCGACACCCGCTTCTTCATCTCGCCGCCATGGCCTTTTCAGCCTCCGTATGGCCGAGCCCAGCCTTATGGACGGCAATGTCCTCGCTCTCCAAATCTTTTAAAAAAAAACAGTTGTTTATTAACGCCTTCAATACCCCCAAAGCCATGAAACGAATCATTCTTTCCCTTGTCGCACTCGTCCTTGCCTATGGCCTCCACGCCCAGACAGACACCCTTTCGACCACTGACCATCGCAAATCCACAATCGACCTAGGCATTTCGGTCGGTGCCTCCCTCTACAACAACGGAAACGACCATTCCCCCTATTATTCCCATCACGGCTTTACCGTCCAGCTGCCCCTGATGGCCCATTGGCAGTTCGCCCCCAAATGGCAGCTCTCGTCGGGTCTCCGCTACGACTTCACCTGGAATCCCCTCTATTATCGTGTCGAGCCCTCCGGCAGTTGGGACGATTATCCCCATCAGGGCCTTCAGTTCATCCAAAAACCCAACACGGCCACTCAGAAAGCCTACTCGTACATCAGCCACCTCGGCATTCCTGTCGAGCTGAAATGGAATCCCATTTCCCGCAGCCGCAATGCTTTAGGGCTTGCCGTAGACCTCTTTGCCGGATATGCTGTCACACGCTACTTCGTTATCAACAACCTGCATGCTCCGGGCACAGAGGAGGAGGGTCCCAGTAATCCTGTCCTTCAATCCACCGCCATCCAGCCTTGGAAAGTCGAAGTGGGCTTCTCCGTCACCACCTCCCTCATCGGCCTCACCCACGGCATCCGCTTCTCTGCCAACCTGCTTCCCACATACCAAGACCCTGCCACAGGCGAGAAGATTTACACCTCCGGCATCACCCTGTTTCTTTAATAAGAGCAAAATGATAATAACTAAACTCACACAATTCAATAACAACATATAACGTCTACACAATGAAAAACATCAAAAAACTTACAAGCATTCTATTAATGTCAGCCTCACTGATGATGGTCGCGTGCGACCCTGACGAGATTGTCTCGGTGGACCCTGAGCACCCTGCAAATCCAATAAGTGATGTGTACCACACCGCATGGATTAACGAACAAACCGATACCTACGAAGACGAGTACGGCAATCAGCATGAGTCGGTCGAGACCAACATTATAAGGTTTGAGACAGAGGCATCGGGTCATATGGAGTACAAGTATGTGACGGCCACTCAAAATGAAAATGATAGTTATCCGTTCACGTACACCTATTCCTCGCCAAACGGTACATTCACGATTAGCGAAGGCGGCAGCAGTGAAACGTTCAACTTCGCGTACAACGCCAGTAATAATACGTTGGCCCTCTATGGCAGTGCGGGATATTTCATGATGTTTTCCCGCTTGCAGGAATAGTCATCTTGTAATTTGACCTATACGTCTAGAACAAAATAGTCTGATCATAACATCGTTCCTATGAAAAAGATAATAACCCACCTTAACAAGTCAACTTTTTTAGCCCTTGCCTTCTTCGGCATCATGACCCTCGTGGGCATCTCCACTGCCCACGCCCAGAACGACACCCTCAACCCCCTCTTCTCCACCACCGGTCCCAACGTCCTTGGCGAAGGCCGCATACAGTGGAACAACTCGGTCGACTACTACTACAGCATGCAACACTTCGACAATTACGACTATACGCTCGACAATGCCTTCGGGCTCTCCACCGGATTCCGCTTCGGCATTGGCAACCGTGCCGAGCTGACCCTTGATGTGGCGGGTGCCTATGCAACCGTGGAGTCGACATGGCTAGACGGTCTCACCCGCAACAGCGGCAACACCCGTGCCGCCGCAGGTGCCAAACTGTTGCTTACCGAAGGCCGGGGTTGGCTGCCACAGGTCGCATTCTTTACCAGTGTGGGCTGGAGGACCGATAAATACGTGTTCAACAACATCTGGGTGAGCAGGGTGCAGCCCCAGATAGGCCTCATGTTCCGCAACCGTGTGGGGCGCACTTGGGCGTTCGACTACTCCATTGGCTATTCATGGGAGGCCTCCAGTGGGCCGGGCATCGACTTCACAAGCCAGATAAAATACTCCATCGGGTTCCGTCACCTCATCTTCGACCGCCTCATGCTGGGCATGGAGATAGGCAACGACAACAGTGCCAACCGTATGGCGGGCGGCATCGAGGCTCGTTTCCAAGCCACTCCCGACCTACAGCTCTCGCTTCAAGAAGGGTTCGCGTTCGGCCTGACAGAAGGCCTCCACGCCTCCGCCCAGAGCCATTTCCTCTTCGGCCTCCACTGGACCCTCCGCTAATCCCAAATCGGCCTGACGACCTATTAGGGATAATGTCGATAGATGAGCGTGCCGGAGGCACGCAATCCTAATAACCCCATACTAAGCCACAAGCGCAGTATGGGGTTGTTGGCAATCAATAATCAATGCGTGCTAGAGGCACGCGACATCTCTCGAACGCACCCACACAATAAATCCCCTCCTCTCACGTTATCTAAAGCAATAATAATTCTCAATTCTCCATTCCCCATGAAGCCCCTCATCACCCTCTTGGCGTTCCTTGCCCTCGCCACCGCCACATTCGCCAATGGTGACCCAGTTGCCACCTTCTCCGCTCTCACCCTCTCGCGCAACCCCGTCGGCGTGCATGTGCCCGAGGTGCAGCTCAAGGACGAGCACCTCACCGTCACCCCCATGGGCCGCTACACCCTGGTGCGGGTCGAATACCTGCTCCTCAACAACAGCAAGAAGTCTTTTTCTAATCTCCCCTACGGTTTCCCCATCGACTATTATCGCCAGGGCTCCGAGCGTTGGGCATCCACCGACGGCATCTCCGAGAGCGTGGCCGAAGTGGGTTGGCGCGACGACTACATCACCGAAGTCGCTTTTACCCTCAACGGCATCCAGCTCCCCTTCCAAATCTCTGCCGACAGTCTGCTGAAGGCAGGCCGCCCCCTCCTCACTCCCGCCGAGGCGGCCAAAGACAAGAATGGCGACCTCTTCGAAACCCGCCTCGACAGCATCAACTACGCCCTCTACGAATATGAGAGCGACCTCCTGCGCCGCTGGTACTACACCCGCCTCAACATCCCCGCCGGCAAGGCGGTCAAGCTGGTGGTGCAATACCGCGTTGAAAATAGTTGCACAGTAAGTCTGCCCGAACAAGATGCGCTGGTCAGTCAGCCCCGTGGGCACTGCAGCTTTGCCTACGACTTCTCGCCCGCCTCCTATTGGGGCAATGGCAAGGCGGAGACCTTCGCCGCATGGGTCGATGTCTCACGTGTGCGCACAGGGCGCAATCTGGAGGACACGGGCAGCTGTGTTCCCCGCGGCCTCCCCATGCACAAGACGAAGGGAGACCGTTGGCACTACACTTCGCGCAACTTCGACCTCGCCAAGGCGGAGCCGCTGAGCTTCTACTACTGGTTCGAGAATGAGCCCGCACGCCTCACCGACCTCTTTAATCATCGTATTGCCCCCTCGCGCTACACCGTTGAGGTGAGCGGCTCCGACCCCAAATACCCCGCCGCCAACCTCTCTGACATGGATCTTGGTACCGCCACCGTCCTCCGCCCCGGAAAGGGCGACTCGCTCTACATCACCGTCCGTTTCAAGCAGCCCACCAAGGTCAAGACCATCCTCTTCTACAACGGTTACTGCAAGGATGCTGCCACTTGGCGCAACAACAGCCGCGTGGCCTCCATGATGGTCTACAACCCCTCCGGCGACCACTACGACCCCTTTTTCTACGAGTATTACAAAGCCTTGCCCGAAAAGATGGTCCCCCACTATAATAAGGGTCCCAAGCCGCTCCGCACCACCGCGCCCGACAGCTTCACTTGGCAGGGCCTCACCGATGCCGCCGAAATCATGCATATCTCCGACTACTACGGCAATCCCCCTCTCACCGAAATCTGTTTCTCCATCGCAACCACCACGCGTGGCGCAAAATACGACGACCTCTGCATCTCCGAAATCATCCTCCTCGAGTAAATCCCCTCAGAAATACGCAAAGCATAGCACTGTTTGATTTGTATGCCAGTAGAGGACCTCTATTAATCATCCCGAAGGGGTGAGACGATTAATAACACGGTACAAGCCGAAGGCGCAGTGCCGTGACACTCAGTCATCAGAGAACTGCGTCCCGGCAGGGACGCGACATGAAAACAAACAAGCACCTCCTGTTATAATTCATACGTTTAGCATTATTTTTTTGCCAATTCAAATAATCTTCGTAATTTTGCACCGTAAAACATCCCGAAGCCCGCAAGGGTGAGGGGTATCGAGACATTAAATCTCTAGATATGCAACAGGAAGAAGTAGTCGAACGTATTAAGGCATTTGCCCAGCGAGTGCTGCCGGAAGGCAGTTCGCTATGGCTGTATGGCTCACGGGCACGGGGCGACGCACATCCCGATAGCGACTACGACCTTCTTCTACTGCTTAACACAGAGCGTATTACCGACGAGGAGTATGAGCATTATGTTTACGACCTCTTCTTAGAAGGGTTAGACTGGGGGGCTGAAATAAACACTCATGCCTATCCCCGCCACCGATGGGAGTCGTGGACATTCTCCCCTTTTTACAAGAATGTAGAACGAGACAAAATAGTTTTGAAATGAGTTTATCCGACGAAGAACGCGACATTGTTGTACGCATAGAAATAGAGAAAGCTCGCCGAGCTTACGAAGAGGCTTTAGTACTATTAGAAAACGAATTCTGGAGTGGTGCTGCAGGCCGACTTTATTATGCAATCTTTCATGCCGTGAGTGGGCTGCTGATTTCCGACAAACATCAGGTCAATAGCCATAAAGGCTCGCACATCCTTTTCTCTAATTACTATATCAAGACAGGCGCACTGCCTAATTCTTTCGGAACGTTATATTCTCAATTGGAGTCAATGCGGGAGGAAAGTGAGTATAATTGTACCTACGATGTGGATCCTGAAGACCTAAAACAGCGAATAGCACCCGCAAAACAGATGATTGATGCCATCGAACAACTAATCAAGTCGTCTCAGAGATAGACCAACTGTTTTCCGTATTACCACAATTAGCGCAATGTATTGAGCGCGGAGCAGTCAAATTCCCCCTGCAATAATACATACTTTTAGTATTATTTTTTTGCCAATTCAAATAATCTTTGTAATTTTGCAAACGGATTGTAGTAAAAAATGAACAGGCAGATATACGAACAAATAAGTGAATACTTTGCCACCCAGCCAGTGCTGAAGGCGTGGGTATTCGGCTCGTTTGCCCGTGGTGAGGAACGTGAAGATAGCGACATCGACTTGATTGTGCGTTTTGACCGTGAAAATGCGAAAGTGGGGCTATTCAAGTATGCTGCCATCGTTCTCGACCTAGAGAAATTGCTCAACCGTCAAGTAGATTTGGTAGAAGAGGGCGCCCTGCTACCTTTTGCCGAACGCACCGCCAACAAAGATAAGAAACTGATATATGAGAATTGCCTTACACGTCTTTCTGAATAACAGTCCGTGTACGATTCGTGGTAATCTATGTTTTTTCAGAGGAGAAATGCAATAAACGTCCCATTGAGAAGGGAAATACTCTAGGTGGACTCCTTGTATTCAACAAGACAAATAGTGGAAATATCTTGATTGCCTTTGCCCCCAATACAGGCAAAGGCAAACTTTTTTTGTCCAGTTTGGAAAAAAGTTGTAATTTTGCACCGTCAAACACCCCGAAGCCCGCAAGGGTGAGGGGTGGGCGACAGGACATATAAGAAAGACGTTGTAACGGCGTTTTATCTGCGGCTGATAGGAATCTCGCAAGTTCACTGGTTACCGCAATAACGCAATGTACTACGTCCATGGTTGGTGTATAGTAGTCTTACTATATCCACACGCGTGGGCTTCGGCATTGCTTATTCTGTAACCAAAGGCAATGCGAGAGCCTCTATCAGCGGGATAAACAAAGTGGCAGATTCCCGCGCTTCTTTTTTATATACCCTACAAACAAGGCACAACATTACTATGGCGTTCAGGGAATCCGTAGAATGCAGTAAAAAGCGGTAAGATGCGCTAATGGGGAAGATTTATCGTAGAAAATATAATTATTATTGCGTGAGTCAAGGAAAAATGCTATCTTTGCAATATGAAATTTTAGATAATTATGACTTAACTTGATGATAAAAATTTGATTATAAGTGCTTTTTAATTCATTGGTATAAAAGCAGGGAAGCCGAAAACTGCCAAATAGAGTAGGCATAAGGATTGTTATAATATTAATGCGAAAAGTATTGTTAATACTTATTGTGCTTATACTTTCAATGTCAAGTATAAATGCTCAAGTAATTAGTAGAGAGACAAAAGCAGAGTCAGACAACTACACTTGGGTAAAGATTAGAGGGAACGGATGTATAGGGGTGGAAAATGTGAATGGTGCAACTCTGATTCCGTTAAGTAGAAAATACACTCTTGTTTATTATTGTAATAGTCGCAATTTTGGTATAGGCTTTTTTTATGTAGAAAGACTAGGAGAAAAGGGAGTTTGTGATTTGAATGGGAAAGAAATAATATCACCAGATAGGGGGTATACAAATGTTGATAGACATGATGGCTATTTTGAAGTTGTGAAGAACGGGAAAAAAGGAGCGTGCGACTTGAATGGGAAAGAAATAATATCACCAGATAGAGGGTATACAAATGTTGATAGACATGATGGCTATTTTGAAGTTGTGAAGAACGGGAAAGAAGGAGCGTGCGACTTGAATGGGAAAGAAGTTGTTCCCCCACAATACGAAAGACTTTTTTATTCTAATTATTCTAATCAGTTTGAATATAAAAATTCGAGCGGTGAATGGGTTGGGTTGGGTATTTCACTAGCTCCACGTCTTAAGGAAGGTGAATCGAATAGTTCGCCCGTAGCAAGCAGCAAGTCCTCGAACACAAATGCTCCATCAACAGAACGAGAATCGAAAAAAACACACTCCACACAACAAACACAGTCTGATGGAGCAGCAGTGAATCGGCTGTGGACGGAGCCATATGGAGGAGACGGTTTGGGGTTGAAGGTTCATATAAATATGGACATACGCGGAATGAAAGGTAAGAAAGTGAGAGTGATTGCTTATTTCTACACTGTCGACAAAAGAAAACTAAAATCCCAAAATATAAGCCCATTGATTAAAGCGGTAAGCAAGGAGTATTATGACACAAAAATGAACATGTGGTATCTGACATCGGACAACCAGATATGTATTTCAGAAAAGATAAAAGTAGAATATGATAATGCCCACTATAACGATTTTGTTCTTAATATTCCAGCATGGGCTCTGTCACCTGCTTGTAAGTTGACGATGAATGACTACTACGTAACGATTTCGGTGATAGATGTAAAATCTAAAAGTGTTATTAGTTTTAACGAACCGTTTGTGAAATTTGCATTTGGAGGGACAGATTGGTTGTTGTCCAAGATGTATGCCTCAAATATAACCAATAAAGGCAATATCACTCAAACTAGAGAAGAGAAGTATACGAATTACAATAAATATACTATATCGTATGACAGTGGTTGGGAGTTGGTTATGGAAATAAAACCTTGCAACGTTTGCAATGGTACAGGCAAAGTGACATGTAGCCGTTGCGGTGGCACTGGGTCGATTCTTGTTGGTTATTCTGTTATGCCTTGTCCTGACTGCCTGGTACAAGGAAATGTGAAATGTCCGCATTGCAAAGGTGGCGGTTACATGGTGGTAGTGAATGGTCAAAACGACCGATTGGGTACAAGATATAGAAACGGCAAGTATGAATCGTACACGCCGAGAATCACTTCAACACAGCCTACACAGCCTAGACATGTCACGGGACTACATAATACGTGGACAGGGACAGGTTTTGCGTTAGAGGAGGGATATGTAGTGACAAATTATCATGTGGCAAAAGGTGCAAAAAAAATATTGGTGTATGGAACAAAGAGTGTCTTTAATGATGCTGTGGAGGCTCAGGTCATAGCTACGGATAAAATTAACGATTTGGCTTTGCTGAAGATAAATGGGTATGTCCCACAGCAAACGTTGCCCTATGCTATAAAGACATTTCTGTCGGAGGTGGGTGAAGATGTATGGGTGCTAGGGTATCCATTGACACAAACTATGGGTCAGGAAATAAAATTGACAACAGGAATCATCAACGCGAGAAGTGGATTCGAAGGAGATGTGGCACTTTATCAAATCTCAGCCCCCATACAACCAGGAAATAGCGGAGGACCTGTTTTCGACAAGAATGGCAATTTGATAGGTATAATACGATCTCATCATAAAGAAACCCAGAATGTCAACTATGCTATTAAAGCTTCTTATCTAAGGAATCTTGTGGAGAGTGCAGTCAACCATGATATTTTGCCTCACACAAATACATTGACGGGCAAAGATTTGCCGCAGAAAACAAAGATAGCAAAAAAGTTTGTGTACTATATTGTCTGTACTGATTGACATGGTTTGTCGGCATTGACCATATTTGTAGGTTAGTGTAACATTATTGGAAGTCCTAGTCCCGCCTGTAATCTGACAGTCCTTCGGACTTGTGGATTGTTAGTATGTTGTATGTTATGGCGGGTTTGCAATTTGCAACCTGATATATTTAACCCAAATCGGTCATTATAACGGAAAGCACACAAATCGTCGTCTTTTTTGTCCTTTTCATGACATAGCGGCATTTCTACCGGAATCTTGTCGACAGACCCATCTCGCCGTAGCTGAAAGGCATTCACTGGATGCCTTTCTCACCTTCGCTGATTTCGCCAACAATCTTCTCGAAACAAATACCACTCTGTCATAAAATCTAATGACCGATTTGGCTTTAACCCAAATCGGTCATTAGGCCGACATTTCAATCTATTTCACTTTTTTAGGTCTGTTTATGGTATCTCAGCATTTCTTCCGGCATCTTGTCCACATCCCTGTCTCGCCGTAGCTGAAAGGCATTCACTGGATGCCTTTCTCAACTTCGCCAGCGATGCGACCAATATGCTCGGAACAAATACTAATCTGCCATAAACCCTAATGACCGATTTGGGTTTAACGCCTGAAGGGTGGTGGTTTTGTGGGTGCCTATGCGACATGGAACTCCACAAAAGTTGCTACATTCGTGGAGTTAAATCCACAAATGTTTAAACTTTTGTGGATTTGATTCCAAAAAAGTCGTATCTTTGCATTGTAAAATACTGCTGCAATGATACAGAGAATACTACAAAAAGATATTGAAGAACAATTGTTTAAAGGTAAAGCAATCGTGCTGATGGGGGGTCGGCAAACAGGAAAAACGACGCTCTTGCGACAGATATTTGAGAATTCGGATGATGTTTTGTGGCTTTGGGGCGACGATGTGGACACTCAAGCGATGATGGAGAACATGACGGCGGCACGGTTGTATAGCCTTTTGGGGGAGAAACGTGTTTTGGTGATTGACGAGGCTCAACGAGTGAAAGATATCGGGCTGCGGATGAAGGTCGTTACTGACCAGATGCCGGATGTACAGCTTGTTGCAACAGGAAGTTCTTCTTTCGAGCTTGCCAACCGTCTGAATGAACCTTTGACAGGCCGCAAATGGGAGTATAAACTTTATCCGCTCAGTTTCGGTGAGATGGTTGCCCACCATGGTTTGTTGACAGAGAGGCGGCTCCTTCCCCATAGGCTGGTTTATGGATACTATCCGGAGGTAGTGACATCGGTCGGCAACGAGCAGAGGGTGTTGAAAGAGTTGACGGATAGCTATCTGTATAAAGATGTGTTGACATTGGGGCAGGTCAAGAAGTCGGATAAGTTGGTGGCGATCATGCAGGCATTGTCTTATCAGGTGGGGTCACAAGTGTCGTATTCCGAATTGGCAAACACGGTGGGGATTGATGTCAAGACCGTGGAGTCGTATATTGATGTGCTTGAGAAGTCATACATTATTTTCCGACTTCCATCCTTCAGCCGCAATATGCGCAATGAGCTTAAGAACAGCAAGAAAATCTATTTTTACGATAATGGCATACGCAATTCGCTCATTGCAAACTTTTCTCAGGTTGAGATGAGGACGGATGTGGGAGCCTTGTGGGAGAACTTTATTGTTTCGGAGCGGCTGAAGTACAATGACTATACTCACCGTTGGTGTAACCGCTATTTTTGGAGAACCCGTGAGCAGAAAGAGATAGACTATCTGGAGGAGTGCGATGGGGCTTTGAGTGCTTTCGAGTTTAAGTATAATCCACGAAAACACACCCCTGTCCCCAAAGGATTTGCCGAGAATTACAAAGATGCTAGTTTCATGGTTGTAACCCCCGAAAATATGGAGGAGTTTATTTTGCAGTAGAGGATTGGTGTCAGAAAGTCCCCGATGGGGACGGCGGAACACAGGCAGGGTTGTAAACCCCTGCACAAATGATAAGGATTAAACGGAACCCCGAAGGGGTGACACGCTATGCCCCTTGTTGACAGCCTGTCGCCCCTTCGGGGTTTAAAGCACTATGCAATGAACAGTGAACGCTGCAAGAGTGAGGGGGTGAAAGTTACAAGTCACATGCGTATCCATTTCGTCGTGCCTCCGTCGTGCCTCCGCTTTCCCTTTCGCGCTCACTTTGCATCCAAGGTGGAGGCAAGGTTTATCCAAAACGAAGTGAAATAGTCTTTGACAACACCTATCCATATAGAGGATGAGCCATAAAGAAAGCGAGAGATGTTGCAGGTCTCGCTTTGTATGGGTGGTGGGCGGTTATTGCCGGAGGAGGCTGTCGACGGGCCAGTTCTGGAACCACAGTTCGCAGGCACCGTTGGGGTTCTCTTCGAGGAAGACGCCTACGCTGCCGTTTTTGAGCAGCGTCAGGGAGGAGTAGACCGAGGGACCGTCGAAAAGGAGCACAGGATCCTGCCAGGTCTGCCCTTCGTCGTAGCTGACGAAGATGCTGACGTTGCGGCGTTCCATGGAGTTGGGTATGCTGTGGAGCAGTATGTTGCGGCTGTCGCCTTGGTCGGTAGCGGCCAGGCGCAGGATGTCGCCGTTGCAGGCGTTGGCGGTCATGCAGTCCCAACGGCCTTGGGTACCCCATGATATGCCGCCATCGGAGGAGTAGTTGTAACCTCTGGCACCGTTTTGGCGGACGCTGATGAGGACGCGGCCGTCGGTGAGCTCCATCAGTTTGGCTTCGTCGCCGCCGCTATAGGCGCGGGCAGAGACGTGCCATGTGTGGCCGTTGTCGTCGCTGTATACCACGAAGTTGTCGAGGGTGTTGCCGGTCTTGCGGCACATGGCGGCGGCAAACATGATGCGGCCGGCATGCTGGCCGCGGGTGAGGCGCAGGCCGTTGCCGGAGCCGAAGAAGGAGGCGCGGTAGTCGCGGCAGGTGGCATTGGAGGCTTGGCTGCCCCACAGCTGGGCGGTGATGTCCTGGGGCGTTGACCAGCTCTGGCCGCCATCGGTGCTGCGGCAGACGTAGCTGCGTATGGGGTCGGACTCGCTGGAGGCGAAGAGGCCGTTGCCGCCGACAAAGACACATATCACGTCGCCGTTTTTGCACACCACCAAGGCGGCATCGCCGAAACCGTGTTTGCGGCCGGTGCCTTCGGCGATGGTGACGGGTTCGCTCCAGGTGCGGCCGTTGTCGGTGCTGCGGCGCGAGACGATGTCGATGTCCTCAGGGAGGTCAGTCTCGTTATACTTGCGGCGGTCGCAGGTGATGAGGAGCGTGCCGTCGGGGAGGCAGCAGATGGCTGGGATGCGCCAGTTGGTGCTGCCGTAGTCGCCCGGCCGGAAGAGGCATTGCTCGTAGTACTCGATGGGCTCGGCTGGCGGAAGGGTGTCGGGCGTGTCGGGTATGTTGACGGGGGGCTTCTGGCAACTGAGTGTCAGCAGGACAAGGGGGATGATGAGGGGTGTCTTCATGAGGTGTCTATGGGATTAAAGGGTTCGAAGGCTCAAAATATCATGTGCTTTACACAACGCGCGAAAGGCATCTTTATTGTGTCGTGGCCTATCTTTTCAGGCTTGAAACCTGTACCCTGTGAGGCTCCCCGCAGCAATCTTTCACTCAGGCGGTAGCGTATGAGGGGTTTATGACTTAACTCGTTGCAAATTAACATCTTGATTTGCATGTGGCTACTATTCCTTTTCGTTTTTCATTGTGTTTGGTTTAGGGGTGGGCGATGAAACTCAAGACAGGCACAATCATTGCCCTGTAGTAAAAAAAGCCAAAATCACTACGGGGTGTGAAGGAGTGCGGAGACTGCGGGCCGACAGGGCAGAAGTATATCGTCACCATGTGCTTTTCTTCTATGCCTTTGGCCGCATATAGATACCCCGCACGAGCTGTTTGGCTCAGCGCGGGGTAGGTTTCTTCGCAACCGTCGTTTTCTCGCCTCAGCAGACGAACTTGTTCGTATGCTGAGGCGAGAAAACATTGGCATATCTTGCTCCTGGCGGGAGGGGTGCTAGCGGAAGCGGATGACATCGATGAGGCGGACACCGTCGAGCCAGACGGCGATGCATCCGACGACGCCTTCGGCATCGTCCCAGTTGTCGATGGGCTGGAGGGTGATGTCGTTGACGATTTCGAAATATTCGGGTTCGAAGCGGAGGCCTTCCTTCATGGGGTTCACCTCATGGAAGGAGCTGAGGGTGTCCATCACCCACAGTTGGACGCTTTCGACATCTTCATATTCCGCCATCTCGACTGCCTGGCAGAGGGTTGCGTAGATGGTGGGGGCTACGGCACGGGCTTCAGGGCTGAGGCGCATGTTGCGGCTGCTGAGGGCGAGGCCGTCGTCGGCGCGGACGATGGGGCAGGGGACCAGCTCGATGGGGTATTTTATCTGTTCGAGAAGGTTGCGGATGATGGCTATCTGCTGGAAGTCTTTCTCGCCGAAGTAGGCGCGGTTGGGTTGTGCAAGGTCGAAGAGGCGGCGCACTACGACGGCGACGCCGGAGAAATGGCCGGGGCGGCGGGGGCCTTCCATCACCTCCTCGAGGGGTCCGAAGTGGTAGACGGTGTTGACGGGTTCGGGGTACATCTCTTCGACGGAAGGCACGAAGGCGATGTCGGCTCCGGCGGCAGAGAGCTTTTCGAGGTCGGCATCGACGGTGCGGGGGTATTTGGCAAGGTCTTCTTGGTTGTTGAACTGTATGGGGTTGACGAAGACGCTGACGACGACGAGGTCGTTCTGCTCGCGGGCTTTGGCCACAAGCGAGAGGTGTCCGTCGTGGAGCGCCCCCATGGTGGGGACGAGGCCGATGGTTTTATTTGCCTTTTTGGCTTCTTGAATGGCTGCGGTGAGGGCAGCTACGGTAGTGAACGTTTGCATTGTATGATGGGTTTGATAGATACGCGTTAGAGGGGATGGGTGTGATAGAGGGAGGGGTGGGGCTATTCTTCGTTTTCGTCTTCCTCGATGATTTCGTAGGAGGAGAAGCCGTTCTCGTCGGTGTCGGTGTGGGGGTCGTTGGAGGAGTTGTCGGACGGCTGGTAGTCGGGGCGGCGCATGAGGCGGTTGGGGAGTTCGAGGAGGTAGTTCAGTATGATAAGGAGGAGGCTGAATAACAGGGCGTCCCAGAAACTGTTGACGTGGAAGAAGGGTAGGAGGGAGGAGGCCAGCAGGATGATGACGGCGTTGATGATGAAGAGGAAAAGGCCCATGCTGAAGATGGTGAAGGGGAGGGTGAGGACGATGAGGACGGGGCGGAGGAAGGTGTTGAGGACTGCAATGACGGTGGCGGTGATGATGGCGGCGCCGGTAGAGGTTATGGTCACACCTGGGAGAATGCGGGTGGCGAGGATGGCGGCGAGGGTCAGGACTATGATTTGCGCCAGGAATCCGAGAGGGCCTGAATAGAGATTGGGTGATTTGTTGACGGTTATCTTCATAGGGGTGATTATAGGTCAATGGGGCCTTTGCCGTAGCGGATTACTTCGAGGTTGCCGCCGGAGCAGTCGATGACGGTGGAAGGGCTGTCTTCGCCAAGGCCGCCGTCGATGACGAGGTCCACACGGTTGTCGAATGCTTCATGAATGAGCTCGGGGTCGGTGAGGTATTCGTTTTCCAGTTCTTCATTGACAAGGCGTACCGAGGTGCCGATAAGAGGGCATCCGAGGGCCTCGACGACGGCTTGCAGGATGGGGTTGTCGGGCACGCGCACCCCGATGGTCTTGTTGGGGTTGAGGTAGTTGCGCGGTACGTTGCCGTTGGCGTCCATAATAAAGGTGTAGGGGCCGGGGAGGCAGTCTTTGAGGAGGGCGAAGGTGTCCCGGTCCATGGGGCGAACATACTCCGAAGCCATGCTGAGCGAGGAGCAGAGCATGGAGTATTTGGCCTTCTTGAGTGTGAAGCCTTTGATTTGGGCAATGGTCTCGACAGAGCGTTTGAACTCCATACTACAGGCGAAAGCATAGAGTGTGTCGGTAGGTACAACAATGATGCCGCCTTGCTGAAGGAGGTCGACAACACGCCGTATTTCGCGCTGGTTGGGATTTTCTGTATATATTCTAGTTATCATCTTTTGAAACTGCAAAAGTACGAAGTTTTTTTGAATTGCTATACTTTTTTTATAGAAATGTCGTTTCATAGGCGTTATGAAGAAATTGTTTTTGCTCTTTAGCCTGATGGGATGCCTATGTGTTGGAGGTGTGTCGCAGGCTCAGAATGTGAGGTTTAAAAAATGTTTTGAGGACTACACTCTCAGGGTTGACTACCATCGTGTAGGCAATCGCCAGCACGACACGGTGTATGTGGTAGGTGTGGAAAGAATAGAGGGTTGGGCGGGTTCGCTCACGCAACTGATAGAACCATTTGACAATGGTGATTATCGGGTGGTGGTGTGTGATGGTGCCAGCGGTCAGCCGCTGTACAGTCGCGGCTACAACAGCCTGTTTCATGAGTATCGCGACACGCCCCAGGGCAAGGATAGCATAGCCTGTTTCGAAGAGGTGCTCCGCCTGCCATGGCCCAAGAAAAGGGTGGAGATATGTTTTCAGAAACGTGGGGCAGACCGGCAATACTACACTCAGTATCATTATAGCTTCAGCCCCGACTCGGCATTGGATAAGTTGGTGCGTGAGTCGTGGGTAAGGGTAGAAAGCCCGGTGAGGCTGCAATATAAGGGCGACAGCCATAAGAAGATGGATGTGGTCATCGTGCCAGAGGGCTATGGCCCTGCCGACACGGCGAAGATGATGCGGGATATGGCGATGTTTTGCGACTATCTGCTAGGACAGAAGCCTTTTAGTAGTAGACGTGGTGATTTTAACGTGTGGGGTGTGCCACTCACGGGGGAGGCTTCGGGCATTACCGACCCCACCAAGGGCATCGAGGTCAATAGTCTCGTCGGTTCAAGCTACAATACCTTCGGTGCCGACCGCTATCTGATGACTACACGGCTGTTTAAGCTGCATGATGCCATTGGGTCGACCCCCTGCGACCATATTATCATTATGGCCAATAGCACCACTTACGGTGGTGGGGCTATTTATAATTTCTATGCTATGAGCTCGTTGAACGAGATGGCGTACATGGTGCTGCCCCACGAGTTGGGCCACAGCATCGGAGGACTGGCAGACGAGTATGTGGACGAGGATTTGAGCTATGGCGACATGCATCAGT
Source organism: Bacteroidales bacterium (assembly GCA_017545365.1). The sequence goes on from JAFWOP010000033.1 coordinate 166,243, forward strand.
TGACGGTGGAGCCGCCCGAACCCAATATTACCACCTTGGTGGATTTCGACAAGAAATGGATGGATATGCTGCCAGAAGGCACTCCCATACCCACCCCTGCCGACAACAAGCTGTCGCGCAAGGAGAATGGTCCCTTGGGCGTTTACGAAGGGGCGGGCTATCACAGCAAAGGCATTTACAGGCCTGCGATGCACTGCATGATGCGGGATTATGCCCCTTTCTGCCCCGTCTGCTCCAAGAGGCTGAATGAGGTCTTCGACCTCTATGTCAAGTAGGAGGGTGGGGCAGCAAGCCGCACAATGTCAGCCTTTGGCTGCAACGGGCAATTTATTTTGCAGGTTGCTATAATAAACTAGAGGGTTTTGCGTTACTAAACTAATATGCTGAAAAAGGCTCTTTATATCGTGATAATCACCACGGGCGCGGTGATGTGCCTGCTGACTTCGTGCCAGAAAGAGGAACGCTATGGCTCTGACCTTGGCGGGCTGGAGTTCTCGTGCGACACGATAGCCTTTGACACCGTGTTCGTTCAGATGGGCACAACCACACGCCAGTTTAAGGTCTACAACCGAGGCAACGAGGCTGTGAGGCTGGACGAGGTGACATTGGCGGGCGGCTATGGGTCAAGGTTTAGGCTGAATGTGGACGGCGATACGCACATGGTGGCCCGTGATGTGGCTATCGCTCCGGGCGACAGCATCTTTGTGTTTGTCCGCGCCAACATCAGGCCCAACCTCTCGACCGAGCCCTTCCTCATTGAGGATGCGGTGCTTTTCAAGTCGTCCGAAGGCTCGCGGAGTCTGCCGCTTACGGCCTATGGGCGTAATGCCGTCTACCATATACCCACCGACACGATACATTATGCCGACGGCACCTATCTCATCGACCAATTCGGCAAGCCCTACGCCTATAGCGTTATAGATTGTGCAAACTGGCGTCACGACCTCCCCCATGTGATTATGGGTTATGCTGTGGTGGACTCGCGTCAGAAGCTGCAGCTGCAGGCTGGCGACGAACTCTATTTCTGCGAAGATGCCGTGCTGTGGGTATACGACAGCGCCACCCTTGAGGTGAGAGGGTCGGAAGAACGTCCGGTACTCTTCACCTCGGTAAGGCATGACGACTATTACGGACAACTCCCCGGGCAATGGGGGTTCGTGTGGCTCTCGGTGGGCAGCTTCGACAATGTGATAGACCATGCGGTGATAGAGAATGGGTACGCCGGTGTCGTAGCCGACAGCTGCGCCAACCAAAACCCGACCCTTCGCATCAGCAACACGAGGATATACAATCATAGCCTTGTAGGCCTCTTAGGGCAGACGGCATATATTGTGGGTGACAACCTGCTGGTGGCGAATGGCGGAATGGGCACCGTGGCTTTGCAATACGGCGGATGGAGCCAATTTACAGGTTGTACCTTTGCCGACTACTGGAGATACGATTCGCGTAAACTGCCCAGTGTGCAATTGTCCAACTACATGGATGTGGAAGGGGTCCACTATGTGTGGCCTATGCATGCCCAGATGAGCGACTGCATCATCTATGGCGGGCTGCAAAACGAACTGTTGGTGTGGCTCGACAGCGTGGCCGCCGTCTCTGCCACCTTCGACCACTGCCTGGTGAAAGGCGGTGAATGGGATGAAGACCCCAAGTTTGTCGACCCCTACGAGGGCGACTATCATCTGGAAGAAGACTCACCTGCTATAGGTATCGGCTATCAGTACCCTGAGAGCGACACCGTTTCGAGAACTACCTTATTAGTAAAACCCTACAGGGCTGCCGGAGGACCCGCATTGTTTGCCAACCGTCCGCGACTGCCCCGAAAGAAATAACGAAGAAGCATGTACGAATATATCAAAGGACGCCTGACCTCGCTTACTGCCACCAACGCCGTTATTGACTGTGGAGGCGTGGGGTTTCTGCTTGAGATAACTTTGAACACCTATGGCGCCATCCAAACCCAAGAGGAGGTTCGGCTCTGGGTGCATGAGGTGGTGCGCGAAGATGCCTACCTGCTTTATGGCTTTTACACCACCGCCGAGCGGGAGATGTTCCGTATGCTGTTGGGCGTGAGCGGTGTGGGTGCATCCACTGCGCGGGTGATGCTCTCGTCGTTGAGTGTGGACGAATTAAGCAATGCCATCGCCACACAGGATGCCAAGCGGGTGCAGCGGGTGAAGGGCATAGGGGCTAAGACGGCGCAACGGATTGTGTTGGAGCTGCACGACAAGGTGTCGGGCGTTTCCGTAGGCAGTGCTTCCACACCGGCAACGAGCCTCAACAAAGAGGAGGCATTAAGCGCATTGGTCATGCTGGGATTTCCCAAGGCTGCTGCCGACAAGGTGCTGCAGTCGTTAGATGCTTCGCATTCGGTTGAAGAACTAATCAAGGAGGCATTGCAAAGACTCTAACACCGTTCAAACATACGACAGTTCCCAGTGAGATTAAACAAGTTCCATATAATCACCCTCCTGCTCATGCTGCTGCTCAATGCGGCGCCCATGAGTGCGCAGACACCCGACGCCGGCCCCACTGTTACGGTGGAGTATGATGCCGAAAGCGGCGGATATGTGAAGGTGACGCGTGTGGGGGATATGGTTATCGACAGGCAGTATATGACCTTTGAGGAATATCAGGACTATCAGATGACCGAGCTGATGAAGAAATATTGGAATGAACGTTCAGCCACAACCGACTCAGCCTCCGACGACGGTCTCCTGAGCCGTATTCCCGGTTTCAGCGAGATAAGCAAAAAGGTTGACGGACTCCTCGCGATACCCGACATCAGCATCAACCCAACGGGTAGCATTGACCTCACCTTCCAGCTGGTGAATAACTTCCGCGATGACCCCCATCTTGATGCCAACATGCGTAGCATCACCCGTTTTGACTTCGATGAGAACATACAGGTGAGCATGAATGCCAAGATAGGCGACCTTTTCGATTTCGACATCAATTGGAACACCAAGGCCACCTTCAATTTCGAGAACAAAATCAAGCTGCAATATGCAGGTAAGGAGGACGACATCGTGCAGCTCTTCGAGGCGGCAAACATCTCTTTCCCCCTCAACACCACCCTCATCCATGGCAGTCAGGAGCTCTTCGGCATCCATACCAAGCTGAAGTTCGGAAAACTTACCGTAGATGCCGTCCTGTCGAAGAAGGAGACCAGCACCGAGAACATGCAGGTGCAGGGCGGTGCCACAACCCAGGAGTTTCAAATCAGGGCTGACGAGTATGAGGAAAACCGCCATTATTTCATCTCGCAGTACTTTTATGAGAACTACAACAAGGCAATGGCCACACTGCCCACGCCCAACACCAACATCAAGATTATCCGTCTCGAGGTGTGGCGCACCAATGTGGGTGCTGCGGTGACTAACAACAGAAATATATTGGCTCTGACCGATTTGGGTGAGAACAACCCAATGAGCGACCGCATTGTCGGCGGCCTTTCCGTAAGACCTACTAACCGAAGCAACAACCTCTTCGATGTCATGAACCCTTCCGCCATTCGCAATGCCGACAACATCACCTCCTATATGCAGGGATTGGGGTTCACATCGGGGGTCGATTTCGAGAAGGTGCAGAGTGCGCGACTACTGAATAGTAGCGAATACACGTACAACCAGCAGCTGGGTTTCATCACCCTCAGCCAGCCGCTGAGTTCCGACCAGGTGCTTGCCGTGGCATTCCAATACCAGGTCATCGGCGACACCACCGTGTATCAGGTGGGTGAACTCACCACCGACGGCATCAACGACCCCAACACCTTGGTGGTAAAGCTTATCAAGGGTACCAGCCTCGACACCCGCAGCCCCCTGTGGAAGCTGATGATGAAAAACGTCTACTTTCTCCGCAGCACCCAGATAGGCAGGGAGAACTTCCGTCTGAATGTGTTGTATGAGAGCCGTGAGGGTGGTGTCGGCATCGGCTACTTCACCGACGGTCCCAAGGAAGGCATCCCACTGATTGAGCTCTTCGGGTTGGATAGGATGGATGCCTCGCAGAACTATTACTATGCCGACGGCGTGTTTGACTGGTTCGACAGCGCAGCCTTCAAGGGAGGTATCATCCAGTCCACCACTGGTCGCATCTTCTTCCCATACGTCGAACCCTTCGGACGTGACCTGCGTGCGCTGCTGGGCGACGACGAGTTTGCTAAAGAATACTGTTTCGACTCGCTCTACACCATGACCCGCACCCTTGCCCAGCAATATGCTGACAAGAACAAGTTCTACCTCGAAGGATACTATTCAAGCACCGTGAGCGGCGAGATTTCGTTGGGCTATAGCGTCTCACAGGGTTCCGTCACCGTTACTGCTGGCGGTGTCCCCCTCATCGAGAATGTGGACTATACCGTCGACTACAGCATGGGGACCGTCCGCATCATCAACGAAAGCATCCTCTCCAGCGGCACCCCCATTAGCGTCAGCAGCGAGAACAACTCCTTCAGCATGATGTCGAAAACCATGCTGGGCACCCATCTCAACTACGAAGTGCAGCCCGACTTCAACATTGGAGCCACCTTTATGAGACTTACCGAGAAGCCGTTGACACAAAAGAACAACTTCGGCGAAGAGCCTACCAGCAACAGCATCTGGGGGTTCGACCTCAACTACAGACACGAAGCCCCCTTCATCACCAAGCTTATTGACAAGCTGCCGGGTATTGACACCAAGGCTCCCTCCAACCTCACCCTTTCCGCCGAGTTCGCCCAATTCATTCCCGGTCTCTCTTCCACAGGTAGCAAAGAGGGCACCGTCTCTTATATCGACGACTTTGAAGGGGCCGAAAGCAGCATCGACCTCAAGGGCATTACCTATTGGCATCTGGCCAGCACACCGCAGGACTTCCGCCTCTCTGTGCCCCGTTTTCCTGAAACCGCGCCCTCCACGGGACTGGCTTACGGCTTTAACCGCGCCCGCCTCGCCTGGTACCGTATCGACAATATATTTTACGAGTCGGGCTCCCCCCGCACCATCACCGACGACGACCGCTCCCAGCCCTATGCCCGCCGTATCAGCGAACAGGAAGTCTTCCCCAACAAAGACCTGGCCCAAGGGTCGCTCACCAACATCTATGAGCTCAACCTCGCATTCTACCCTAACGAAAAAGGCCCATACAATTACGACGTGGCACCCAGTGCCTTCAGTGCCGGTATCACTGCCGACGGCCTCCTTGCCCAACCCAAAAGCCGTTGGGGCGGCATTATGCGCGAACTGGACTATACCGACTTTGAAACGCAGAATATCGAAACCCTCGAATTCTGGCTGATGGACCCCTTCATCGAGAACCCCAACCATGAGGGTGGCAACCTGTTTATCAACTTGGGCGAAATCAGCGAGGACATCCTACGTGACGGCCGCAAGAGCTTTGAAAACGGACTGCCCACCAGCACCGAAGTGACGGGTGTCGACACCACCATCTGGGGCAGGGTGCCCAACACACAACCCATCGTCAATGCCTTCGACAACAACGAGTCGTCCCGCAAATATCAGGACATCGGCTACGACGGACTCAGCAGCACCCATGGCAGCAATGACGAGCAGAGCTTCTTCGCCGACTACCTCAACCAAATAGCACTCCTCCACGGCACCTCCTCCACCGCCTATCAAATGGCCCTGGCCGACCCCTCGTCCGACGACTTCCACTACTATCGAGGCAGCGACTATGACGAGCAGAACCTTAATATCGTCCAGCGCTACAAGTATTACAGCAACCCCGAAGGCAACTCTACCGTGGATGCCGACAACACCGAGACTTACTCCACTGCTGCCACCATCTACCCCAACATCGAAGACATCAACAAGGATAACACCCTCAGCGAAGGCGAGAACTACTACCAATACCTCATCCGCCTCGAACCCTCCAAGATGGTGGTTGGTGAAAACCATATCGTCGACATTCAGGAGGCTACCAACGTACTGCTCCCCAACGGCTCCACCACCACCTGCAAGTGGTACCAGTTCCGCATCCCCATTCGCGAATACGACCAGCTGGTCGGCAAGCTCAACGGATTCCAGTCCATCCGCTTCATGCGCATGTTCCTTGACGACTTCGAGCAGCCCATCATCCTCCGTTTCGCCACCTTGGAACTTGTTTATGCCACCTGGCGCAAGTACACCGAAAGCCTCCTCCAGCCGGGCGACTATGCCACCGGCACCGGAGCTAACACCTCCTTCAGCATTAGCACCGTGAATATTGAGGAAAACGGCAGCCGCACCCCTGTGCCTTACGTGCTGCCTCCCGATATTGACCGCGAACAGTGGTATACCTCCTCTTCCACCGCCATCCAGCTGAACGAACAAGCCCTGGCTCTCGACATCACCGACTTGGCCTCCGGCGATGCCCGCGCCGTATATCGCAGCACCCAGTACGACCTGCGCAACTATGGCAAGATGAAGATGTTCGTCCATGCCGAGAAAAAGAGCCTCGCCGACCCCCTCGACGATGACGAACTGGTGCTCTTTGTGCGATTGGGTAGTGACTATACGAACAACTACTACGAGTACGAGATGCCGCTGAAATTCACCCCTTGGGGTGTAAGCAGCGACGACCCCTATGCCATCTGGCCTTCGGACAACAATGTCGAAATCGACCTTACCCAGTTTGTCGAAATCAAGACCCACCGCAACCAGCTGATACGCAGTGGCGACCTTTCGTATAGCAGCCAGCTTTTGTATAACGAATACATAGGCGGGCGTAAGTACACAGTCCTCGGTTCCCCCAACCTCGGCAAGGTCAAGGTTATCATGGTTGGCATCCGCAACCCTAAGAAGGAGGCTCTCGACGACGGCAACGATATGCTGCCCAAGTCCTGCATCGTATGGCTCAACGAGCTGCGCCTCACTGACTTTAATAACCGAGGCGGCATCGCTGCCATGGCGTTGGCACGCACCAATCTGGCCGATTTGGGTAACCTCTCCCTCTATGGTTCCTATCGCACTGCGGGTTTTGGCAACCTGGAGGAGAAACCCACCTCTTTGGAATTGGTCAACACCCTCCAGATGCAGAGCATCCTCGACCTTGAGTTAGGCAAATTCCTCCCCGAAAAATGGGGGGTGCGCATCCCCTTCTATCTCGATTGGAACAAGCAGATAGGCAGTCCCGAATACAACCCTCTCGACCCCGATGTGAGGCTCAAGAAAGACCTTGCCACATACCCGTCCCAAGCCGAACGCGACAGTGTGCGCCGTATGACTCAGGAACGCAAGACCACCACCAACATCACCCTTTCCAACGTTCATAAGGAACGGGTGGGCAAGGACGCACTCAAGCCCCACTTCTACGACATCGAGAACTTCACATTCACCTACGCCTACAGTCGCGAACGCTCCTCCGACGACGAGGTGTCATACTACCACAAAGACCAGCACCGAGGAGGCTTCACGTATAACTTCTCACCCCAGGAGCCAGGCCTCTTTACACCTTTCGCCAAGACGAGTTCCAAATTCATCAACGGCAAGAACGGCAAGTTCATCAAGGATTTCAACCTCTATTACAAGCCTAAGAGCCTCACTTTCTCCACCGAAATCTATCGCGATTACGAAGAGACCCTTCTCCGCAACAAAGGGGCTGCACTGGTCATCATCAAGCCCACCTTCTTCAAGCAGTTCACCTGGCGGCGCGAATACGGGCTGCAATACGACCTGAGCCGCAGCATCCGCTTCCAGTATAGCGCCACCGCCAATGCCCGTATTGACGAGCCCATTGGACGTATCGACACGCGTGATTCGCGCGACAGCGTCTGGCACTCTATTACCAATGGCGGAACCATGCAGACCTTCCAGCAGACACTCAACCTCACTTGGGATGTGCCTATCACCAAATTGCCGTTCCTTGACTTCCTACGAATGCCTGTGACCTACCGCACTGTGTACAACTTCATGGGGACCACACAGGCATTGGCCTCGCAGGGCAGTACCTTGAACAACTCTACCCAACTACAGGCCTCCCTCTCCGGCCAGATGCAAACCCTCTACAATCGCTTCCCCTTTATCAAAAATGCCTACAAGACCAAGGCTCCTGCGGCTCCGCCCAAAGACCCCAAGCGTATGACCAAGAAAGAACGCGAGGCTGCCGTCCGCGACTCCATCGCCCGTGCTCAGAACCCCGACTCCGTACGACGTGCCAACATCGCTGAGATGTTGGCCTCAGTAGGCTATTTCGCCATCCGCTTCGCCACCTCCCTCAAGACCTTCGGCATCCAATACAGCAACTCCACAGCATCAGTGGTGCCCGGCTATATGGGCACAGCCTCCATCTTGGGCATGGATCCCCGCAACGGATGGGCTCCAGGCCCTGCTTTCGTACTGGGATACAACGACGGCCTTGTTGACCGTCTGCTCCGCGACAACCTGCTTTCCTCCGACTCGTTGATGAACAGCCCCCACAACAACACACTCAACCGCATCCTGTCTATTCAGGCACAAGTCGAGCCCCTGCGGGACTTCAAGATAGACATTACCGCCACCCAGAATTATCAGAACCGCGAGGAATACTACTATAAGTACCTCCGTGAGTGGGATGGGGTAGGGGGACCGCTTTCTTATATCATGTCAGGCTCCTACACTACCACCAGCTGGGCATTCTCTACAGCCTTCGCCGACGACAGTACCCTATTCGACCATTTCCTTTCCAACCGAGCCATAGTGGCCAACCGTTTGTCAGCCCTCAACCCGCTCAGCACCACTCAGGTGCTCGACACCATGAGCGGCCTCTATTTCCCCGACGGTTATAGCGCCAATCAGCAGACCGTACTCCTCACCAGTTTCCTCGCCACCTATCTCGGCAAGGATGTGCACTCCTACTCCTTCTCCCCCTTCATGGGCTTCCCCCTGCCCAACTGGTCAGTGTCGTACAACGGGCTCAACAAGGTTCAGTTCCTGAAGAAATGGTTCAACAACATATCCCTGACGCATAAGTACTCATCCACCTATACAATAGGCAACTACTACACCGATGCCGCCATCTCAGGTCAAGGCAACTACGACTACGGTTCCGAGTCTGTGGTCAACAACACGGGCGACTTTATAGCCCCCATCAGCATGGAGGGTGTGCAGATTAGCGAGCAGTTCAACCCGCTGCTCCGCCTCTCGGTCAGCATGACCAACAGCTTCCAGTTTAACCTCTCCATGCAGAAACAGCGCACCCTCTCCCTCAGCTTCTCCAACAACCAGCTCACCCAGACAACACGCGACGGTGTCACCTTCGGCGGCGGCTACCGCTTCAAGAATGTCGCCTTTGATGTCAAGGTGGGTGAAAGCGTCCACCACCTTAAGAGCGACATCGTGCTGCAGCTCAACATCACATACAACAGCAACATGACCCTCATCCGCAAAATTAATCAGCATATCAATCAGGTATCCTCCGGCAGCCAGGTGTGGATTGCCGAGCTCACCGCCGAATACGCCCTTTCCAACACCCTCACCCTCCGTGCTTTCTTCCAAACTAATATCAACACACCCTATATCCCCAATTCCTATCCCAACTCCACTACCAAGGGCGGCATCACGCTGCGTCTCTCATTCTAACAACCCTCAACGCCCTACTCCCATGACCCCCGACCGATTCAAAAAACACTCCCCCCACATCCGCCGACTGGTGCTCGACTTCGAGCAACAGCAGGAATCCCATCCACGTTTCTTCGATGCCGACCAGCTCGAAGTGATAGCTGACTACTACCTCGAGGTGTGTGACATCGACGGGTTGGCCGCTGCTGTCGATTACGGTGAAAAACTCTACCCCCACCACCTTGCCTTCCCACTTCGCAGGGCCCACCTCCTCAGCATCCAAGGACATTATTCCACAGCCCTACGCCTGTTGAAGAATCTGCTGAAGACCGAACCTGACAATACCGACATACACTACTCCCTGGCTAACCTTTACAGCCTCACCGACCATCCCAATCTGGCCATCCGTCATTATCTGGCAGCGGCTGCCGACGGCTGTCAGCTGGGCATGGTCTATGGCAACATAGGCGACGAATACACCAGGCTGGGTCACAACGCACAGGCCGTCCGCTACTACCGTAAGGCAGTAGAAGAGAACCCTGACGAGGAGCGTTCCCTGATGGCTCTGGCCATTATATGGCAGCAGCAGGGGCGGCACAGTCGGGCGAAGAACTACTTCAATGCGTTTATCTCCGACCACCCCTATTCCAAAGCCGCGTGGGCAGCGCTGGCAGGCACCCTATTCGACGAAACTTCCTATCAACAAGCGGCTGACGCCTATGAATATGCACTGGCCATCGACGAGACCTTCTTCCATGCTTATCAGGGACTAGCCGAATGCTATCGCCGTCTGGGCTACACCGCCAAAGCTGTTGAAACCCTCCGCATGGCAGCACCCTACACCAGCGACCGCGCCTCCCTATTCTTTGTTATCGGTTGCTACCATCTCGAAGACAACAACCTTCACACGGCATACGCCTATTTTCGCGATGCCGTTGGTATTGCTCCCGCCTACTCGTTTGTATGGACTCATCTGGGCCGCTGCTGCGAGAAGATGGGCTATGTCTCCGAGGCCGCCGACCATTACCGCCATGCCGCCTCCCTAGAGCCTGACATGGACGAGCCATGGCTACAGTTGGCGGAATTCTACATCCGGCAGGCCCGTTACGACACGGCTGCCAGCATCCTTGAAGAATCACGCAACCCTGCCGACCCTTTCTTGTTTGATGAACTGCTGATACTCTGCTACTATCATCTGGGCCTTCGCAACAGGATGTTCGCCATCCTTCAGAACGATGCACCACAGTATGCCTCCCAGTATCCGAAGATACTCCGCCACCATCCCGAGTTGGCAGCCGACCTCGAGTTGGTTACTGCCATCCGGCAATGGACAGAACTTTCGTAATGTTGAAAAATGATATTGAAATATGAAGAAACAACTACTCACCCTCCTTATGTTGCTGGCTATGGTGTCACCGCTTATGGCCGCTCCTGTCGACGACCATCATGTAGCCGAACAGGTGAATGGCTCTGAGACTGACACTACAGCCCTTCTCACACGCCTTCTCACCTGGTACGACGCCCATATGAACTATGGCGCAGTCACGGCCTTTATGACACTCGAAAGCTCCTTCATCCCATTTCCCTCCGAAGTGGTTATTCCTCCGGCCGTATATGTGGCCTGTAATCCCGACACCCGCGGGGGGATGAAGATTTGGCTTATCGTCCTCTTCGGTACCTTGGGTGCTTTGTTAGGCGCTTATATCAACTATTTCCTGTCGCGATGGCTTGGCCGCCCCATCATCTATGCCTTTGCCGACAGCAGGGTGGGCCACTTCTTGCGGCTCTCCAAAGAGAAAGTGCAGCAGGCTGAAACCTATTTCAACCAGCATGGCAGTGTCTCCACCCTTGTGGGCCGCTTCATACCCGTCATCCGCCAGCTGATTTCAATCCCTGCCGGCTTGGCCAAGATGAATTTGCTTTCCTTCAGCTTCTTCACCTTCTTGGGTGCAGCCCTATGGAATGTGGTTCTGGCATTTCTTGGCTACTTGGCCTATCAGGCCGCCGACCCCAATATTATCAATAAGTACAGCCACCAGATTTCGGTCATCACCATCGTCCTCTTCTGTGCTTTATTGGTCTTCTTTATCATTCGGGCAATCATCAAGAAACATAGGACATCCCATGCCGGAGCAGAATCATAGCGAAGATATTGACCGAAAGATAGATTATGCGCGTCTCTTTATGCGTCGCGACCGCCCGCTGCCCAAACCCGGTTGCAGTTGGGCTTTCTATATCTTTCTCGTCCTCTTGGCAGTTGCTGTGGCCGTCATGTATGTAATCTATAAAACAAACTGATCTATGGACATCCCCATTCTCAACACCCAAGTATACAACCATCCTTTGGTCTACCTCGACAATGCCGCCACCACGCAGAAACCCCGCAGGGTGGTTGACACTTTGTCTAATTATTACCTTACCCTCAATAGTAATATCCATCGCGGCACCCATCATTTGGCCACCCTTGCCACCGAGCGATATGAGGCTGTCCGTAGGCAGGTGCAGCAGTTTATTAATGCCCGCAGCCATCGCGAAATCGTCTTCACCCGTGGCACCACGGAGAGTATCAACTTGGTGGCTGCTTCGTTCTGTCAGCGGTTTCTTCATCCGTATGAAGAGGTCATCGTTTCTGGTATGGAGCATCATTCCAACATCGTCCCATGGCAGCTGGCTTGTGAGCGGGTGGGTGCCAAACTCAAAGTCATCCCTTTCAACGATGAGGGAGTACTGGACATGAAGGCTTACGAGAACCTTTTCAGCGTCCGTACCCGCATAGTGGCTTGCAACCATGTGTCTAACACCCTCGGTACAGTCAATCCCATCAAGCAAATCACCGATATCGCCCACAGCCATAATGTGCCTGTCCTCATCGACGGGGCCCAGGCTGTGGCTCACATGCCTGTGGATGTGCAAAAGATTGGCTGCGACTTTTATTGCTTTTCAGGTCATAAGATGTATGCCCCTATGGGTGTGGGCGTGATGTACGGTCGTGAGGAACTGCTCAATGATATCCCCCCTTATCAGGGAGGTGGCGAGATGATACAGGATGTCACCTTCGAGAAGACCACTTACAACGAGCTCCCCTTCAAATTCGAGGCTGGCACGCCGTCGGTTGGCGACGTCCTCGGGCTGGGTGCTGCTATCGACTTTCTGAATGAAGTGGGTTTCGACCATATTGTCCGTCATGAGGAGGAGCTGATGCGCTATGCTGTTGACAAGCTTTCACAGATACCACGCATCCGTTTTTATGGCACGGCCCCTAACCGCACGGGCGTCATCTCTTTCCTGGTGGGTGATTGCAGTTCTTACGATGTGGGCACGCTCCTCGACAAGGTAGGTGTTGCTGTCCGCACCGGCCACCATTGCACGCAGCCCATCATGGACCGATACGGCATATCAGGCACTGTGAGAGCCTCCTTTGCATGCTACACCACCAAAGCCGACATAGACGCATTAGTGGCAGGGCTTCACCGCATTTTGCCCATGTTGTCATAGTTTAGTCACCATCAAAACCCATTCAAAGTGCTCAAAACCCTCCATATCGAAAACTACGCGCTGATATCTGAAACCAGCATCACCTTTAGCGACGGCCTGTCGGTAATCACAGGCGAGACAGGTGCCGGAAAGTCCATTCTTTTGGGCGCTATGGGGCTGCTTCTGGGTCAGCGCGCCGACACTCAGGTCCTCGCCGACCCCGAACGCAAATGTTTGGTTGAAGCCACATTCGACATCTCTGGTTTGGGGCTGCAGCCCCTCTTCGAACAGTTCGATGCCGACTATGACGACCTTCTTATCCTTAGGCGTGAGATTCTCCCCTCGGCGAAGAGTCGCGCCTTTGTCAACGACTCGCCTGCCAATCTGCAGTTTCTGAAGGAGCTGGCACCTCATATATTGGACATTCACTCGCAATACCAGACCCTCTCCCTTACCGACGGTCGTTTCCAGGTGGGGCTTTTGGATTCTTTCTCTGACCCTACGCTCCTCTCTGACTATCAGCAGTACTATACTCGCTATGTAGAACTCAAACATGAGCTGGAGCGTCTTACCTCACAGGATGCTGAAAACAGCAAGGCTTTAGACTATAACCGTTTTCTCTTTGAGGAACTGGCAGCGGCCAATCTCGATGCCGACGAACAGCAACAGCTAGAGGAGGAATCGCGGCTGCTCGAGCACACAGCCATCATCAAGGAGTCTTTGGGCATGTTCAACGCCTTGTGCGACAGCTCCGAGGAGGAAGGCGGTGCTTTGTCGCGTCTTGTGGCTGCACGCAATGCCCTGGGTCGTGTATCGTCCTATCATAGTGATATTGACACTATCTATAACCGACTCGACTCAGCCATCATCGAACTGCAGGACCTGCTTTCTGATGCTGCCTCGCTCGACGACCGACTGCAGTTCTCTCCTGAGCGTCAGGCCGTCGTTACCGAGCGACTCGACTTGATATACCGTCTGCAGAAAAAGCATGGTGTCAGCACCATTGCCGACCTTTTGGATGCCCAACGTCGGCTGGATGAAGAAATTCGTGCTGCCGACAGTTTGGACGACCGCATCCGCGAGGTGATGGAACAGGTGGACGCCGTCTTTGCGCAATTGCAGAAGGCTGCCGACCGGCTCTCCGATAGTCGGCGCAAGGCAGGTAAGCAGTTGGAGGCACTGCTGCTCCCCGTGCTGGCCCAGCTGGGTATGGCCGCTGCCCGGTTGACAGCCGATGTGGCTCCTGCTGCCGATTATGGTCCTTTGGGGCACGACAATGTCAGGTTGCTTTTCAGTGCCAATACAGGCGGCACCCTCCGCCCGCTCTCGCAGGTGGCCTCGGGGGGCGAACTGTCACGCCTGATGCTGGCAGTCAAGTCCGTGGTCACACAGCGCAGCCTCCTGCCCACCATCATCTTTGATGAGATCGACAGCGGCGTTTCCGGCGACATCTCCGTGGCTGTGGGCTGTCTTATGCGTCAGATGTCATGCCACATGCAAGTAATCGCCATCACCCACCTCCCCCAGATTGCAGCCAAGGCATCCCAGCACCTGAAGGTTGCCAAAGCCCTTGAGGGCAGCCGCACCGTCTCCCGCATCCGTCAGCTCACAGACGATGAGCGGGTCAATGAAATTGCCGTAATGCTCTCGTCTAACCCTCCCACTCCCGCAGCTATCCAAACCGCCCGCGAACTAATGAGTGTGTTAACGTGTTGAATCAATGCTTGAATGTGTTAATGCTTGAATCATTCTACTCAGACAATAAAGCAATCAGACAACCAAGCAATCCTAAACGCAGTCAATATACTAAAACAATCAAACAATCAGACAATCAAGCAATCCTTAACTCTCAATTCTCAATGAAACAGTATATGACCTTTTTCTTAATGCTCTTCTGGGCGTTTACTGTCCTCTCACAAGCTCAGCAGACTCCTCAATTTGCATCTCCTTTGCATCTTCCCGCTGCCCCATCAGGGACTTTTGCGGAGATTCGAACCAATCATTTTCATGGCGGTCTCGACCTCCGCATCGGAGGTGATGATGGAGTGGGGACCCCAGTGTATGCTCCTGCCGACGGATATGTGTCGCGTCTGAGGATTTCGGCATACGATGGGGGCAAAATGCTTTATATCAATCACAAGGGTAATATAACAACCGTCTATCTACATCTTGATGGTTATCATGGAGCCATCGCACGTTATGTGCGGAACTACCAAGCCGACCATCAGTGTTATGCTTTTGACACCAATCTTTCCGAGGGGCTACTGCCCGTCCATAAGGGCGACCTTATCGCTTACGCTGGCAATTCGGGCATGAGTGGCGGTCCGCATCTGCATTACGAGGTTCGCGACACCCGCACACAGCAAAGCCTCAACCCCTTGGCCTACGGGGTCACCCTCCTCGACACCATGCAGCCCGTCATCCGCGGCATCAGGCTGCTCCCCGTTGATAAGAACAGCCGTATCAATCGTGCCAACGCCCCTATGCAGGTAGACCTCTCCAATAAGTCACGCCGTCTCGGCACCGCCGACAACCCCATCCCCGTCCTAGGCCGTTTCTACTTGAGCGTTTGGGCTACCGACATGTCCGAGGGCTCAACCCTCCGAAACGGCTACGACCGTATCGACATATGGGTCGATGGGCATCCTTTCTTCCAGTACCGGGTGGACCGCATCACCTTCGGCGACACCCGCGCCATCAACGCACAGCTCGACTATTCCCACTATCTTGCCACCCGCGAGCCCTATATCATCACCCGTCGGCTGCCGGGCGACCCCATGCGCCCTGCCCGCACCCTGGGCGACGGCAGCATCGGCTTTATCGACAGCGACACCACCCTCCACCGCATCACAGTGGCAGTGTCCGACTATAATGGCAACCAGGCCGTCCGCACCCTCTATCTCCGCAACCGTTTCGAAACCCTGGTGCCGATGCACGATGTGCCAGAGCATCCTTCCTACCACCTCTTTTCCGACAGCCTCACCTACCGTTGGCCCCTCAGCGTCCATCGGGGTGACTACCAGATTGAAATGCCCGCAGGTATGCTCTATTACGACGACCTCCTGCTGCATGGCATACAGAAGGACCGCCGCTACATATCGCCAATCTATACCGTCAAGCCATGGAAGAGCCCCTACCCTCCGCATCGCACCTGGACGTTGCGTGTGCCCCTGGTGGTGGGCTACGAGCCCGAACAGCTGGTGCTCTGCCGCCTGGTTGATGACAAACCCTCGGCTTTGCCAACCCGCATCATCGAACGTCGCATCGAGGGCAAGCCCGGCCGCTGGCTTGAAGCCGAAGTGCGCCAGTTCGGCAATTTCGTAGTGATGAACGACACCACCCCTCCTTACGTCAGACCCATTAACTTCAAGGCTAATGGCAAGGTCACCACTCGCGAGCTGCACATGAAGATGGGCGACAACCTCTCGGGGGTGCGGGAGTATCGTTGTTTCATCAACGGCGAATGGGTGTTGGCCGAGTTCGACGGCAAGACAGCCACCCTCTCCATCCGTCTCGACCAGGTCGACAAACTGTCTGGACCCTTCGAACTCCGCATCTTCCTCACCGACTGCTGCAACAACCACCGCGAAGTCCTTTACCGCTTAAAGTATTAAAACAAAGGCTCTAGTTTGATAAAAGACTGATTTTTTAACAGCATCGAAGATGCTGAATTTCAATAACCCCACACAAGGAACGCAGTGTGGGGTCAACGAAAACCCTACTACTCAGCGTCCCGGAGGGACGCGACAATGGGAAAG
>JAFWOP010000034.1 GCA_017545365.1 Bacteroidales bacterium
ACTTCGCCCTTGTGCGAAAATTCTCACTCAACATCCTCAAGCGCGACAAGGGCAAGGGCAGTCTCGTCACCAAGCGGCTCAAGGCTGGCTGGAGCATCGATTACCTCTTCTCTTTACTGGAAATTTGATGCGTTTGCCCTGCTTCTCTCACCAGCATCGACCTCTCCTCACTCAACACTGCCAACGTGACCCACATCGACAGCCTGTTCTCATTCTGCAACAAACTCACTAGCTTCAACCTCAGCGGACTCAACCTTTCCCGGGTCGTATCTGCGACTGCCCTGTTTAGCAGCTGTTCCAAACTCACTACAGTCAGCCTCTCCGGACTCAACCTTTCCAGCCTCGTATCAGCCTATGCCCTGTTTAGCGGCTGCTCCGCACTCACTACGGCCAATCTTTCAGGCCTCAACCTTTCAAGCGTCGAAGACATGGGCCGTATGTTTTACATCTGCTCAAACCTCACCTCTGTCGACTTCACCGGCGTCACCCTCGGTAGCGCCCTAAACATGAAAAGCATGTTCTATAGTTGCAAGGCCCTCACCACCATCGACCTCTCACCCCTCAACACCTCCACTGTCACCGATATGGAAACCATGTTTCAGAGCTGCGAGAAACTCACAAACGTCACCTTCGGCGGCAACTTCAGCACCGAAAGCGTCACCACCATGCATGCTATGTTCTTCAATTGCTCCACCCTCGTCAGCCTCAACCTCGCATGCTTTAACACCCAGAACGTCACCGACATGGGATTCATGTGCGCCAGATGCCCCCAACTCACCAGCGTCGACCTCCGCAACGCCACCGGCACCAGCCTCACAACCACCGATAATATGTTCCAATCATGCGCAAGGCTGACCAACATCCGTTTCGATGTGATGACCTTACCGGCAAGCGGCGTAAACCTGAACGTGATGCTCAATAATAATACTTGTACCAGCGTCAGCAGCTGTACGCTCTACTGCCCGCCCGGCACATGGACACGCCTCTCGTCCGCAAACGTATTATCCAGCAAAATACATTGGGGAGACCCATCCTCCCTATAAGGTCGGCATCCGTCGGGCCTGACATCTGACCGAGAGACACCGCAGCCGCTTGCGGTGTCTCTCTTCTGCATCCGCCAGTCCTGCCCCCGGGCCTGTGCGCCTCCCCGGCCCCCGAAACCTCCCGCCCCCACCCGCCGCGTCCAAATCTCGTGAAACCGACATAAGGATAAGGACGACACAGCAGACGTGCCCCCTTCGTTCCCCTATTCAAGGGAGGGGCAAACATCTGACGAGTGTTTGCCGAAGTGGCGGGGAATGTGTCAGTGCCAGACAAACCGACGCCAATCAGCAGTGCAAAATTCTCCCCCCCCGTACTATCTTCCAAAATTTTCATGCCTTTCCCCATCGGACGGCCCTGCCGTACGGCCGGTTGCTCAGCGCATCCGTTGCGCTGCCCTACGATACTTTGGCATTTTGCCGTCTTCTCTTTACCGACGCTTCCTGCTTCTTTTCTGTTTGAAAAAAGGAAAGAAAAAGAAAGTAGAAAATAGGTGGTGAAAAAAACGTATGGCTGCTGTGTCGGCGGGGTCGGCGGCCAGCGGCATTCGCAGGACGTGTGCCAGCAACGGTGGCGACAGCTTTGATTATTAACAAATGGGATTGGATAAATATGTGTTATTATCTGTCGGTCAGAGCGGAAAAAACCGTATCTTTGCAATTTGAAATATTGTCAATATGCATATAGTAAAAGTACATAGCAGCCTTTTGCATGTTGTGCCTATTGTGTTGGCATTGATACTGTTGTCTCCGTCCGTCCAAGGGCAGAGCAAGAAACAGTTGGAGCGCGACAAGGCAAGGATTGAGAAAGAAATAGCCCGTTTGAACGGCGAGTTGAGCAAAGTGCGCAAGGATTCGAAGAATTCCACCAAGCAAATCAACCTCATCAAGAAGCGCATTCAGGAGCGCACCAACCTTATCAACAACATCAACGGTCAGATGAACATACTGAACCGCCAAATCGTCCGCACCGAGGACTCCCTGCGGACGGTGCGCTGCGAAATCGACAGCATGAAGTCGGAGTATGCCAAGGTGGTGCGTTCGTTGTATGGTCTGCGGCAGAATATGAATGCCGTGGGGATGGTGTTCGACAATGAGCAGTACAACTACAGCTACTTGAAGATGAAATACTTCGCTGAGTATTCGCGCTATCGCAAGCATCAGGCCACCGTCATCAAACGGCGTGAGCAGCTTTT
Source organism: Bacteroidales bacterium (assembly GCA_017545365.1). Next base: position 2,237 of record JAFWOP010000034.1, read on the forward strand.
CAGCGAGATGAGCCTCGACCTCCAGCGGCAGCGCAACGAGAAATCGTCGCTCTTGGCACAAGAACGCAAGCAGCGCGACGCCCTCTCGCGCGAGCAGCAACAGCAGCAGAAGAAGCTGAACAAGAGCCAGCAGGACGAGAAGAGCCTCCAGCAGCAGATAAGCAAGAAGGAGAGCCAGAAACGGCAGCTGCAGCAGCAGATTCAGCAACTGATTAATGCCGAAGTGGCCAAAAGCAGTTCGGGCGGCAAGAGCAGCGGGGGCAGCAAGACCGGCGGCAGTGCAGGCAGCGGTGCTGTGTATAACGATGGTGTCTCGGCCGATTTTGCGCAGAACAAGGGACGGCTGTCGTGGCCCGTATATTACAAGTCGGTGGCGCGTGAGTACGGCCTCTACACCCATTCCTCGGGTGGGCAGAACCGCAATTTCGGCATCGACCTCAACTGTGCCCCGGGTGCGACGGTGAGCTGCGTGTTCAACGGCACCGTGGCCCGCGTTTTCACCACACCCAACGGCGCGAAAGGGGTGATAGTGCGCCACGGCTCTTATATGACCGTCTATGCCGGACTGGGCACCGTCAGCGTCTCACAGGGCAGCAAGGTGACGACCAAGCAGACCCTAGGCACCGTCTTTTCGAGCGGCGAAGGCACCTCGGAATTCAGTTTCCAGGTGTGGTGCGGCAAGGATGCGTTGAACCCACGTCACTGGCTGAGGTGATGGCAGTTAATAATTGATGTTATGTACAAGAGAACCGTTTTCTTTCTGATGTTGGTCCTGCTGGCTACGGCGGGCCATTCGCAGGTGAGGGGCATGAAGAAGAGCCCCAAGCCCTCCAAGCAAGTCACCACGACCATGCAGCGGGTCAAAGGGCGGCTGGCCACCCTGTGGGTGGACTCGGTGATGTCCACCATGACCCTCCGCCAGCAGGTGGCACAGCTGATGATTATACGCGTGCCGCTGAATTTAGATGGCAAGGCGCAGCGCGAGTTCGAACAGGTCATTCGCGAAACCGAGGTCGGCGGCGTCTGCTTTTTTGTGGGCACTGCCGACAAGACGCTCCCCCTCATCAAACGCTTTCAGTATGTGAGCAGTTTTCCTCTTTTGGTCTGCATTGATGCCGAATGGGGCTTGGGCATGAGGTTGAGCGACTGCTACGCCTTCCCCAAGAATGGCGACTGGGGCCTGCTGCCCCCTACCATGGACACCCTCCTCTTCTCCATGGGACGCGAGATTGGCCGCCAGTGTAAGAATATGGGCATCCATGTCAACTTCGCCCCTGTGGTGGACGTGAACAGTAATCCCAACAACCCCGTCATCGGCATCCGCTCTTTCAGCGACTCGCCCCAAAGGGTGGCCCAGTTGGGCATACAATATATGAAAGGCCTCCAGAGCCAAGGTGTCATGGCTGTCGCCAAACATTTCCCCGGACATGGTGACACCGAGACCGACAGCCATTTCGACCTCCCCATCATCAACCATACCCGCCAGTATATGGACACCGTGGACCTCTACCCCTTCCGCCGCCTCATCGCCGCCGGTGTGGAGGGCGTGATGACCGCCCACCTGCAGGTCAACGCCTACGACAGCGAGCCCAACCGCCCGTCGTCGTTGTCGGGCGCGGTGGTCAACCAGCTGCTACGCCACGATATGAACTTCCAGGGGATGGTCATTACCGACGGGCTTGACATGAAGGGTGTCACCAAGTATTATAAAGACGGCGATGGCGAGCTGGCAGCCCTTGTGGCCGGCAGCGACCTACTGCTGCTTCCACCCGATGTGCCAAAAGCCATCGAGCGCATCTGCCTTGCGGCGGAGGCCGACGACGACCTGCGCCAGCTCGTGGCCATGCGCTGCCGCCGAGTGCTGCGAACCAAATATAACCACGGTCTCTCTCGTCTCGAACCCGACAGTTGGCATGTGCCCACGGCGGACGACAGCCTGCGTTGCGACGCCATCGTGCGCCCCCTGCGGCTGGTGATGGAGGGACGGATTGACAGCCTTGTGGCCGACGGTATTGCGCAAGGGGCCTTCCCTGGCTGTCAGGTGCTGGCCATGAAGGACGGCAAGCTTCTCTTCCGCAAAGCCTATGGCCGTCTGACCTACGACCCCGCTTCGCCAGCGGTGGACATGTCTACCGTCTACGACCTGGCATCGGTCACCAAGATGCTCTCCACCACGCTGGCCATGATGAAACTCGTGGAGACCGGCAAGGTGAAGCTCGACGACCCCCTTAGCATGTATCTGCCATACCTCAAGCATACCGACAAGCAGAAGCTCACCATCCGTCAGGTGATGAGCCATGTGGCACGGCTGAAGTCGTTCGACACCTATTGGAAAACAGCCCGCGACAGCGACGACCCGCTGGAGAGTGTGCTCGAACAGGTGGTCGCCACCCCGCTGCTGCCCCAGGGAGGGTATGTGTATAGCGATTTGGGCTTCATTCTCTTGGGTGACCTAGTGCAGCATGTCTCAGGCCAGCGGCTCGACATCTTCGTCCACCGCCATTTCTATTCGCCGATGGGGTTGTGCAGCACCAGCTACAACCCTATGGAACACGGCATCGACAGCCTCAGGATTGCCCCTACCGAGGACGACCACCACTACCGCAACCGCTTGGTGCAAGGGGTGGTGCATGACGAGAATGCCCACGTGATGGGTGGTGTCTCTGGTCATGCGGGCCTCTTCAGCACAGCCGACGACGTGGCACGCATCCTCCAGATGCTGCTCGACGGCGGCACCTACGACGGCAAGCGTTACCTCAAGGCCGAGACTATCGAGCTGTTCAATACCCGCCACTACGCCTCCCAAGGCTGCCGCCGTGGGCTGGGGTTCGACAAGCCTTTGGTTTCAGGAACTGGTGGCAGTGCCTGTGAAGAGGCTTCGCAGAACAGCTATGGACATACGGGTTTCACGGGTACGATGGTGTGGGTAGACCCCGACTGCGGACTAACTTATGTCTTCCTCTCCAACCGTGTCCACCCAAAACCTACGCCCAACAAGCTGGCGGCTATGAATATTCGTACCAACATACAGAAAGAACTTTACCGCATCCTGCGCACCAGCACCGCACAGGATGGCAAGGTGGCAAATTTTGGGAACTAGGATGGTTTATATTACATTGTACAAACTGCTTCTTCACCGCAGATACAAGGATTATCTGCGCCAGGCCGAAGGCAACATCGACAAGTGCCATGAGACGTTGCTGCATGGCACCTACTACGAGGAATACGACAGCTACGACTTTGCCCATAAGACTCCTGCCGAACGGAGGGAGTATCTGACGGACGTGTACAGGAACAAGCTCTGCCGTCGCTATAATGGTGCCCGCCAGCAGGCTGTCATTATGGACAAATACCGTACGGCGGAGAAATTCCGAGATTATTTCCACAGACAGTATATGCTCTGCGTGTCAGAGGACCAACGCGAGGCATTTGTCTCCTTTGGGATGCGTGAGGGCCGACTGGTGGTGAAGCCTGTGGATGAATGTGCCGGTCGAAGGGTTCGTATGCTTGAAGGCGATAGCGAGGCGAGGTGGCACAAGCATTATAATTGGCTGATGATCGAAGGACTACGTTATATTGTAGAGCAGGTTATCGTGCAGCATCCTGTGATGGCACGGTGGAACGAGAGCTCCGTCAATACGGTGCGCATCAACACGATGCAGCATCGGGGCAACGTGCGGGTGCTGACTGCCAATATGCGTTGTGGCCGTGCCAGAAGCTTTGTCGACAACTGTGCCAGGGGGGGGTATTGCGCCAATATTGACCCCGCCACTGGCCGCATCATAACCTCCGCCACCGGCAAGGGGACGGAAAAATACGCCGTCCACCCCGATAGCGGTGTCCCCTTCGAAGGGGAGGTTATCCCCCAATGGGACGAGCTGTTGCAGGCTACTGCCGAGATGGCGTTGAGGCTCCCCAAGCTGAGCTATGTCAGTTGGGATATGGCGCTCACCGCCGAAGGCTGGGTGCTGGTTGAAGCAAACAAAGGCGAACTCATCGCCGACCAGCGCAATTTGGGCCGTGGTTTGCGGAGAGAATTTGAGGAGATGATAAAGGGGGTGTACTAGGCTGTACTAGGCTGTACTAGGCTTTTCTAGGCACCTCTAGGCTTTCCTAGGATTGCCTAGGATTGCCTAGGAAAGCCTAGAATCCCTAGTCTACTTCATCCCGCGGGCGGTCTTGATTTGCTCGTAGGCTTCGTTGATTTCGCGGAATTGGGCTTCGGCGTTTTTCTTCACCTCTTCGCCCATTCCTTCCACTTTGTCGGGGTGGTATTTCATCGCCAGCCGCCGATAGGCTTTCTTCACCTCTTCGTCGGTGGCGGAGGATGTGAGGCCCAACACCTTGTAGGGGTCTTTGTACGTAGTGCCAGAGGAACTGTATTGGCGTGAGCCGCCGCTGTAGCTGTTGTAGCCGGTGTGGGAATAGCTGTTCTGTCTGGCATAGCGGCTGCCCACATGGCGGGTATAAATGCTCACATAGTCGCCTGAGTTGATGCCCAGCCCGCGGGCTATGGCCCTCATGGTAGAGTTTTCGGTGGTGCCGTAGCTGTTGTCCGCCACTGCCAGCCCGAAGAGGAAGTCCACCATGTGGTAGCGGGTGGTGTAGTCCGTGTTCTGTTTGATTTGGTAGCATATCTCCTCCAAGGGGATGTTGGTTTCGGGCTTCACCAGCTCGCGCAGCATGGCGAGGTACTTCTTACCCTGCTCCTCGCCGTAATTGTTCAGGAGGAACTGCTTCACATAGTCCAGTTCGGAGCGTTTGACAGTGCCGTCGGCCTTCATCACGGCGGCGATAAGCACGAGGAGCGACACGTTGATGTCGTCCTGTGTGCCTTCGTTGTGATAGGGGCCGCGGCGGCCACCGCTAATATAGTCGTAGCCCAGTCCGTTCCCTGATTTGTTTTCGATGGCGCTGCCTATCAGGTAGCCGAGCAGTGCGCCCAGGGGACCGGCCCCCGTCCAACTGAGGAACAGAGCCCCCAGACCTGTGAACAACCATTTTGTCAGACCCATATTGGATAGTATGTTAGATGTTAGAAAGGTTGTACCTTATTGATTTTGCATGTGAAAGTAGGTGTGGCAAGCATATAGAGCCCTTGGGGCAATGTTTCGAGGCTGATGCTCTCGCCATAATAGGTGGTGGTGAGCACCACGACGCCGAGGCTGTTGTATATCTTGACGGGTGTGCCTTGCGGGATGCCGGTCAGGCGGATGGATGAGCTGGTGGGGTTGGGGTAGACCGCTGCAGCATGGCTTCCGACCGGGTCGATGCCTTCTTCCTCATGAGTGATGAAGCGGACTGAGAAAGAGCAGGTGCTGCCGTTTTCGGTGATGTCGTATATTTCGAAGCTTTCTTCGGGGGTGCCGTCGGCAAGGTAGGGGTGGGGGTCTGTCGACGGTCCGAATGACTGTCGGCCACTGGCTTGGGAGAAATAGCATTGGGCGGTCTCGCCGGAGATGCTGTCGATGTCGCTGCCCGGACGGAACACCCAGTAGGCGTTGGGGATGGTGTGGAAGTCGTAGAAGGCATTCCCGCCATGGTAGATGTCGTGCGTCATGGTGTCGACCCAACGCCCGATAATCAGCCCTTCTCCGGGAATGGAGGACTCGTACTTCTGGTCGGGTGTGCGGTATTCGATGGTGTACCATTGGTTGGAGTCGATGGCAGACTTGATATAGTAGAGGTGGTTCTCGGCGCTGGTGTTAAGGCTGTTGATGGTGTAGGTGCCGTCGCTTGTGATTTGAATGGGCGGCTCGGTGAGGTCGAGCAGGAAATGCTTGTATACTGCCGAAGGATGAGCGAAATGGACGGACATGATGTCGTAGTAAACAGGATATACGTCGGTATGGTTGTAGTAGTGGTAGAGGTCGGGCAGCCCGATGGAATGGCCCATCTCGTGGGCGAAAGTGCGGAGGGAGAAGTAGTAGCTGCTTTCGAATTCAAAGTTGAAGGCGTTGATGCGTTTGCCGTTGATGGTGACGGTGCGGCCTACCGAGTCGTGGGGGAAGAACTCCATGTGGGGCCATAACAGTTCGGCCCATGCTGACACGTCGCCTTGGATGATGAGCGAGAGGTTGTCGATGTCACCGTCATTGTCGCCATCCAGCACGATGCCTGGTTGGACGAGGTGCAGAGAGTCGATATAGCGGCACACGCGTGCGATAAGCTCCGCCTCCCGTGTGGAGATGCTGATTATGGGGTTGGGACGCGTGTAGCCCAGCGGGTTGTCCGCGCTGTAAGGCTGGTAGTAGCCGCGCGGATGGGGGTCGACGTAGGGCACTATGTTCGCGCCCTCGTACTGGTCGGCGAACTTGGTGCGGAATTGTATCTGGCCGTAGGACATCTCGTTGAAGTAGTCGGCCACATTGCGTGTGCCGTTGTTGAAGAGGTCTATCATGTCTATGATATTCTTAGAGAAGGGCTCGTCGTCGGCGAAGCTGACAAACACCACCAGGTTGGTGTATTCGACGCAGGGGTTCTCGCTCACCATAAATTCCACTTCGAACACATGCTCGGGGTCGGCATAGTAGCTGGTCTCGTCGTAGGGTATGCCCGCATAGAACGAGTCGGCACTATACTGCATGAGTGCTGTGTAGGTGCCTTCGGGCAGGTCGAGGTCGTAAGCGAAATGGCATTCGACGGTGTCGCCTGGCTGGAGGATGACATGGCGTCCGTCCAGGCATCCGTAATAGTCATAGGACCTGTACACGTTTACACCGAAGTAGAGGTCGCTCACTGTGTCGCCGATATTGGTGAGGCTGTAGGTGCCTCGGACGGGGCGGTCGAGAGCATAGTTGTAACGGGTCAGGGTCAAGTCCGACGCCATCGTCACCACCGGGATGGGCGAATAGGCGGGCTCCAGCCCGAAGATGCAGTATTGGAGCGAGGAGAAGTTGTACTGCGTCAGGGGGCGCAGCACATCCACCGAGTAGTAGCCGTTTGAACGACCGTCCCAACCCCAGTTCACATGGAAGTAGTCCTGACTGTCGTAACCGTCGAAGACGAAGGCGTGGGCCCCCTCAACGGTGCTGTCGGCATCGTTGCGCGACGACTGCCCACAGTAGAACACGGGCCGTCTGGCAGCAATGTCCTCCTTCAGCATCTGTATCCAGCCCGCGGTGGAGGAGTAGGTCTTGTATGCCACTGAAGCATTGGGGCTGTAGTGGAAATAGTGCTGGAATCCCAAGAGGGCGGATGCGATTTGAGCACCCGACGACCCTTGGCAGTCCGAGTTGTACATCATGTTGGCACTGATGCCGCAATGCGAGAGCAGAGTAGCAACGGCCTCGATTTCTGTCGGTGAGCTGCTGTCGGTCAGTTTGCAGGGCATGTCGGCATAACGGTATGTGGCATTGGCGAAATCGGCATATAATGTGCCGTACCGCCAGCAGTCGTATTCGCCTTCGTGTGTGTAGCTGTGGCTGCCCAGCCCGTGCTGAGGGAACTGCCAGTAGCGCATAATCTGCCCCATGGCCAACGCCACGCAGCCCACTGTGGGGCGGCCTTCGAAGCGGGTCATGGTGCTGTCGGCGGCCATGGCGCTGTCGTAGGGCGCCATGCTGTTGTAGCCGTAGCGGTACTGGTTCCATTCGGTGACCAGCATCGGAGCCACGCTGTCGGGCAGGTCGGTAGCGGCCTTGGCAGGCGGGATGTAGGCCCTGTGCAGCTCGTCCAAGGTGGTGCTGCCCAGTTGGGCGATTTGGCCCTCATATTCTTTTAGCCAATAGGACAAGCCGTCGGGCATGTCGTCGGCATCGATGTTGCCGGTGGCGGAGTAGGCAAGGATGGGGCGGGTGCGCTTGTCGCAGCTGGCCACCACAAAGCCGCCGCCCATAATGTTGTATGCCTCCACCTGTTTGAGACATGGCAGCGGCACCTGTTTCACTTCGACAGGGCTCGCGCCCCCCTTCAGCAGGGTGGCAAAAGACTGCGCGTTGGCCAAGGCGTAGGCGTTCGACGACGATTGGGCCGCGGCCGCAGCCTGCAGCCCCAATAATACGACAATAACAGATAGTATCTTATTCATAAATCTTTTGAATGCTTGAATGCTTGAATTATTGCTTGAATGCTTGATTGTGTTAATGCTTGAATGCTTGATTGTGTAAATGCCTGAGTGGCTGGCGCGGTCAAATTACTCAAACAATCAGACAATCAAGCAATCAAGAAATCAGTTCTTACTTCTCAATTCTCACCTCTCAATTCCAAAGTCACTGCATAGCCCTCCTTCTTGACATCCTCGCTGGGCTTGAGCGAAGTGATGGTGAACTGTTGGCGGCTCAGCCCCAAGCGTTCAAGGTGGCGGCGGAGGAGTTTGTTGAAATGTTCGTAGTCGATGCCCTCTTCCTTATCATCTTGGCGTGTCTGCAGCTCGAATTTCAGAACCATGCTCTCGTCGCTCTTCGCCAGGTTGGCCACCTTATCTATCTGGTAGAACTGCTCCGAGGTGAAGTCCTGCTCTTTGGGGTCGATGGCGATGAAGAGGCCTGCTTCATCATCCTCTGCGGAGCCGAACAGGCGCATGGGCGACGTTGCCACCTTCACTATCAGGTTGCCCAGCGTCTTCCAAACCATCTTCATGTATTTGAATTCGGGGTTGTCGATGTTGCCGCTGACCGGCACCTCCAACAGCACCTTGCCGTCCTTGTCCTTCAGCACATACAGGGCTGCTTTCACGGGCAGCTTCAAACGTGGCTTCACCCCTTTCTGCTTCGCACCCAGCGTGGGCTTGTAGATGTCTATCTTGTTCTTCCCATCCAGCTGGCTGCTGCCTATGGTGTTGGTGCTGGAGAGGCTGAAGACACCCTCGCTGAAGGGCATGCCGAAGTAGGCCGTCATGTAAGGGTTGAAGTCGGTGAGGTGAAGGTTGCGTATGTTGATTTGGAGCAGCTGACGCTGCTTCCAGTCGGCGATGCTGCCGTTCCATTCCACGTTGGCGGTGCCTCCGTTGGGCAGGGTGGCGGAGATGCGGGCGTTGCCCCCGCCCGAAGTGGTGAGGTTGTATGACTCGATGCGTATGTCGGTCACAGGAAACAGGAATTCGGTGGGCAGGGTGTGGTCGGCGTAGGTGAAGCTGCTGTTGTGGAGCAGGAGGTGGCCGACATGAAGCTTCATAGGAGGCAGGTTGCTCTCGATGGTGTCTGAGCCAGCTACGGTGTCAATCATGGCGGTGGCAGAGTCCACTATCTGGGGCATCAGCAGACGCGAGATGGTGTTGGTGCTGTCGGCGAACAGCTCATAGCCGGCCATGAGGCCGTCGATGGTGATGCTGCGGATGTCGTAGAGCTGCTGGGCGATGACGATACGCTCGATTTCCACGTTGGAGCGTCGGATGGAGGCCACCGACTGCTGCTCGTTGTCGATGATGTCGGCACCCACAATGTCCGATTTGGCCGAGATGGTCATGTCCAAGATATGGTTCAGGTTGCCATGAGCCGTGGCATCGAGGTCAACATGCCCGCGAATCTCTTCAATATAGGCGCGGTTGGCCATATACGGCAGTGCCTGGTTCAAGGCCAGCTGCTCCAGCTTCAGGCTGATGTCGAACTCCTTGCTTTCCGAGTCGTAGTTGCCGTTGGCGGTGAGGGTGCCCCCTTCGGCCAGTGCCACCGAGAGGTCGGCGCCGGTGCGTTCCCTGCCGCCGAAGGCAAAGTCGGGCACATGCAGGTTCAGATGGTTGAAGCCCAGGTGGCTGTTCTTCTGAAGGTCGGCATAGTGGATGCTGCCGTCGGCGAGGCGTATTTTGTGCAGGCTCACCCGCCACGGGCTGGGGGTGGTGTCCTCCACGGAAGAAGAATCCTCCTCGTTCTGGAAACGCTCTATGATGCTTGTGAAGTTGAACAAGGAGCTGTCCTGCCAGATATTGGCCTGCAGCCCCACCAGGTCGATATGGCGCACCCATACCTGCCGGCCGATGAGGCGGAGTAGCGACACCGCCACATCCAGCGTGTCGAACCCGGCAAACAGCGTCGTGCCGTCCTCCTCATACACCGCCAAATCGTGCACTGCCACATGCCCCGTGAAGAGGTTCACCCCCACGTGGTCCACCATTACCTTGCGCCCCAAGAGCTCGGGGAGATTGCGGTTGGCATACCGTTTGGCAGCACAGCCGCCGAAAACAGACCCAAATACAACTATAAGCAGCAGCAACGCCGCGATGACGCTTATTACTATACGCGTGATTTTCAATATTTTCTTCATGTCGATAAAACTATTGTCAGACTGCAAAAATAAATATTTTTTGCCATTCTGCAAAAAAATGATTTGCACTTTTCCCTTTATATGCCAAAAAATGTGTATCTTTGCATTTTCAATCTTAATAATAACAGCTATGAAAGCAACACAAATAAAGGTACAACCTTTTCTAAGAACGTTATCAATCGACCTTGTTCTGCTGTCGGCCGCATGTCTGGTGCCCACAGCGTCGCACCTTTTGGCGTGGCCCATCTACCAGCTCAATCCCATGCTGCTGATGCTGCTGGCCGGCATGCTTCTGGTGCGCGACCGCCGCAACGCCTACCTCATGGCGGTGCTTCTGCCTATGGTGTCGATGCTGGCTGTGGGCATGCCCACCCCGCTCAAGGCATTGTGTATGTCGGCTGAGTTTGCGACTGTCGTGTTTCTCAGTGGCATAATGCGGTCGTGGAACACGAAGTTTCTCACCTCTTTTGGCTCCATGGCGCTGGCCGTTGTGGGGGGCAAATGTGTCTACTACCTCCTCAAAGCCCTCATCATCTCGCCTGCCGTGTTGGTGTCCACCCCCCTCTGGATACAGGGATTGTCGGTGCTGGCTGCTGCCCTCATCTTCGCAGCCTTGAATCAATGCTCGAATGCATAAATTATTGCTTGAATGCTTGAATGTGTTAATGCTTGAGTGCCTGGCGCGGTCAAATTACTCACACAATCAAGCAATCAAACAATCAAACAATCTTTTGATATGAAAAAGACAATAGTACTAGCTCTTATCCTAGCCGTTCTCCCAGCCATGGCACAGAATGCTCTGCCTGACACAGCCTCAGTGGGCAAATGTGGTGGACTGTTTTCTGTCAGCCCCACGATGAAGGTCCGGTTCTCTCCGGGCAACCTTCAGTATCAGCCCATCACCCACCTCTGCCGTTTTGCATCAGAGCAGACCGAGGTGCTTGGCTGGAGGCCTTTCTTTGCCAACGACCGTTACAAAGGATGGATTGATCTTTTCGGTTGGGGCACTGCCACCAACCCCACCAACTACTCTGTCAAGCCGGAGGACTATACCTTCACCGACTGGGGGTTCCTTTGTGGCCTTCCTACCAATGGCGGCAAGATGTGGCGTACCCTCTCAATGGATGAGTGGACCTACCTGCTGGCCAAACGTCCGCGGGCGCGCCGCCTGTATGCCATCGCATATGTCGACCGCCATTATGGTCTCATCCTCCTGCCCGACGGTTGGAAATGCCCCAAGGGCGTGTATGTTAAGACTGGTCCTAAGGAGGATCACGCCAATTGGTACACCAGCGAGGCATGGGCCAAGCTCGAGGCTGCGGGTGCAGTGTTCCTTCCCGCCGAAGAGCAGCGTGTGGGGACTGAAGCCCAAGGCACTGCCTCCAGTTGTCGTTATTGGACCTCCTCGGCCAATGCCAAGAAGGGGGGCGAGGCCCTGTTTGTCTATGTCGACCCCTATGTGCCACAAGCCCGCTCGGCTGCCAAGCATATAGGGCTCTCAGTAAGGCTGGTGCAGGAAATGTATGATTAACCTATTAACTCATTAACACATTGAACATAGCAGTCATACTGGCAGGCGGCACAGGTTCGCGCATGGGGATGGACAAACCCAAGCAGTTTGCCGATTTGGGCGGACGTATGGTGATTGAGTGCAGCATTGATGCCTTCGACCAGGCCGTCGGCATTGACGAGGTGGCAGTGGTAATCCATCCCGACTGGAAAGACTATATGCAGTCGGTGGTAGAAAAAAACAGTTGGCGCAAAGTCAGGCGGCTGATTGATGGTGGGACGGAGCGGTACATGTCCAGCCTCAACGCTATAGCCGCCTACCTCGACATGCCAGACGACACCAACCTGATTATCCACGATGCCGCACGCCCATTCGTGTCGCAGGAGGTGATTGCAAGGGTGGTAGAGTCCCTCCGGCATCATGAGGCTGTGGGTGTCGGCATCCCTTCGACAGACACCGTGTGGGAAGTGCGACAGGATTTCGACCCCACCCTGTCGAAGTTCATCGTGCGCATTCCTGAGCGCAGCACCATGTGGAGGGCGCAAACCCCGCAGGCCTTCCGACTCCCTCTGATTCGCGATGCCTACCAGGTGGCTCTACAGGACCCCCAGTTTCGGGCCACCGACGACTGCTGCGTGGTCCGCCGCTACCTTCCGTCCGTAAAAGTGTATATAGTCGAAGGAGAAGAGGCAAATAAGAAGATTACTTTTTTTGAAGATATAGTTAATAGGAGAATTTCGTGTAAAGACAGGTGACTACAGTTGGGGCAACCTTCTTATACAAAACAGAATAATGACCGATGGATCAAAAGTATAAATAAACACTACTATATAGTGGTATACAGAAAGATTATTGTTATGAAGAATATTGCGATAATATTAGCAGGAGGAAGTGGATCCCGCATGGGTGGAGAAACTCCTAAGCAGTTTTTGAAAGTTGCGGGGAAGAAAATAATAGAGCATACGATTGATGTATTTGAGAAAAATGAGAATATTGATGAAATAGCTATAGTTTGTAAATCAGATTATATATCTGATATGGAACAGATTGTGGTGAGTAATGAATATAAAAAGGTTAAGAAAATCTTACAAGGCGGTAAGGAGCGATATCTTTCGTCCTTGTCTGCTATTCTCGCTTATGATAGCGATGAAGACAATCTAATCTTCCATGATGCTGTTCGTCCAATGGTCAATAATAGAATAATTGATGATTGCATTGCAGCTCTTCAACAGTACGATGCCATTGATGTTGCAATTCCAGCTACGGATACTATCATTCAAGTAAACGATGAAAACTGTATTACAAACATCCCTGCTCGTGATACATTACGTAGTGGGCAGACACCTCAGTGCTTTAAGAGAGGTGTCATTAAAAAAGCGTACGACCTTGCTTTGAAAGACCCTGACTTCAAAACAACAGATGATTGTGGCGTTGTGCGACATTACCTTCCAGATGTTAAGGTTTATATAGTGCCAGGCGAGGTCTTCAATATGAAAATTACATATATGGAAGACTTGTTCTTGTTAGACAAACTATATCAGCTGAAGACTATAGTTGGAAATAGTCATAAACTCTCTGAACGAGCTCTGAATGAAATTCCCAACAAAGTAATGGTGGTCTTTGGAGGCTCTTATGGGATTGGAGAGGAAGTTGTTAGATATGGCCGTGAGTTGGGTGCTGTTGTATATAGTTTCTCACGTTCACAAAATGGTGTGGATGTTACTAATATTGAACAAGTACGCAAAGCCTTGGCTGATGTGAAACACCGCAATGGACGTATTGATTATGTTGTTAATACAGCAGGGGTATTAGTTAGGGAGCCGTTGTTCTCTATGAGCGATGAAGATATTGTGCGCAGTATCAATATCAATTATCTTGGAGTTGTAAATGTTGCAAAGGCATCATATGAGTATCTAAAAGAGAGTCATGGTTCTATTCTCTTTTATACGAGCAGTAGCTATACGCGTGGACGTATGATGTACAGCATATATAGTTCAACCAAGGCGGCTATTGTCAATTTGGTACAGGCTTTGGCAGAAGAATGGCTTGACAAGGGTATCCGTGTTAATTGTATTAATCCGGAACGTACAAAGACGCCGATGCGGCTTAATGCATTCGGAGTTGAACCCGAAGGTTCATTGCTTGAAGCTAAATATGTAGGCATCACCTCTATTAATACTCTTGTTAGCAGTCATTCAGGTGAAGTGATAGACGTGAAAAGGTCAGTAATAACTTAAACACTAAGTTTGTAGTCAAAGTATTGAAATGTTATGAAAAAAATTCTATTTTTATTGCTATTGTTAGGAATAGGCCGAGTGTCTGTTTGTCAGAATCACACCACTATGGGAACAGATTTTTGGGTGTCATTTCTGTTCTTCACATATCAGTACACAGCCCCCCAATATACAGTTTCTTTACATGCCTTAGTGTCTGCACCACGCACTTGTTCTGTCACAATGACTAATCCTACTACCACTTGGAATAATACATTTACCGTAGCTTCAGGGCAAGTTCAATATATTGATATTCCCTTTACGTCAGGCTGTACTGAACTTTCAGGACAAGCAGCTAATACTGCAATCCATGTAACATCGACAGACACTATTTCTCTATATTTGGTTAATTTGGGACAACATAGTATTGACATCACAAATGCATTACCTACAGAGTCATTAGGGTCAGACTACATGGTGCAGGCATACCCATCCAAATTGAGTGCTAGCGGTCGTAGTGAGGTTGTGATAGTTGCAACGGAGGATAGTACTATTATCGACATGCATGTCACTGCTCCTACCATGAATGGCTTTGCAGGTGGTACCGACCATACAATAACGCTTAATCAGGGTCAAGCGTACCAGTTGCGAGGTTGGACAACTCAAGAAGGAGACTTGACTGGTACGACCATCTCGGCACGAGACTGTAAAAAAATAGCCGTTTACTCAGGCCATTTCTGCGCGTACATTCCACCAAATATGAGTTCGTGCGACCATATCTTTGACCAAAGCATGCCTACTGCATATTGGGGTAAACGATTTTTGGTAACGAGTTCATGTTCCCAATACGATGACCATGTAAGAGTTCAAGCCCTCAATAGTAATTGCAGAGTATTCAAGGATGGCTCATATTGGAGAACCTTAAATGCAGGACAAGTAGCAGAATTCACCGTCAATAGTGCTAGTCCGTATTCATTCATAGAGACAACCGAACCAGCAAGCGTATATCTTTTTATGGGAAGTTCGGGGGCATCCAATGGAGATCCCACCATGGTTATAATTAACCCAATCGAACAAAGAGTAAAAAATATTACATTCGCCACATACTCTACTCAGTTTACCAACACCCATTTCCTTAACATAGTTGCCGACACTGGCGAAATGCAGCACATCCTTCTTGATGGTTCTCCAGTGCCATCAACTGTATGCTTCGACCAATATCGAGCGGCTCGAATAAGTCTAAATCAAGGTTCGCATACAATAACGACTTCAGGGGACAATGGTTTTATAGCATACGCCTATGGAATTGGTTTGCATGAAAGTTATGGTTATTCTATTGGTTCTAGTCTCAATTATATGCCATCGGGCAGACTATATTTGAATGGCCGTTATGTTACAAACGATTCCATAATTGATGTATGCGAAGGACGTAATATTTTGACTGTTATTGGCTCTAATGCAGTAGATTCTATATCATGGTATATTAATGATGAGCTAATAGGTGTATTTGACACTCTTATTTTTGATACTGTGCCAGGGGTATATTATATTAGGGCAGTTGTGTATACAACAAGCGGTAGCGGATGCTATGGGGCGACCGCCGTTTTTGAACTAGGGATAACGCTGGTGGTTAATAATAGTTATCAGATATATGCAGCTGATACTATTGTTATTGGTCAACTTCCATGGCGTTACGGCTATAGAACGTATACGGGTGCTGTATCTAATGATACATTAAGGTTCCATACAATTTTTGGTTGCGACAGTACTGTGATTTACAGTTTACATGTTATTGATGACACAGTGAGAGATTATTTTTATGATACGATATGCGCAGGGGAGCCTTATAGTCTGCATGGTTTTAATATTTCTGGAAATACAACAACAGATATTGGCACTTTCCGTTATCGCCGTAGCGATACAACTTATGTTGCGATATTATATCTTACCCAGTTGGATATCCCATTATGTCACATCTCGGTACAAATAGCTGGTGACAGTTGTTATTACCTTACAGTTACCACTACGGCCGATTCTTTTTTATGGTCATCAGAACCTAATGACTTATCTCTTTTGGGTCATCAGAATAATCGGAACGTTGTTGTTTGTCCTAGGGAACCTACAACCTATTATCTTAAATTGTTTTATTCCAATCATCCTAATTGTCCAGCCCAAGATAAAATCATCTTGGATAATAGAACCTATAGACAAAGAGAAACTCTTTGGATTCCTAATATTTTTACTCCAGAACTGACTGAGAACAATGAGTTTAAGGCTGTAGGTGTTGGTATTTCCGAATTTGAGATGAGTATTTTCCATAGGTGGGGTGAACAGGTTTTTCATTCTCATGATATAAACCAAAGCTGGGATGGAACACGCGATGGGGTCAAATGTCCAAGTGGAGTGTATGTGTATCTGATTTATTACCATAGTATATATATCCCTAACGAGCGACAGAAACGATTTGGTACGGTCTTACTACAACGATAGGTCGGGGTGAATACTGGTAATTGTTAGAATGCTGTTATCGAATTAATTTCAATTAAGGTATGAAAGTTCTTCTTTATCTTGTGGGTTACATTACCTATCCTTTTTCTTTTCTTTTCCCTCGTAATAGGAAAAAATACTCTTTTGGCAGTTTTGCTGGAGCATTCAACGACAATGCCAAGTATCTGTTTATCTATACATGTGAGCATTGTCCAAACATAAATGCCGCATGGATTTCGAATAATAGGCATACTGTAAGACATGTTCAACAACTGGGTATGAAGTCATATTTCATTTTTTCACTCAAGGGAATTTGGCATGCGCTCACTTCACGTTATTGGTTTTTTAATTCGTATACTTCTGATATTATGTTCTCTTTGTCAGGAGGAGCCACTTGCATTAATTTATGGCATGGCGTCGGGTTAAAACGTATAGAGTATAATATTTTGAATGGTCCTTTGGGAGAACGTTACCAAAAAACTAACTTTTATGAGGTGTTTTGCCATCCCCAGTCTTTTCGTGCGCCTGACTATATTATTACTTCGACCCCTTTTCAAACACACCTTTTTTCTACTGCATTCCGAATCCCATCTGAGAGATGTCTGGAGCTTGGCTATCCGCGTAATCAAATCTTAGGGTATGATGGTGGTAAACTAATAGAATTTGTGCGTAAGTATGAACCCAAAGACACTCTGGATGCCATTAATCGCATGAAGAGTTATTTAAAAGTCCTTATTTATATGCCTACATGGAGGGATTCCCAGCGACATCTCTTTACACAAAGTATGGATTTGATTCGGCTAAATGAAGTTATGTCAAAAAATAATGAACTCTTGGTATTGAAACCCCATAGCAATATGATAATAGAAAAGTCAATTCGTGGTTTTTCTAATATTATGTTTTTACCAGGTAGTATGGATGTTTATCCTTTGCTCCCATATACAACCGGACTAATCACAGACTATTCGTCGGTGTTGTATGATTATTTGCTAATGCCAGAAAAGGATGTAATACTTTATCTGTATGATTATGAAGATTACATCAAGGAGCGTGATCTGTTTTATCCGTTTGATGAAAATGTGGCAGGGAGAAAGGTGTACAATTATGAGGATTTGCTAGATGTTATTGCTAATCATGACTATCGATTGGATAATAGGGATAGGAAATTGATAGTTGAAAAATTTTGGGGTAGATGTAAAGAATACAACTCAAATCAGGCAATAATTGATTTCGTTAATACTTTGGATTAAGGTGGTCGGTGAGGTTACTTTCCCAAAAGGCCGCGGGTGACGTTGCTGCGGAACTGTACCAGCTTGTTGCCTTTTGCCGCTTGTCCACGGACGACAAACGAGCACCACAGGGCGAGGGTGCCGCACCATTTGTATGCCTCCTTGAGCAGACGGCGGCGGTATTTCTTCTTTGATATTTGCTGTGTGCGGCAACGTTCGCTGACCCCGATGCTGTAGGTGAGCCGTTTGAAGTAGTCGTCCGTCAGCTTGTAGGGTGCTATGATGTGGTAGAGTATGGCGGTGGGGATGTAGTAGAATTTCATGTTGTGGCTGTTCATCTTGTCGAAGAGGTCTTTTTCTTCGGCTCCGATGAGGCTGTTGCCTTTGCGCCCCAGCTCTACGTTGAAGGGCCCTACGGTGTCGAACACGCTGCGGCGGTAACAGGCGTTGCCGCCTCCTGGGTAGCTGTCGCGCGGGAACTGGCGTTCGCTGTCGCCGTGGTAGAGCCGTCCGGTGATGAGCTGGCGCGTGTAATGCGACATCCAGCGCGGCTCTTCGGTCTCGTAGACGGGCAGTATGGGGCCGCCGGCGGCGACGGTCTGGGGGTGGCGGGCGAAGAAGCGGGTGTAGCTCTCCAGATATTGCGGGTTGACGGTGGCGTCGTCGTCTACGTATGCCAGCAGGTCGCCCTGCGACTCTCGTATGCCGCGGTTGCGGGCATACGAGAGTCCTTGGTTGGTTTCGACGCAGTAGCGGAAGGCTATGTCGGGGTGGTCGTCGCAAAAGCGTTGGCACTCGGCAGGGGTGTTGTCGGTGCTGTTGTTGTTGACCAGCACTATCTCGTACTGGTCATGGGGAAGGGTGTTCGCCGCTATGCTGCGGAGCACGTTGTAGATATATTTGTCACGATTGTACGTGCATAGGATGACGGATATCATTGCTTGATTGTGTGAGTAGTTATTGATTGTCTGATTGTTTGATTGTTTGAGTAATTTGACCGCGGCAGCAAATTCTCAATTCTCAATTCATAAAGCGGCATTCAAGCATTAAAACGTTTTTTTCTATAGTAGACGAGCAGCACGCCGCCGATGATGAGGAGGGTGGCGATGGAGCAGATGAGGGTGATGTTGTCCAGTCGGTGCATGGTGGGGGCTTCGTTGCGGAATTCTATCACGTGGTCGCCTTCGGGCACGGGCATGGCGCGCAGGATGTAGTTGGCTCGGAGGTGTTCAACGGGCTGTCCGTCAAGGTAGGCTTTCCAGTCGGGGGCATAGTATATCTCGCTGAACACGGCCAGCTGCGGGGTGTTGCTATGGGTGTGGTAGGTGAGGGTGTTCAGGTCGGCGGGGTGTTTGTGCTCCAGCTCGATGGTGGCGGAGCTGTCTTTTAATTGAGAGTTGAGAGTTGAGAGTTGAGGGTTGTCGAATTCGTGTTGGTTCACTACGGCGGTGGTGGCGGGGTCGATGTCGTTCAATGCTATGATTTCTGCGTTGGCGTCGTCTACCAGCTTGATGTCGCGTACGAACCAGGCGTTGCCGAGGGCGCCGGGGTTGCGCTGCACCTGCCCGTCGCGCGTAACGATGTAGCGGGTGTTGAGCATGTTGAGCACCTTGGGGTTGATTTGGTGGCTGATGTAAAAGTCGATGAGGTCCTGGTAGCGGCGGAGTTTGGCGGCGCTGTAGCCGCCCACTTGGTTGTGGAATGCCGAGGGCTTGGAGTCGTTGAAGGTGTTGGCGGCCAGGTTGAGCACGCGGTAGTCTTGGTCGCCGGCCTGCTGGGCGTAGGCGTCGATGGTGAGGTCGTACTGCTCAGGCTGCATCTGCAGCATGCGGGCGTTGCGGACGTAGTTGTCTTTGTTGAGGTAGCGGCTGTTGACCCCTTGGAGGTCGACGACGATGAAGATAGCCAAGGCGGCGAGCGGCAGGAGGGTGGCGGCGGGTTTGCGTGAGGGCTTGTCTTTGATGAAGCGGATGTATGTCCACAGGGTGGCGGCGGCCAGCAGGATGAAGAGGATGCTGCGCCATGAGTCGGAGGTGTAGAGCGAGCGGCGGTCTTGGATGAAGATGTTCTGGATGGTGGGCCATTGGTTGCCGTACTGTGCGGCCATCTCCTGGTCGGCGCTGCCGCTGAACGAGAGTCCGCCGCTGGCGAGGAGGCCGACGAGGATGCCGCCAATGGTGACACCGGCAGAGATGTAGAGCGCACGCAGCGCACGCTTGCTGTCGATGCGGTCGGTGAAGAGCTCTTTCAGCCCCAGCACGGCCAGCAGCACGGCCAGCACGTTGGCCAGTACCAAGCTCATAGAGGGGGTGCGGAACTTGTTGTAGAGGGGCAGGTGCTCGAATATCCAGCTATTGAAGCCCATGAGGTTTTTGCCCCACGACAGGAGGATGGCCAGCAGGGTGGCTGCGAGTATCCACCAGCGTTCGGGGCCTTTGACGGTGAGGAGGCCGAAGAGGAAGAGGAAGACGACGATGGCGCCGAAGTAGACGGGTCCGCTGGTGAAGGGCTGGTCGCCCCAGTAGAGGGGCAGTTTCTCTTGGTGGAAGTTGCTGTATCCGGCGCTGTTCTTACCCACGGGCTCGATGTTGCCGCCGCCACGGGCACCGGGGACGAGCAGGGTGTAGGTCTCGCCGACACCATAGCTCCAGCTGAAGGCGTAGTTGATGTCCAACCCTTTGTCGTTGGCGTTGTTGTTGCGGGGGAAGTCCTTGCCGTAGAGGTCTTGCGGCGTGACGGTGATTTCGCTGCCGCCACGCATGGTGTACTGCATATATTCTTGGTTCACCAGCAGGTGGCGGGTGTTGCAGGCGAGGGCCAGCAGCACACCCACCAGCAGCACGCCCACCGAGAGGATAAGGCGGCCGAAGTATTTGTCCTTGAGGGCATAGATGAGGTAGACAACGCCCATGATGAGCCCGGCGATGGCGGTGTAGAAGGTGATTTGGATGTGGTTGAGGGCTATCTGGGTGCCGAGGGCGAGGGTGAAGAGGATGCCACCCCACACGAGGTGGGCGGTGCCTTTGCGGCGGTCGTCCTTCCACTCGAGGGCCGACTTGAGGCAGAGAAGCGCACCCGCCAGCACGGGGGCCATGAGGGCCATGGCCCAGGCCTTGGTGATGTGTCCGGCCTCGATGATGATGATGTTATAGCTGCCCAGTCCGAAGGCCAGCCCGCCCAGCAGTGCCAGCCAGGGGGAGGCTCCGAGGGCCACCAGGGCGATGTAGAACCCCAGCAGGTAGAGGAAAAGGACGCCCATGTCGTTCTGCCGTCCGAAGGGCTGCAGGGTGAGGATGTTCTTGATGGGGGTGTACATCGAATGCTGCGGGCTGTTGGTAATCTGGTAGCCGGGCATGCCGCTGAACATACTGGGGCACCAGGTGGAGTACTCTCCGGTGGCCTCATGATAGTCTTTTTGTGCTTTGGCCATGCCCTCATACTTCTGCAGGTCGCCCTGGGGCAGGGCTTTGCCTTGAAGGATGGGCATGAAGTAGATGGCCGAGATGGCAAGCAGAATCGCGATGATTCCAAGGTGTGTGAGGATGTTCTTCTTCATTGTATTATTACTTGTTTGTTATTATTTCGGTGTGAGTGTGGGTGGTTAGCGGATGAGCAGCACTGTGCCGACGATGGGGTGGTTGTTGGCCCCCTCGGTTATTTCAGTGGCGTGGTATTTGATGAGGTATACGTAGGCGCCTTCGGGGCAGAGGATGCCGTTGTGGGTGCCGTTCCATTCTTCGGTGAGCCCGTCGAAGGTGCATACCTGCTCGCCCCAGCGGTGGAAGATGGTGACGGTCATCTTATCAACATGACGTGAGAACACCTTGAATCGGTTGTTCTCGGCAGCCGAGGGGATGAATATGTTGGGCACCCAGATGTCGGGGCTCCGAGGGATGGGGCGTACGGTCAAAAGCAGCCGCATGATGCTGTCGCAGCCGTTGTGGTCGGTGGCTATAATGCTTGTGTCGGTGGAGGCGGTGTAGAGGTTTCCGTCAATCCACTGGTAGGACTCGGTGTCGGAGATGGTGACGAGGTAGGTGGTGTCGTATTGCGGATAGGCGAGGATGTTGAGGCGTTCGATGCTGTCGCACCCCTCGGCGGTCAGGTAGTTGAGCGAATAGTAGCCAGGCACTTGGAATTGACGTCCGTCATATTCTATGGTGCCGACACATGCGATGGTGTCTATCGTGGTGTCGTAGCTAGGCAGTAGGGTGAGGCGTATGGTGTAGTTGCTGTCACACCCGGCGGAAGTGGCATAATGCAGATGGTGGATGCCGGAGGTGTAGAGGACGGTGTCGCCCCACCTCAGCGCTTCTTGGCAGATGGTAGTGTCTATGTAGGTATGGTAGGAGGGGTTGAGGGTGAGGTGTAAGGGGAAAAGTGAGTCGCACCCGTAGTCGTTGCTTACGGTATCGTAATAGGTGCCCGAATGGGTATAGGTGCGTCCATGCCATGTGAGGGAGTCGGCACAGAGCGAGGTGTCGACTGTGGGGGCAATAACATTAGGGATGAACATGACCCGTAACCTGTAGACGGTGTAGCAGCCGTCGGTGTTTTGGACGGTGTCGACAAATAGTCCGGGGTGCGTGATGGTTTGCCCGTGCCAGACGAAAGAGGTGGCGCATAGCGTGGTGTCCATTTCTATAATTGTGGGGGTCAGCAGTGTCAGTCGTAACCTTACGAAAGAGCATTGGACGGGTATGACGGTGTCCACCGAGGTGTGGAAGGAGTGTTGGTGGAAACGGAAGATGTGGCCGCAGTAGGTGATGTCCACCGTGTCCAAGGTGTCGGGGTTAAAAGTGAGAGGAATGGAAGAGCTGTCTTCTCCGCCCAAGGAGAAGGCGTACGATTCCCAATTTTCGCCTGCCCCATAGCTGTGGGCTATGAATCCGCTGCCGGTGGTGGAGAGCAGGTGCTGGCCCGTAAAGGCGACAGGCATGCGGGTGTACGAGTAGCTGGTCCCGGTAATGGGGGTGAACGTCGATGAGATGGTGCTTCCGTTGTATCGCAGCAGCCCCGTCTCGCTGGTGGGGACTACGACGTTCAGGTAATATTCGGAGACGGATGGCGAACGGCTTTCGACTGGGAAGGTGGGGAATGATGCGTAGCGCGACGTCATGGTGAGCGGCGTGGGTGCAAACGACGACGCATCGCCGTGGTCGGCTCCTTGGGCGGTGCTGTGCCGGCTGTCCATGTATTGGAAGACCGACGCGGGCTGCGAAGTGAATATGCTCACGGCGTCGCTGAACGACCCCTCGTAGGCCTGTGCGGTATTGAGGGTGGCGGCGGGTGAGGAGGCCCCGTTGACAAACACCTCGCAGCTGTCGGCACCGGCGGTGACGCGGTAATAGTCCGTGTTGTGGGTGGCGGTGGCTGTGAGTATCCAGTCGTGCGCCCATGAGGAGGTGGGGAAGCACTGCTGGTAGAGGTGGTCGCCAGAGTTCCCATTGATTGGGATTCGGGCGGTGCTGGCACCGGAAAAAACTGCGATTGGCTTGCAGGAATGAGAGTTTATTGTAGTCCCGCTAAAATCCCCAACGTGTTCTGTGCTGAGAACTTGGTACACTTGTCCCGCATTCAGGGTGACGGTCACTAGGTCGCCAGTGTGGATTGATGTGTTGGTATTGTCCGTCATTAGAATGTCAACGGTAGTGCTGTCTGTAGTGGCAAGGATGCTGAAAAATGAATAACTATCATTAATGGTGTAGTTTATTGGGTAGGTCTGAACAATATAGTCAACACCTAAGGCTTGAGTCGGAAATATTGTAGAGGCATCAGCTGAACTCGGAGTGCCAGAATGGTTGAAGAAATAGAACTGTATGGTGTCGGTGGCGGTGATGTGGAGGCCTGTATTCAACACGGTGCACGACCCCGCCTGCCACACCTGGCTGTTCTGGCTGTGGGGCAGGGTGTAGGAGGTCACCTGGTTGGCACTGACGTTCATGGTGTGTGACCAGCCGGTGTTGGGGTTGGAGATGGTGACGGTGCAGGCACGCTTTCCACCGGCGGCAAAAGTGTAGGTGTCCATATCGGTGTTGGACCAGTTGGGCCCCACCGCCAACCAAAAATCTGTCCCCATGGTCGTAATCCTCTGTGCCGTAAGGGACAGGCAGCAGAGCATCAGCGTGGTTAGGAGCGTGAATCGTTTCATGGGTACAGGTGATTATCTATGTCGCTAGTTTGGTATTAGACTGATTTATCTGTATTCCTCCGCTCAACTCTTCGTTTGCTTGTTGCTGGCAACAGGGTATGAGATGCGCGAGTGATAGATGCTCATCATCTTCGACTTGAGGAACTTGCGTATCTTGGTGATATCGCCGAAGGTGAGGTCGCAGCTTTGAAGCTGGTTCTGCCGTATCTTGTCGTCGATAATGCGGTCGACCAGCTGGTCGATGGACTGTTTGTCGTGGCTTTTCAGGCTCTTGCATGCCGCCTCCACGCTGTCCACTATCATCACGACGGCGGTCTCGCGCGAGAAGGGCGTGGGGCCGTTGTACTGGAAGTCGGTGATGTTGATGGGGTCGTCGGGGTGCTCGGCGGTCTGCTTGGCATAGAAATAGCCGGTGACGGTGGTGCCGTGGTGGGTGCGGATGAAGTCCTGCACCACAGTGGGTAGGTGGTAGCGCTTGGCCAGCATGATGCCGTCGCGCACATGGTGTATGATGATAGAGGCGCTCTCGGTGTAGTCCAGCTCGTCGTGGGGGTTGAAGTCGCTGTTCTGGTTCTCGGTGAAATAGAGCGGTGCCTGTATCTTCCCGATGTCGTGGTAGAGGGCCCCTACTTTGGCCAGGAGGGCGTGGCCGCCAATGTCGTTGATGAGGTCCTCGCTGATGTTGGCCACCTGCATCGAATGTTGGAAGGTGCCAGGGGCGTTGCGCGAGAGTTCGCGCAGGGCCGGCGTGTTGGTCGAGGAAATCTCCATCAGCGTCAGGTTGGTGGTGAGGCCGAAGAGTCGCTCGAACAGGTATATCAGCGGGTAGGCCAGCAGCGACAGCAGGGCGTTCAGGAAGAATATCAGGTAGCGGGTGCCGGTGATGCCGTCCAACGTGCTCTCCTGGCTCAGCACGCCGAAGGTGTAGATGAGCGCGTAGGAGATGAAGATGACCCCCGCCACGAGGAAGAACTTGCTGCGGTCCTCGAAATTGCGCACCGCCACGATGGACATCATGCCCGCAATCAGCTGGTAGAAGATGAATTCGAAGGGGTTGGGCACCATGTTGGCCAGGATGATGATGGTGGTGACATGGACATACAGGGCCACGCGCATGTCGAAGAAGACGCGCATCACGATGGGCACCAGGCACAGCGGCACGATGAGCACCCAGTCGGCGTTGATGTGCAGCACCATGGCCGTCGTGGCCGACATGATGAGTATCAGCACCATGATGAACGTCACCTTGCGGTTGTCCTCCAAGATGGGGTGGCGCGTGTTCTTCATGAACATGAACAGGGCGATGAGGGCGATGAGGCACAGGACAAACTGGCCCATGTAGCGGCCCAGCGGATTGTAGTGGTCCTTGAAACGGCGGTCGTTATCTATCTCCAGCGAGTGGATTATCTGTGCCTTATCGGGTGTGACATGCTCGCCTTTGGCTATGATGAGTTCCCCTTGTCGCACCATGCCGTTGGTGGTGGCCAGCTGCGACAGGCGCGAGTCCAGCTCCAGCTGTGTGCGGCTGTCGTCGAAGGCGATGCTGGGCACCAGCACCTTGGTGCGCAGGATGCTGTCCTGCACATCGAGGGGGGTGACATACTGTGTGGCGTAGTGCTGCGACCCGATGTTGCCTTCCAATATGACGATGGAGTGGCGTTTGAAGTTGGAAATGCCCTCCGGCATCTGGATATAGCCTATCTGGTAGATGCTGTCCAGCGTGTTGCGCATGCGGCGGAGTTGTGGGTCGCTGAGTGACGTGGCCTGGCTGTTGAGCCGCTCCATCGCGCGGTTGTAGGCGGTATTGTCGTAATGATAGTAGAGCAGCAGGTTGCTTTTGGCGTCGGCAACATCCTGCTCCACGTCGGTCTCGGAACGTTGCACCGCAAAGTCGTGCGGCGCCACCAGGTCGTTGTCGCGCCAGATGCCGTCAACGGCATAGTCGTAGTGGACACCCTTGCCTTCCGACGGGAACATGAGCGGGATGAGGGCTGCCGTCACCAGCACCAGCAGTACGATGGTGATGGCCTGCAGGTGCTTGACCAGAGAGGATATGATGTTTTTTAATTGCATAGCGACTAGGGTGTGTTGTTTGTTGTCAATTGATTGTATAACTGTTCTTTGGGTGAATTCTAAAGACTTTTTATTAGTGATTGTAAATTGCAAAAATACAAAAAAAAACTGAGCTAATGGCTTTTTTCTTCCCAAGATGATGCATATTGCACCTTTTTCATGCTCGGGCCAAGCCCTCCGGCCTGCCTCTTTGCAGGCTTTTTCCTACGCACTTCCACCCCCGCCTGACGGCTGTTTCCCCATCCTGCTGCCGCCGTTTCAATCCACTTTATCACACCGTGGGCGGCCTTCTGTCGGCCAGTAGGCTGCGCCTTAGCTTTACTTGTGCTTCTAATAAGTTGATTATTAGTGCTTTTTAGGGTTCTATATCCTAGTAAGAACCTCTAATCGCCCACTTTCTTTCTTGGAAGAGGCGAAGGCGCGGCGGTGGTGGGGCGAGGGTGGAAAGGAGGTGGAATGACGGTGGATTTAGAGGTATTCCTCTTCTTCGTCAGAAAGCTGTCCTTGAAGGGCATAGAAGGTGTTGTCGAGGAAGGTGCGGAGCTGCTTGTGGTAGCTGTTGATGGCTTTGTTTTCGCCCGAGGAGGCGGCAGGGGCTTCCAGCGGGAAGAGGGTGGGTTCGGCCGGGGTGAGGCGCAGGGTGCTGGTGACGCTGTCGCCAGGGCCGAAGAGGAAGGTGTCGATGAGCTGCACCGAGTTGGCGAGGATGTTGCAGTGGTGCCATTGGTCGTGCATCAGCAGGTCGCAGGGGTCGGGTTCGACGGCGGAACCCAGGGCGATGCCGTACTGGCGGCTGTGTATGTCGTCGTAGATGCGCTGCTGCATCGCTTTCGCATCGCGTCCGCGGATGAGGAGCATCTTGTCGTAGTTCTCGAAGGCGGGGTCGGCGTCGGGATGGGTGGGCTTGGCGAGGACGACGTAGGTGAGCCACGTGTGTTCGTCGTAGTAGATGAAGCAGGGGTGGGGGAGGTCGTTGATGACGATGTCGTCGAGCCTCGTGAGTTTCAGGCCGTAGGCGTTGTTGAACGCCATGGCCAGCTCGAAGCTGAGGTATTGTGTGCGCATCATGGTCACCGCTGTGTTGCGCAGGGTGAATATGGGGTCGGGGAGGAGGGCTTTCTTGATGGGCATGGTTTTGGCTGATGGCTGTTATTGATGATGATGAGGTGTTTAGTTCTCAAACGCCTGTTGGCGGGAGAAGTCGGGTCGGTAGCAGGCTTGGGAGTCGGGCTGCTGCACCCATCCGTTGTGGAGGCCGAGGCTGTAGAAGTGGTCGGTCACCCGCCGGTATTCCTCTTCGGTGAGGGTGCGGCCCAGCTGGTCGGGCAGGCCGGGCAGGGGAGGGTAGTATTGCGACATGAGCGAGAGGTGCAGGTTGGTGGAGATGTCGGTGATGGTGTCGAGTACGCCGAGGCTGTTCTCGATTTGGCCGGGGAGCACCAGGTGGCGGACGATGATGCCGCTGTAGGCGAGCCCATTGTCGTCGGTGAGCAGGGACGACCCTTTCTGGTAGTACATCTCGCGCAGGGCGGCGAGGGCGACGGCGGGATAGTCGGCGGCGTGGCTGTAGCGGAGCGCCAGCGCGGGGTCGCTGTATTTGTAGTCGGGCAGGTAGATGTCGATGTAGGGGGCGAGGGCGCGGAGGGTCGCGACGCTGTCGTAGCCGCCTGTGTTGTAGACGGTGGTGGGGTAGAGGCCGCGTGCGTGGAGGCCTTCGACGATGGCGGGGAGGCTGTCGGCGTAGTGGGAGGGGGTGACGAAGCCGACGATGTTCTCGGTCTGGGGCAGGAGGGAGGCGATTTGCTGCACGATGGCCTCCACGCCCACGAAGCGCGCGGGCTGCGCGTGGGTGCTTATCTCGTGGTTCTGGCAGTAGACGCACTGTAGGTTGCAGTGGGAGAAAAAGACATTGCAGATGCCTTTGTCGCCGCAGAGGGGCGGTTCCTCGCCGCGGTGGATGCAAATGGTGGCCGCCTCCGGCACACGACCCGCATGGCAAAAGCCAAGAGGTTCAACACGGTCGGTGGTGCAGTTGCGGGGACAGATGGTGCATTTCATGGTGCAAAGATACGTTTTTTTTGCGAGAAATAGTTATGGTTTAAAAAAAATGTGTACTTTTGCATTGTCAATCATCCGAGCCCTTGATGGGTAAGCGGGTGGGCGACAGGACATAACAAAAAAAGACGTTGAGCGAGACGTTTTATCTGCGGCACACGAATCTAGCAAATTCTAATCTTCCGCACGGTAAAGCAGATGCCAACGTCCACTGGTGCGATATACATTGTTCTTATGTATACTCGTCTGCGTGGGCTTCGGCATTGCTTATCCTCGGAAGATGGGCATGCTAGAGCCCCGTGTGCGGGATAAGCGATGAGCTAGATACCCGCGCTTCTTTTTTTATGTTCCCTTGGTTAGCTAACTTTTTTGGTGTAGGTATCCGCCAGCAACGAAAACTCTAACAACACATGATGAAAGAGCATTTCAAGAAGGAGTACGACGCTCCTATGGTAGAACTGATTGAGGCCCGTGTCGAAAAGGGCTTCCAATCGAGTGGCAGCATCGCCCCAGAGCCGCAGACCGCAGGCTCGACCGAGGGCCTGACCGAAGGCGGCAGCTACACGGGTAACGATTTCGACTAAACAAAGAAAGGAGATGAAAATGAAGAAAAGTCTAGTATCTCTAGTAACGCTAGTCTCTCTAGTAGGGCTAGTAAGTTTGACCTCCTGCAAGAAGGAGGAGTCTCTGGGCAACGGCACGCAGTTCCGTGCCACGATGGAGGGCTGCACCGCGCAGGACGGCAAGACTGCCCTTGACATTAG
>JAFWOP010000109.1 GCA_017545365.1 Bacteroidales bacterium
CACATGGTCTCGTAGCCGAAGGGCACCCAGTCGAAGGTGCCGTCGGTGTTGGTGAGGCCGGTGACCGTCAGGCTGTCGGGAGGCAGGCAGGGAAGGCTGTCGGTCAAGACGGTTGTTGTGACCCATGGACTGTAGTCGAGGATGTCGGCCGTGCAGTCGGTACGCACACGGACGGTGTAGCTCGTGGCGGGCTGCAGGCCGTAGAAGGTGTGGCTGTTGCCGACCACCGGGATGTCGGCGTTGGTGAAGTCGGAGGCCGTGGTCTCCTTGATGTTCACCTCGTAGGCCGTGCCTTCGCCGGTCCACGTCACCGTGGCATTCTCGTAGGTGTGCGCGATGCCGGTGATGACGGGCTGGCGGCAACCTGCCACGCCGCAGGAATATAAGCGCAAATTGCCGGCCATGTCCTCTACATCATAATAAGCATCTGTGGTCGCCGTGCTGAGTGTGTTAAGGTGGAGGAATGCAGAGTCGTCGTTATAGATAACTATTGACTTGTAACCAGTGGTATTATGAGCCTCAAAATCGGCCGAGCAGCTCCACGAACCGTGACGGCGGTTGACGGCAAAGAGTATGTTGCTATGTCCATCCCATGAGAAGGTGGTGTCAAGCGACACAATCTGCCAGTTATCATTGGTAAAGTTCAAGTTGGCGTTGTTCATCACCTGCACAAACTGGTGGGTGGAATCAGGCCTGATAACATCATTCGAGAACGTACTCTCGGGGATGTTGGCCATATAGATGTCAATACCCGTGAAGTAAGAGCCATAGCTGGATGCTGAGTTGTAGGGTTTGAAGCCGAAAGCGGAGATGTCGCCGTTGAGCGAGGCCAGCTGAGCCGAGTCGATAATCATCTGGCTGTAGCTGTAGTTGTAGCAGCTGTAGCCGATGGGACCATAGCTGGTAGTGGTCGAAGAGGGACCGCCGCTCCAGTTCTCGGCTATGCCGACATTGTCGCACATGGAGGTCTGGAAGGTGCCCATGGTCCATGAGCCGGTGTCGGTGCTGGAGCAGATGCTGCGCACGTAGACGTCGTAATTGGTCAAGGCTGTGAGGCCGGGGATGATGACGCTATTGGTGTAGGTAGTCATCGTGGTGCCAGAGCCCTGGGCAAATCCGGCGGGGCCGTATTCGACCTCATAATAGAGAGCACCATTGGTGTCCCACGTCAGGGTCAACTGGCTGGCGGACTCATTCACTGAGGGATCCAGTTGAATGTTCGTCAGACGGCAGTAGGCCGATATACAGCTGACGTTGATGGCAAAGCCGTCGTAGTAGACCGAGCCGTCGCTATGGAAGTAGACGGTGATGGGACCGCTGGTAGAAACGAGGGGACCGAAAGTCTGGTTGGAGGAGACTCCGTAGTCGTTCCACAACTCGGTGCCGGAGGTACCGATGCCGTCATAGATGTGCAGATGATCCCAAGTACCCTCCGTATAGGAGGTGCCGCTGACGCTCACAAGGTTGTTAGGTGCATCGGGCATGATGATGATATAGCTGTCCTGATTGCCCGAATATTGGCCAATAGCACCGCCGTCGTCATAGATAACGCCGCCACAGCTGTGGAGTGTGTCGGTCTGGTTGGCACGCATGTTCCAAGTGCCGGGCACGGAGACGCATTCTTCAGACCATTGGGAGGTGTCGCCTACGCCGCAGATGCTGCGGACGTAGAAGTAGTAAGTAGTGCCGCCCACAAGGCCAGTCACCGTGACGGAGTCGGCCGTCAGGAGTGTGTCGCCGGTAGGAGAGGTGGTGGAAGAGGTCTCGATGGCCAGTTCCCACTCGGTAGCGGTGCCACGCTCGGTCCAATCGAGGGAGACTGAGGAGGCCGTGCTGCCTGTGCTGACCAAATTACCAGGACGGACACAGGAGGGAAGCACCTCGATGGTGAAGTCATCCACGTAGGCATACCAGTAGTCGCCGTTGTAGACAGACATGATAGCCATCTGGGTGGCAGTGCCGGTATAGCTGGTGAAAGGAACTTCGTAAAGTGTCCAGGCATCGCCCACAATGTGAATGGTGTCAATCGGCTGGAAGGTGGTGATGTCGGAAGAGGAACCCATGGCACCCACTATGAACCATGAATTATAACTGCTAGAACTGTTCTTAGCCCAGAAGGTGAGCTGAAGGGTGTTGAGGGGGTGTAAAGTTTCGTTGACCGGGGGCAGGGCAAGGCACTGGTAGTTGCCGTAGCTCCCAGTAGAGGAGGAGCGATACCAATAAAGGCCCTTGTCGCCGCCGGCGGTATGGTTATACGAACTGTTGCTGCTCACATAGGGGTAAATGTATTGGGTGGCATCGGTAAGGCGGGTCCAGCAGTTGACGAAAACGCTGCTGGAGGTGCCACCTACAGCGGAAGACTCGAAGGTCTCGACATAGGGCAGCGAATCAATAGACACGCAGTTGGTACGCACCGTGGTAATGACTGCCATGCCGGTGTCGTTTCCGCAGAGAGGACGCACCGAGATGGTGTAAAGCGTATTGGCAGTGAGACCGCCAAAGGCATAGGAAGTGGTGGTTGTGGTGGCACAGACGCTGTCGCAGCATACCATCCACTCATATTCGGTGCCGGTGGGAGTCCACGACACGTAGACGGAATCGGAGGTGGAGGAAGCGGTCAGGCCTTCGACTATGGAGCAGGTGTTGAGGCTCAGCATCACATTGTCGACGGCTGCAGGAGGTTGGTTGGAGACGCTTCCGTCGTTACGCCACATGAAGACCCACTTGTAGGTACCCGGGGTGCTGAGATGGAACTCGCCAACACGGGTCTGCCATGAGGACTGCAGGTTGAGACGGCCGCCGCCATCCAGTGCGATGCTGCCGGCAGGCATGCCTGAGCCACTGTCAAAGCCACAATAATCGCCGGCGTGGATGTCGGTTGAGACGGGGACGAGGGCCACACGCATAAAGTCGTAAGTGCTCTCACCGTTACACTGCCAGTCGAAGGAGTAGGCATACATGCCGGTGTCAGTCAGGTCAAGGGTACGAGTGGCAAATACGTAGCTGGTCGAGTTGTCGTAGGCATACATATTTGCCCAACCGATATGGAGCGATTTGCTGCCACCATGGTTGACACTGCTGTCGACCACCCATTGGTTGGTCTGGCTGCCGTTGATGAGCTCCCAGCCGTTGCTGCCTTCGCCTTCAAAGTCGCAGACGTAGGGCAAGGAGACTGGAGAAACTGCCAGGGTGATGAAGGTTAGGTCTCTGTAAATGCTAGTCTCAGAGCCGCAGTCGGAGGCCATATAGGCATAATACAAAGTACCGCTGTCAAGACCCGTGAGGGTGGCGGTGGTGTCGTAGACAGTAATAGAATTAGCAGCAGTACTGGTGCCGGGAGTGAAGTCGACAGTGTCATACTCAACTACCCAGCTGGTGGCAGTGCCACGCTCGGTCCACACCAGGCCGGCCGTCGTGGTGCCGATTGTGGTAACAGCAAAGTTGATAGGTGAAATACACTCGGGCAGGGGTTCGCAAACCGCACTGATGGAGAATCCGTTATTCTGTACCGAACCGTCGGAGTGGAAGTAGATGGTAACCACACCCAGCTCGGAACGGATGTTGGAGAACGTGGTGGTGCCTTCGCCCTGATAGAGGAGGGTTCCGCTAGTACCTACGCCGTCATAGATATACAGATGGTCGCAGCAGGACTCAGTGTTGACAGTACCGCTCAATACAAGGGTACTGTTAGGTGAATCGGGATAAAGCACCAGAGTACCGTCGCAGTTAGTGGAGTATTGAGCATCGGGGCCACCATTGTCATAGATTGTGTAACCGCAGGCACGAAGTGTGTCGGTACCATTAACGGGCATGAAGTAATGATAGCCGGGGACTACGGTGACGGGGCCAATCCAGAAACTGCCCTCGGAGCCACAATCGGCACGGACATAGATGTCATAGTTGGCACCCATGGTGAGTCCTGTCAGCATATAGGCAGTGTCGTTGATGCCGGTAACGACATTGGTCATAGCGGTGTCAGGATTGAATCCCACGGGGCCATAAGCTATGTCGAAAGAGGTGTTCCAAGCCGTGTCAACCCAGGAGACCCACACGGTGTCGCCACGCATGGAGTCGGCCGATATGGAAACGGGGGCCGTGCAGGAGGGCACGTAGACACATGTGGCATGCAGCTCGAAACCAGAATAGACAATGATGTTATCCGATGTGAAATGGATGGTAAATGCACCCGAATTGGCGATGAAGGGGCCAATATTGGTATTGCCAGAGCCATAATAGAGCTGAGTGGCGTTGGAACCATAACCATCATAAATGGTCATAAAGTCAAAGCCGTTCTCAATATTCATCGAACCCCACAAACGGAGGGTGGAGTCGGGGTTGCTGGACATGATGACCAGCGTGTTATCAGAACTAAGAGCATAATCCCCATTGGGGCCGCCATTGTCATAGATGTTGACCGCGCAGGTGCGCAACGTGTCGACTGTCTGATTCATTATATAGGTGCCAGGCTGTACAGTGCCCACATGCACCCAGGAACTATAATCGCCACCGCAGTCGGAACGCACATAGACATCGTAAGAATTGGCAGGGCTCAGAGAAGTCAGCACATAGTTACTGTCATAGGTAGAGATGGTGGAAGAATACTCATCGGGAGTAAAGGGGGCCACATCGTAGGCTATCTCCCAAGAATAGGCCGAGCCGACTTCGCGCCAGCTGAAGGCCACCCAACTGTCGCCCATGCTGTCAACAGCAGGTCTTATCGGGGCAGGGCAGGAGGGGACATATTCCACCAAGAAGTCCTCAAGCATTAGTGTGTAGCTGCCACTGGAGGTGACACGCATGGCTATACGGTCGCCGTAGCCATAGTAGTTGTTGAAATACACCGTGTAGGGATGGTAGGAGCCGCTCCAGTTGCCACCACTGCCGGGGATGAGGGTCACCGTGTCGACAGGGACAAAGATGGAGTCGTCCTCCAGCACACCCACCTCGAAGACGAAGTTGGTATTCATCAACGAAGCGTAGAAGGTGAATTGGAGTTGGTTGATGTCGCTCATCTGAGGGAGCGCAGCAACCTCGGTCTGTCCGGTGTTGCTCTCAAACTCGAAGTAGACCGAACTGTTGCGAGCATTGGGAGCCCAAGAATAAGCTGCCGGGAAAGTTCCCGCGCCACTGCTACCCGTTGCTAACTGCAACCAGCCTGTAGGCAACTGACCCGTAGATAAACCCTCGAAGTCCGTCGAATAGGGTAGGGTCACCTGAGCCATCGTCACCCATGGAGCAAGTAACAATACTGCCATGAGTAACCATTTACGTAGGTTCTTTTGCATGATAAAAAATAAATTGGTTAATAAAATAGTGGATTATTTGCATCCGGATGAGCCAATAAAAGGCTACACCACACCTGTCGGATATGGTTCTCAGTCACACTGATGGGCATCTTGATTCGTCATTATATACTGAACTGCACTTTATTAAGCTCTTCTTGATAGAGGCATTGGGAAGTGCAAAGATACTAATTTATTTCTTAATAAATAGAAAGAATATAAAAAAAGAGACCGCCCTTTTTCGCAGACGGTCTCTTTTTATCAGGGTTCCCTAAGAACTCGGAGCCCTCGAAGGTCTCCGAGTACTCTGAGATGTTTTAGCGGACTATCAGTTTGCGAACCATGTTGACGTTCTCGCCGGTGATGCGCACGAAGTATGCGCCCTGGGCCAAACGTTCCACATCCATCGTCTTTGTGCAGTCGCTGCTGCATTCCAGCAGCTCGCTGGCAACGGTGCGGCCGTTCATGTCAACCACCGCTATCTTCACCTTGCCACTCACACCGCTCACGCTGATGGTGGTGGCGCTGCTCGTCGGGTTCGGGTAGATGGCGCAGCTGGCCTCGGCCACTCCGTCGATGCCGACGGCGATGGTGGTGAAGCTGGTGCTCATGAATGCGCTGTACTGGTCGTCACCGCAGACCGTGCGCACCTTCACGACATACGCGGTGCCGGGCGTCAGGCCGTTCAGCTGGTAGCTCTGCTCGTGCGTGCGCGCCTCGCTCAGCGTGGTGCCGCCGGCATCGGTCAGGACTACTTCCCATTCGTCGCCGGTGGCTCCGGCTGTCCA
>JAFWOP010000035.1 GCA_017545365.1 Bacteroidales bacterium
GTTGTTTGGTTAGTGTTTGACGAGTTTCTACCTTTATCAGTTTATTGACGATGTTGGGAACATGAGGATT
This sequence comes from Bacteroidales bacterium, assembly GCA_017545365.1. The sequence continues at coordinate 71 of JAFWOP010000035.1, forward strand.
TCTGACTTGAAGAAACACAGACAAATTCCAATAGGCAAAATCTCTTAGTGATGTTACTATAGTCACTCTTTAAGGTAAGGAAGCCAAACACTATTCAACTCAACCCAAAGTGAGTCATTTTCTTTAACTAACCGATACAAACAACCATTCTCAAAAAATTGAGAACGTATCATTGTGTCACGGTCATCGCTAGTGTCAATCCAAGGCCGTAAGAAACGATACGGGACATTTAATGGCAAGAATCTCAAAGTAGCTCGAACTTCTGTATCGTTCTTATGCTCATGTAGCCATTTACGCAATTCGGCTTGGCTGATATTGATGGGAATGTCGTAAACTCTCTGTAGCGAATCTATGGCATCACTCAACGAATCTGACTTACCAAAGGACAAATGAAAATAACAAACAGGATACCATGCATTGACAACCATTTCTACCATTATATCCCAGATGTTCATTCGTGTTAAACCTTTCTTGACATACAAATCAAGAATTCCTATAAACCAGTAGAATTTATAGGTGGCTACGGTCTTATTAAAGATACCATTCAGTCTATTTGTGGTTAATATTTTCGATTGAGGAAGCTGCATAGTCTGTTTTGTTAAGCTAGGATTGAAGAACCCACAAAGAAGGATTGAGGAAGGGGGCTTTGGAGGGCTGTACTGTAGTGCCCGTTTCACCATATATGCCTATTATGTGCCTTACGTTCATTCTTCCGCTCCTTTGTTAATTGAATACAATTGTTCCACGAACAGTTGGAAACCTAGGTTGCATTTAGCTATTTGAGGAATGTCTTTTCGCTTCATCTTTTTCAGGATGAATTGATAGGTGCTTCTTGCATTGGCACCATTCTTCCCATTCTCGGGTATGTAGTAACCGCCTTTCTCTTTACTTAACTCCTGATTAAGTTTGCCGATGCAACCAGTGGTCGCACAGGCTCGCTTGTCGGAATAAAACAATGGCAGGAACCAGCATTCTATCTCTTCAAAGCAGATGGCAAAGATAATACGATGCTTATTTGCTTCGTAGAATTCTTTGTCAACACCTTGCAGCAGTCGTCCTATAATGTCGATGTAGATGTCTGCATCGGGACGTGGCTGATTATTATCGTCCGTCTTCTTGATGCCAAACAACGGTTCGTCACATCTGTCGGTATCTACCTGGACAATCAGGTAGTCGTTACTCTGTAATGCTTGCTTGAAGACTTCGGTGTTGCAGTGTGAGAGTACCTCTGTCCAGCCACCAGAGCCTTGCTGTACAGCATGATTATGATTCACATCGGTACGAGGCTGAATGTCGGCAAAGTAGGTGTCCTCTTGGCTCAGCTTCTCGACGATGGCATGGAGAGAGAGAGTCTCCGATATTCCTTCACAGATTATTGCGTATGATGCCATAATAGTCTCTCCGTTAGAAGTTGTTGGGCAAGCCGCCAATGAAACCACGCAGCCAGAGTTGTGACAAGGTTAAATCGCTGTTGACGACCTCTTCCTTCTTTAGCGTCCTCACTTTTGTGTATCCATCGGTGGAGCGTTGCACGACCATCAGTTTCTGTTCGTCGTCGCGTAGGTCAAGGCCGTCAAGAATAGCAGGGTTGTGGGTTGTGGCAATGATTTGCTTGTCATGTTTCTTGGCCAGTGCGACAAGCCGCTTTATCACCTCGCGGCAGAGCTTGGGATTGAAAGCTGTGTCGATGTTTTCGATGGCGAAGAAACGTGGTGTCTCGTCGGATATGACCAGCGTAAAATAGAAGAGTAGGTATAGGAAGCCCTCGTTTGTGCTACGTTGATCAAAGATATTAAGAGTTTCTGCCAGATAACTATCCTTGAGTTTCAAATTGAATTCGCTGGATAGCTGACCGGATGGCACCTGCATGTCATCGAACCAGTCAAGTACCTTGAGGTTTTCTTTAATCTCAGTGAAGATTTCTTCTCCTTCTGATCTTTGCGACAATTCTTTCAGATAGGCAAACAGACCCTCGCCATGAAGTCCCATGGGATAAGTTCGGTTTGAGTCATCGGCCTTTCGTAGTTTGCTTTCCTCCAATGAATAAATGAGGAACTGCCCTAAACCGGGGATGTCCGTTTCTCCAGTTCTTTCTTTGACCATCCACCGAGCAGGCTTACCATTATTGTTGTAGTAAATATCATACGCTAAAATATGATCATTCTTAAATGATAAATGTATTTCTTCTGCGTCGATATCGTCAAATGCAGGCAACATGAATTGCGGTTGAACTAGACGTATTCCGCGATTGGCAAAATACTCATAATCCAATTTGTCGGAACTAGCTGCGGCACCCATGGCAATACCTTCAAGGATATTCGATTTCCCACACCCATTGGCACCAATCAGAAGGTTGAATCTTCCAAGAGGCAGATTCACGTTCACAACGGACTTGAAATTCTTTATTGATATATCGCTTAACATCATATTTTTTTATTGATATTGATAACAGGGTACAAACATCTATGTTGTTGCTAGAAAACATCTTTTCTTGAACCATAACGACCTACACGCAAAGGATTCGTGGCCAGAAAAACTGTAACTTGCCATTTGTATTTTACATATATTTTAATCTGCAAAAATACGACTTTTTTTTCAATTAGGGAGGGTTCTGGTCGGATTTAACAAAATGGAATGCGTCATCGTGTTAATTCGTTATTGTGTTAGTCTTTAGTTTGTCCGATGGTTTGGGGTACAAACGGGTAGTGGGTGAGGCTACGAGACGAAAAAGTTTTCGTTGGATATAATATTATTATAACTTTCGCGTTAAAGAACTATTTCGGAATAATAATACAACAGTACTACACAAATGGATCTAACTAACATTTTAGCCGTTTCGGGCAAGCCCGATCTGAATGAGTTGATTTCCCGCACCAAGAGCGGTGCCATTGTTATGAACCTCGTGACGGGTCAGAAATTCCCTGTTTTCGCTTCTAGCAGCATCAGCCAGTTGAGCGAAATCCGCATGTTCACCACCAACGATGAGAAGCCGCTGGAGGAGATTTTTGAGAACATCTACAAACTTCTGGAGGCCAAGCCGACCGACTTTGACCCCAAGAAGGCTGAGAGCACGGTACTCTTCGACCTGCTGGGCAATGTGCTCCCCGACTATGACACCGAGCGTGTGCATGCTTCGGACGCCAAGAAGTTGTTCTTATGGTACAATATCTTGTTGAATGCCGGGAAACTGACTCCTACCGAGGAGGAGAAAGCCGAGGAGAAGAAGGAAGAGGCTGTGGCTGAGAAGCCTGCCAGCGAGAAACCTGCCGCCAAGAAAGCCGCCCCGAAGAAGACGGCTGTCCCGAAGACTGCCGCTCCGAAGGCGACGACGCAGGCTAAGGCTGCCCCCAAGCGCACCACCACCGCCAAGAAAGCTATCTGAGCAAGCTCCACCGTCTTCCCAATGTGGCACTTCCCACAGCAAAAAGGGTAGTCCCGCAAGCCATAGAATAATCGGAACATAGATTGAATAATAACCTTTAATTAAACCCATTAGACCATGAAAAAGATTGTTATCACCTTGTGTGCATTTGCCATGATGGCAGGTGTTGCCTCGTGCAAGAAAGAAAAGATTGAACCTGTGGAGCAAGACCCTGTGCCCGTTTACGCTGAAGGAATTTATCATCCTACGATGCATATTGCCACAGTGACTGAAGACGGCATGTTGATTCAGGAATGGAACTGGGAGGGCAGCAATTTGGACAAGATTACCTCTCCCGACGGAGGTGCCACCACCTACAGCTATGCCGGCAACTATATCTCGAAGGTCTCCACTACGGGTGACCAGACAGAGGAGCTGCGCTACTACTACGATGCCGACAACAAGTTCACCAAATGCGAAATCTATTACGACGGCGTGCAGGCGGTGACGATGAACCTGATGCACAATGCGGCGGGCAAGCTGAGCGGTGCCGAAGTGCTGGTCGACGATAATTTCCTGCTCTCGTTGGCGAGCGGATTATTGGGCGGCGGTTCGTTGTTTGAGCAACTGGTGGGCCGCAAGACCGCTGAGTCGATGATAATGATGACCAAGCTGCAGTATGCCAAAAACCCCAAGTTCACCATGGGCAGCAAGGAGTTCGCCATGACCCTTAACTGGGACGGCGAGAACCTTTCGAGCCAGGTGATTAGCGGCAATGCATCAATCATCCTCGACACCAACGACCTGAACATGATTAGTATGTTCATCGACATTCCAGAGGAGTATATGGGGCTGATACAGATGGCAATGATGTTCCAGGGTGGTCTCCCCCTTACGCTGACCTTCGGCGATACGATTGCCTGCACCTACGACACCAACTACAACCCCTTCTTCTGCAACTGGGGCGAGATTTTCTCGCACAGGAACCTGTCGCTCAACAACGCCTTGACGATGACCAACGCTGGCTCGGTGGCCATCTCTGCTTCGATTATGGCGCAGACGATAAATCTGTACGAGTACCCCCTCAACAACTATGCCGAATTCGAATACCAATATAACGACAAACGGTATCCCACACAAGTGAGCAGCGATACCGATATCTTATACACTTATAAACAATGACATATAGCGAGAAAGACAAGCATTATAAACGTTATACCGTCACATCGGCACTGCCTTATGCCAACGGCCCGGTACACATAGGTCATCTGGCGGGTGTGTATGTGCCTGCCGACATCTATGCGCGCTATCTGCGTGCGCAGGGCGAAGATGTGATGTTTATCGGCGGCAGCGACGAACACGGCGTGCCTATCACCATCAAGGCGCGCAAAGAGGGTGTGACCCCACAGGATATTGTGGACCGCTATCACAAGATTATCAAAGACTCTTTTGCCGAGTTGGGTATCTCGTTTGATATCTACAGCCGCACCTCCTGCCCTGAGCATCACGAGACGGCGGCCGCTTACTTTAAAAAACTGTACGAGGAAGGGAAGTTCGTCGAAAAGACCTCGATGCAGTACTATGACGAGGAGGCGCACCAGTTCTTGGCCGACCGTTACATTACAGGCACTTGCCCCCACTGCGGCAACGAACACGCCTATGGCGACCAATGCGAGGCATGCGGCACATCGCTTAATGCCACCGACCTCATCAACCCCAAGTCGGCATTGAGTGGCAACCCTCCCGTGATGAAGGAGACCAAGCATTGGTATCTGCCGCTGGACCAAGACGAGCCTTGGCTGCGCGAGTGGATTCTGGAACAGCACAAAGGTGACTGGAAGACCAATGTCTACGGCCAGTGCAAGTCGTGGATTGACGCAGGTCTGCAGCCCCGTGCCGTCACGCGCGACCTCGACTGGGGCGTGAAGGTGCCCATCGAAGGAACCGACGGCAAGGTGCTCTATGTGTGGTTCGATGCCCCTATCGGCTACATCAGCTTCACCAAGCAGCTCAAGGGCGACGACTGGGAGAAATGGTGGAAAGACCGAGACACCAAGCTGGTGCATTTCATTGGTAAGGACAACATCGTCTTCCATTGCATCATCTTCCCCGCCATGCTCCACGCCGACGGCAGCTATATCCTGCCCGCCAACGTGCCCGCCAACGAGTTCCTCAACCTCGAAGGCGACAAGATTAGCACTTCGCGCAACTGGGCCGTGTGGCTGCATGAATATCTGAAAGACTTCCCCGGCAAACAGGATGTGCTGCGCTACACCCTTTGCAGCAACGCACCTGAAACCAAGGACAACGACTTTACCTGGAAAGACTTCCAGCTGAAGAACAACTCGGAGCTGGTAGCCATCCTGGGCAACTTCGTCAACCGCACGTTGGTGCTGACCCACAAATTCTATGGAGGCAAGGTGCCGGCCGCAGGCCCCCTCGGCGAGGCTGAGCAGGAGCTGGTCAAAGAGATTGCCACCTTCCCCGAGCAGGTGGGCCGCAGCATTGAGCTTTACCGCTTCCGCGAGGCCCTCAGCGAGATGATGAACCTGGCCCGGCTGGGTAACAAATATCTCACCGACACCGAGCCCTGGAAGCTCGTCAAGACCGACCCCGAGCACACCGCCACCGTGATGAACCTCTCCTTGCAGATTTGTGCCAACCTGGCAGTGCTCTGCGCCCCCTTCCTGCCCTTCACAGCCGACAAGATGCACCGCATCATGAACCTCCCCGCCATGGGCTGGAAAGATGCCGGCCGTGCCGACCTGCTGATGGAAGGCCACACCATCGACAAGCCCGAACTGCTGTTCGAACAGATAGACGATGCCACCATCGAGGCACAAGTCAACAAACTGCTGGAGACCAAGCGTCAAAACGAGCTCAACGCCTGGGCTCCTGCCGAGGTGAAGCCTACTGTGGCTTTTGAGGATTTTGGCAAGATGGACATCCGTGTGGGTACGGTGCTGGAATGCAGCAAGGTGCCGAAGGCCGACAAGCTCCTGCAGTTCAAGATAGAAGACGGCATGGGCACCCGCACCATCGTCAGCGGCATTGCCAAGTTCTACCTCGAACCGGAGAAACTGGTGGGCATGCAGGTGTGCTTCATCGCCAACTTTGCACCTCGCAAGCTCAAAGGTGTTGAGAGTCAGGGTATGATTCTTAGTGCCGAGGACAAGGACGGCCGTCTGGTGCTAGTCACCCCCAGCCAGTTGGTCACCCCAGGTTGCAACGTGGGCTAACCCCATGAAAGTATTGCTCTTGGGCGGCAATGGGCTGCTCGGACATAATGTGCTGAAACAACTTCTGCAGCAAGGCCATGAGGTTCATGCCTTGCTGCGGAACGTTTCCGCACTACGCACAGGGGGGTTCCCCAACATCGGTCAGCTGACCCTTTTCGAAGGCTCACTGCTCGACGACAAGGCACTGCAAGCAGCGGCCCAGGGCTGCGATGCCGTCATCAATTGTGCCGGTGTCACCGACATGTCGCTTCTTCACTACGAGGATTATCTGCCCGTCAACCGCGACTTGTGCCGTCGGCTCACACAACTGATGGAGCAGCTGCATATCACGCGGCTGGTGCATACGAGTACGGCCAACACCATCGGATATGGCACACCCTCGCAGCCAGCCGATGAGCAACAGCCGATGCAGCCTCCGTTCAGCTGTTCCTACTATGGTCTCAGCAAACAGGAGGGGGAGGCCGTGCTTCTTCATTTGGCAAAACGTCACCCCGACTGGCATGTCGTAGTGGTGAACCCTGGCTTTATGGTTGGTGCCTACGACACCAAGCCCAGCTCGGGTGCCCTGCTCCTCACAGGCTACCGCAAGTGGCTTATGCCTGTGCCCAAGGGAGGCAAGAGCTTTATCCATGTGCAGGATGCGGCAGCGGCTATAGAACACGCGCTCATCCTAGGCCGCAATGGGCAGAGATACCTGCTCACAGGCTGTAATCTTTCACTCGCAGAGTTCTACCGCCTCCAGTCTAGGGTATGTGGCTATCGCCAGTGTCTAGTGCCGTTGCCCAACGGCCTATTAAGCGTTGCCGGGTGGCTGGGCGATTTGCTGCGGTGGTGTGGTGTGCGCACGCAGCTCTCCACTCGCAATGTGCGTCAGCTGATGGTGCGTGAATACTACGACAATGCCGCTGCCCGCAACGACCTCGCTATGCCTCAAACCCCTATAGAACAAGCCATCACCGACTTTTTTCAATGGTACAGCCCTAAGAGTTAGCCCCCCAGCTGTTCTTCGCTTGTATGGGACGGCTCCAGAGGATTATCCCATTTTCAGTATTACTTCCGGCAAGGTTGGAGTTTTGCTTGTCTCCGATGTATTTGTAAATCAGCCGTTTGTTTTCTGTTTTGTCTTTATTCTGTTTGTTTTTTGTTCGGCCTTCCTTTAGCTGTGGCAAATAATAACCAATTGAAACCAAACCCAAGCCGGAGGAGAATAGAGGCAAAAATGTTTGAGCGCTCCTTTGTGATGCCGTCCCTGCAATCTCAAGTCATTCTTTAGCCAGCCTTTTATGTCTTTTCGTAGCTCGCTAAGGCTACATCAGCGATGTGATAAAACAGCTCGTCAGCTAATCGTGCATAACCGCTAAAAGCCGATTGGGGCTACTTGTTGTTATTTTTTGGCTCTAGTTTGATAAAAGACTGATTTTTTAACAGCATCGAAGATGCTGAATTTCAATAACCCCACACAAGGAACGCAGTGTGGGGTCAACGAAAACCCTACTACTCAGCGTCCCGGAGGGACGCGACAATGGGAA
>JAFWOP010000110.1 GCA_017545365.1 Bacteroidales bacterium
GCATGATACAGATAGCTGGGATTCATATAACTATACTTTAGTTAGGGGTAACCAAAGGTAGTGATAAAATCTTAGCTATCTCTCTCTTCGTTCATTTTTATTGCTAGCCAACTACGCATTTGTCGGATGAACCACAAAAAAAACCATCCTTCGTCAGGATGGCTTTTTGCTTAACATTGTGTAAAGGAAACAACTCCTTACTTGGAGGCTGCGAGAGAGGCCTTGCGGAACTCCTTCATCAGCTTCTCAAGCTCGAGAGAAGCGACGCGGGCACGAGTGCCTGCAGTCTTGTTACCTTTTTCTACCTGAGCCTTTGCATCCTTGACAAAAGCATCATAAGCGGCTTCGATTTTAGCTAAAACTTCCATGTAACTTATCTTTAAGAATTAATACACGGCACAAAGGTAGTGAATAATTGGCAATTACAAAGAGAAAAAGCGACTTTTTTTCAAAAAAACAGAAAAAAACCTCCTAAAAGGTGTCTGAGTGGGGTAAAAATGAAAAATTTTTCAAAAAAAAGGCTATAAATCAAAGATTTTTCAAGCGTGCGAACTTCAGGAGCAGCGTCTTTTCGCCCACGTTGTCAAAACGGATGACAGCCTTGGCGTTTTCGTTGCTTCCTTCGACACGAACCACCTCCCCTTGTCCGAAACGGTCATGCTCCACACGCGCACCTGGCTGGAGGGAAGAGGTGACATTCGGCGCCCCTGCCTGCCTGGCCACTGGTCTGCTGACTTGCTGGCTGCCCGATCGGGTGTCACGTTCGCCCAATGAAATCCAACGTTGCGGAGCCGGCGTGGGACGAGGCGTCGTCGCCCTGTCCGTCTGCCCGCCTATGGTTGTGACGCGGAATGCCGCATCCCTGTTTCTCCCCCATCCCATCTGCTGACCTGTCGGCTTGCCGGCCTGCTGACCCTTCAGGAATGCCGGGTCTATCTCGTTCAGGAATCGGCTGCGGGTGCCGAACTGGAGCTGCCCGTAGCGGAAGCGCGTCTTGGCATAGGTGAGCAGGCAACGCCTCTCGGCCCGCGTGATGGCCACGTAGAACAGGCGTCGCTCCTCCTCCACGTCCATGTCGGTCTCGGCCATGTTGCTGGGGAAGAGGTCTTCCTCCAGCCCCACGACGAACACGGTATCAAACTCCAGTCCCTTCGCAGAGTGGACGGTCATGAGCGTCACACGGGGGACGTCGGCATCGTGGGGGTTGTCCTGGTCGGTAAGCAGGGCCACGGTAGCCAGGAAGTCGGGCAGCCAGATGGCGTCGCTCCCTTCCTCGCGGGCCGACTGCACGAAGTCGTGCATGGCGTCCATCAGCTCCTGCACGTTCTCCTGCCGGCTGCGCCCCTCGTCGGACATGTCGCTGAAGATGTCGGCCTTGATGCCGCTACGGACAACCACCTCGAGCGCCGTTTCGTAGGCATCCTTGGTGCGCGAGAACTCGCGGAACTCCTCTATCATCGTGCGGAAGCGCTCAAGTTTCGTCAACGTCCCCTTCGAGACAGGCAGCTGGTAACGTTCTGCGTCAGCAATCACGTCCCACAGGCTTGCGCCAGCCGCAGAGGCCGTCTCGATGATGCGGCTGAGCGTCGTGTCACCAATACCGCGCGAGGGATAGTTGAGGATGCGTTTGAAGGCCTCCTCGTCGTGCGGGTTGACCATCAGGCGGAAGTAGGCGATGATGTCCTTAATCTCCTTGCGCTGGTAGAACGAGAGGCCTCCGTAGATGCGGTAGTCGATGCCGTTCTTGCGGAACTCCTCCTCGAAGATGCGCGACTGGGCATTCGTCCTGTAGAGGATGGCAAAGTCGCTCCACTCCAGCCCGTAGCGTCGGCGGATGGAGAGCAGCTGGCGCGTCACATAGCCGGCCTCCTCCTTGTCGGCAGCAGCCTCGAAGACGGTAATGGGCTCGCCCTGTTCCTTGTTCGAGAACACCTCCTTGGGTATGCGGCGCTGGTTGTGGGCAATCAGGCTGTTGGCTGCGCCCACGATGGTCTGCGTCGAGCGGTAGTTCTCCTCGAGCTTGAACAGACGCGGATGGTCGTAGCGGCTCTGGAAGGTGAGGATGTTGTCGATGCGGGCTCCGCGGAAGCTGTAGATGCTCTGCGAGTCGTCGCCCACCACGCAGATGTGCTGATGGCTGGCTGTGAGCTGCCACACGATTTCGTGCTGCGCCAGGTTGGTGTCCTGATACTCATCGACCAGCACAAAGCGGAAGCGCTCGCGATAGCGTTGCAGCACGTCCTCCCTATTTTTAAAAAGGTAATAGGTCATCATCAGCAGGTCGTCGAAGTCCATGGCGTCGGCCTGGCGCAGGCGGTTGGCATAGCGTTGGTAGATGTCGCGAATGGCAGGCTGGCGCCGGCGCATGTCCTCCTCGATCATGGCCGGGTCGTTGTAGTACATGCCGGCTTTGATGAGCACGTTCTTGGCTTCGCTGATGCGTGCCTGTACGGCGTTGGGCTTATAGACCTTGTCGTCGAGCCCCATCTCCTTGATGATGGCCTTGACGAGGCTGCGCGAGTCCGTCTGGTCGTAGATGGTGAAGTTGGAGGTGTAGCCCAGGGCATCGGCCTCGCGACGCAGGATTTTGGCAAAGAGGCTGTGGAAGGTGCCCATCCAGAGGTAGCGTGCGGCCTCGTCGCCCACGCGGCTGGCTATACGGCTCTTCATCTCTGCCGCAGCCTTGTTGGTAAAGGTGAGCGCAAGGATTTCCCAGGGCTTGTAGCCCTCCACCTCCATCAGATGGGCAATCTTGTACGTCAGCACGCGCGTCTTGCCCGAGCCGGCTCCCGCTATCACCAGCGAAGGGCCATCGTTGTATTCGACGGCCTTCAGCTGGCTCTCATTCAGTTCCTTTGCGTAGTCGATGTTCATTTCGACGGCAAAGGTACTGACAAACTATTTAATTTGCAAATGTAAGCTGACCTTCTTTTACATCCACGCGGATGGGCTTCTCCTTGTCGATGCTGAAGGCGAGCAGGCGGCGCGAGAGCTCGTCGAGCAGCAGGTGCTGGATGGCGCGCTTCACGGGACGGGCGCCGAACTCGGGGTCGTAGCCCACCTCGGCCACAAAGTCGATGGCCGACGGCGTCAGCTCCAGCCGTACGCCGTTCTCGCCCAGCATGCGGCACACGGCACCCACCTGCAGCTCCACCACCTGACGGATTTCGTCCTTCGTCAGCGGCAGGAACATGATGGTCTCGTCCACACGGTTCAGGAACTCGGGCCTTATCTGCTGCTTCAGCATGGCCATGACGGTCTTCTGCGTCTCGTCGAGGATGCGCTCGCGGTTGCTGTCGTTCATGCCGGCAAACTGCTGGCGTATGTAGTCGCTGCCGAGGTTCGACGTCATGATGATGATGGTGTTCTTGAAGTTCACCGTGCGCCCCTTGTTGTCCGTCAGACGTCCGTCGTCGAGCACCTGAAGGAGCGTGTTGAACACGTCGGGGTGGGCCTTCTCAATCTCGTCGAACAGCACGACGCTGTAGGGCTTCCGTCGCACGGCCTCGGTGAGCTGTCCGCCCTCCTCGTAGCCGATGTAGCCTGGAGGGGCGCCGATGAGTCGCGTCACGCTGAACTTCTCCTGATACTCGCTCATGTCGATGCGCGTCATCATGCGCTCGTCGTTGAAGAGGTAGTCGGCCAGCGCCTTGGCCAGCTCGGTCTTGCCCACACCCGTGGTGCCCAGGAAGATGAACGAGCCGATGGGTCGCTTGGGGTCCTGCATGCCTGCACGGCTGCGCCGGATGGCGTTGGCGACGGCGCTGATGGCCTCCTCCTGCCCCACCACACGACGATGCAGCTCGTCCTCGAGGCGGAGCAGCTTCGTGCGCTCGCTCTCCATCATGCGGCTGACGGGGATGCCCGTCCAGCGGCTCACCACGTCGGCTATGTCGTCGGCATCGACCTCCTCCTTCACCAGCGCCTCGCCCCCCTGCTGGTCGTGCAGGCGGGCCTGCGTGTCGCTGATCTGCTTCTCTATCTCCTGCAGGCGTCCGTAGCGTATCTCGGCCACGCGCCCGTAGTTGCCCTCGCGCTCGGCGCGGTCGGCCTCGGTGCGCAGCTGCTCCATGAGCTGCTTCTTCTGCTGGATGTCGTTCAGCAGCTTGCGCTCGCCCTCCCACTTGCTGCGGACGGTCTGCTCCTGACGGCGCAGGTCGTCAATCTCGGTGTTCAGCTGGCGGAGCTTCTGCTCGTCCTTCTCGCGCTTGATGGCCTCGCGCTCAATCTCCAGCTGCTTCAGGCGGCGCGTTATCTCGTCGAGTTCCTCGGGCACGCTGTCGCGCTCCATGCGCAGCTTGGCAGCCGCCTCGTCCATGAGGTCGATGGCCTTGTCGGGCAGGAAGCGCTCGGTGATGTAGCGGTTCGAGAGCTCCACGGCAGCCACCACGGCCTCGTCCTTGATACGCACCTTGTGATGGGCCTCGTAGCGCTCCTTCAGTCCGCGCAGGATGGAGATGCTCGACGCCACGTCGGGCTCGTCCACCATCACGCTCTGGAAGCGGCGTTCGAGCGCCTTGTCCTTCTCGAAGTACTTCTGGTACTCGTCCAGCGTCGTAGCGCCTATGCTGCGCAGGTCGCCTCGCGCCAGGGCGGGCTTCAGGATGTTGGCGGCGTCCATGGCGCCCTCGCCTCCTCCGGCACCCACCAGCGTGTGGATTTCGTCGATGAAGAGGATGACCTCGCCGTCGGCCTTGATGACGTCGTTGATGACGCCCTTCAGACGCTCCTCGAACTCGCCCTTGTACTTGGCGCCGGCCACCAGCGCGCCCATGTCGAGGCTATAGACCTGCTTGCGGCGCAGGTTCTCGGGGACGTCGCCGCGCACGATGCGTTGTGCCAGCCCCTCCACGATGGCCGTCTTGCCCGTGCCGGGCTCGCCCCCTACCCCGGACAGGAGCTGAAACTTGAGAACGGCGAGCTCTGGATCAGGGGGAAGAACATCATGACCGGCTACGCCGGCGGCATTCCCTCCTTCACCGAGGACGGATGGTTCCGCACCGGCGACCTCGC
>JAFWOP010000111.1 GCA_017545365.1 Bacteroidales bacterium
GACTTTTCAACGTACGACCGAGGTTATACACCGAGTCTCCAATGCTCTCCAACTCCGATATCTGCCGTAACATCTTCTGTATCTGTGCCTTCGAGGCATCAGAAAGACGACCTTCGCTCACCTTGTTTAGGTAGGAGGCAATCTCCATTTCCATCGAGTCAGTGATATTCTCATACTTCCCGATGCGTGAGAATATCTTATTGAACTCCACCTCGTCCTGTGTCTGCATCAGGTCGGTAACGAAACCAAACATTCTTTTGCAGCGCTCGGCAAAGTGCTGTATTTCCTTTTGGGCTTCCATGATGCTCAGCTCGGCAGTAGAGAGCAGACCGCCGGAGATGAACTTCAGGCGGTGGTCCTCGTCCTGTTCCTTCATCGGCAGCACGCGGCACACGAGCATCTCAATCTGATGGACGAAGCCGATGAGCAGCAGCGTGTTGATGATGTTGAAGGCGGTGTGGAAGGCCGACAGTTTGTAGAGGTCGTTGCCGCCACCCATCACGTTGTCGACGAACCAGCTGACGGCGTTGCAGGCCGGGTAGAACACGATGAGGAACACCACGACACCGAAGACGTTGAAGAACATGTGGGCCAGGGCGGCACGGCGTGCCTGCGTGTTGGCTGTTAGCGAGGCCATGACGGCGGTGATAGTCGTACCGATGTTCTGTCCCATGGCCAGTGCCGCCGCCTGTTCGAAGCCGAAGCCGGGGATGTTCATGCCAAAGAGCATCAGCGTGATGGCCATTGTGGCTGCCGAAGCTTGAACGATCATGGTGACCAGTGCACCAACGATGACGAACAGCAGTATGGTAAGGAACGAATCCTGCGGCACATGGGACAGCATGCTAGCTACCATATCGCCAATGTTCATCGCTGTGGCCGCTTCCTGCAGGAATGCCAGACCCATGAACAGAAAAGAGAAGCCGAATACAAACTCTCCAATACTCTTTCTATTACCTTTATTGCTGAATATCAATGGCATTCCTATGGCCAGCAAGGGAATGGCAAATGCCGCAATATTTACTTTGAATCCTACGGCTGAGATTATCCACGCTGTCACTGTTGTACCAATGTTGGCACCCATGATGACACCAATCGACTGGCCGAGTGTCATCAGTCCGGCATTCACAAAACTAACCACCATCACCGTCGTGGCACTCGATGACTGGATAAGTGCTGTGATGAGAATACCCGTCAACACACCCATCACGCGGTTCTTAGTCATCGCCGCCAGAATACTGCGCAGGCGGTCGCCCGCAAACTTCTCCAGACCTTCCGACATCGTCTTCATGCCAAAAAGGAACAGAGCCAGCGAACCGACGAGCGAGAAAATGTTGATGATTAATTCCATTTCTTTGTATTTTTGTGCAAAGGTAATGGAATCTTGTTACGCTCGCGTTACGCTAATGTTACAATGCTGTTACAAGCAACCTCGTAATTAGGATGTCTTACATTTGAAACTTTTTTGTAATATCATGATAGTACCTTTGCCTGCACAAAATTAATTTGTTTATGGAAAGAGAAAAGGCTGAAAAAATCATTTGGATGATTGATTGGTTAAGATTCATCATCCTTGCATTGCTCCTCACATTAATCTTCGTGGGGCTTGGAAAGGCATAATCAGAATAATGATGCTACCAATGTTCACCTTCTTGAAGCATTATCACCCATCAAGTATCATTTATATGCTTTTTGTGATACGACAAATACAGAAATTAGTTTTTGGGGGTAAATTTGGGAGTATCTGAGCATAAAATAACGTAACTATCTAAAAATCAGAATAGTTACGTTATCCCAGCGGAGAGAGAGGGATAATTTTGAACCTATCACAACCGTTTTTGAAGTCTCAGGAAATATCATCATCCTTCTCGGAAGCCCTTTAAACAAGCAATTATCTGTAGGTCTTATTAAAATAAAAATTCTTTGAGTAAATTTGGCTGTCTGAAAAAGTGGGTGTAATTTTGGGTGTAACTTTTAAACAGATTAAGCCATGATTATTAAGAAAAAAATCACTTTTGCACTCGAATATCGGTGCAAAGTTACTAAGAAAAATGGAGAAAAGGAAGTTAACACAAAAAATCTTCCTCTTCGCATGCGTGTTTCTTATAATAATATCAGAATTGAGTTTGTTACAGGGTTTAGACTTGATGCAGACAAGTGGGACGCTGAAAATCAGCGGGCTACGGGTATGAATCAGGCGATGCAGACTGCAAGCGAAATCAACGACTATCTGGACTACCTGAAAGCAGAGATTATCAAGGTGTTCCACAAGTATGAATTCATGGAACAGATGCCTACCCGTGAGCAGGTCAAGGCCGACTTCAACGAACGAATCAGTCAGAAAAGTGACGAAAACGGGTATGTTGATGACATAGACAAACAGGTGACAGCGCATGAGAAAAACATATTCTGGGACGCTTTCAAGGAATTTATTAAGGTCAATGGTAGGCAGAACGATTGGACGGAAGCTACCTATGAGAAGTTCCATGCAATGGAGAATCATTTGAAGGCTTTTAAGAAGAGCCTTTCCTTTGATTTCTTTGCGACTACAAAGCAATGAAGCCATACATTGACGTGACAGACGACATTAAGGCCAAAGCTATGGAGAAATTCAATGAGTTTTAGCCTCAGATGCCTCACTGGAGGAATGTGATAGTATGTAAAATTATCCATTATCCAGTGAGGTTATTTGAAATTTTGTATTACCTTTGCATTGTCGTTACGAGC
>JAFWOP010000112.1 GCA_017545365.1 Bacteroidales bacterium
CAGGTTCACCACGCTGTCGCAGGTGTTCTGGTCACTGAGGTAGAGCGTCGTGTCACGGACTCCCGCATAGTACGTCCTACCGCCCCATGCCAGGCTGTCGCACGCCGTCAGCGTGTCCCTCGTGTAGCTGCTGTGGTTGATGGTCAGGTTCAGAGTCACCACGCTGTCGCACCCCTCCTGCGTCTGCAACGTATGGGTGGGATGGGACTCCTCGTTGTCGTAGTAACGGCCATGCCAGATGATGGCGTCGCACACGACGCGGCTGTCCACCCCAGAAGCACTGTGGTTGATTGTCAGATAGAGGGTGTCGACTTGGGCGTCGCCCAGATTATCCACTGAATGGTCATAGTAGTAGGTGCCACCCGAAGTGTAGGTGGTGCCGTGCCAAGAGAAGCTGTCGCATGCTGTGATACGTTCCGCTTCATCGCCTAACGTCTGGATTGAAGGACCGTGTGTGTTGGTTGATGCCAAAGCACCCGGATTGCCCATCATGATAGCCAAGAGACCAGCCAAAAGATAATACTTCTTCATATAAATATCATTTTTATATTCATAAATATGTCAAAACGCAACATGGCAATCAACAAACTGACAGCATGTTGCAGCGTCAAGCCATTGGTTTCCCAATAATTGGTAGACGATACAAAGTTACGAAAAAAAAGTTGAACGGCGTACTTTTTAATGACAATAGCACCTCTTTTTTAACCAAAAAAGGGCATTGGCGATAGTGGTTATGAGGCGATGGGTTCTCCCCCACCCTTACCTATGGAAGGGGCAAGGTCGGTACTAGTTGGCGGCAGCCGATGTGTTAAAAATATAGGGCAGCAAGGTGACCGGCAAGTTGCGCATGATGATGTTGTCAAACGCCCTGGCATCTTCGGAGAGCTCCGAATAGGGCGCAATGTCTTTGAGGACAAACTGCTGGTTCTTACTGCGGTTGCTCTTCATCCTGGCCTCCTGACGGGTGTCGGGGTCGTCGCTGGCGAGGTCGGTATTCAGTTGCCCCCGCTCGACAGCAGGCATAGCATCGAAACCGACCAACAGTTTCTCCATATTCCAGCGGGCATGCTCGGCCTTGGCAAGACATTCGACCTGCGCCGGGTCGTTGATGGGCTGCATGCTGGTTTGGGCATCGAGGCCCATATTCCGCAGCTTGACACATGCCGCATTGGCGGCGTAGATGTTGGACATCTTCTCTGCGAAAGAGAGCTGACGCCACATCTCGTCTAAGACGGAGACCTCGGTGGGCATGGAGGTAAACTCTTTACCACTAGACACTTTCTGGTAGAGGTAGTTGAACCGTTTGGCAGCGGCAATACGATTGGTTAGAAGTGGGTCGATGTTGCCGACGGACATGCCGAAAGGAACGATGTGGCTGTATTTGGGTATCTCCATTCTTGCTGCGTCGACCAAGGCCATACTTGAAGGCTGGTAGACGTATAGGACGGGCGAGAGCAGTGCTCCATCATCCTCGTTGAGCGGATAGAACTGAGGCGGGAGATGGAAGGCATGAGCGATATTGGCCTCAGACGATAAGTCGCAGAAAGCGAGCGACAACACCTGATGTGGGTCGCTAACGTAGCCGACCAACTGGTTGCGGACCCACTCCTCATCAACAGAGCCTTTGATGAATTCCCATTCAACATCGAGGAAATCGCCATAGCGGGAGTCGGGTTTGCCTTGCATCCAGCTCTTATCGTCCAACCTCAGAATACTGTGAGACAGCGAGAAAAGGCCGTTATAATTGCTCATAAATTGGTTCATCAAGGTATCGGCAGAAGGGTCGATAAAGGTAATCCGGGTACGGATGGGGCGGGATGCAGATTTGTCGAAGTTGGGGAAATGGCAGAGATGGGCAGCCGTTGTAGCCAAAGCATAGCCCATAGGAGTCATCCCCACCACCACAAAATGGACGTAGCGGTCAGCGTCGGGAGTGATAAGGCCGCGGTCGAGAGTGAAGGGTATGAGTTGGGGATTCTCACCCACCAGCAACTGCTGAGCCACGGCTTCATATTGGTTGATAAGGGTGGTCTCCATGCTAGTGTGAGCCTCCTGAGGCAACATGTGGAAGAGGTGGGTGGTCGTCTGGCAACTCAGGAATAGATAGCACTGAGCGACGGTTGGGACGTTGAAACGAAGCCCCCTCACCTTTTTCCAGCACTCCACATTGAGTGAATCCTGCCCAACGACATCTTCCTCGCCGAGTATAAAAATGTGAGAAGCATTCTCAATCTGGCATGAGCTGAGGTCCGACTCCATATTGTAACTCCCGAAATAGAAGGTCAGCACCATCTTCTGCGCGTCGGGGCTGAGGTAAGGAAGCAGCTGCTCCCTGACAGTCTGGGTATTGCGAGCAGAGAGAACCACCACATCTTTGCCTTGATATTCCTGTTTGGAAGCGATGGAATTGATGATACGGAGAGCCTGGTTGCCGCCCCCAAGTATCAGTATGTGATTGTCGAAATAATAACGGCTAACCCCGTTGCGGTAGTTATCCACACGGTTGGCAAGCACCCTGTTGAATGTGGCGATAAGGAAAGCGGTGAAAAAGACGGCGCCGAACAGCGACACGACAGCCTGGAAGAGATAAGGCAGGACTGACGCGCGAGGGTAGCTGCCAGGACTAAGCAAAAGGCTCAAGGTCTCAACGATACGGGGCGTTCCGTATGGTTTGTTGTAGCCATAGGGAGTGAGATACCACAAAAGGCCGAGAAGCCAGAACACAAGCACAAAGAAAAGCAGGGAGCCTGCCACCCACAGGGCGGGCTTCCAAGCCGAGTTGGCACTATAGGCCCGGTCGAACCGCCATAATGTCTTTTTCCAGAACTGTTTCATCGTAGTTGTTACCAAGAATGATTACATCAGCAGACCCACCGCTATGAAGAACTGGGAACTGCCTCTATAGGTCATGCCGTTCATGTCGAACATATAACCTCCGTCGAGGGAGAGGAAGTTCAACAACTCCAGTCCTCCACCCATCACTACGGAATACTGTTTGAAATCCTTGAAGAACTCCTTATGAAGCCATCCGAAGTGGAACATAGGGCCGACATAGGCCTTGGCTGCGAACAGTTTGGACGGCGACCATTTTACCCCAAGATAGAGCGGGACATCCATATTGGTGCCGTTGCGATGCTCAAAGGCATAGGCAAATTCTCTGAAGTAACCACTCTCCAAACTGGCATCATACCAATTGGTGTTCAACGAAAACAACGCCTCGGGCTGAAGAAAGAAGACATGGCCTAGAGGAATCTTGAGCGAGAAACCCAAATTGGCATGTCGGGCAAAACCTGCAATCTCTCCATAGTCGCGGTCCTCCAAAAAATGGGTCTTAAAATGATAGTTGGACGAGTAATAATATGACTTCAGTGTGAAACGGGCATGCTCCTTGGGCTTGGGCTTGACCGGCTTGGGCACCTCATCGGTCTGACCTATTGCGGCCATTGAGAACGAGACCAGCAGCAGTAAGGCGATAAAACTCCTTTTGTGAATCATTGGGCATCAATCATTAAATTCGGGGACTTCAATTAACTTGGCGACGTCGGCGAAGTACTGGGTGGCTGTCAGCTGGGGGTAGTTCATGAATGCCGAAACGATATCGGGATGTTCTGCTCTAATCGTGACCATCTTCTTCTCGATATCCTCAGCTATGGGGAGCTGCTCATCCAGCCTTACACGCATGGCCTGCTGCACGGCTGTACGTTGGTATTCCACTATCTCGGCATAATACTTCAACAAGATGCTTACACGCTCTTTGTCAGAAGCCTTGGTCAACTCTGAAGCATATTTCTTATACACCCCTTTGCATTTTTCATTGGCCTGGGCAAGGAACGCATCGGCCTTCTCGCCAACCTCGCCCCACTTGTCGATAAGTGGCTGGAGGGGCTCCAAGTATTTGCTGATGTCTGAAGCCTGGCTGACCATCGCTGCTTCGGCAGTGCCCGGCCTATAATGAGCTGCGATATAGGCCTCCTGCTGATCTTCGGGCAGGGAGGCAAGTTGCTCCAGCTCCTCTTTCGTCATTCCGGTCGAGAGCTGCGCCAAGTTGTATGCGCCCTCAACCACCTGTGCGGAATCAAGTCCCTGCATCGATAACGACAGGACCTGCATCGACAACGACATCACTTTGCTGTTAAAACTCGTGACCGGGCTGGTCAGCAGCTTGAGCGCCTGCTCGTTCAACTCGGCCGATTTAAAGCTGGTGAGCTGCTGCACGGTGGGCAGTTCCTGTGCCTGCTTCATCAAACTGGCGTATGTTAAAGTCTCATCCGTATTCGCTTGCGGCTCAGCTTTGGCAGACGCATCTTTAGGTTTCTGCTTGTCGAGCTTCTCTTCCAAAGCTTTGGCTGCAGCCTCCGCAGCCTTGTCGGTTAATTTCTCAGAGGTTTTCTGGGCAGCCTTCTGGATAAGACTCCCAAGCTGCGCATTTGCCGTCATGCCTGACAGCAAAAGACATGCTATGACTACTACTAGCTTTTTCATGGTGGTAGATTATTAATATCTTATTAACGTCCCCATTATAAAAATATTGTATAGGGGGCGTAAAAAATACAAATATGTACCACCTACCCTACAGGAACTCACTTCTGAAGTTTGTAAGTATGTTTCATCAAGTCCTTGCCGGGTTTGAATGCGGGCAACATGTGCTCGGGCAGGTCATAGAATTCTCCCTTGTTGATATCGAACACCTTTTTGGGTGCATGACGCCTGATGGCGAAAGTGCCGAACCCTCTAAGATAGATATTGTTGCCATGCGACATCTCTGTTTTGATGGTTTCCATCAGTTGCTCTACAATCAGCGTTACCGCTGTACGATGGATGCTGGTCCTGTCATGAATTTTTTTTACAATTTCAGCTTTAGTCATAAGTAGTAAGGAATAGTTGACAAACTTAAAGTACAACAACAAAAGATACGACCCGAACATTTGTGCGAAAAGGGCAAAAAGGAAAAGCCGCGGTACATCAGGCATACCGAATTGTGTGGAGAAAAGGAACTACATACCTGCACAACCGCGGCCTTATGTGATAAATACTGTTTTCTTAGAGATTCAAAAATGTGCGTATATGTACCTTTTTTGTGCATTTAATATTGACATCAAGTAATCTTTTGACTTTACAAAGATACACAAAAAAACGAAATGGAACAAATGTTTTTGTTTTTTTTTCTGCTAAGAAATGCGTGCAATGGGGCAAAAGGACTGATGGGCACTATGGCTAGAGGTTGTGGGTTGGCGTTGAGCATGGCTGCCTCACTCGGCCTTCTTCTTTCTTCTGATTCAAGAATTATACGTACCTTTGCAAATCGAAAATGCCCGCCTTCGGCTGCGGCCTCCTCCGCAACCAATTCGGTCAGAGAAACTTTGACAACAACAACAAATCATTAAAACCCACTAATTAATAAAAATGGACAAACTGAGTTATGCAATGGGACTGAATATCGGCCTCCAGTTAAAACAGATGGGTCTGGGAAACAGACTTGAGGTGAAAGATTTTGGCGATGCCGTGAACGATATTCTCCAAGGGAATGCCCTGAAGCTGAACCCCGACGAAGCGAACAGCCTGCTGAACAATTTCTTTACCGAGCTAGAGAAAGAGCAGAATGCTAAGAACGCCGAAGCCGGCAAGGCAGCAAAAAGCGAAGGCGAGAAGTTCCTGGCCGAGAACGCCAAGAAGCCAGGCGTCGTGGTGACGGCGAGCGGCCTCCAATACGAGGTGCTGAACGAAGGCACAGGCCGCAGCCCCAAAGCCACCGACACGGTCCGCTGCCATTACCATGGCACGCTGATTGACGGCACGGTCTTCGACAGCTCCTACCAGCGCAACCAGCCTGCCGACTTCGGCCTGAACCAAGTGATTGCCGGTTGGACCGAAGGAGTGCAGCTGATGAAGGAGGGTGCCAAATACCGCTTCTACCTGCCCTACGACCTGGCCTATGGCGAACATGGCGCAGGCGCCTCCATCCCACCCTACGCAGCCTTGATATTCGACGTGGAGCTGCTGAAAGTACTCTAACGGACTCGTTCTACGGAACGGGAAGTATGAGGTAAGAACTAAGAACTATGAAGTAAATGGCTGCCGCCCCCCCCCAACTTCTTAATTCTTAGTTCTTACTTGTGGGGACTTCTATAAATCACCTCGTAGAGGTGTGACCATTAATAACGTTGCTGCATCTCGGAGAAACATCATACATCGCGCAGTGCGGTGACAGTCAAAACGGAGCGAGGCTGCGTCCCGAAGGGACGCGACATAATACAGACACCTTAATTGTTTCTATCGGCATGGAAGGTCAACCGGTCTTTATTCCTAGGCCTCACCATGGCAATCGCCCTGAAAGTGCAAAAGCATGATGCTTCTGTCCTTTCAGGGCGATGGTCTTCTGTTCTGTCCACCCCGGGGCATTGCCCTAGGCTAAATATGTCCTGGCCTTTTCAGGCTGTAAACGGACATATGCTTTGAACCTCTGTGATTCAACCTCGTCAAAACCAGACTCCACATCGGGCTGGTGCGGTGAAAAACAGATTGACAAACTTTAAATCCTTATGCTTTGCAGCGTTCGGCAAACTCTTTGGCCGTGACCTTCTCAACTTCGGGCTTCAACTGTTCCTGGAACATGGCGAAGGTCTTCTCGACATACAGTTTGTCGAAAATCTGAGAGACATTGTTTTTATCCTGTGCGATGGTACGGGCAGCCTGCTCCAGACGCTCCTCGGCCTGCTTCTCGTCCTCACCCTCCTGTGGCTTGCCGTCGGTCTTGCGGAGAACGTCCTTAATGTAGTCGATCAGCTCGTTCTGCGTGGGCTCGATGCTCTTAATCTTGTTCAAAGCACCATCAATGAGTTCCCATTTCAGCGAAGGGACATACTTGTCGGCCCATTCGTTCTCGATGGTCTCAGCAGTCACGTTCTTGTCGTCGCTACGCGAGAGAATCCAACGTTTCAGGAATGCCTCAGGCATCGGGGCGTCGAAGTGCTCCAACAGCTGCTTACGCACCTGGGTGACGAAGAGGATGTGGCACTGCTCGTCGTTGGCCTTCTCAATCTCCTCGCCGATAGCCTTGCGGAACTTGTCGGCCTCCTTGATACCCTGGCCGGGGAAGACACGCTCAAACAACTCTTCGTTCAACTCGGCGGGAGTGATTTTCGAGCATCCGCTGATGGTCATCTCCACATCGGCCTTAAACTTCTTGGCGGCGGCACTGTCCAGACGGAACACCTTTTCAATCTGCGAGGCGGTGAAAGCCTTGCTGGGGTTGAAGACCACCTTCTCCTCAGCCTTCTTGCCATAGAACTGGGCGGCAATCTCGGCATCCTTCATATCCGTAAGCGAGAACGAGCAGAACACACTCATTCCGCCTTCCTTCTCAGCACCTTCCTTGGTCAGCTCCACGGCCTTGCCATACACCATGCAACCCTCGCCGATGGTGTCGGGAGTCTCAAACTTACCATACCGATGGGTGATGGTTTCAATCTGGCTGTCGATATCCTTAGCGGTCACCTTGACGGAACACAGCTTGGCATCCACCTTCGTCCAGTCAATGTTGACCTCAGGCATAAAGGCGGCATCGAAGTAGAATGTAAAATCTTTCGACTTCTCAAAATCCACAGCACCGTTCTTCTCCTCGTTCGACAGCGGGGAACCAATGATATTGAGCTTCTCGTCATCGATATACTTGTAAAGAGAATCACCCAAGAGACCCTGCACAACGTCGGCGACAACCGAAGTCTTATACATGCGCTGAATCAAACCCATCGGGGCCATACCCTTGCGGAAACCAGGGACAGTGGCCTTGTGTTGATACTCCTTCAGTTGCTTGGTAACCTTCTCTGCATAGTCGCTTTCTGCTATCTCAATCTTGATACAAAGGTCCAAATCTCCTAGATTTTCTCTCGTTATATTCATTTTATTTTGTGTAATTTATTGATATATTGATACTTTATTATTTATAAGTGAAATGCAAAATTACAAATATTTTTTGAAATAAAGACTTTTTTTTCGCACACAATGATTTTTATTGAAGTCCGAGCTCTTGATGTACCAGCCTAATGTAATACTCCCCCAAATTTAGACCACTGATATGCGGAAAAAAATTTGTAATTTTGCAATCAGAAAATGGCTAAAAAAATGCAAGGAAAATTCACGGCAGAGTTCAAGGCGCAAGTGGCGCTGGCTGCCATCAGCAATCAAATGACCGTCTCCGA
>JAFWOP010000036.1 GCA_017545365.1 Bacteroidales bacterium
AAGATGAGACTTCGTTCAGAGGGTGGTCGCAGACTACGACCTTGATAGGCCGCAGGTGTAAAGCCAGCGATGGCAAAGCCGAGCGGTACTAATTACCCGAAGGCTTTCCGTAAGACTCCTGTATGTCTCCGCCAATGTGCCGAAACGTGTATTTTGGTGGCTATGGAGTGAGTGTTCACCTCTTCCCATTCCGAACAGAGAAGTTAAGCCTCACATCGCCGATGATACTGCGCATGTTCGTGGGAAAGTAGGCCGCTGCCAATCTTTTACAGGGAGTCCCAACCATGGGACTCCTTTTTTTATGTATGGTGCAATAATGGGCAGAAGGTTTCGTTAGAGAGGTGATAGAGACAATAGATATAATAGAAATTGGTAGATTATGATAAAGGAAGGGCTATTGCGTGTAATACTGCTTGCTTGTCTGACGTTGGCAGGTATGGGCGTGGGGCACTGTCAACAGTCGTTGATGGGTACTTATTGGCACAACGGCTCGTATTTTATGCCTGTGCTTTCCGAAACGGATAGTTCTATCTCTACCGTCACGCTCAGTTTGCATGAGGGCAGTGGTGTGGATGTGTGGCGTAAGACAGCTGCTCCCAATGTTTTTATGCACCCCAACCATATTGGTAACGCTTGGACGGATACTATCATATACTTCCAAGATAGCATTGTGCATAGTACGATTGATGGACAAGAGGCTCTGCTTGTCTATGGGAGGGAGCGCAAGCTAGAGGATATTTATTTGCGTTATGACGGGCGTTCGGAAAACAAGTGGTATGAAATCTCGCATGGTTTCGATTCTGTGCTAGAGTCGGACATCTGCCGCCAGATAATGGGCAGGTACTACACATCGGACGAGCAGGGGTGGCTTATCACTTCCGACAAAATATTTGTTTATAGCCTTAGCGCTCTTCCCAACCAATCGAACTACGTCTACTCCTATACCATCCGCTGGAGTGAGACAGATTCGCCAGAGCGTGTTCTTGTCCTCAGCGACGGCCGTAATCTGTGCTTCGAAATGACGGCCGAAGGGTTGGATTTATACAAGGGTATCGTCCATGTGGAGAAGGGTGCGAATGACTTGGAATGGATTTCTCGGGGCAAGATGCTCTACCATCTTGAGAAAACAGACCTAGATAAAGCCGTTCCCGGCCATTGGCCGGAGGCTTCCACGGGACTGCTCACGCGGGGTTATTTGGAGCCTTATCCCACCGAAGTGTTGCGTCTTATCCGCAACGAGATATATGCCCGCCATGGTCATCGATTCTCCGACCAGCGTCTCACCGACTTCTACAATCAAGGGGGACTTTGGTATGGTCTCGCTACAATAGAGCAGCAACCAACTGAACTGACACAAGTTGAGCGGCTGAACGTCGAGTTCATACTTACGATAGAGAAGGAAAGGAAGAATCGCAAGCGATAGCCTTACATATAAAAAATAAAGTGCTTGACTCGTCCCTTGGGTCATGCTGTAACTTTGCATTCGATATCAAACAAACACAATTGTCGTACGATGATGATTTACAAGACAAAATTAAAAATCGGGGAGTTCTCGAAGATGATGCAAGTGACAGTAAAGACCCTGCGGTTGTACGAGCAGAAAGGACTTTTGCAGCCCGACGAAGTGGATGAGTGGACGGGCTACCGCTACTACAGCTTGGCTCAGATGCAACGCCTCTCATCCATCCGCACACTGCAAGGCATGGGGTTCTCGTTGGCGGAAATCAAAGAGATTTTCGACAGCGATACCTTCGTGCCGCCTATCAAGCAATTAGAACAGAAGATTGCCGACTGCGAACGGCAGCTGCACATGCTGCAAGGGCGATTGCAACTCTTGCTCTCGATGAGAGACTCTCGCAAAAAGCTTAACAAAATGGAAAAGTTTTCAATTCAAACATTACCTTCAATCATCGTGGCTTCACACCGTGAGATTATTAAAAGCTGGCAGGATTTGGGTCCATTGTGCGTTGATGTAATCGGTCCGGAGATGCACCGATTGGGTTGTCGTTGCCCCATGCCTGGCTATTGCTTCACTGTAGAGCACAATAAGGAGTATACGCCCACCAATATCGACATCGAATACTGCGAGCAGGTGGAGGAGATGGGGCAGGATAGTGCCATCATCCAGTTCAAGCGGCTCGAAGAGGTCCCCACGGCCATCTGTATGGCTCATCATGGCCCCTATGAGCGTTTCTATGAGTCCTTCACCGAGCTCTTCCGCTACATTGAAGAGCAGGGTTACCAAATCGTCGGACCGCATCGATCGGTTTACGTCGATGGTATTTGGAACCAAAAGGATCCCGAGAAATGGCTTTCTATCATTCAAGTTCCAGTGGAGAAAGAGTAGAAACAATGTACTCAAGACCTATCAAATAAAAAAGGAGCTTCGTAATGAGGCTCCTTTTTTTTCTGATTCATTAAAAGATAGGCTGAGACTTGGGTTTTGAGTAAAGTAAAAAATTGTCTGTGGAACACAAGTTGTGTTACTTAGAAACAGGGTGACAACATACCCGTTTGCTTTGTTTTTATTATGTGCTGTCGTGACGGCATCTATAAAAAGAGACCTAGAATGACCATATCCGCTGTTCCCACTGCTTATTGTGAATGAGCAACCTTTTTACGAGGTTGTGACGTAAAGGCAGATCAATACGCTCTGTGCCTTTACATCAGAATGTCGTATAAAGGCACATCAAGAGCTATGTTGAGACTGTTAGAAAATGAGAGAATCTAGATCAAGTCAAAAAGCTATGCCTAACGATATTTCTCCTTCAATGTGTTGTTTATACGTAGTTCATCACGGCCACCGTTTTCACTTAACCAATGCTGAACCTCATGAACAAACCTAAAGTTCTTAGATAGAAACTCATCTTTTAGTGTGTGTCCATCCACATGCATTGTTTCAAATCCCTTTACATAATATGATGCGTTTCTTTGGTGAATAGGTATCGGCTGTTCAGGAAAAATGATGTTTGCAGCGAGGGCTGGGTCGTAGTAAATACAGGAATCAGCCACACCGTCTATTGGTATCGGCTCTACCGCATCTATTGGAACAACAATGTCAATGTCCGATAATTTGACATTTGATCCGTCATTTGCCAGAATGCGAAAAACATTCTCGTTCCATAGTACATCTTTTGCATAAAGATTGTACTCTTTTTCCTTGATTCTTACAAGGTCGTTGGTTCTATATTTCGTTTCCATCTTGTTTAATTATTTGTAAGCTGTTGCAATTACTTGTACATTTCCGCCACGTGCGGCAGCGGCACCTGTTGGTTGTCCGTGAATTAGAATAACGCTACAACCAAGTTCTGCTGCTTGTTTTTTGAGACTTTTGATGCAATTTTTGTAGCCAAGGTTAGATGCTGCTGCGCCACCCCATCCAGATTTGGCTTTCAATTCCTTCACACGAGTCAGGCCAACAACGTCTGTTTCGACATAAGTTTCAATTACTTTTTCCCAATCCTCTTCCCCATTGATGATGGGTAAATCTAATCCATAATGGATTTCCTCTCTGCGACCAGAGGCGTAAACGATGTAACTGATTTCGCGTTTGCTTTTCTCGTTCTGCAAATCCTCTCCTGGATATGTAAACGTGATTGAGGTTTCTTTGTTGGCCACAACTTTGACAAAGAGTTTTTCTCCACTCTTTAGAGCCACTGTGTCCTGTGCATTGATACAAACCGCAGATGCGATACAAGCGAATAATAGAACTAATTTCTTCATTGTTATGTGTTATAAAAGGTTAATAATGTTTTTTATTATAAGACAATGGATATAAAGAAAGGCGTAAATCCTTTGATCTTAATCCCACTTATTTTCAGTGTCGGTGTCTGGAAAGTACCGTGTAAACAAATAAGTGCAAAGAGATTCACGCCAACGCGCGAACTTTTCGCAACTTATTCCCGTTTACAATGTATAGTTTTCCAGACTTAAACACTGAGGAAACAAGAGCGTCAAGCTCAATATTTTGTCTTATTCAATATGTCAGTTTCTATGTCATTTCATGTTGTTTGTGTTGATACTATTCAGTTATCATTTTTGATGCTATTATTCGGTCAACAATGACGTAGTCGCCATATATATGGAATATAATTGTCCAGCGGTGCATCACGGCCAAGGTGCGGGCTTCGGGGTGGATGCGTCGGGTGACGAGGTAACGGCTGAGAGGAAAGGTGCTGGCAGCAAAAGAAAGTTCCGAAATGTAGGAATAGAGCCGCCGGACGTAACGCCGTCCTGCTTCGGGTCGGAAGATTTCCGCCACATAGGCTTCGATACGCTCCATATCACGGTCAGCCTCGGCGGTGAGGATGACCCTGCGTTCACGCATATCGCTCATTCAGTCGGTTGATGGACCTGCGGTAGGACTCTTCAAGGCTGATGCAGCCTTCGGGTAGGCTCTCTCCATCCATCAGTTCACGCTGACGTGCGAAGAAGTTTTCCAGCCCTGCCTCCACTTGTGCATTGAGTTCGTCGTTGTCAAGGTCGACATCGTCGTGAACAGGACGAGACTTCCGTGTCCTTGGAGAGTTCATTGAAACCGAACTGTTTGTGTGTGCAACTGCTGTTTCCATATTGTTGAGTTTCCGACTGCAAAAGTACTAAAATAATTTGGATTGACAAAAAATATTTTGCAGTGATGTAAATAGTGTGTACTTTTGATAATGCTAATAACGATTAAAAGCTACTGCATTATGAAGAATGTATTGCCAATGAGGAATCAGGATTTAGAGATTCCGATGCATTCCGATGTGGCGGGGGTGTGCAAGGAGGTAGTAGAGGATGAGCACTGTGGATATTAACGCCAGAGTATAACTATAGCTATCTGGGTGTATTCTCTCACAAATGAGCATCGTGCCGAGTTGAAGTTGCAAGTGGATGCCTTTTGTGCGTTCGTTGGTGCTTAGGATTGTTTGATTCTAGATATCGAATGAGAAAAAGTTGGTAAAATATACGTTATTTAGAGAAAAAATCTGCTATGTCAGTTTTTTTTTGTATTTTTGCATCATGAAAATAAATCCGATTTACAAAGTCCGTAAAGTTGCGGGCGAGAATATCATTCTGTTACAAGGAAAGACAAGCGGCGACATGACCCGCGTTGTCGCGTTTAATGAATCCGCACTGCTTATGTGGGACTCCCTCATGGGCAAAGATTTCACGGTCTCCGACGCTGTGGCCGTGCTGATGGATAATTATGTGGTGGAAGAGTCCGTCGCCACAGCAGATGCCCAAAAATGGGTGGATACGCTGCGTGAGAATGGCCTCCTCCTGCCTGAATAGAGTAATACTTGACCGCTATGGCTGACAGTATTTCTTATATGATAGCCAATCATCGTATCCGAATTGTGGGTGACGATGTGGTGGCAGAGCTTCGCACGATGCCTGGATTCCCCGTCTTCGAAGTTGAAGATGGTGAACCCGAATGGGAAATTGTGTTTGGCTGCGCTATTCAGAAGCCTGACCATTGGACGGAGCTGTATCGCTTCCTTTTCGAGGTTGACACCACCTCTTGCTCTTTTGCGAAGACGGATGATGCCTATTATATGCTCATGCAGCCTGAGGATGCTGCCGAGGCCCCGATGCTGATGCGTTATTGTGGAGGGAATAGGGTTGAGGCCACAGTACCTCTGGCTCCGATGCATCTTCGTTTTGCATTGTGGATGGCGGTGGGCATGTTGTCGGCTTCAAGCAAGATGGTTCTAATCCATTCCTCGGTCATCGTTCATCAGAACAAGGCTGTCCTTTTCTTGGGTGAGTCAGGAACCGGTAAAAGCACCCACACTCGTCTGTGGTTAAAGCATATTCCCGATGCCCATCTGCTGAATGACGACAGCCCTATTTTGGCCGTTGAAGATGGTGTGCCCGTTGTATATGGCTCGCCATGGAGTGGGAAGACTCATTGCTATCACCAGTTGCGATTTCCCTTGGCGGCAGCTGTCAGGCTCTCCCAGGCTCCCTATAACAAAATCCGTCGTTTGAATGTTATAGAAGCTCTTTCGTCCATCCATCCATCATGTCCTCCAGCACTTGCTCAGGACGAAAAGTATCAGGACATGATAGTGGGCATGCTGTCTGAAGTATTGTCGGTCGTGCCGGTGTTCCATTTGGAATGCCTCCCCGACGAAGCAGCCGCGAAAACCAGCCACGATGCTATTTTTAACTGATTGAGACAATTTGGAAACGATAAATATAACATTGCCCAATAGTCCCGACAATTTTTTGTTGATGGA
Organism: Bacteroidales bacterium; assembly: GCA_017545365.1. Next base: position 6,228 of record JAFWOP010000036.1, read on the forward strand.
GATGTGCGACCGTCTGAAAAAAGGTCAGGAAGTGACCATGCTCTTTGGAGGTCACAGCATGTTGCCGTTGATAAGTGGTGAGGGGGACAAGATACGTCTCAGACCCTTGGCTGAAGGCGAAGTCTGCCAGCCAGGAGAAGTGTACCTCTTTCTCCACAATAACCACTTTATCATCCACCGTCTGCTCTATATCAAAGACGGGGTGCATGTGTTCAGAGGCGATAACTGTTATGCCAATGAGGAGGAGACGAGGGATAATGTGCTGGCCAAACTGACGTATGTCATCCGTCCGAATGGGAAGGAGATAGACTGCGAAGGTGCCTGGTGGCGTAAGGCATCGGCCCAGGTCCTGAGACGTCGCAGATTGCGTAGCTTACTAGTTAAGGTGGGCAACAGAAATGCCCGCCGCAAATGGGCTGCGTTATATTTCGTATTTCTGGCAGTCCTGATGTGGGCACCCTTGAATGGCCTAGGAATCCCACTAGACAATTTTGTTTTTGGGTTGAGGCTTGACCACCTCTTGCATGGCTCTGTCTATCTCTTCTGTGCCCTGTGCCTGATGGATTACCTCAATTTCCGTAAAGGGCGCATCCTTTTGGTCGCAATACTCATAGGCCTGACGACAGAATTTGTGCAGCATCTGCTGCCCTATCGTGGTTTTGATGTGAATGATTTGTTGGCCAATACGATGGGATGCATCCTGGGGTGGGCTGCCATCCTGCCTATTTTGAGCCGTAGGAGAAAAATATACAACCTCAAATAACCCATATAGTTCATTGCAGAAATAATCAATATTCAAACCAATTGAGATGTCAGACACACTTGTAATTACGCCAACGTATAACGAAAAAGAGAACATAGAGAATATCATCCGTAAGGTTTTCTCGCTCGAGAAGGGATTTGATATGCTGATTGTCGAGGATAATTCGCCCGACGGTACTGCAGATATTGTGAAACGTCTCATGCAAGAGTTCCCCGACCGTCTTTTTATCAAGGAGCGTAAAGGCAAATTGGGCCTTGGAACTGCCTACTTGGACGGTTTCCGTTGGGGGTTGGAACACGGCTATGAGTACATGATAGAGATGGATGCTGACTTCTCGCACAACCCTGACGATTTGCCACGCCTGTACGAAGCTTGTGCTTCAGGCAAGGGTGATGTTGTCGTAGGCTCTCGCTATGTGGATGGGAAGATTAGTGTGGTCAACTGGCCTATGGGACGACTGATGATGTCTTATTTCGCTTCGGTCTATGTACGTCTGATAACAGGCATGAAAGTGATGGACTCTACTGCCGGCTTTGTCTGCTATAGCCGTCGAGTGCTGGAGAAGATGAAGTTCGACAAGGTGAAATTTGTCGGCTATGCCTTTCAGATTGAGATGAAGTATACCGTCACGCGGCTCGGTTTCAAGATATACGAAGTACCCATCATCTTCACCGACCGGGTGCTTGGCACCTCCAAGATGAGCATGAAGATATTCAAAGAGGCCTTCTTCGGGGTCTTCAATCTACGGTTAAGGAATTGGAAAAAATACTGAGAAATATGAAGAAATCATTCTTTTTAGCTATCGCGCTGACTCTGGCAGTCAGCGTTTTTGCACAAAACAAGCTGCTGAGTTCCAAACAACTTATGTCGGGTAACCTCTATCCCCATGCACCCATGCGTGGCATACAGTTCGTTGGCAGCACCAACCAGATTGCCTATATTCAGGATACGGCTCTTTATATGGGCCAGCCTGGCAAGACAAAAGTCTGCCTCACTCTGTCACAACTGAACAAGGCTGTTGTTGCAGCAGGTTACGAGTCGATGCGCTATATGCCTAATATCGAAATGCTCAATGCCAAAGAGTTGTGCTTCACTTATGCTGGCAAGCTTCTCCAGTACAACCTGACCAAACGCGTCCTGACCACTATCGCCAAATACCCGTCAGACAATGCTGCCCATCAGGATATGGAAGAAAACGGGCACAAAACAGCCTACACGGTCAACAACAACCTATATGTGTATAACGACGGCAATGTGTTCTCCATTGAAAGCCCCGACCAAGACATTATTTACGGCCAGTCTGTCCACCGCAATGAGTTCGGCATTGAGAAAGGTACTTTCTGGTCCCCAAAGGGCAACTATTTGGCCTTCTATCGCATGGATCAGTCGATGGTGACCGATTATCCCCTGGTAAACACTACGGCCCGCATAGCTCGTGAACAACCCTTCAAATACCCCATGGCTGGCATGAAGAGTCATGAGGTGACCGTGGGTATCTATAACGCTTCCGTTGATTCTCTGGTATATCTTGACACCCGCAGAGACGAGAGTGTCGCCGAGCGCGAGAACTACCTGACCAACATAAGCTGGGATCCCAACGAGGAGTATCTCTATATCGCCAAAATCAATCGTGAGCAGAACCACATGTGGCTGGAACGTTATTATGTGTCCGATGGCGAGTTCGACACTGTCCTTTTCGAAGAACAGAACAGCCGCTATGTCGAACCTTGTGATCCCATGTTTTTCCGCCCCGGCCATCCCGACCAGTTTTTCTGGTTCAGTCTGCGCGATGGATACAAACACCTGTATCTCTACAACACCGACGGCCAGATGCTCAAGCAGGTGACCACTGGAAAATATGAGGTGGAAGGCATAATCGGTTTCGATGCCAAAGGCGAGAACCTCTTTATCTATGCCAATAAGGATAACCCCATCGGTCGCGCTGCCTACAAGGTGAACCTTACCACGCTGGAGATGACCCCCATCACCCCCACCGAAGGAACCCACCGCGTGACAGTCAGTGCCGATGGCACCACCGTCATAGACATCTATAGCGGGGTCAGCACACCGGGCCGCTGCAATATTTGCCGATTCAAGGGTAATAAGCTGGTCTCGGAGAAGAACCTCTACGACTTGTCCAATCCGCTGGAGGAATATGCCATGCCGAAAATCGAGATGGGCAGCCTCAAGGCAGCCGACGGCGTGACAGACCTTTACTACCGTCTCATCACCCCTCCAAACATGGAGGCAGGGAAAAAGTACCCCACCTTGGTGTATGTCTACGGCGGTCCTCACAGCCAGCTTGTCACCGACAGCTGGTTGGGAGGCGGCAACCTATATTTTCTCTTCTTGGCTCAGCAGGGTTACGTGGTCTTCACCCTCGATAACCGAGGTACGGACAACCGAGGCTTTGAGTTCGAGAGCTGCACCCACCGTCACCTCGGACAGATTGAAATGGCCGACCAGCTGGAAGGTGTCAAATTCCTTCAGTCACTGCCCTACGTCGACAAAGACCGCATGGGTGTCGAAGGGTGGAGCTTCGGTGGCTTCATGACCATCACGATGAAACTGGCCCACCCCGAGATATTCAAAGTGGGATGTGCTGGTGGACCCGTCATCGACTGGAAATGGTACGAAGTGATGTATGGTGAGCGGTATATGGACACCCCACAGGAAAACCCCGAGGGCTATGACAACAATTCGTTGCTCAATAAGGCAAAAGACCTGGACGGCCGTCTGCTAGTCATCCATGGGGCCGAAGACAACACCGTGGTGTGGCAGAACAGCATCGAATTCATCGATGCCTGTATCAAGGCAGGCAAGCAGGTGGACTACTTCATCTATCCCCACCACGAACACAACGTCCGCGGCTACGACCGCATACACCTTTACGAGAAGATGTTCGACTACTACGAAACCTTCTTGAAGTAAATAAGGATAGCACCTATTTAAGGTGAATGAGAAAAGCAGAGACGGCAAGGTGAGTCGCCTCTGCCTTTTTGTTGTTTCGTAGCAAGGGTCGTCAATAGTTTTCCCGAAGCCAGTCGCTGAAGTAGTGGACTATGACGTAATAGCCCATGTTGCCCGATGAGATAACCCCTTTCTCGGTTAAACCTTTTAAGACCGATTGGATAAAACTGCCTAGCTGACTGGGTTCCATCATCCAGATTGGAATGAGGACTCCTCCATGCCCCCCCCAAAAAAAAATGCTAGGCTTGTAACATTCCGGTTGTCATATACGACTATTCAGGCAAAATGATGAAAAAATAAACGAAGAAGGAAATGGACACAAAGCAAAACATACAACGAAATAGGAATACTGCACAAGATAGCAACGGCAGTGTAATTGGGAAAATGTTCATATTTGGGATTCCCATCATCATAATTGGAATATACACCTTGGCGGTTGTCCAGAATTTGCTCGATTGAGGTTTTGAGAAAAAATACGCCACCATGTAACATTTTGGTTACGCCATACGACTATTCTTAGCAAAAGAAACGAGAAAAATGTCCGACAAGGAGAAACTAGAACGATACGACAAACTGATAGCCAATCACAAAGGGTTGATTGTAAAAGTATGTCAGACCTACTGTCGCTACGACTACGAGGCGGCTCGCGACCTCTACCAAGACATTGCTCTCGAAATATGGACGCACATAGACAAGTTTAAAAAAGAAAGTTCCGAAGCAACGTGGATATGGCACCTGGCAGTGAACACTGCCATTGATAAGCTGAGGAAAGAGCAGCGGAGGCCGGTGCTGGTGCTTGGAGCACCGCTGCCCGAAAGAGGCACAGAGGAACGTCCACGGCGCATCGACGACCTCTACGAGGCTATCGCACACCTCAACACCGACGACCAGATGCTGGTCAATGCCAGACTGGAGGACTACAGCTACGAGGAAATTGCCAAAGAGACGGGCGTGAGCGAAGGGGCTCTACGAGTGCGTTACAACAGAGTTGTGAAACAGTTACGACAAATCATGAAAGGGAAATAAACCATGCAGGAAGACAAGTTCTTAGATGATTACAAGCAGACCTGGCAGCAGGATAACGAGGCGATGGCACGTATAGTTGACATACCCTTGGAGACACTGCACGAGAACATCGCACGCCATGAGCGTCGCAAGCACAGCCGTAGGATTGTGTGGACGACACTAAGTGCTGCCGCGTGTCTGGCATTTGTAGTAACTTCGGGCATCCGCTACCTGATGCCCTATACTCCTAGCGACAACCCAACAATGGTGGCGGAGAACCGCAGGGCAGTCACCACCCACATATTCGAACAGACCTCCCCTGTAGAGCAGCCATCACATAAGAGGGTGGTCGCCACTCCTATCGCAACTAGAAGCCCCCAATTGCAACAAGTAACCTTATCGCAAGCAACACTACCCGAGGAGTCTGCAACACCAGCAGAACCAGTCGTAGACATCCATCCCGACGCATTGCCCACACACGTATTCGAGGACAATGTGATTGAGACCAACCGCCTTGTGGCGAAGGGCGAAAAAAAAGTTGAGGGTACAACGGTTGAGACTGAGGGGCTGGTGAAGATTGTGTCGCCGTCGCGCAACACCTTCCACGAGGCCATCGTAGAGCCGCTGCTCGCCTTAGTGACATACGACATGTAAGACTATAGTAAACAGAGATCTCTATCCATAGATTATTCACACATTTAAACACAACTGTAAAATGAAAAAGATTTTAGCAACCCTATTTATTGCAGCAGCCCTGTTGACTGCCTGCACCGAAAAAGAGGACAACGGAAATAATAACAACCCGGCTCAAGAACCCACCACCGTGTCACTGGCAGGCTCCTCTTGGGTGGGAACAGTGAACAACGACCCCGAAGAGCTGCACTACGGTGGCGGAGTACTGATTACCTCGGCAACGTATCGTGCGCTGTTTACTGACACACTGAACGGAACGCTGTCGTACCAGATGACGACACTGGTGGACGGCGAAGCCTATGACGACGAGGATACAACCGAAATCACCTACACCTTCGACGGCACTGCGAGTGGCGTAATGATGGTGGAAGGGGAACCGATGCCGTTCCGCTACAACGCTACGGACAACACTATCGTCATACCTGTCGACAACGAGGGTGGGAACGAACTGGTAGTATCGGAGATTGTACTGCATAAAGAATAACCTTTTTACATACCTCCCGCCTAACGGTAAACCCTCCACTGGAGGCTTTAATTCCCTCTAAAGAAGAGACGGCTGACGCGGGCGAACACTCAAATCTTCAAACAATATGAAAAAGATTGCCATAATAATGTTATTCCTGCTGGCTGCACTGGGAGCGACGGCGCAGGAGCCGACAAAGCTGATACAACGGCTGGACTTGAGTTCACAGAAGTATCTGATGATACACGTAGGGGGTGAATATACCTCGGTGGTCATCTATCAGGACACAGAAGACTATGTGGCGGTGCGCAATCCGCTATGGAACGACACTTCGCTGACCAGCCAGCCTCTGTTCGAACTGACCCAGAGCGACTTCTTCTACACCCTTTGGGTGGGTGGGAATGCTCGTACAGGAGTGATAGAGATACACGCCAAGCGCGACAACTTGGACATCTACAGCTGCCTGTACAACCATGTCGGGGTATACCCTGCCAAGGCTGGCGACACGGTAAGGCTGAGGTCGATCCGCGTGCAGACCGACGACTACAGCATGGTGGAGATTGGTTCTCCGCTGCTAGCTGAGGATGTGCGGCTGATTGCAGAAAAGCACTCTTCCATCTACTACCATACCTATATGGCCGAACGCTACTCGGAGAACACCAAGGAGAGCGGCATTATTTACGGCGGCATACGCAATGGGGAGTCGCTGGCGAAGAAGCACCGTCTCTTCGACTACAACACCGAAGGCTACAAACTGATGGAGCACCGCTACCGCCCCGCACAGCGGCTGCACCTGTCAGTAACTGCCGCACTGCTGTCGGCGGGCAGTAAACCACTTTCGGGCTTTGGGTGGACGGAAAACCGCTACTATGAAGATTACCCCTATCCCGAGATGAAGACAACGTTGGGATGCTACCAGCTGACGATGAGCTACGACATCGTGTGCCGCAAACACTTTGCCTTCGGGCTGGGACTAGAGTATTCCTACAATCGGTTCAAGTACCAAGACCCCTATGTGGACTTCTACTACAACCGCTATGAACCAGATGAGTATGGTCGGCCCGACAATAACTATTTGGTGCCGATGGAGCCCCCCATCGGTGGAGGCGACTCACTACAATACTGGAGCAGCCAGCTGACCGCCAAATATGTTGCCATACCTATCGGAGTGACCTACTATGCCGACAAAAACCATCGCAAAGGCTTGCATGTGGGGTTGGAACTGGTGCCCAGTTTTGCCATAAACGATGGCACTTTAAACCGCCATTACAGTCAATGGGATGAACAAGACGGCACCAACCATGTGTCGGGAGTTATTATCAATAGCAAGCAGCCCATGCAGTTGTACACATTGTTAGACCTACGGCTCAACATCGGCTGGGGAGCTTGGAGCATAATGATGCAGGGCTCTCCTGACTCTGCCAACTGGAGTTTCTCCTCTAGCGACAGCGGCCTGATTAATGTATACTCATTCCGTATGGGTGTGAGGGTAACCCTTTGAGATAGTAAGAAGTAAGAACTAAAAAAACATCAAAATGAAAAAGACATTCGTCATCATAACTCTCCTGTTGAGTATTGCCTGTCAGGCGCAGGAGAAACCCGACTTTTGGCACAGACCATTCTGGCACAATTTCACCGTGGGCACAGAGTTCTGTCACACTGTAGAGCCATACTACGGATACGACAAAGGCCTCTTCCGCAACCATCCCAACAACTCCGCCAATCTGGTGGTGTCGTACGATGTGAGCAAAAAATGGTCATTTGGGGCTTTCGTAGGGTATTACGGCTCGCACCGCGAAACTGAAAATTGGCCATATAGCATGTACACACCAGAAAACGGCACCTCGTCAAAGATTACAATGGTAAACGAGGCAAGTTTCTCATTCGGGCTGGAGGCAACGTTTCATTTGTTGCCTTTACTGTACAAGGAAAGCACCCCCTTCGACTTATCGCTGAGTGCCCGCGTTGGGAGAAACCCGCGCAACTTGGACATAGGCCTGGGCATCGGGCTTGGATATAGCCCACTAAAATGGCTGACCATCTATGGCAAAGCCTTCTACGGAGCATTCGGTTTCCCCAACGGCATGCAAGAGAGTGGCTTCCACAACCACCTAGTGTTCGGGGTGAACGTAAGGCCCTTTTTGAAGTAAGAGCTAAGAGGTGGTTGAAGTCTTTCACCTATTATTGAAAGTGTAGAAGAGTTCTTGTGTGTAAGAAAAAAAAACATCTCGGCAGACCAGTGCCGTAAACAGGAATACGGCGTTCCTGTAATTGAAGTAATGAACGCCCGCGTCGAGCGTGGTTTTGCAGGAAGATGCGAAGTGCCAGCCCCCGAAATTGGCGGCATCACTAGGGCAGCAGCTACACGGGTAGTGATTTCGACTAATCAAGGAAAGAGAACTGAAATGAAGAAAAACCTTGTTTCTTCAGCGTCCCTAGCATTTCTAGTCGGGCTATTGGGCATCACCTCCTACGAGAAGGAAGAACAAAGAGTACCAATTATTGGGAATATAAAGAGAGCTATGAACAGGCTGCTATTCATAGCTCTCAGGTATGACCGTAAGGCCACAAAGGGTTAGTTTACGTCTTTAACAAGGCGAACAAATTGTGCAGAAGATCTTTGACATCCCGATACTCTCACCTCGGAATAGTTTGAAGCGATATATACGGACCCCGCACCTTCCAGATTAGAAGCAGAAGAAGACAAAAAATGAAATGATGGATTTCCATAGCCACATAGAATTACTGCACCAGCTTCTTCCATTTGTTTCCATTGATGTGAAGAATAATAGTTCAATACAGTTCCTCCGATAGTAGGACCTTCATTAAACTCTGTACCTTCTGGTAGAATCCATTTATCAGGTAGAAGAACTAAGCCTGTCTCAGATCCACTTATGTTAGCGATACCCCATTTCACTGCATGACCGCGCCGCTGGTTGAGCAGATAGTCCCATTCGTCAGACGAAAGGGTTCGCCACTGCTGTGGTTGGTTGCCACCGTTGAGTATGGCATTATAGACTCCCCAGTCAGCATAAGCAAATGGGCCAGTTAGATTATTCTCCCAGTTGCCACCTGGATAATAGTTGTTGCTGTTAATTCCTCCATATTGAGAAGATTGATAAGGTTTATAATTGTTTGCTCCACTGTTCCATCCGCTTGTTCCCCATGCGAATCGGCCAATCCATTTAGATGAGTAATCCATACCATTTAAATTGGTATATCCATCTTGCTTAAAGTTGAATCTCCAAGTGCCTTCCGCCATGCCCCCATCAGCCACCGCGTGGGTACCAAAGCCGGTGTACATCAAGTTTCCCTGTGAGAAGCGCACCTTTTTTGTGGGGCTTACAGAAAACTCGCCGTTCAAGGCGCCGGCATCGGGTATAAACTCGAGGTTGTCGTTGTTTAATGTGATGGTAAAAATGCCATTGCGTTCAATGCGGAAACTGTGGCCGGATGTGATGGTTTTGGTGCATACACTCCCGTCTTCAGCGTAAATTCTGATAGTAAATCCAGCCCCGTATGTAGAAGGGGGCAATGCAACGTAGAAATCCTTGGTGGTTGTGATATCCTGAGGGTTAGTGATAGAGAGCATAATCTCATTACCACCGTTGTTAGTATAGCCTATCGTAGGAGCACCGTTATTATAGTTGAGTTGGTGCAGCCCCCAAAGGCGTTGGCTGGTATTGCCAGAGGCTAATTCTATCCCTACCACGCTCTTGCTGGTGGCTTGCAGGCGCAGTCGCAGGGCGCCGCAGAGGTTCTTAAACTCCAGCTCGCTGTTGCTGGAGCGGGCCATCATGGGGAACTGCTGTAGGGAGCCGTCGGTGCTGGTCTGTACCGGCGGTAGCAGAATTACAGCTTGTCGCTGTGCCAGGCTGGCTGGGTAGATGGCGGTGTAGGTGGGGTCGCCGGGGTCGTCGCCCTCGGTGAAGTTGAAGGTGGTGACGTACTCGCCCACGTTGCTAGTGGTGTAGGTACCCATGCCGTCCGAACCCCACACGGCTATTTGGTCGCCGTCGGTCCAGCGCAGCACGTTGCCGTCCAGCATCACCTTGCCGTTGCCGTCGGTGCAACGCTCCACGGTGGCGGTAAATTCAGAAATGGTTGTTTTCTCCTTTTGGCACGATACCAAAGCGAAAACTGTCATGGTGGCCAATGCCACCCCGTGTAATGTAAGTTTCTTCATAGTGCGGTGGTTTGATTAGGTGAATAATGTGTTGTCGCCAGAGCCGGTTTCTTGAAGCCCTTCGCCGGTACTCTCGCCGAGAATTCTGCTGCCAGCAAAGCCCCTCTCGACACGGACTTGCATCGTTTCTACCATCGGAGTTAGGTACTCCTTTTTCATTTGTTTGTTCATTAATTTCCACCCTGTTATATCCCATCGGGCGCGTCGGTTTTGTGCTGCCCGATACCCGTGGGGCGGAAAAAAGTACTAATCATGAAAAGGCACATATAAAAAGAAGCGCGGGTATCAAACTCATCGTTTATCCCGCTACCAAGGCTCTCGCATGCCCATTTCCCGAAGATAAACAATGCCGAGCCCACGCTGTGCAGATATACGAACTAACGCATATTACACACCAATAGGCGTTGGCGTTGTAATACCGTGCGGGAAATTGAGAATTTGCGAGATTCTAGTAGCCGCAGATAAAACGTTCAGCTCAACGTCTTTTTGTTATGTCCTGTCACCCACCCACTTGCCCATCAGGGACTCGGCTGGATGACATTGCAAATATACGCCTTTTTTTGAATATGGGTATCTTTTTCTTACAAAAAGCAGTGCAAACGCATGAAAACTGTCTACAGAATGGCGCCATCCATCTACTTTGAGGGCGCGTGTCTTCGACACGCTGCCATAGTTTCACTTGGCATACCCCACACTGTAAGTATGGGGATGACGAGAGTTTGTCTTTTCGAGGCAGGGTGTAGAAGTCCTCTCAATTGTATGCACAGAGATTTCCTGACCAGCACCGCAAAGGGGCTTGGAGGTAATGAAAAGATTAGGGTACAGGGTCGTAGCCTGAGCCGCCCCAAGGATTGCAGCGGAGGATGCGTCGGAGGGCCAGCCAGCCGCCTTTGAAGGGGCCGTATTTCTTTATAGCCTCAACGGCATATTGTGAGCAGGTGGGCGTGTAACGGCAGGCAGCAGGGGTGAGGGGCGAGATAAAGTGACGGTAGAGCCAGATGAGGCTGAGCATTATTTTGGAGAGTACAGTGCTCAAGAACTGCCAAAGGCTGTAAGCTCCTTTACAGAGGTTGTTCCACAGCTGTTTCATGGTTCGTAAGGAGCTTGTTTGAAATGTCCTCGATAAGGAGGGGTATGAGTTTGTCGAACTTGTGGTAGAGGGTGCTGTATTCCATGATTGAGTTGTGAATATAGTTGAGGGATAGTACGATGGCGATGTTGTTATTGTGCAGGAAGGTGTGTAGTTCGGGCTTGTGCAAGCGGTAGCATTCGCGTGTCAGCCGTTTGATGCGGTTGCGGTCGACGGCAAGGTGGTTTTTTTTCTTGGAGGTGACAACCATCACCTGTAGTGGAATCCCGTCGGGGAGTGCGTCCTGCCGGACAGGCATCCAGTGGATGCTGTAAGGGAAGAGCATGAGCCGGTGGCCTGAATGGTACAATTCACCTATCAGCGTGTTGCTGCATAGGTGTTCTTGTTTGCCAAATGTGTACATGATAAGGCAATTCAGGTTGAATAGAAGGTGCCTCCGGCAAGAGGACTGTAGCTATCAGCTTTCGGAGGTCTCTTCTTTGGCTTTCTGTGAGGCTGCTTTTTGTGCTTGACGTTCTGCTCTGCGGGCAGCGGCCTGAGCCTTACGCTCCTCTTGTAGCTGTCTGTATTTGGCCTTGTTGGCAAAAACGGACTTGTTCTTCTTTCCGCCATTGATGCCGCCGATGCTGCTAGAGAGGCCACGGACGTGTCCCAAGTCTTTCTTGAGAGCGGAAGAGCGGGTGATGACTACGTCGTCCTGACCTTTGCCGTTGATGTAGTTTTCAATAGCCATTGCCATGGAGGGGGAGGTTTTGGTGGGGGCGGCAATGGTCAGCTTAATGCCTGCGGACTTCAGGGCAGAATGGGTGGAAGGGCCGAAAGCGGCAATCATGATATTCTCTTCAGCAATATCGGGGAAGTTCTTTATCAGAGAACGGACTCCGATGGGAGAGAAGAGGCATATCATGTCAAAGTCATTGAGGTTGAATTGGGTGAGGTCACGGGGTACAGAGGTGTACATGGTGGCCTTGGTGTATTTGAATTTGGCTTTGTCAAGGAGTTTGGTGTATTCGGTCTGCTTTTCGTCAGAGCAGGGGAAGAGGAATTTTTCTTCGCGGTGTTTCTGAAGGACTTCGATGAGTTCGGAGAAGTACTGGTTGCCGAAGAATATTTTGCGTTTGCGGTATTGTATGTAGTTCTGTAGGTAGAGGGCGATGGCTTCGGTGGCGCAGAAATACTTCATCGTGTCGGGGATAATTTCACGGAGTTCTTTGGCGAGACGGAAGAAGTGGTCGACGGAGTTTTTGCTGTTGAAGATAACAGCGGTATAGTCGGAGAGGTGGATGCGTGATTTGCGAAATTCTGAGGCGGTGAGACCGACGACTTCAAAGAACTTGTAAAAAGTGATGTCGATGCCGTATTTATTGACTAGATTTCTGTACGGGGACTTCTCAAGATCGGCAGGTTCGGGCTGCGAAATCAGGATTTTTTTGACTTTCATGAAATATTGTTCTTTTTACACAATTCGCTAATTAATAAGAAATTGCAACCTTAATTATGATGATTATCGGTACAATTTCAAGGATGCAAAGATAATAAAATAAATAGAATTTCGGGGTTTTTGAAAATGTTAAAATAAGTTGCAGGCCACGAATCAGCCTTACGATGAAGAGCAAACCGAGGATTCCGGCAAGGATGTAGAAGAACGTCTCGCCCATTGTGTCGGTATAGAAGATGAAAAAGGCCAGCGCGGTGGCTGCAATGGCATAGAGCAGATGGTAGATGTAGTTGCTTGAGAGGTAGATGTGGGTGGCCTCTTGGTTGTTGAAAGCGTTGCCGAGGAAACGGATGATTCCGTTGCGGAGGAAGTAGACCAGATAGCAGACTAGGAGCAGCGAGAGATATTGCAGGATGTCCATCCATGTGTTGTTACCATGGGATAGGAAATAGAAGAATCCGACCAACGACATGGGGATGAGCATGATGAGGGCGATGGGCACTAGGTCTTGGGAGTGAGTGAGGTTGGTGTCGCGCAGCATACGGTCCATGGCGCGGTGGTCAATGGCCGACTGGAGTAGGTTGAGCATGCTGATTTGCTTGTGGCGAAGGAAGAAACAGATGAGGAAGATGGAGAGGGCGATGAATCCGAAGTACCACCCGGAAGTCTCGGCGTGGTGTATGGTTATTTCGTGGTTGTGCTGTACTGCCAGTTGGCTGTGGGTGAAAAGGCTCTTCCGCACATGTGGTGCAGTTTGCTCTACAGGGGTGAAGATGGAGTCGTAAATGCAGGGATGGACAGAGTTGAGGGTGGCGTCGGCAGAGCTGTCGGCAATCATGTCGAATGGAGCGCAGTAGGGCGGCAGTGTGTCAATTTGCTGCATCTGTTATTCTGTTACAATCAATTTATGTATGTGGCGGTTGCCGACCTCGTCGTGCAACACGAGCAAATATACCCCTAAACGTAAGGGGGTGGTAAAATATTGTGTGGAATTGACGTGGGGTGGTATTAAAATTTCGTCCACCTTCCTTCCGTCGATTTCAAATAGCTGAATGATTCGACTTTGGGTGCTTTCTTGCAACTCGATATTTAGCAAATGTGAGGTGGGGTTGGGGTAGATACGGTATGGTGGTTCCTTGGAGGGGCTTTCGATGTTCAGAGGGGTGTGGTTTTCTGAAGTGCCATAGGGACGGCTCCAGAGGGCGAGGGGAATGCGGATGTCGTCGATGTGGGCGCAGTCGTCGCGTTCGCTTAAGGCAGCGTCTTTTTGGTAAATCCATTGCAGCAGATGCCTTCCTGCCGCCAGCGGGCGGGCATAATACCGCCATCCGCTGCTGCCGCTCCAATAGCCACACCTGCGGCCGTCAATAAAGAAGTAGAGCCAGTCGTGAGCCTCGCTAGAGACGTTGAAGAAGAATGTGATGCTGTCGTCAGCCAAAGTCTCAACCTCCAGTTCCAAGACGGACTTCTGCAAATGGTCTATGATGGCCGAACGGGCGGAGAAGAGGCCTTGGTGGGCGAATAGGCTGTCGATGGTCCAAGGGAAAGGTCCCCTGTTGAACCATGGAAGGTTGTCGAATGTGCCGGACTCGAATCGTTCGTAGGTGGAGTAGGGGACAAGCCAGCCTTCGCGAGTGTCGTGCCAACGGCCTTTATGTGCTGAAATGGTGAGATGTATATGGTCATTTTCATTGTCCCAATAGGTGGGGAAGGAATAGTGGAACGGTGCGGACTGGGTGCTTGTGTGCATGTCGAATATCAGAGTGGCAGAGTCGGCGGGGTGGGAGAGTTCGGCATTGATGACAAAGTGGTGGTTTGGTACGATTGATTGGACGGTGTTGCCGGAAGAATCAGCGAGGCGAATCTGGAGAATTCGAGGACGTATGTCGGGAGTGTGGGCATAGAGGTGCAGGGTGCTGTAGGGGGAATGCGCGCTGTCGTAGGCTGTTAGGCATGCCTTGATGAGCGGCTCGATTCCAATTGTGTAGTTGTGTAGTTGTGTAGTGACCGTGGTGTCGGACAAAGGGGGAAGGCTGTGGATTGTGATGGGCTGTGGGGTGTCGAATGTGGCTCCGGCAAGGCTGTCTCCGGATGTCTGAGTTAAGGCGACGGTGTGTTGAACCACTGGGGTGCGCCCCATGTTCTTAATGACTATGTGTAGCAGTGTGTCTTCGACATGGTAGTCGGTGGCAGCCAGGAATCCTTCTTCACGAGTTGGGATAGGAAGAGTCATTATTTGAGCGATGTCGCCGGGGCGGCTGGCCGTAAGTGTGATGCTGTCACCGTCAAGCCCACGATGAAGGTAAAGGGTCACACTGCTATCGTTCTGGCTGCTGGCAGTAGCTAGGAGGAGTGTGTCCTGGGTGGCGCAGATGCGTGTGTGGGGCGGGCAGGAGACCTGGAGGACCGTGATGCCGGCTTGTATAGGGGACTGGGGTGTCAGCTGGAGGCTTTCGGGTTGGCCGACGAAGGGAGTCATCGAAGGGTCTCCTAGGAGGCAGTAGGTCTCCCAATAGAAGGCGTCGAAGGGAGAGCCCGATTGCGACACGGCCTTGCATCCGGCATAGAGCATGGCTCCCAGGGTATAGTTGTTGTAGAGGGGGGTTAGAAGGCTGTCAAATGCGCCCGGCAGGGTGCTGTCGTAGGAAGGGGTGAGGGCGGCTGGGTATTTGGCTCCTACGGCCCAGTAGTAGTCTTCGGCCCACAGGGTCTCGTTGCTGGCCCCTATCGCACCGATAGCCCCTCCTTCGTTGCGGCGTAACAGCTGTTCGCCATAGCAAGTGCCGTCAAAGGCGTTTGATAGGCAGCAGTTGTTGACGAACAGGGTGGGGACAGGATTACCAAGGGTGTCGATGCTACGGTAGCTGATGGTTGGGCTGCTCCATCCGCTGCGGGTGCAGTGGGAGGTATAGTTCACCAGCGCGTTGCTCATCTGCAGGGTGGATAAGATACTGTCGGTTAATGTGGCAGATTCCGGGTTTCGGAAACAGATGGTGTCAAGGTGTGGCCGGTGTCGGGCTGCCAGCTGCGAAAGGTAGTTCACCTGACCATTGGTTGTTTCAGGTGCGGGAGTCCTGTTTTCGCGACCGGCAATCAAGACTAGGCGATGTGCCGAGGATGCCCATTCGCCTTGTTCGTAACGGACTATCTTCCCCACCACATGGGCCAGCTCACTGCTGTCAGTCACGGAGAGGCGTCCCACGTAGGCCTCTGGGACATAGTCGCCAGTATACTCTCCATAGTACATGTCTGTTACAGAGGAGTTCAAGGCCGAAGGGGTGTATTTGCCAGTAAAGGCCTGGATGCGGTTCACGTCGCCCACCAGAAGCACATATTTCTGCGCCGGAAATGCTGACGAAGCATTTAGGTATCGTTCCTTCAGGCGGAATCGGATGCTGTCGCAGAGATGCGTTTGGAAGACGAGGGTTTCGACGCGATAGCCCTGCTGCCTTTTCCATTTGATGAAAGGCTGAAGGGGTGCGAGCAGGTCGGGTCGAGTGACCACCAGAAAGGTACCTGCCAAGGAGTCTGGGCTGGATGGTTGTTTGCGGTATTGTGGGAAAATGGCAGGCACTCTGTCGGCGGGAAAGACTGTGTTGCCCGATTTGGTTACATAGTCTTGTGCGTTGGCCGTCAGGGTCAAAAGAATCATTCCTAGGAGGAAGAACTTCCGTTTGAAACACTCAGCTGTCTTCATTTTCGAGTGCAAAAATACCAAAAAAATGTAATATGATAAAAAAAAGTTGTATCTTTGCATCGCCAATTATAGACTTTTATCTAAGGAAAAAAAAGAAATAAAATATATATTGACCTATGAAAAAGTTAGTAAGAATGTTATTGCTGGCAACCGTTTTGCTGCTGCCATTCTTTGCACAGTCGCAATTTGTCGACTACTCATGCTCGTTCAACGATGACTCCGATTCTGCGGGTTGGATTTTTGTGAATGGTTCCGAAACCAACAAATGGTGTATCGGGACTGATTCTGTCAATGTGGGAGGCCGGGCTTTGTTCATTTCCAGCACGGATTCTTCCACCAACTCCTACAACACAGGCAATCAGAGTATCGTCTATGCCTACCGCTCTTTCGAATTGATGGAGGGTTCTTATTACCTTTCGTATAACTGGAAGGCCTACGGCGAGTCGAACTACGATTATATGCGGGTCTTCTTAGCCCCCAATAGTGCCACACTTACTGCGGGAATACTGCCCGATGGCAGCACATCTACCTATAATTATAGCGGGGTTCCCAGTGGCTGGATTCCGCTTGACGGTACAGCCCGTATGAATATGGCCAACTCTTGGCAGACATTCGCTACTGAATTCTCCATTTCTACGGCCGACACCTATAAGCTGGTGTTCATGTGGTGCAATGACGGTTCAGCAGGCTCCAATCCTCCTGCTGCGGTCGACAACATCCTGTTCATACAACCGACGTGTGCCACCCCTGCTTCGCCTTACGTCCTCAACCTCATGCCCTACTCGTTCGACTTCTTTTGGTCGGACTACAGCGATGGGAATGCTACTTCATGGGTTGTGGAGCTGGACTCGGCTACTCAGGTCTATGGGCAGGGCACCATTTTGAACGTGTCAGACACTTCAATCTCTTTTTCGAACCTTACACCCAATACCGACTACACCGTCCATGTCTATGCCTTGTGCGGATCAGACACCAGTATGATACTGACCTATATGGTTCATACCCCATGCGTACTCCTTACCACCCTGCCCTATTACCAAGATTTCGAAAGCACGCTTAGTGGCAGTTCCACCTCCTCCTATTTTGTCGATTGCTGGGTTCGTAACAACGATGCCACGACATATTATGGCTACCCATACGTATACAACAGCTCTACCTATTCCCACAATGGAGGTGCCAAGGGGTTGTATTGGTACAATTCCACCTCAGGACCCTCATACGGCAGCTACCAATGTGTCGTGCTACCAGGTATTGACACCGATGTTGCCCCTGCCAGCCACCTTCAGCTCACTTTCTGGAGTAAGGTTACGAGCTCTGGCTACCGCGCAGTTTTTGAAGTGGGCGTGATGAACAATCCCCTTGACATCAGTTCCTTTGTCCCAGTAACAACTGTCAATGTCAATTCAACCGACTGGCAACGCTTTGTCATTCCCTTGGCCAATTATACCGGTCAGGGCAATTTCATCGCCGTCATGGCCAGGTCAACTACGGGCAGCTGGTATGCAGCCTTGGACGAGTTCCTTGTCGAGCGCATTCCTGCCTGCTCGCCGGTCAATCATGTCGAGGTCAATACAACAGGAACCACAGGCTGCCTCCTCTCATGGGATGTGATGACGAATACTTTAAGTGATCCGGCCAGCTATGCGGTGCAGGTGCAAAGCACCAGCACTGGGACTATCCAATTCCAAACCACCGTCAGTGAGCCCCGTTGCTTGGTAACAGGACTCAACCCCGGTGATTCATACAAGGCTAAAGTGCGGGTTATCTGCTCCAACGACAGCATCAGCGCTTGGGACAGCGTCATCTTCACTACCCATAATATGCCCTGCCTTGTAACTGACCCCAACACCACCGATACCATAGTTTTCAACACTGGTACAAGCCAGGTTTCTGGCGTTCCGGTCTACAACAGTTGGGGCAATACTATTTGCCAAAGCATATACACAGCCGAAGAACTGAACGCCATGGGCATCTATGCCGGCATGATAGCGGGTCTGGACTACACCTTCACGACCAATTCTTCCTATGCTAAAGTGTTCAGCATCTATGTCACTTCGGCTAACAGGACTACATATTCTTCCTCCTCCGATATGGTGACGGTCCGCACCCAGGACCTCGTCTACGGGCCTGCCTCCCATCCGCTGAACACTAGCGGCACGGTTCATTACGAATTTACTCAGCCGTTTATGTGGGACGGTTCCAGCAGTTTGATTATCACCACTATGATGAATCAGCCCAATGGTGCCAGCCACTCCTCTTCGGGATTCTATGGCTACAGCACTTCAGGTTCGTATACTCGCACCATCTATCGTTATCAGGATGGCACCCAGTATACTCCGTCCAACAGCACTAGTGGTAATGGTGGCACCAGCACCTATCGCCCCACCATCACTATCTATACTTTGGGGTGCAGCCAGTTTGACACTTGTGCCGCACCAACGGTTATCTTGAATCGCCTCACCGTCGACACTGCCGCCATCTCATGGATTCCTGGCAACAACGAGACCTCCTGGAATGTCCTTTATAAGGCGGCCGATGATGCTACTTGGACTACCGCCGTATCAGGGTTGACAACCAACCAATATACCTTTACCACCCTCTTGCCGATGACCAGCTATCAGGTGCGTGTAGTGGCCAACTGTGGTTCTGCCGATACCTATGCCGAGGTTGTATTCACAACACCCTGTGTCTCGATAACCACACTCCCATTCTATGAGAATTTCGAGAATTTTGTTGCCCCTTCCAACAGTCAGGATATTACTGAATGTTGGCACCGTGGGACCAACTATTCATATAACTATCCTTACGTCTCCACCAGCTATGCCCACAGCGGGGCAAAGTCCATGTATTTTGTCAATCCCGGCTCTTCCTACTATGACTACCTGGCCCTGCCTCCCTTTGCAACGAGTGTTGACAGTCTGCAGATTAGTTTCGCGGCCTATAAAACCAGTGCCAGCTACTCTATTCAGGTGGGTGTGATGACCGACCCTGAAGACTTCGGCACGTTCACTCCTGTGGCTACCGTTTCGCCGGCCAGCACCAGTACATGGGAACTGTTCGAGGTACCCCTCAACGATTACTATGGTAATGGCAATTATATAGCATTGGGCTATTCGGGTTCGTCAAGCTATATGTATATCGATGACATCGAGGTGTCCGTGATACCTGACTGCCCTCGTCCGAGAAACATCACTTTCAGCAATATCACTACCACAACCGCGCATGTTGATTGGGTTGACACCAATGCCAACTATTTCGAGATTGAATATGGCCCTGCTGGCTTTGCCCATGGCAGTGGCACCCTTGTCACCAGTTCCTTACCTTCGGTGACTCTCTATGGCTTGCGTCATTCTTCCCGTTATGAAGTGTATGTCCGTGGTCTTTGTTCCAGCTTCGATACCTCTAACTGGTCGTTTGTATCGGCTTTCACTACCGAATGCGGCATCATCGACTCCCTCCCCTATACTCAGAACTTCGACGGCTGGGGTGTCGGAACAGGTGCCCGCCCCGCTTGCTGGACTTGTGGCGGCTACAGCTCATATCCCTATATCATGAATGTCACTGATGCAAGTAATCAGATTATCGGGCAGACCTTCTATCTCTATTCTTACTCCTCCAATCGCGTGTATGCTATGCTGCCAACCCTCGACAGCGTCTCTTACCCCAGCAATGTAGTGCAGACGGTCTTTAAAGCTTGGACCAATAACACCACATCCACCTATTATTCTCATGATGTGATTGTCGGTCTTTGCTCTACTACCGACATCTCATCCTTCATCCCCTTCGACACCATCACCCTTACCGATGTGCCGACCTTGTACGAGGTGGCCTTCGACACCTTTACGGGTTCTGCTCAGTACATTACTTTTGTATCTACTGCCACCGGGTCGGCCACATACAACTATGTCTACCTCGACAGCGTGGCTGTTGAGGTGATTCCCGAATGCCAGCGGCCCAACAACCTCGTCACCACCAATGTGCTTTCCAACGGCGTCACATTGTCGTGGAACAGCCGTAGCAGCTCCCTTGCTTGGCAGGTCGAATATGTGTACCACGGCTTTGCCATTGGCTCTGGCACCCGTATCACTACCACTAGCAACCCGCTTGTCATCACAGGTCTGCAACCCTCCACCTCCTACGACATCTATGTGCGTAGCATCTGCGGTGTGGGCGACACTTCCGAATGGAGCCGCACACCCCATAATTTCAGCACCATGCAGAATCCTGCCACCATCCCCTACTTCTTCGACTTCGAAACGTCTACCGAGTGGGACAACTGGCAGGTCAATTCCAACTCGCCCATCAACTGGTATCGAGGCAGTGCCGTGGGCAATGGCTCGCTCAACAACACCCATCCCGGTACCAATACTATGTATATCTCGGCAGACTCTGGCAGCACCTGTAGCACGCATATCAACGAAGTGGTGAACGCAGTGGCCTACCGCGATATCGACTTCGGTACCATCGACAGTAGTTTCTTGCTCTCATTCCGTGCCTCCGCTGGCGGATGCCGTGTGGGCACTAGCGTCTACGATGGCCTTGCCGTCTTCCTCGCCGACCCCAACACACCCCTCCAACCTGCATCCAATAGCCCTCTGGTCTCGCCTTGGGGCAATGTCAATGACCTTACCCTGTTGGTTGCCGTTTATGTCCAGCCTGGTTGGAACACCTACTCTGTCCTTATTGACAGTATTACTGGTGTCCACCGTCTGGTGTTCTATTGGTTCAATCAGAATACAACAACGATTGGCACCTTCTTCGGCAACCCGGCTGCCGTTGACGATATCAGTCTCCAATATGTTGAATGTCCTCGACCTGTTGGCTACCGTCTCCGCAACCTGAATATGGCTTCTGCCACCTTGGCTTGGCATGGCCGTGACGATGTCGATTACCGTGTTACCCTTCGTCACAGAGGTGCCGTGGTATCTAGCGACCTTGTGCACACCAACAGCATCCACTTGACAGAACTGATCCCCGGTACCACCTATACAGCCTATGTCCGCCGTCTCTGTGGCAGCGAGGACAGCTCGCAGGTGACCTCCTACACTTTCACCACCAAAATCTGCAACGACGGACATTTCGACACCATTGGTAATCTTGCCAATGCCAACACCTCCTACGATATCCCAGTGAACAACTATTATCGCTACTCCTATACCCAGCAGTTAGTCCAAAGCTCCGAACTCTCCGGTGCAGGCGAAATCAACGGCATAAGCTTCTATTATAGCGGTGCTAGTGCGATGACGGCTAAGACAGCCTGTACCATCTATATGGGCCACACCACACTCAGCAGCTTCTCCGGTCCCAACGACTTTGTTGCTCCCGAGGATATGCAGATTGTTTACACCGGCAGTCTCAATTGCTCCCAGGGTTGGAATCATTTCACCCTCAACATGCCATTTTCCTATAACGGCATAGACAATTTGGTGATAGCTGTCGATGATAATAGCAGTGGCCTCAACACCACTTCACACACATTCTCCGTGGTTCCCAGCTCCGACATCATGTCCTTGTGCTTCTATAGCGACACATACAATCCAGATGCAACCTCGTCCGCGGGCCTCACCAACTTTATCGGCTCAAAAAACAGCTATGCCTACCGCGCACTGATGTCTTTCTCCGTATGTCCTCCTAACAACTGCTCGACACCTGTCTTACGCGACCCCATCGTCCGCTCCCGTAACACCACCTTGCGTTGGCGCAACACAGGCAGCTCCTATCGCGTAGGCTACCGACTGGCTAATAGCAGTAGCTGGATTTCCGACAATATCGCTACTACCGACACCTTCTACACAATCAACTCGCTATATGTCAATACCGACTATGTCTATCATGTCCGTCAGTACTGCGACACCAACGGTGTCTCCAACTGGGTTGAAGGCGAGTTCAACTCCAGCGACGTGCCTTGTTTGATTCCGATGGACCTCCGTGTCCAGTCTGTCACCAACAACAGGGTCAAGCTGGTGTGGTCACCCGAAGAGAACAACATAGGCTACAGGGTCCATCTCTTCAACACCTATTTCGACCAGACCATCAGTGCCTATTTGGCCAGTGCCACTTTCTCGAATCTTACTTCGAACACTCGTTATTATGTGTCCGTCCAGGCCAACTGTCAGGATATTGATGATCCCAGCCAGTGGAGCGACACCATCTCCTTTGTTACCGACTACTGCCCCAATGTTACAGACCTTACCTACAGCAATCTGCAAGGCAACAGTGTGGTGCTGGACTGGGTTGAAGGCGGCCGCGCTGACCAGTGGGAAATCCAGTGGGGTCAGACCGGGTTCGTGGATGGGACAGGTGTTTATGTCATTACTGACCACCATCCTTACACGCTCACTGGGCTGACAGGAGAGACTATGTATGACATCTATGTGAGGGGCATCTGCGGCGAAGGATACTACAGTGAACAGTGGTCCAACCGTATCACCCTTACCACACCTTACAGCAGCATCAATAGCATGACTGATGATGTTCGTGTCAAGCTCTTCCCCAATCCCACCAGCTCCGATGTTACCATCTCACTGCCCATCACCAATAGTGCTGTATCTATAGAAATCATCGATATGGCGGGTCGGGTCAAACTGACTCAGACACTCCCGCAAGGCACTGAGAAAGCCCTTTTGGCCACCTCTCAGCTGACCCAAGGTGCCTACTATGTACGCATCACAGGTGGCGACATCAACACCGTCAAGAAACTTGTTGTCCGCTAGCCATGGCGCAACATAGAACAGCTATCTGCCTCATACTGCTCCTCCTCGCCGGGCTTCCTTCCGGCGTGGAGGCTGGCAGATACCATTCTCCAGACAAGCAGCAGCCTAAGTACGACTCCATCCTTCATAGCAGCTACATCCAATATAAGGACTGTAGCATCAATGTCCTAGAGTCTTGTTTCGACACGATGATGTCCATGGCCATTGTTGAAGGCAGTCGTTATGGTAGGGCAATGGGTAACTTTGGTAAGGCCCTCTGCCTGGTGATTGAAGGCAGGGTGGAAGACGGGCTTCGTTACTGTTCTGTGGCCGAGGCTGCGGTGGACCGTGCCGACCCTCCGATGCTTCTGGGCTTCTCGTCCTATGTCAATGGCGTTATCTGCATCTATACCGAGCATAATGTCCGTGCCATTGTGCAACTGGAAAACGCTCTTGACTTCTTCACCCAGGCCTCCGATTCGCTCTTCATTTTCAAAACCTACCTTCAGCTGGGTGTTGTATATAGTGCCCTGTCCAAAAAGTCCTATGCCGACAAGTATTTCCACCTGGCAGAGACCGTCGCACCCAAATACATGCTCTACCACCTCGACCTTAATGTGGCACGCTCCCTTGTCCTTTCTAATCCCGACTCGGCTCTCTTAATCTGTCAAAAGATATTGGATAGCGTGGGGCACTATGGTGCCGACTCTACCATTATAACCCCCACATACGCACAGTTTTGGTGTAACTTTTATAACATACAATGCTCTGCGGCAATGCAATTAGGCGATTACGAGATGGCTCGTCAGGCGGTGGATAAGATGCAGATGGCAAGTGACTACCTCAATATGGATTATTGCACCTATCAAGTTGCGCTGCTCAAGTCCGGTATCCTATTCAAGCAAGGTCATTATAAAGAGGCCGCCGATATCTTGCACACTCAGTTCAATCGTGTGGGTGGCACTTTCAAGCTCAAACGGCAGGAACATGCGGCTCAAGGTCTCATGAAATGCTACGAGGCGATGGGCGACTATCGCGAGGCTTACCATTTCAGTCAGGCTTACATCGCATTGCGCGACAGTATCTCAGCACAGTATTACGATTTGGATGAAATCTTCTCCGACCGCGAAGACCAGGCATCGGCCCAGTTGCAGAATCTTGATGAACAACGTCGGTTTGCACAACGCAACTCCACCATCTTCATCATACTCTCTTTCTTGCTGGTTGTCAGCATTGCTGTTCTCTTCCGCATCCGCCGTATGCGTCAGGGAATGAACCAGCAGCTCATCCGGCAGCAGCAGGCTTTGATTGATGAGAAACAGACAGAGCTGGACAATTCGAGGGAATAGCATTGCCCATATCCGCGAACTCTCCGAACAAATAAAAGAGCTCCTAATAGATGCATCTAAAGTCAACCCAGTTCAGACGCTGAACGCACCAAACCTCGATGATTTGATGCAGTCGGACAATTGGAATGTATTCCACAGTCTGTTCAAGAAGCAATATCCCGACTTTGTCCCGACGCTCCAGGAGAAGTACCCCGACCTATCTTCTACCAACCAGAAGCTGTGCATGCTCATCAAGGTTGGTCGAACCAATAAGGAGATAGCGTCCATGCTCCATCTCACCCCCGACTCGGTCAAGACCTATCGTCTCCATCTTCGCCGTGCTTTGGGCATTACCAATTCCCAAACCAACCTCAACGACTTCGTGCAGTCTCTCTAAAGAGGGCTCCATAATACGCGCCCCGTGGAGGCACACGCTCAAGGTGTTTGTGCAGTAGGGGACTTCTATAAATCACCTCATAGAGGTGTGTCCATTAATAACGTTGCGGAAGTCGAGAGCAGAGCAAGCTTGCTTGCTCTGCCGAGATGCAGCAACGTCTCAGAGAAACATCGTATATGGCGCAGTGCGGTGATAGTAGAAACGGAACGAGACTGCGTCCCGAAGATGAAGCAAGTCCGGTGGGCTTGCGATAGTGGAACAAAAGCCTAACGGAGAACGCAACGACATGAATACGGAATTTATAGAACACACCTTAATAGAACCCACCATAAGAAGTCCTGTGGACTTGCATCGATGATAAGATGGCGAAGCAAAAAACGGTCATACGTTGCATAAGAGCGTACTCCTTCAATCAAGGGCAAAACAAAATAAAGCCACAGCAGAACACCGTGGCTTTACAAATTAACTCTAGTATTAACTAAAACTCTCTGTTAACACGATGCAAAGATACTGCCTTTTTCCGATATGCCCAAAAATATGTGGCGAATGTCGCTATTAGGAGGTGTTGGTCGGAAAATTGATGGTAAAAGTGTTTACCGAAAAGTGTATTTCGTATGCAAAAAGCACTATTTTGCCCTTCCGTGGGGCAATTTTCGCACAAAAATGTGCTATTTCTTATTCGCCAATATGTGTGCTTGCGTCGTAAGTCTGTATGTAGGGACAGACGATTTCTACATGGGATCACTCAATCCGCTTTTGGCCAAAAAAAGACATTTTGGGCATTAATTGCCGTCCTGAAACGGGGGTCTGCTCACTTTTTTCAGCCGAGAATGCTTTTTTTGGGGGGTAATCTTATCGAGTTTAACCTGTCATTTTAGCATTTAACCATTAATTCTGCCAGATTGGGCCTTTTTTTTTGACGATTCATTTTTTTTTTTAGTACTTTTGCACTTTTGAATGGTATACATTAATTAAATTCATTTGTTATGCAAAAACATCTATTAAAGTCACTGTTGCTCATGTTGGCGATAATGGTCGCACCATGGGTGACACAAGGGCAGGCGTTCAACTACACCTGCAACTTCGAAGATGACTCCGACACTGCCGGATGGATGTTTGTGAACGGCAGCCAGGCGAACCAATGGTTCATCGGCACCGCTACAAACAACGGCGGCACAAAGAGTCTGTACATTTCGAGCGACAACGGTGCGTCGAACACGTACAACACTTCGTCAATCACGTTCGTCTACGCCTACCAAGAATTCTCATTGGATGCTGGTGCCTATGCCATTTCCTTCGACTGGAAATGTCAGGGTGAAGGCGGCACGGACTACGCTTACGACTATGTCCGTGTCTTTCTTGCACCTGCATCTGCGTCGTTGACGGCTGGTCAGTCTCCTTCGGGCGGTACTTCTTCTTACGACTGGGCGTTCGGTTCCCTCCCCTCGGGTTTCATCGACCTTACGAACAACCGTCCGCTGAATCAGTCCTCCACTTGGCAGAACAAGTTTCTGGACTTTTACGTCCCCTCGCTCGGCACCTATCGTCTGGTGTTTGCCTGGGCGAATGATGCCAGTGTGGGTTCTTCGCCTTCGGGTGCCATCGACAACATTGTGTTCACTCAACCCACATGCCCACGTCCGGCAAACCTGACATTCACCACCATCACCCACAACTCGCTGGGTATCTCCTGGACCGAGACTGGCACTGCCAGCCAGTGGGTAGTAGCACTCGACTCGGCCAATACCAACTTGGTCACGGCCGACGCGACTGACACCAACTATCTCTTTACCGACCTTTCTCCTAATACCTATTACACAGTGAGAGTGGCCTCCGTCTGTGACGGAACCGACACCAGCATGTGGCTGTCGCAGACCATCCACACTCCCTGCAATATAATTGAGCACGACTCACTGCCATTCGTGGAGAGTTTCGAGTCGTGGACCACCGGCTCCTCTTCGGGCATCGACCCCTGCTGGAGCTATGGCTCTATGGGCGTAAGCTCCACCTATCCCTACGCTTCCGCCAGCTATGCAGCCACAGGCAGCAAGAGCATCTATTTCTACGGCTACAGCAGCAGCTATTATTGCTATCTGGTCATGCCCATGTTCGAGGATTCGTTGAGCAACCTGATGGTCTCGTTCAAGCTGTTGAAGACCTCGAGTACCTACGGCAGCATCGAGGTTGGTGTGATTGAAAATCCCGACGATTTCAGCACTTTCCACTCACTCGGCACCTTCATGCCCGATGGGATGAATATTTGGGAGTCCTTTGCACAGCCGCTGAGCAACTACCATGGCGCGGGCTTTATCTGCTTTGTGCAGCGTCTCACCTATTACACCTATCTCGACGATGTGGTAGTGGACGTGATACCCACCTGCCCCACCATCCGCAACCTGACGTTCAGGGGCTCGGGCACCACGGGTGCCGCTGCCAATTGGGGCTTTATGAGTGGCATCATCCCCGGCGAGCCGGTAGGCTACGACGTGGAAGTGATTGACCTCAACACCAACACTACCGCAGCAACGATGACTACCACCGTGCCTCGCGTGCTGGTGACGGGCCTCAACCCCCACACCGATTATCGGATGCGTGTGCGTGCCAACTGCGACATTGACGGCTACGGCCCGTGGGACAGCGTCGACTTTTCCACCACCGGCTTGCCCTGTGTGGAATTCGACACCACCCAGACCGACACTATCCAATTCTCGAACGGCACCACCAGCACTAACGGTACTTTCGTTAATAGTGGTTGGGGCAACACGTTCTGCCAAGCCATCTACAACGCTAGCGACCTTCATGCCGCAGGCCTTTCGGCTGGCCGTATCAAAGGCATGGTGCTCGGCTACACAGCAGCAGGCTCCTACAACAAGGAACTGACCATCTTTTTGGGCAACACCAGCCGGCAAGCACTCAACTCTTCGACCGACATGGTCAACCCCAACACACTGACACAGGTCTACGGACCCACCGTGCGTCCTGCCACCTCGGCATCGGCTGGTTGGGTGTACTATGAGTTTGACACTCCTTTCGAGTGGGACGGCTCAAGCAACATTCTGTTCTCTTCCTTTATGAACCAGTCGGGCAGCAGCCAGAGTTCGTCAGGCTTCTATGCCTATAGCACCAACTCGGGACGCAATGGTGCCTCTATACATAAGTATAAAGACAGCAACCCCTTCACCATGAGCGACTGCATGTCGTCGGGCAACACTACTAGTTCCAACACTTACCTGCCCAGCGTCACCTTCATCGTCGATGGTTGTAATGCCACCAGCTCCTGTGCGGCTCCCTTTGTGGTGACCGACTCGGTAAGCGGTACACAAATCGACATCAGCTGGGCCCCTGGCAACGACGAGACAAGCTGGGAACTGGAATACCGCATCGTAGGCGACACCGAATGGGTCTACGCCGACATTGCAACGACCAACAGCTACAGCTTCATCAACCTTACTCCCAATACCGAATATCAGCTCCGTGTCACCAATCACTGTAGCGACACCGATATGAGCACCATCATCATGGTGCGCACCGAGTGTGCGGCCAGCGCTCTTCCCTTCACCGAGAACTTTGAATCGTGGGCCACAGGCTCTGCCAGCCCGTCGCTCTCCTGCTGGTATCGTTACTCCAGCTACAGCACCGGCTATCCCTACATCACCACAGGCACAAGCCACAGTGGCGGCAACAAGTCCATGTATTTCTACTCAGGTTCCGGCACTTACAGCTATCTGACTCTTCCCGTCATGGCAGCTTCCATCGACAGTCTGCAGATTTCCTTCTGGCTCTACAGCACCTATAGCGGCTACAGCCATGCCGTCGAAGTGGGTGTGATGGATGACCCCACCGACCTAAACACCTTCACCCTCATCGAAACGGTTCAGCCCACCACCACCTATACGTGGGAACCTTACGAGGTGCCCCTGAACGACTATACTGGCACTGGCAGGTACATCACTCTGAAATCCTCTACCTCAAGCACCACCTATCCCTACCTCGACGATATCGAAGTGGCTTATATCTCCCCCTGCCCCCGTGTGCGCCATGTGGGTTCGCGCTTTGTGACACTCTCCGATGCCACCATCTTCTGGGACACCACTTCTGCCACAGAATATGAAATCGAATATGGTCCCAACGGCTTCGCCCATGGCACCGGCACCGTCGTCTCTAGTATCTACGACGACAGCGTGGCCATCACCGGCCTCTCTGCCACCTCTCAGTACGACGTCTATGTCCGCGGCATCTGCGACCCCGACACCGGCAACTGGTCATTCTGCTATTCCTTCTGGACCGAATGCGGCCTGATTGACTCCTTGCCCTTCGGCAGCAACTTCAACTCATTAGCATCAGAAGAACATGCACCCCACTGCTGGTATGGCTATTGCAGCTATGATACTTACTATCCCGAAGCGGACAGCTACACCGACCGCTACAATTCGGGTTCCTCCCTCTACACCTATATGTATGGTTCGGGAAGCTACACCATCATCCAGCTGCCTCAGGTGGACACCAACGAACTGCCCATCCGCACTCTGCAACTCGAGTTCAGCCTGCAAAGTACCTACGGCACCGGCGCCGCCATTGTGGGTGTCTGCACCAGCCAAGGCTTGGTCAATTTCACCCCGCTCGACACTGTGTTTGTGAACGAGGACTACAACTGGCACGATTTCGAAGTGCCCCTGACCAACTATTCCGACACGGGCTCTTATGTCTCGCTCGTCATGTACTCGCCTTCGGGCAACGACCTAGACTTGTACATCGACGAGGTACATCTGGTGGTGGCTCCCACCTGTGTCCGTCCTAGAAACATCCGTGCCACTACCGTAACCACTACCGACGCTCTCGTGCGTTGGGCTTCGGCCGACAGCACACAAACCGATTTCGAGATTCGCTACGGCATTGCTGGATGCAGCGTCGACACGCTCACTGGCACCTTTGTCTCCAATAGCGACTCTCTGCTTCTCACCGGCCTCGATAGCGGCATAGTCTACAGCGTCTTTGTGCGCGCCATCTGCGGTGCAGACGACACCAGCTTCTGGACTCAGGGACAATTCCGCACCCTTGCCAGCTCGCCCGTCAGCAGCTACCCCTACATCTGCGACTTTACCGGTAGCGAAGGTGCCGCCTGGAACCTAGAGAACGGCACCGAGACCAACAAATGGTATCTGGGTACCGCCGCATTCAGCGGCACTGCCGACAGCATGGCCATCTACATCTCTAACGATAACGGCTCGACCAACAGCTACAACACCTCCTCTACCTCCTTCTCCTATGCCTACCGCACCTTCGACATGCCCGCAGGCCAGTATGCCTACAGCTTCGATTGGCGCGCACAGGGCGAAAGCCAGTACTACGACTTCATTCGCGTCTTCTTGGCACCTGCTAGCGACGAAATCATCGCCGGCCAGTCGCCCAACGGCAACACCAGCAGCTACAGCTTCGCCAGCGAACTGCCTCGCGAGGGATGGCTCGACCTCAGTTTGGTCACCATAGCCCCTTACACCCTCAACCAGCATAGCACCTGGACCAACCTCAACAGCACCTTCACGCTCACCACAGGCGGCACCTACAACCTGGTCTTCGCCTGGAGCAACGATGGAAGCGGCGGCTCCAACCCTGCCGGTGCTATCGACAATGTGCAGATTTATCGCAACACCTGCCCCTCGCCCGACAACTTCCGCGTCGCCGGTAATACCGGCAGCAGCGTCACCGTTGCGTGGGACACCGTAGGCACGCCCACGGGTTATGAGCTCAGCATCAGCACTACCAGTGGCAGCCCCTCGGTCGACACTGTCGTCACCTCCAGTCCTGTCACCTTCAGCGGCCTCACTCCCGGCGTCACCTATTATATATATGTACGTAGCAGCTGCGATTATGGCAGCGACTCCTCCATGTGGGTAGGCCCCATCTCCGCCATTCCCGGCACTTGGGACATGCGCGCCAACCAGACCGACACGCTCCGCATGTGCGGCGGCATTATCTATGACGACGGCGGCGCAACTGGTGCCTATTCCAACAACCAGACTTCTGTCGTCATCATCTATCCCGATTCCCCCAACAATCTGGTTCAGATTTCGGGCACCTTCGCGGGTGAGGGTTGCTGCGACTACCTCGGCATCTACGATGGTGTCGGCACCTCCGCACCCCAGCTCCACTACGCCTACTGCACTAGCAGTGGCTCCACCAACAACATCGGCCCCTATCTTGCCACCAATGGCCCGCTGACCCTCTACTTCCATTCCGACGCTTCTGTTACCTATCCGGGCTTTGCCCTTAACGTCACTTGCGTCAGCACCACCTGCCGTGTCTTCAACCTCCAG
This sequence comes from Bacteroidales bacterium, assembly GCA_017545365.1. Next base: position 37,264 of record JAFWOP010000036.1, read on the forward strand.
CTCGACCCCGCTGTTCCCCAGTCCGACGTGCAGCTTGCCGTCACTTGGGACACCAACGGTGCCGACTACTACGAGGTGGCATGGGGCGCACCCGGCTTCATCCCCACCACGGGCATGATTACCACCTACACCAACAGTGCCGTCATCCCCGGCCTGACTAGCTTGACCAGCTATGACGTCTGCGTCCGCAGTATTTGCGCTGGGGGTACCGACACCGGCAGCTGGACTATTGTTACCTTCCAGACGGCCTTGTGCGACAACGCACAGGTCACGGCCATCGGCTCTGAAACTTCCTCTGGCACCAGCTACTACGCCCCGGTCAACAACTACTACAGATACACCCTCTCCGAAACCATCATCGACAGTGCCGAGCTTGGCGGTCCGACGGACATCCAGTACATCACTTATTACTACGACTACTCCTCACCTTCGACCGACAAGACCAACTGCACCATCTACTTCCAGCCCACCACGCTGAGCACCTTCGGCAGCTCGTCCGATGTGGTCCCGCTCGACACCGCCACAGCGGTCAAGGTCTACACCGGCCCGCTCAACTGCACCCAGGGCTGGAACTACTTCACCCTCGACACCTCGTACCACTACGGCGGCACGACCAACCTGCTGGTCATCGTCGACGACAACAGTAACGACTACAACACCAGTTCCTACGTGTTCAAGACGGAGCCCTGCACCGGCAACAAGGTGCTCTACTACTACTCCGACACTTACAATCCCGATGTGACGAGCATCACCTCGTCCTACAGCGGTTCTAAGGCAGTCGCCTCCTGGCGTCCTGTCATGCAGCTGCTCTCCTGCGGAGCCGCCGGCTGCCGCCAGCCTGTCATCACCGGCACCACGCACACCTACGAGAGCGTGACCGCCACCTGGTCCGGCGACGGCTCGGCCTACGAGGTGAACATCAAGGAGACCACGGCCTCCGACTTCACCAGCGCCGACATCCCGGTGGTCGGCAACAGCCACACCTTCTACGGCCTGCAGCCCGCCACGAGCTACACCTTCCGTGTGCGTACCGACTGCACGGCCGACAGCCTCGACTACAGTCCATGGGTCACAACAACCGTCTTGACCGACAGCCTTCCCTGCCTGCCTCCCGACAGCCTGACGGTCACCGGCCTCACCAACACCGACGGCACCTTCGACTGGGTGCCCTTCGGCTACGAGACCATGTG
>JAFWOP010000113.1 GCA_017545365.1 Bacteroidales bacterium
CAGCGCCACCTTCGCCCGTGGATGGGATGGCACCTTTGACAACAGCTACTACACCCAGTCCTTCGGCACCGCCCAGGGCAAGCAGGCGCACACCGTCTCGGCAGGCGATAACGTCACCATCGAGGCCATCGCCCTCACCGGCACGGCGACCCAGTACACCGTCAGCGGCATCACCGCCTACAGCGGCGGAGGACTGCAGCGCGGCGAGACCCTCTACTACGGCAGCGGCGACCAGCTCAGCCTCACCCTCACGACCAGCGCCCAGTGCGACCAGCCCGGCTACCAGTACGCCTACACCGCCAGCGCAGGCACCCTCAGCGGCTCCACCCTCACCATGCCCGACCAGGACGTGACCATCAGCGTCAACACCGCCGCCCTCGCCCCCATCGACTGGGCAACCGTGAACGAGGGCGACTCGGAAGACCCCTACATGATATACAACAAAGACCAGCTCCTGCTGCTCGCCCACCGCGTGAACGGCACCAACGGCGAGACCGCCGTTGAAAACGGCTACCAGTACAAGTACTTCAAGCTCGGAGCCGACATCACGTTCACCCACCCCGACAACGAGGGCGACGACTACGACGAGAACTATGAGGCCATAGGCACCTACATCGGCGGCACCATGCGCTACTTCAAAGGCAAGTTCGACGGCGCGAACCACACCGTCAGCGGCATCCGCATCCGCAAGACCGTCAGCAGCACTGCCGACATCTACCAAGGCCTCTTCGGCTGTATAGACAGCGGTGCCGACATCTACGACGTCCACCTCACCGATGCCCGCATCACAGGCTACGAGAACGTCGGCGGCATCGTGGGCTACAACTTCGTAGGCAACATTATGCGCTGCTCCGTCACCGATTCCTATATCACCGCTACCGACAACAGGTACTACGGCACCATCTGCGGCAGCACCACCAACACCATCCGCCTCCGCAACAACTACTACCACGGCTGCACCGTGAACAGCACCGCCGTCACCTCCGGCATGGGCTGCAATGGAGCCGACATCACCGCCAAAAACGGCGCCCTCCCTGCCTACGCCATCACCCTCGGCGCGAACATCACCACCCCCCCGGGAACCTTCGCCGGCCAGACGGAATGGCTCGCCACCCCCCCTGTTAACCCCCGACTGGCCCCCGAGAACGGATTCACCCTGGCAGGCAACCACTATTTCGCCTCCGGCTACGTATTCACCCCCGGCACAACCCTTGCCAGCGGCGCGGCGCAGGGATACACCCCCCGTGCAATCCTCGGCGACGTGCTGTTGGACCTCTACACCCCCACGGGTGACGCCCCCGACTACACCGGCACAGCCATAGCCCGCCTCACCATCACCGCCGACTGCGACGGCAAGACCCTCAAGGCCACCCTCCGCAGCGACGGCCAGCAGCACGATGTCAGCTACATGACAGCCGACGGCTCCACCCAGACCGCACAGGCCGTAGCCCTCGACGGCACGGAGAAGAGCCTCGCCGCAGGATGGTACTTCGTGGGGCAGCCCACCGTAGCCTTCGACCACACCCTCAACCTCGGCGGCGACGTCCACCTCATCCTCATCGACGGCAACACCATGAAAGTCCGCACCAAAACAAGAGACGGTATCTCCGCCGATGGCCACAGCCTCCACATCTACGGCCAGACCGAAGGCACCGGCGCCCTCAACGCCCAGACCAATGGCAAAGCCGTCGTGATAAGCATCACAAACGGCACCCTCGGCATTCACGGCGGTAACGTCAACGCCAACTACGAGAGTACACTCCACACCAAGAGTGCAATCCGCGTAGAAAGAGCCACCGCCGGCGATGCCCTCGTCATCGACCGCGGCACCCTCACCGCCAACAGCAACGGCAGTTGCGGCATCTACATCGAGGGCGGCGATGTCCGCATCAATGGCGGACAAGTCACAGCCACCGGAGAAGAGTTAGGAATAGACATATCGGATTATGTGAATGAGGATGACGAATCACTTACCATCCCCGGCATTCTGACCCTCAGCGGCGGCACCCTCACCGCCTCCAGTTTCGATACGTGGAGCGGCGAGTCGTATGAGGGCACCCTCGCCGTCGCCTCCGGCCTTACCTACACCGACGGCACCAGCCTCTACGACTCCACCACTGAGACCGCCACCCTCGCCGCCCTCGGCGGCAAGACCCTCCAGCCCTGCCTCGCCCTGGCCGACGCCGCCGACAACACCGCCGCCATCACCGACCACGCAGGCCAGACCCTCGCCGTAGCCCTCAGCGGCCGCACCCTCTACAAGGACGGCTCCTGGAACACCCTCTGCCTGCCCTTCGCCGTTGACCTGACCGCCAGCGGCACCCTCAGCGGCGACAACGTGCAGGCCATGACGCTCGACACCGAGAACAGCAACCTGACCGACGGCACCCTGACGCTGAACTTCGACGCCGCCACGACCATCCCCGCCGGCACGCCCTTCATCATCAAGTGGGACGAGAGCGGCACGGACATCAAGAACCCCGTATTCGAGGGCGTCACCGTCAGCAACGCCACGAATGACGCCACCGTCGCGGGCGTGCTCACCTTCACCGGCACCTACGCCCCCGTCACCATCCCCGCCGACGGCGACAACACCAAGCTCTACCTCGGCGCCGCCAACAAGCTCTACTATCCCAACGCCGCCATGACCATCGGCACCCACCGCGCCTACTTCCAGCTGGCCGACGGCATCACCGCCGGCGACATCGCCGGCACCCGATTATTCTTCGGCGACGACAATGCCACGAGGATCAGCGCTTCGCTAGTGAAGAGTGAAGAAGTGAAAAGTGAAAAGTGGTATAGCCTTGACGGGCGCCGCCTCGACGGCAAGCCGACGGCTAAGGGTCTCTATATCCACGGAGGCAAGAAGGTCGCGATTAAGTGAGAATAAAGCAGAGCTCGCTCACGTTCGGAAGAACTCGAGCGAGCTCGAGCTTTAGCTCAAGGTTGTCTTCGTCGCTGGAGGGGGTAGGGGATGAGGACTTTGTGGAAGGTGCCGGAGGCGGAAAGAAGGGGATAGATGTCGGGCAGCCCCAGGCAATGGCTGAACTCATGGGCAATGTTACCAAATCCGCACAACGAATTGTCCTTCAATAACTCATTGGTAAAAGCTGACACGCACCATGCAGGAGCGTGAGCATACGCTGAATGAACTAAATTCGTTACTTCTGCTGGATTAAGCGCCCACTCGTAAGTGTATGCTTCATCGGCTGCTAAGGTTGTCTGATAATCATTTTCTTGCCGTTGCGGATATAGATGCCGGGAGTCTGCGGATTCTTCACCTTGCGGCCTTGCAGGTCGTAGTAGCAGTCGGAGGCCGTTGATGGGTGGCCAATGAAGAGGCTCTTGATGGAGCTTCCTTCCTTGGGCTCTGCGAGCCAGGCACGATGGGCTTCGCTGAGGAACGGACTGCCATTTTCGTCTTCTGAACGCCATGCGTATTCATTCTCATCTGCAGAGCCAGGTTTGCCGAAACGAAGTCTTTTGAAATATGCTTCGTAGGGGGCGGTGGTGATGGTCTCCACGTCGCTGCCAAAAAGCCAGTTGGTGCCAGTGTATGGCGTAGCCTCATCCACACTGGTCAGCGTAATGACGGTTGCGTTTGGGCCCTCATACTGCAAACCTACTGCAACGCCCTTTGGAATGATGCCGTCTGGCAAATAATAAGATATTGTCATCCTCTTATCATAGTCGAGTCCTGTGACGACGTAGATATATACACCGTCTGGTACCTTATAGTTGTTTTGCGAATCGTAAAAGTCGCCGTTGCACAAACCATCAAAGCCATACAAGGTGACTGTGGTGGTTAGCGGTTCGTCCTCGGTACCTTGAATGTTAAAGAAGTCCTTCCAGACGGGAGCGGCCTTGTAGGCTTCGAGTGAGCTCTTTGGAACGTAGAGCGTACAGGTCTCTGGGGATATGTTGCCCAAGGTCTCACCGTCGACATAGGGCGGCTCCACAGCCTTGACATACAGCTGATTTACCTGCCAATCGCCTTCAAAGGCATTGCCTGCGATCCACTTGATGCCCTTGCCTAGAATGACGGTCTCCAGCGTCTCGCTGCAATAGGCAACGTCTTCAGCGTAGATTTCCTCCACGTAGCCGCCGAAGGTTATCTTCTTGATGGGCAGGGCCCTGAAGGCACTATTGTTCTCGGGTGTCTTGTAGGGACGGCCCACGTAGACTTCCTCTATCGACTCTGGCGCTCCGTTGTAGCAGAGGTAGTTCCACTGCAGCAGGTTCGGCCCGTCCTCAAGCGTCACCTTACGCAGGTTGCTGCAGTAGTCGAACAGGCTGGCGCCCGTGTACTCCACGCTGGCGGGAATGCTGATCTCAGTGAGGTTGGTACAGCTCATGAAAACACTGTTGCCAATGTGTATCAGCGTAGAAGGAAGTGTGATGGTCGACATGCCGCAGAAATTGAAAGCCCCGTCGTCGATATAGTCGATACCCTCGTTCAGGGTGACGGACTGCAACATCCAATTACCGTCGAAAGCCTGTCTTCCAATCCTCTTGACACCCTTCAGTACAACCTCCTCCAGCGTCTCGTTGCAATAGGCCACGTCTTCAGGGTAGATTTCCTCCACGTATTCGCCGAAGGTTATCTTCTTGATGGGCAGGGCCTTGAAGGCACTATTGTTATCGGGTGTCTTGTAGGGACGGCCCACGTACACCTCGTCGATAATGCCTAAATAGGTCCAGTTGTCGCAGAGGAAGTTCCACTGGAGCAGCTCCGGTCCGTCCTCGATAATCACTCTTTTCAGTCCACTGCAGTACTCGCAGACTCCCGCTCCGATGCTCTCCACGCTGGAAGGGAAGGTGATCTCCGTGAGGTTGGTACATCCTGAGAACACAATGTTTTCGATGGTTCTGACGGAGTGCGGAATAGAGACAGACGTCAGGTTCTCACTGCCATAGAATGCTCCCTCCATAATGCCTACCACGGGATAAGTCTCGCCACCGCCTTCCACTTCAGGCGTGTCGGGATTGTCTTCATCCGCCCATTGGATCGTTTCAGGTATCACCACGTCGCCGGAATAGCAGTCCCCGTCTTGCAGGATAATCAGCTCGTAGCCGAAATGCCAGCGGCTGCTCACCCAAGCTTCGCCGTCCTTGATCTGATACCACACACCATTGATGTTGTGTACGAAGGGGCAGGTCTCCATCTCTTCGTAAGCCCAGCCGACAGTTGCTGTTAGGGCAAGAAAAAGTGAAAGTAGAATTTTCTTCATAATCTTTGTTATTTGTTGTTTTATTTTAGCACCGGCGAGATGAACACTCTACATGTTGGTGAACAGTTAGAAGGCTGAGGCTTTCAGACGCAGGCCGGCGGTCTCGTCGATGCCAAACATGAGGTTCATGTTCTGGACAGCCTGACCTACGGCACCCTTCAGCAGGTTGTCGATGGCAGTGGTGACGAGCAGTTTGCCGTCGAACGCATCGATGTGGACAAGGCATTTGTTGGTGTTCACCACCTGTTTAAGGTCTATTGGCTTGTCCGTGTAATGCGTGAAGGCTGCGTCGGCGTAGAAATCCTTGTAGGCCTGGATGACTTCGTCGGCGGGAGCCTTCGTGCGGATGACTTCCGTACAGAAGATGCCGCGGGCGAAATCGCCCCGATAGGGGATGAAGTCGATATCAACGTCCAAATGTCCCTGCACCTGTGCCAGCGACTGACGTATCTCGGCCAGGTGCTGGTGCGTGAATGGCTTGTAGATGCTCAGATTATTGTTGCGCCACGAGAAGTGGGTGGTGGCACCCGGTTTCTGGCCTGCGCCCGTGGAGCCGGTGATGGCGTTCACCGAGACGTCGTACTTCAGCAGGTTCAGATTGGCGGCAGGAAGCAGACCGAGCTGGATGGCGGTGGCAAAACAGCCCGGGTTAGCCACATGCTGTGCCTTCATAATGTCAGCCTTGTTGATTTCGGGCAGGCCGTAGACATAGTCGTGGTTGCCCTTGATGCGGAAGTCCTGTGCCAGGTCTATAATCTTCACGTGACAGGGAATGGTGTGCTCCTTTAGGAACGCTTCGCTCTTGCCGTGGCCGAAGCAGAAAAACACGACGTCAACATCTGTGAATGGCATTTCGGCAGTAAAGCGCTCGTCGGTTTCCCCGATGAGACCTTCATGCACATCACTCAACAGATTCCCCGCGTTGCTCTCTGAATTGGCAAAGAGGATCTTCACCTCGGGGTGGTTCAGCAGCAGGCGGATCAGCTCGCCGCCCGTATAGCCTGCTGCGCCTAAGATTCCAACCTTTATCATATTCTTCTTTTTTTGCTGCTTAAAATTATCTCTTCTCGTCTTTGTGAATGCCGTAATAGACACGCAGTGGTGTGCTGGATACCTTGATGAATCCCTTGGCCTCGTCGGCAGTCCATCCAGTTTGTGTCTCGCCATACTCGCCAAGCTTGCTCTTGGTCAGGTCGTTGACGGAATCGATACCCACGGTCTCGAAGCCGTAGGGACGGAGCTTCAGGATAGCGGTACCAGTGACATTACGCTGGCTGCTGGTCAGCATAGCCTCCATGTCGGGCATGACCGGCTCCAGATACTGGCTCTCGTGCAGGAACATGCCGTACCAGTTGGCCACCTGGTCCTTCCAGTATTGCTGCCACTTGCTCAACGTAGACTTCTCCAACAGGCGGTGAGCCTCGATGATGAGTTTTGGCGCAGCGGCCTCAAAGCCCACGCGGCCCTTGATGCCGATGATGGTATCACCTACGTTAGCATCACGGCCAATAGCGTATGATGCACCAATCTCCTCAATCTTCTGGATGGCCTTGATGTGGTCGTCAAACTTCTCGCCATTCACAGCTACAATCTCGCCCTTCTCGAACTGGATCTTCAAAAGCGACTCCTTCTCAGGGTTGGTGACATGCTTCAGATAAGCCTCTTCGGGCAGGCCCTGCGTGGGGTCGAGCAGTTCGCCGCCACAGATGCTGGTGCCCCAGATACCTACATTATATGAATACTTCAGCTTTGTGAAATCGGCAAAAAATCCGTGCTCGTTCAGGTAGTCCACTTCCTCCTTGCGCGTCAGTTTCTTGTCGCGTGTCAGCGTGATAATCTCCACACCGGGAGCCATCACGAGGAACGTCATGTCGAAGCGGATCTGGTCGTTACCGGCACCTGTCGAACCGTGGGCGATGGCGTCGGCACCTATCTCCTTGGCGTAGCGTGCAATGGCAATGGCCTGGAAGATGCGCTCACTGCTGACGCTGATGGGATAGCAGTTGTTACGAAGGACATTGCCGAAGATCATGTACTTCAGCGACTTCTCGTAATACTCCTGCGTCACGTCGAGTGTCACGTATTTCACGGCGCCCAGCTTGTAGGCGTTCTCCTCGTTGGTCTTTAACTGTTCAGCCGAAAAGCCGCCGGTATTGGCGCAGGCTGCATATACGTCCCAGCCGTCCTGGGTTAGCTTCATTACGGTGTAGCTGGTGTCAAGGCCACCACTGAATGCTACTACTACTTTCTTCTTGCTCATATTCTTAGTTTAATTCAATATTCTTAACTCTTTATCGCATAGCGATAACTTGAAACTCTTAATCCTTAATTCTCTTCAAGCTCCTGAAGATGCCTGATGCGCGACAGGACCTCTTCGGGAAGCTTTGCTGGAAGGTGTTCCGTAGGATCATAGAGCATAGCAGTGCAAATGCAGTATTTTCGCCCTGTGCGATGAAGTACGTCCACGTTGCAGCATCCCTCACAGCCTTTCCAGAAGGATTCGTCGTCGGTCAGGTCGGCGAAGGTTACTGGCTGATAGCCCAGTGCTGTGTTCATGGCCATTACAGCTGCACCGCTCGTCAGGGAGAAAATCTTGGCGTGGGGCCAGCGGGTACGGGCCAGCGTGAAAGTGACGTCCTTGATGCGCTTGGCGATGTGCATGCCACGAAAGTCAGGGTGGACAATGAGGCCAGAAGTGGTGACATATTGCTGGTTCTCCCATGTCTCGATGTAACTAAAGCCTGCAAACCGCCCATCCTTTGTCAGAGCAATCACGGCTTTGGCTTCCATCATTTTCTTGGTCAGATACTCGTGGGTACGCTTGGCAATACCTGTGCCTCGCACTTTTGCAGCTTCGGCAATAGTGTCCAAAATGGTGTCGACGTATTTCTCATGCTCCGGCCCTGCAACTAATACGTCAATTTCTGTTTCTTGTTCCATGATAATTATATTCAATCATCTTTATTCAACGTTCAATATTCATCACCTGCCCGATGGCCTTAGTCACTTCGGCATGACTGACTCCTTCACGGATGACTATGAAAATAGTGTCGTCACCGGCTATTGATCCAATAATCTGAGGTATGTCACTCGAATCAATGTTCCATGCAATGGCACTGGCATATCCGGGCTTTGTCTTGATAACACCCATGTTGCCTGAGAAGTTTATACTTAGAAACCCCGTTTCCGTCAACATCTCCCGAATGTGTCCTGGTGTGCTTACACGCTTGTACATCGTTTCGTTGGGCAGTACGTACACGTAGTTGCCTCGTAGCGTAGCAGCTTTGGCCACCTTCAATTGCTTTAAATCTCGGCTTAGTGTAGCTTGTGTCAGTCTGAAACCCTCATTCAGGAGTGCATTCAGAAGTTCTTCTTGACTACCCAACTCACGGCTTGAAATGATCATCCGCAATGCCTCTAAACGGCTATTTTTGGTCTTCATGAGAATATTTATTCATAATTCGCCTGCAAAATTACCATATTTTTTGTATATAGCCAAATTTTTATGCAAAAAAGTGCAAGGCATCTGAAGGGCTCTTGCTGCGGATGAAGATGAGCACCCACTTGTTTTTTACTTGATATTTAATAGCTCTTATATATATTATAAAAGGTGTATTTGTAATGTTAATTGATAAGAATCAAGAGTTTTAGAAAAAATGCATTTGAAACAAAAATATTTCCGAAAATATTTGGATGTAACTGGAAAAAGCAGTACCTTTGCATCCGCTTTCGCTCAGAATCGGGCGTTAGGCGATTTAGGAAAGAGTTCTTTGAGTTGTTTTCATAACAGACAGAGTAGTACAAGAAGCACGGCGTCATATATATGTCGCCGAGGTAAGCG
>JAFWOP010000037.1 GCA_017545365.1 Bacteroidales bacterium
GAACGACTATGTCACTGACAACCCGCGCCAAGTGGTCATGACGCAGGACACCATCTTCACCGCCTATTTCGCCCACCCTGCGGGCATCGACGCGACGGGCGAGTCGGCCTTCTCGCTTTCGCCCAACCCCACCGAGGGCAACGTCACCATCACGCTGCCCGCACCCGCCTCCAACGACACGAAACTGACCCTGCACGACGTGGCCGGACATGAGGTAATGACCATCGGCATCCCCGCCGGACAGGGAGTGACCTCTTTCTCGCTCCGCCACCTTCCCGCCGGGGCATACTATGCCACCCTGCATCAAGACGGGAAGTTGTCGACACAGAAACTGGTGCTGAAATAACAACCCAGACTCTTAGTTATAGGCAGGGACGGCGCATAGCGAAGTCCCTGCCTTTGTCTTTCCAAACATCGGCCTGACGACTAAAGCCACTTTTATACTCTTATATTAAAAAAAAAAGCGTATCTTTGCAAAAAAAAGAAACATGCTGGTAAACGTTTTAAAGTCTAAGATACATAGAGTTACCGTTACCGAAGCCAACCTCGACTACATCGGGAGCATCACTATTGACGAGGCCATGATGGAGTCGGCCAACATTATTGAGAACGAACAGGTGGACATATATAACATCACCAACGGCGAGCGCTTCCACACCTATGTCATTAAGGGGGAGCGCGGCAGCGGCATCATCGGCATCAACGGTGCCGCCGCCCATAAGGCACATGTGGGCGACCTGCTGATTATCGCCTCCTACGCCCTGATGGACTTCGAGGAGGCCAAGGTGTGGCACCCCTCCGTCGTTTTTCCCCGCAACAACCAGATTGTCTGACCCCATGCCCGGCAACGACACACAGAAAGCACCCCCCAAGAAAGGCGCCCTCGGAAGTATCGTCAAGGTCGTCATCTTTCTGGCCATAGGCCTCTTTTTCATCTACTGGTTCCTGCTGAAGCTGGACAACTCGCAGAAGGAGGCCATCTGGCATTCTTTCACTCATGCCAACTACCTGTGGGTGGGGCTGACGATGGTGTCGTGCCTGATGAGCCACTGGGTGCGGGCCTTGCGGTGGAAGCTCCTCTACCAGCCGTTGGGCTGCAACCCCCGTCTGAACAATGTGTTCGGCTCGGTCATCGTGGCCTATATGGCCAACCTGGCTTTTCCGAGGCTGGGCGAAGTGCTGCGTTGCGCCACCCTGCGCACCAGCGACGGCATACCGGTGGAGAAATCGCTTGGCACCGTGGTGACCGAACGGTGTGTGGACATACTGGCTTTCGGCGTTGTAGTCCTCATCGGGATGCTGGCCATGTACGGCCAGGCCAAAGAATGGCTGGTTGACATCCTGGCTGCCAAAAGCGGCTCCCTCCCCCACCTTGCCATCATCGGCGGTGCCGTCGTCGTGGGGCTGGTGGTCATGATTATGCTCTACCGCCATTTCCGCCAACAGCTCATCCGCCACAGCTTCTTCCGCAAAATCGACAACATCCTCCAAGGGGGCATTAGCGGGCTGAAGAGCATCTTCCACCTCTCCACCCGCTCGCTAATGCTGTTCATCCTCTACAGCTGCATCATCTACCTCTTCTACATCCTAGGCGGACTCTTCATCCTCCAGGCCTTCCCCGAGACGGTGGGGCTGGGCTTCGGAGCCGCCTTTGTGCTGTACCTCTTCGGCTCTATCGGCATGACCATCTCGCAGGGAGGGCTGGGAGCCTACCCCGTGCTGGTATGGCAGGCTTTGGCACTGTATGGTGTGGGCGAGGCCGTCGGCCTGGCCGCCGGATGGCTGCTGTGGAGCTCGCAGCAGGTCATCATCATCGTGGTAGGGTTGGCCTACCTCATCTACTTCTCCCTGGTGAAACGGCGCAACACTGCTGCCTCTACCCAGCTTGAGAGCAATACCGACAAGTAACAATTAAGTTCAATCATAAAGCAACACTTCATCATGGAACACACCCGTTGTCTGATCATAGGTTCCGGCCCCGCCGGCTACACCGCAGGTATTTACACTGGTCGCGCCGACCTCCACCCCGTCCTCTACGAAGGCATGCAGCCCGGCGGCCAGCTGACCATCACCACTGAGATTGAGAATTTCCCCGGCTATCCCCAAGGAGTGGCCGGCACCGCCATGATGGCCGACCTGCGCGAACAGGCCGTTCGCTTCGGCACCGACGTGCGCACCGGCACTATTACTGAGGTCGACTTCAGCCACCGTCCCTTCCACGTCAAGGACGAGCGTGGCAACGAAATCGAAGCCGAGACGGTCATCCTCGCCACGGGCGCATCAGCCCGCTGGCTGGGTCTCGACAGTGAGAAAAAGTACTACGGCCAAGGGGTGAGCGCCTGCGCCACCTGCGACGGCTATTTCTACAAAGGACTCGACGTGGCAGTGGTCGGTGGCGGCGACACCGCCTGCGAGGAGGCCTGCTACCTGGCCACCCTCTGCAACAAGGTATACCTCATCCACCGCCGCAACGAGCTGCGCGCCTCCAAATCCATGCAGCACCGCGTGCTCTCCAACCCCAAAATCGAGATGCTCTGGGACTCCACCACCAAGGAAATCTGCGGCAGCGACCTCGACGGGGTGACAGGCGCCGACATCCAGAATGTGAAGACAGGTGAAATCCGCCATATCGACATTGCAGGGTTCTTCGTCGCCATCGGGCACAAGCCCAACACCGATTTTGTGAAAGAATGGGTGGAACTGGACGAGCAGGGCTACATCAAAGTGCAGAACCCCGGCAGTGCCACCAACGTACCCGGCGTCTTCGCCGCCGGCGACGTGTGCGACCCCAACTACCGCCAGGCCATCGTGGCCGCCGGCAAAGGCTGCGTGGCCGCCATGGATGTGGAACGCTTCCTTCAGAATAACTAGAATAACTAGTATTACTAGAAAAAACTAGTACTACTAGTAATACTAGAACTATTAGAACTGTTAGACTAATCCAGCCGCCGTTGAAACCTGTCAAAGCCATACTCCTGTTCCTTGCCCTCCTGTGCCTCTCGGCACAGGCAGAGGCACAATTTGACATCTCACAAATATCCAACCTGAGGCAGGGGCAGGGCAACACGCTAGGCGGCATCGCCACAAACAACAGCGGCAACAGGTCAGTGTCCGACACCACCTCCAACAGCGACACCACCTCCGCCGACGGACTGCCCAAAGGCATCGAATACCACGAGGATATCCCCGACAGCATCCTACAGGCCTCCGTCTTCTTCTTTCACCGACTGCCCATGGAGGTGAAGATTATGGCACTCGAGCACCCGCAGCTCACCCCCACAGGCGCACAATTCTGTGACCCCCTCGATGCCCTCAACGGCGACTACTACCTCAACGTCTCCGAATTGGGTCACCCCCACTACTCGCTCTTCCCCACCTTCGACGGCGCACCCGGCATGGCCTACAAGCCCAACATCTTCCCCCAGTTCTTCAAAACCCCTGAGAACATCTACTTCTACCAGGTGCAGAAACCATATACCCTGCTCGCCTACCACAGCTCGCTCAACAAGGACTACCAAATCCACGTCACCCACACGCAGAATATCAACCAGCGGTGGAACTACGCCCTCGACTACCACCTCTTCAGCCCCACCGGGGCCTTTGCCAACAGCTCAGCCACCGACCATCTAGTCGACCTCACCACCAACTACTACTCCCACGACGCCCGCTACCAGCTCTCAGCCGGGTTCATCTTTCAGAAATTCGTCTTGGGCGAAAACGGCGGGCTCTCCAACATGGATGCCTTTATCAACAAGCGGCTCAGCAACATGGCGGGCCTGCCTGTCAACGACAACCGGAGGCTCAGCCTCAGCAACAACATCACCCTGTTCGTCAACCAGTCGTTCAACACCGTCCGCCAATTCGAATGGTACCGCCCCATACGTAAGCAGGTCGTCGACACCATCGTCACCCACGACACCCTGCACCTGAGCCGCCTCGACAGCCTCACGTCCGACAGCGTCCAGTTCGACAGCATCACCACCTCCACCGACTACCGTCTGCGCGACACCATCGTAGGCTACGACACCATCCAACCCCATAAGCCGCACAGCTACAACACCGGCGTGCTGGCTTTCGACATCCGTTGGGAACGACAGAAATACCGCTTCACCGACTCCTCGCTCTACAATCAGTTCTCCGCCCTCCTCTACTGGACTAACGATGCCTACCCCGACCACCGTTGGCACAACCCCTTGAAGCTTTACGGCGGCATCCGCCCCCAGATATCATTCCTCCAACACGACACGGCCATCTACTCCAGCGCCACGCTCAGCGAAGTGGCCTTCTACCCCTTCGCCCGCCTAGTGCTCAGCCCTTGGAAGGCAGTAGCCCTCGACATCTTGGCCGAAGCCACCCCCAACTTCTCCGACTACAACCTCGACGCACGCATGGAGCTGCCCTTCCGCGACAGCTTGGGCAACACCATCCGCAGCCTCACCCTGCGGGCCGTCGTCAAAGCCTGTGGCCCCGAGCTCATCTACACCGCACAACAGCAGCGTCACAACTACAACGTCAACACCCCCATCCATTCGGTCGACACCCGCAAAATCTCACTCGACTACCAGCATGGCGACCTCTTCGACCTCCACCTCGCCGCCCAGCACACCTCACACAACATCTGGTTCGAGAAGACCACCCTTGCCGACAGCACCGTCACCCTCATCCCCCATCAGCCCGACGGAGGCGCATTCCTGCTCCAAGGCCGCCTCAACCTCTACCTGACCCTCACCCGCTGGCTCCATTTCGACATGCAGCAAATGGTGCAACACAGCAGCAACCAAGACCTCATCCGCGTCCCCCTCTTTGCCAGCAAAAACTCGTTTTACACCGACTTCTACCTCTTCCACCGGGTGCTGCACACCCAGGTGGGCGTCGACCTCCGCTACCACACCGCCTACAAAGCCGACGGCTACGACCCCACCCTGGGCGTCTTCTACCGCCAAAACGAGGTGGAAGTGGGCAACTACATCTGGGCCGACTTCTTCATCAACCTGCAAATCAAACGTGCCAGCATCTACGCCAAAGCCGGACACCTCAACAGTTACCTCGAACAGCAGGCCCACTGCATCATTCCCGGCTACCCCTCCAAGCAGTTCGGCTTCTACTTCGGCCTCACTTGGAAATTCTTCGACTAACACAACACCTCAATAGATATGAAAATACGCTACTTGAAATTCAAAAACTGGCTTCTCACCTTGGCCGCCACAGCCATGGGCATACAGTTTGGCAGCTGTGCCGTCGAATACGGAACCCCTGAAGCCACCTACCACGTCAAAGGTACCGTCTCCGACCCCAGCGGTCAGCCCATACCTGGCATCCAAATATCCACTTACGGCTATCCCCGCGACACCACCGACGACCAAGGCAGCTATAGCTTCGCCCACCAAGACATGCCCACTCAGCCCATCCCCATCACCTTCTCCGACATCGACAGCACCCTCAACGGCAGCTATCAGGACACCACCGTCAGCCTCTCCACCGCCGGCATCCCCTTAGAAGGCGGCGACGGCAACTGGAATTTCGGCCACGGCCTGGTCAAGTTCGACATAACACTTACCCCCAAATCATAATAGACAACAATGGCAAATCAAGAAGAATTCTTTAAAAAAGTAGTCTCCCACGCCAAGGAGTACGGCTTCATTTTCCCCTCCAGCGAAATCTACGACGGCCTCGCCGCTGTCTACGACTACGGCCAGCTGGGCACCGAACTCAAGAACAACATCAAACAATACTGGTGGCGCTCCATGGTGCAGTACCACGAAAACATCGTCGGCATCGACTCCGCCATCTTCATGCATCCCCGCATCTGGAAGGCCTCCGGCCATGTCGACGCCTTCAACGACCCCCTGATTGACAACAAAGACTCCAAGAAGCGCTACCGTGCCGACGTCCTCATCGAAGACCACATCGCCAAGATTGAGGAGAAGATAAACAAAGAGTGCGAGAAGGCTCACAAACGCTTCGGCGACGCCTTCGACCGCCACCAATTCGTCACCACCAACGCCCGTGTGCTGGAGCATCAGAAGCAGATTGACGAAATCCGCACCAAATACGCCGAGCTGATGAACGCCAACGACCTGGCAGGCCTCAAGCAGCTCATCCTCGACCTCGGCATCGTCTGCCCCGTCAGCGGCACCCGCAACTGGACCGACGTGCGCCAGTTCAACCTCATGTTCGCCATGAGGAGCGGGAACATAAGTGACCGAACCTCGCAAAGCGACAAGATGGGCTCCGTCATCGACGACAGCGACACCCTCTACCTCCGTCCCGAAACGGCTCAAGGCATCTTCGTCAACTTCCTCAACGTCCAGAAATCGGGCCGCATGAAAATACCCTTCGGCATCGCTCAGATAGGCAAGGCCTTCCGCAACGAGATTGTAGCCCGCCAGTTCATCTTCCGCATGCGCGAATTCGAGCAGATGGAGATGCAGTTCTTTGTCCGTCCCGGTACCGAGATGGAGTGGTTCCGCTATTGGAAAGAAGAGCGCCTCAAATGGCACCTCGCCCTCGGCATACCGGCAGAGAAATACCGCTACCACGACCACGAGAAGCTGGCCCACTATGCCAACGCCGCCACCGACATCGAGTTTGAGTTCCCCTTCGGATTCAAAGAACTGGAAGGCATCCACAGCCGCACCGACTTCGACCTCAGCCGCCACAGCGAGTTCAGCGGCAAGAAGCTCCAGTACTTCGACAGCGAGCTCAACGAGAGCTACACCCCCTATGTCATCGAGACCTCCATCGGTGTGGACCGCACCTTCCTGGCCATCTTCAGCCATGCTTTGAAGGACGAGACCCTCCCCGACGGCAGCACCCGCACCGTCCTCAGTCTGCCCGCCATGCTGGCACCCTACAAGGCCGCCGTCCTTCCGTTGGTGAAAAAGGACGGCCTGCCCGAAAAGGCACGTGAAATCATGGACCTGCTCAAATTCGACTTCATGGTGCAGTACGACGAGAAAGACGCCATCGGCCGCCGCTACCGCCGTCAGGACGCCATCGGCACCCCCTTCTGCATCACCGTGGACAACGACACAATTGTCGACCGCGACGCCGAAGGGCGAGCGAACGACAATTATGGCAGCGTCACCGTCCGCCACCGCGACACCATGCAGCAGGAGCGCATCCCCATCACCGGGCTGCGTGCCTACCTCCACGAACACCTTAATGTTTGAAAACTGATAGTTGAAAGGTGAAAGAAGGCTGTCGCACACCAGTGCCGCACCTCTTTCACCTTTTTCCTTCTTCCCTTCTTCAACCTGCCTACTTTTTCCTTTGATCTTTATTTCCCGTCAAAAAACAAAAGAGAAATAATTGCGAAAACAAAAGAGTGACAAAATTGTAATAAAAGGGCTGCATTGCAGCGTTAGGAAATGGAGGGGGCTGCCCTTGGCAGCCCCCTCCATTTATTATCGTCTCCCCTATCTCAACAGGGTGACCGTGCCGGTCTTGCTCTGCCACCCGTTGGGGGTGATTTGGTCGCGGTAGTGGCACTTGTAGACATACGTCGCCTGTGGCAGCGGACGCCCGTCGCTGGTGCCGTCCCAGCCCTCGTCGATGTCGGTGGTGTGGAACACCAAATCGCCTCGACGGTCATATATCCACAGCTCGAAATCGCTGACGGCGGTGGAATAGGCCTTAAAGTACTTGTTGCTCTCCAACGACGGCGTGAAGACATTGGGGAAGAGTATTTCGGCTCGCAGCACGTCCACATGCACCGTGTCGGTGGCGGCACACATGTCGTTCTCGATATTGAGCACTATCATCATGCTGTCCACATACATGGGCACGTCCAGATTCAGCCGGCGGGCGGTGTCGGTGAACGGCGACTCGTCGTTATAGAAGACATACCACAGCTGGCGGTCTACATGTCCGCCGCCAGCATGACTGGCCGTGAGGTGCCGCTGGTCAACCGTGAGCGAAGAGGGGCGCAGGTCGATGAGGGCGTTGAGTTCCTCGATAGGTGCGAGTGTCACGTCCACCGTCTCCGGGCAGAGCGGCTCGGGTCGGTAGTCGACATATAGTATGTAGTGTATGGTGTCTTTGGCATTGGGGAGCGAGATGATGCTGTCGTGCTCATGACCTTGGGCAATAGCGGGTCCGACCCACTCCAGATAAGGCGCATTGCTGTGGCCTTGCAGCTGGTAGTGGGCTGGTGTCTCGCAGAAGAAGCGTTCCTCCACGCTGGCCGTTGGTCGCGGCAGTACCACGAGGTTCAGCGTCACGATGGTGTCGCCCGCCACGAAGTCGCCGGTGAAGACCGTATCCACATACACCCCTTCTTCGGTCAGCGCACGCCCGACGAAATAGAGCGTGTCGCCTGCGCAGATGCTGTCGGTCAGCTCCACCTGATGCACATTGCGGCCTGTGAGGTGCAAGTAGAAGACCGAGTCGCAGCCGTCTGTCGTGGCGTAATGCACCTGATAATGACCCGGCATATTGTAATCGTTGCCTTCGAAGCTCACGGTGTCGCCATAATAGATCGTGTCGTAGAAGTGGAAGGCATAGGTGGGGTTGACCGTCAGGTGCAGGGTCACCACACTGTCGCAGCCCATGAGGGTGGCGAAGGTGTGGTTATATTGTCCGGCAGTAGTGAAGGCAGCACCGCCGAAGAGGACCGTATCGTTGTTGCAGATGGTATCGTATACGGTCATCCTATAGGTTGGGTGCACATGGAGCAGCAGGGTGACCGTGCTGTCGGCCCCATGGGTGGTGGACAGCAATGCCACGATGGTGTCGTGCATCACTGCCTTGTCGGCCAGGGTGTCCGGCAGGGGCTGCAACGACGGGCGGGTGCCGTGCCACACAAACGAGGCAAGGGCATCGTCGCAGATGGTGCTGTCGACGGTCTCCGCATCATTGTGCCATACATGCAGCTGGTAGGTGACCGTGCTGTCGCAGCCGTTGCCGTCAGCAAGGAGCACCTGCACGCCCGTGGTGTCGCCCCCGATGGTGATGCCGTTGAAGTAACGGGGCAGCACATTCTCCACACAGGTGTCGAAGACCTGCGTCTGCGAGGAGTGGTTGACGGTCAGATGGAGGTTCACCGCGCTGTCGCACCCCACGGCGTTGGTGTAATGGCCTGCCAGCTGGTCGAGGGTGGTGAGCGTGTAGCTGCGGCCATACCACCAATATTGGTCGCAAGCGGTGGCGAAGGTGTCGCCCACCGAAGTGTCGCGTACGGCCAGATAGAGCGTGCGTATGCTGTCGCACTGCGGCAGTGTGGCGGTATGCAGCGGCACATTGTAGCTGCCCGCCGCACTGTAGTAGGCTCCCTCGAAGAGGTAGGAGGTGTTGCTGCAGATGGTGTCGTAAACGCTGATATGATACGAGGGGAGGATCCTCAGGTAGAGCGTCACCGCCGAATCGCACCCCGCCAGGTTGGTGGTGTAGGCGGGTACGGTGACCGTGTCGTCAGTCGTATAGGTGGTGCCGTGCCATAGGAACTGGTCGCACTCTGTGGCCATTGTGTCGCCCTGAGTGGTCAGCAGCAGGGTGAGGTGGAGCGTGCGCACGCTGTCGCAGCCTTGCGACGAGAGGAACTGGTGGGGATAAGTGCCGGCAGCGGTGTAGGTGGTGCCTTCGAAGACGAAGGACTGGTTGTCGCATATTGAGCGGTAGATGTCGATGCTGTCGGTCGGCACCACGTGGAGCGTAAGCTGCAGGATGCTGTCGGCCCCCACGCTGTTCGCCAGGGTGTCGGCCTGTGTGCCTGCGGCGGTGAAGGTGCGGTGGTACCACACCAGCGGCAACTGGGTCTCGCACACCGTGCTGTCCATTGTCGCCTGGCTGTTGTACAGCACCCACAGGTGGTAGATGATGATGGAGTCGCAGCCGGTGGCATTCGATATGGTGTCGGACAACGAGGTCGTAGGGCCGTAGAGCGTATGTCCGCGGAAAGTGCGCGGCAGCTGGTTCTGGGTGCAGGTATCCCACACTTGGGTCACTGAGACATTGTTGACGGACAGGTGCAGCACCAACGAGCTGTCGCATCCCACGGCGTTGGGCATGAAGCCGTAGAGCGTGTCGAGTACCGATGCCGCATAGTGGCGGTTGTGCCAGACGAAACTCTCGCATGCTTGGGCGAAGGTGTCGCCCACCGTGTTGGCATGGACCGTGAGGTTGAGGTAGACGACGCTGTCGCAATGGGGCGCAGTGAGCGTCAGCAGCGAGTCGGTATAGCGTCCTGTGGTCGCGAACTGATGACCGCCGAAGACGAGCGTGGCCCCTTCGCAGAGGGTGTCGTACAGCTCCACCTCGTAGTTGGGCGAGATGCGGAGGTTCAGCGTCACCACACTGTCGCAACCCTCATGGTTCACTATCGTGTCGTTGTAAAGGCCTGTGGCCGTATAGGTCTGATTGTCCAACGCCCAAGCATAGCTGACGCATGCCGCCGCCGCCACAGTGTCGTAGGTGCGCGGATTCACGGTCAGATACACCGTGCGGATGAGTATGCTGTCGTTGGCGAAAGTGTTCTGCAGCACATGGGTGCCTTCCTCCACCAGCGCGGTGTCGAACATCCACAGGGTGTCGCCCTCGCAGATGGTGGCTGCCACTGTGTCGTATTCCATGCAGGGCGAAAGCACCAGGAAGGTCTGAGTGGCACTGTCGCCACAGGCACCGTCGGCCAACATGGCGTAAAGGGTCACACTGTGCTGACCTGGGGTGAAGCCGTGCCGCGGGTTGGGCTCGGTCGAGGTGGTGCCGTCGTCGAAGCTCCACAGGTAGCTCTCGCAGCCGTTGCCTATCGAGTCGGTGTGGAGCGAGTCGCTGGTGATAATACTGTTGTTAAGCATACGCATCCAGGTCTGCGAACAGGCCGAAGTGTCGAGTTGCACGACGCTGAATCGGGCATAGGGGTAGCGCACACCTGACACAGCCGACATGGTGAAGTAGCAGTTGCTGTGTTCCTCGTCCAGCGGTGCGCCGACGAAGGACAGCTGGCAGTGGTACACCCCCTCATGGCTCACGCTCAGCGAGTCGACGGTGGAAAGCACCGTGCCCTCATGCCCTTCCTCATACCACGAGTAGTTGAACCCCGCGGGCGCGTAGAAGGTGTTCTCAACCCCGCTGCAGCTGTTCGACCGCAAGGCCTTATGGCTAAGGTCGAGCACGAAATAGGCATAGCCGTAGTGTCCTCCTTGGTTGCAGTCATACGAGGTCAGCTCTATCTGGATGGTCTGCCCATGCATCGACGTGAGGTCCACCCCCACCGTCGTCCAGTCCTTCCATAGCACCTGTGAATAGCCCGAGTTCCACCCTAGGTTGGCGTTGGCTATAAAGTCGGCAGCGTAGCAGGGGCTGATGGTGTTGCCCATCTGGTCGGTGATGCGGAAGGTGAAGCGCGGCTGCTCGGTGGCATTGTGGTTCGGGTCTTCCAGCACGGCGGCATACTTGAGCAGCAGCAGGTCTGAGTCGTTGGTGTCGACGGCGTAGGTATACACTATCCGCTCCGCCTGCGAACCCGTGCTCCAGTTGCCCAGCCTCACCGAGGAGCAATAGCCTTCGGGCACAGTGTGCAGCCCCCTTGTGCGCAAGTCGGTCTCCGTGGTGTCGTAATGAACCGTATGGCGCGACGACTCGCTGATGTAGCCATAGTCCACCACACCCTCAGAGATGTCGGGAGTCGAGTAGGTGCCGTAATAGCAGTGGACATAGGGCGCATGCAGGTTGTCATAGCTGAACGTGCTGTAACTGCAACGCGTCCTGTGTGACACCATGGCGGAATAGGTTGCACCCTCGCAGACCGATGACACACGGAAGTCATATTCCGTGCCCGTAGCCAACCCGGTGAATGTGTAGTAGGGCACCGTGATGCCTGTCGCCACATTCACCCAGCTGCCACCCGAGGTGCGGTAGTCGACATCCCACGATGTCTCGCCACTGCCGGGAGCCCATACAATGCGGGCCCAGTCGTTCTCAGATGATTGCAGCATCAGGTTCGGTGCGAAACAATGGACGGTGGTGTCACAAGGCAACACAAACTCCATGTCCGCACGGTATGTTAACAATTGAGTAGAGCCGCCATAAGAGCTCAGCGAAGCAGGGTCGGGGTTATCGCTGTCGCTGTAGAACAGCAGCGACATCGGAGAGTAGGTATTATAGGCCGAATAAGTGTAAGAGCTGCCCGGATAGCTCCCCGAATTGTCATCGATGGCTACCACCAGGTTGCTCGTGCCATTATAGGCAAAGGGGGTGGTGAACAGAAACTCGTTCCACCCCGTCACCACATTCAACGGGCCCGTATACACCATGGTCATCGTAGAGGGTGCGACATAGCTGCTGGTCGAAAGAGAGGACAACGAGGTGTGTGCCACATAGATGGTGCAGTTGTTCTTGTTGTTCACCCCGTTGGATGAGGCATAATTGAAACGTATGCCCAGCAGGGTTGCCGGCCCCGACATCTCGCTGGCCAGCACTAACTGCTGCGTATAGCTGTAATTATAGTAATTGTTGATAGGCATACGGTAAGTTGTTGTCACCGAGCCGTTGCCTGTGATATGCGGCCCATTATCGTTAGAGCAAATGGTGACAAAGGTTGTGCTGTCCCAGTCGGTACTCACGCCTGTACAATTGGCTCGCACCCGCACCAGATAGTTTGTGATGGGCGAAAGGGCTGTCAACATCGCGTATGCGTCGGTGGTGGTGAATGTCTGCACCAGCCCACCCCCCTGCTCTTCCACCTCTACAGTATAGTTCACCAAGTGGTCTGAAGCATAGCGCACATCCCATGTGGCCATTGCCGAGGTAGGGGCCACATGGTCTACATCTAGCGACACCACCTGAGGGCACTGCGGCCTGAAGACAATCGAGAAGTCATCCACGTATGCCGTCCATGTGCCGCTTGCCCGCACGGCCTTCACAGCCAGATAGATGCCGTCGCCCGTGTAGTCAGACAAATCAACCTCCAGTTCTGTCCATTCGTAAGTGGTGGTAAGGTTCACCGTACGAACCACCATGAACGATGTAATGTCGTTGGGATCTGTCATCACTCCCACCTGGAACACAGGCGGATGCGAGGTGCTGCTAGAGTAAACCCAAAAGCGCAGCAACAGCGTATTCAGAGGGTAGAGCGATGTGTCCACCCCAGGAAGCACCACGCACTGGTATTCGCCATACGCCGGACTTGATGTGGAATAGTTGTACCAGTAAAGGCCCTTGCTGCCTGAAGGGGTGTGGTTATAGGAGGTGTAGTTTGAGACGTACGGGTAGCCGTAATAAGACACCCCGTTGTTCAACCGCATCCAGCAGTCCACAAAGGTAGTCGACGTGCTGTAGCTGCTAGGGGCATCCTCAAAACCGTAGTGATAGGGTATCGCCGTCATGGCCGCACACGGCGTGGTCAGCATTCTGGAGCGATAAG
The DNA here is from genome assembly GCA_017545365.1 of Bacteroidales bacterium. Next base: position 13,361 of record JAFWOP010000037.1, read on the forward strand.
CGCTGGTGTCGCCCACCCCGCACACCGCAGCCACCTTCACCTGATAGTTGGTCGACGGCACCAGCCCCGTCACCGTTACTGGCTGTGACGTTACCACACGGTCTGTCACCGGCACACCCTCCGCCAACACCAACAGATGCCACTGCGTGGCCGACGAAGTGTCTGTCCACCCCACATTAAAAGAGTTCATGCCTATATTCGTCACCTGCACCGCCAACGGCTTGAAGCATGTATATACTGGACGTATAAATTGGTAGTAGCGGCCGCTGGCAGGCCAGTCGCCCGAATTCATATATGTGTTGTAGCCCGTCGGGAACAGCACCTGCAGATTGTCCCCGTCAATCACAAAGCCGTCGGACGGATCTACACACATGCCTCTCTGCCACGACGTGCCAGGCCCTGTAGTGGGCGAAGGCCCATAAACCACCACAATCTTGCCACTGCTATAAAGGTGCACCTGCCATTTGTAAAGTTCGTTGCGTGTGGAGGAGGTATATGTACCCATGCAGAATTCCACCACACCCACCGAGTCGTTATTGGCATCCACCGTATACTGATACCTCACATAGTGGTTTGAGGTGGCATATCCGTCGCACCCGAAGAAGTTAATCTTCGGAGCATTTGCCGCTGAATTAGTTGCTCCTAAAGGATTCGAATAGTCATTCGTGCCGGTCACGACGCTGCCCAGTTTGAGGTTGCCGTCGGTGTTCACCGAGAACTGCGTGAAACTCTCTTCGCCAAATGGGAAGGTGAAACCCAGGTTCGTGACGGAGGAAGCCCCATAGTCGCCGCTCTCAGGATCCAGTATCTGCGTGGCTGTGGCCGACAGCGTAATCCATTTCCCATTGTCCACCCCCGTGGAGTAACCATAGTCCGAGAGCGTATGCCCATACAGCAGAACAGGAAACAACAGTCCGGCAAAAAACAAAATGCGAAGTGGTAAATCTTTATTTCTCATAGTGATGGGGTTAAGGGTTGGATGTTAGAGGTTAGGGGTTAGAGCTTTCCTGGTGCGTCAGTTCTCACTCAGCCCTAACCCCTAATCAAATTAAAACAAATAACTAAAACCGAGAGCAATACCGCTGTTGGGCAGCAGGTGAGCACCCATTCCCACCTGGGTGGTTTGGGTTTCAGAGGCTGCGTCAGAGCTGACATCACCCTCCTGAAGCCATGGGTAGGTAGTGGCACGAGTGTGTAGAAGAGTCAGTGCCACCCAGTCGAGCCTCAAGTCGGCAGACCAATGGGGGCTGAAAGAGTAGCACAATAATGGGGAAATACGGGCTGTTATATTTTGCTCCAACCTGTTGCGGCTCAGCGCCAGCGGATACAGACCCGACACACGCTGCTCGCTCCGCGACTCCATGCCGTCGAGCCGGTCATAGAGGGCAGACAGCTCGGCATACACCGACCACGGCCCTTTGTGCAGAATGGCGAGCCGGAGGTAAATACCGCCAGAAAGCGTCAGACCGTTGCGAATGGTCGTGGCCGACTCTTCCCACTTGCCATTGTTGGGGTTGTACAAGCCGTCAGTAAAGGTGTAGCTGCTGTAGCCTCCGCCCAGCAGCAGACCCGCACCCACGACGCGCCCCCAAGCATACCCCGCACGGATAGTCAGATGGCCTTCTCCACCAGCTGGCAGTGTGCCGTCCATAGCCGCAAGGCCGCCCTCAGTGTAACGGTAAGCCTTGTAGCTGCCCCCCACATCAAAACTCAACTGCACCTGCGCAGCAGCAGTCGTGGCAACAAAAGCAAGGAGTATGAATAGGACTTGTCGCATGATGGTGGGTTCTATTAATTCGTTTTCATTGTCGTTGTGTTTCTCCGTTTCGCTTTGCGCCACTCTCGCAAATCCACTGGATTTGCTTCACTACGAGACGCACTTTTGTTAGGTTTTGACTATCACTGCACTGCGCCTTGCGGCTTGTACGGTGTTATTAATCGAGGTGATTTATAGAAGTCCTCTTAATGCGTTAATGTGCTAATTCGCTAGTTCGTTAATATGTTGGTTTAGTTTTCACCTTTTAATCTAATCTTTCTCTGTTCGTAGGTGGGGTGGAGTTTCAAGCCGGGGACATACTCCATGATGCCAGCAACCTGCTCACGGTCGGTATACTGCCAGATGGTGTAACGGGTGGCGGGGAACTTCAGGCCGTTGCTCACTATCAGCACATGATAGGAGGCATAGCGTTCGAGGCTGAAATACTTGAGGTAGGCCTCCTGCGTGACCATGATGACAGGCTTCACTCCGTACTCCTCCTCCATCAGGCCGAGCAACAGGTCAAGCCGTTTGATATTGATGTCGTAGGGTGAGTCTGGCACCACCCACACGACAGGTGCCAACTGCATGGGGCATCCTTGCACCGCCGATTTAAAGTTGTCGAACTGTCCCTGGGCGGAGAAATGCCGGTCGTAGCGGTGGACACAACCGATGGCGAAGCCTGCCTTGCGGGCCTGCGTCATGTTGGTCAGGCAGCGCGCATCAGCGGTGCTGGCACCCTGCGTGGCCATAATATAGACAAACTCCAAATCATTCTGCTCGTGAACCGTCGGCCAGTCCACTGTCCCTTGACGTTCCGATACCAGTATGCCCAGCGGGGCGGAAGTCTGAGCCACAGCACCCAGTGCCAGACCCATCATCATAAGAAATAATATTTTACGCATCATAACTATAAAAATAAATACAGATTAATTTTTGCAAAGATACGAATTTTTTTTCATACTTGAAGGAAAAATGTCAAAGAATTCGTTAATTCGTTAATGTGTTAATTCGTTACGCTCTAGTGTAACGTATGACTGATTTTTTCCATATTGAGTTGAGAGCGCGTCTCTCCGAGACGCTGAGTAGTAGGCATTTTACCTTCCCCACGCTGCGTACCTTGTGTGGGGTTATTGAGAGTCAGCCTCTTCGAGGCTGTTAAAGAATCAGCCATATATTGCATAAGAGCCATTAGTTAATCATTGATGCGCCAGCAAATTCTCAATCCTCACAGCAAACTCTCAATTCAAAAGGCATCAGCAAATTCTCAATTCTCAATTATTTCAAGATACTCGGCTTCGGTAAGTATGGGTACTCCTAACTTCTCCGCCTTCTTCAACTTCTCAGGTCCCATTTTGGCTCCTGCCAGCAAAAAGGAGGTCTTGCTGCTGATGCTGCCGCTAGCCTTGCCACCGTGCTGCTCAATCGAGTTCTTGATTTCTTCGCGTGAAAAATGCTCGAACACTCCGCTCACCACGATAGTTTTCCCTTCCAGCTTATTGCTCAAGCGGTTGTCGACCATCTGCATCTGGAGTCCAGCCCGCCTGAGCCGCTCCACCACCTCACGGTGCTGAGGGTTGGCGAAGTAGTCGAACACAGCCACAGCAGTCACCTCCCCCACATCTTCAACCATGGATAGCTCCATGACGTTGGCAGACATCAGCGCATCGATGTTGGAAAAATAGCGCGCCAGCTTTTTCGCCCCCACTTCCCCCACATAACGGATACCCAAGGCATATAGCACTCGCTCAAAGGGCACTTGTTTGGAAGCCTCGATGGCACGCAGGATGTTGTCCGCCCCTTTCTCTTGAATGGTTGCAGATGAGGTCGGAGTGGCTTCGTTGGAAGAGTCCATAGGAAAGAGGCTTTCGGGGTCGGGTGTCAGAGGATGTGTCCCCAACCCTATCAGCTGGTCACGGCGTAGGTCGTACAGGTCTGCCACATTGCGCACCAGTCCAGCCTCATAAAGCATTCGCAACCGCTCGCTCCCAAGGCTGTCTATGTCCATTGCCTTACGGCTGACGAAATGCTCTAGATGCCCAAGCAGCTGGGGGAGGCATCCGTCCTGATTGGGACAATAGTACCCCGCCTCGCCTTCGGCCCGCACCAAAGGTGTACCACAAACGGGGCAGACGGTGGTGTATGCAACGGGCGAAGCGTCGGGTATTCGTTTCTCCATATCCACGCCCACAATCTTGGGGATAATTTCACCTCCCTTTTCCACCAGGAGGCTGTCGCCTTCGTGGATGTCCAGCTTTGCCATAAAGTCGGCATTGTTGAGTGTGGCACGGCGCACAGTGGTGCCGCCCAGCCACACAGGCTGCATATTGGCCACCGGGGTTACCACGCCCGTCCGCCCCACCTGGTAGCTGACGCTCTCCAAGGGGGTACTCACCCGCTCGGCCTTGAATTTATACGCTATGGCCCATCGGGGCGACTTGGCCGTGGTCCCCAAGACGTTCCAAAGGTCGGTCTGGTTCACCTTGATGACAACGCCATCGATACCATAGGGCAGGTTCCATCGTTCCTTATCCCAGAAATCGATGAAGAACTTGATGTCGTTGATGTCCTTGCATTCTTTGATGAAAGGCTGGACCTTAAAACCCATCTGGCGGGCGGCTTCCAGCCTACCATAATGGGTGGAGAACAAGGCTGGCGACGTCTGTTCCACGCTTTCGGGCAGCATCATGAAATACATGCAGAAAAGCAGCTTGCGTTTGGCACATTCGGCCGAGTCCTGCAACTTGAGCGAGCCGCTGGCGGCATTGCGTGGATTGGCAAACGGTTCGTCGCCGTCGGCTTCTCGCTGGCGGTTCATCGCATCGAAAGCCTCGAAGGGGTACACTACCTCGCCTCTTGCCTCAAAGTCGTCGGGGTACTCGCCACGCAGCTGGAGGGGTATGGTGGGTATCGTGCGGGCATTGGCGGTGATGTCGTCGCCCACTGTGCCGTTGCCGCGCGTAACAGCCTGCTGTAGCTTGCCATGACGATAGGTAAGCCCGATGGCAACCCCATCGTATTTCAATTCGCAGGTATAGGTGAATGGATGGCCGTCAAGGAGTTTACGTGTACGAGATTCGAAGTCTTCAATCTCTTCAATGCTGTATGTGTTGCCCAACGAAAGCATGGGAAACCGATGTGCCACCTGCTGGAAAGACTTGTTCACCTCACCCCCCACGCGACGGGTTGGCGAGGTGGGCAATGCCAGTTGGGGGTAGGCATGCTCCAAGTCGATGAGTTCTCGTAAGAGGGCATCAAACTCGAAGTCGCTCACTAGGGAGCGGTCGTTCATGTAATACTCATAGTTGTAGTGGTCAATCAGTTCCGTCAGCTCGGCCACCCGCGTCTGTGCTTGTTCGAAGGTCATAGTGTTGTCGGTAAAATGTTATAAGGTGGGTTCTATTAATTCGTTTTCATTGTCGTTGTGTTTCTCCGTTTCGCTTTGCGCCACTATCGCAAATCCACTGGATTTGCTTCACTACGAGACGCTGGCTGAGAGCATTTCTTGTCACTGCACTATGCTTCGCTTGTACGGTGTTATTAAAGGTCTCACTTCTCCGAGGTGATTTATAAAAGTCCTCATAAAGAGATATTGCCCGTGAAGTTGAGCGACACCGGGCCGATGAGGTAAATGTCGTGGAAACCGTGGTCGGAATAGTTGAAGGTGACTTGGAAGTCTCCTCCGCGGGCATGGATGGTGCCGATGCCTGTGACCAAGGCTACGGCAGTGACACCTGTGCCGCAAGCCCATGTCTCGTCCTCCACCCCACGTTCGTAGGTGCGCACTTTCATTGTGCCGTCGGGCTGTAGTTCCACAAAGTCGACATTGGCACCCTCCTTGCCCATGGCGGGATGGTGTCGTAGCCGACGTCCCTCCCCTACCACGTCAAAATGGTCAAGGTCGGTCACCCGCTGCACATAATGGGGCACCCCGGTATTAATCAGCTCGCCTTGAAGTACCTGTTGCCGCTGCTCGTCGCGCACCTCGCGCATCGAAAGCCGCACCACTCCTTTTCCCCTCGCTGCATCCCACTGCAGCACCTCTGCCTCATGCGGGCCGTCGTCGGCAAGAAAACGCAGACGCACCACGCCATCGTACTCTTTACCCAGTCCAAGGAGATAGGCAAAAAGGCTTATGCAGCGACCACCGTTGCCGCACATCTCGGCAGTCTGCCCATCGGCGTTGTAATAACGCATCACAAAGTCACACCCTTCCGCACCCTCGGATAGCGTCATCAAGCCGTCGGCCCCAACACCATTACGGCGGTGGCAGATATGTGCAATCACCTCTGGCAGAAGCTGCAAATCATGCTGTCGAGCATCGATTATAACGAAGTCATTGCCTGCCCCATCAAATTTGTAAAAGTCCATCCCAATAATTAATAATTAACAACTAATGATAAAAATGGCCATCGCCCTCCACATTATAATCCTCAGCCCTCACTTTTTACTTCCCGAATCACCAACTTATGGCTGCTGAGCAGCACCAGAAGCGAGCAGTAGATGATAGAGAAGAAGATAACCGCGTAGGTCACATGCTTTATCAACGAGGCACCAGGGACAACAACATATCCGGCAGCAAGGTTCACCTGCTCAGGCATCGAGGCAAGGACGGCGGACACCAGGCCTTTGGGTATCATCATCGACACCGTCAGGCGGTCCTCCTTGGTATTGTTCTTCCCCACTATCGCCACCAGCACGAAGCGCACCGCAAAGAGGGCAGCGGCTATCATCGCGCCAAAGAGCAATGCTCGCATATTGGTAAAAGGTATGCAGATACCCACATATACAAAGAAATAAGTCTTCAGAATGAACACAAACTCTTTGAAGAAGCTCTTCTCCCCCTCCTCCAAAGGAGTCATCGGACGCAGGTGCAACTTCTTTAGGAACGAAAGCTCGAAGTATTCGGGATTTCCCAGCACCAGGCCGAATGCCAGCGCAGCGATAGCACCGCTGTAGCCCAAAGCGTCAGTGAGGCCGTAGAGGACAAACACAAAGGCGGGTGTCAGGAACATGGAATTCTGCAACTTGCGTATCCTGTCCATAAACGACGACCACACGATGCCGCCCACCACACCGATGCCGAGGGCCATAAGCACCGAGGCCAATACCCTTCCCAGCATCGAACCCACACGGACGTTGCCCATCTTAAAACCTTCGATAAATGCCAGCGACACCACGATGCACAGCACTCCCGAAATGGCAGACTCCAAAGTGAGGGTGACTCGGGTCTTCTCGCTCACACGCATCTGCCCCACCAGTGGGATGACGATAGCGGCAGCAGTACCCGCCACCATCGAACTCAGCATCATCGACGACTGTAGTTCCAACCCCACCACGAAATGAGCCAGCAAGGTGGTGGACAGCATCGACACTATGAACGAAAACAATGTCACCTGCACCACTCCCGTCCAGTACTGGCGTATGGTGTCGATATGCATATCTATGCCACTGTCAAACAGGATGAACAAGAGCGTCAGGGAGGCGAATATGGGGCCTATCTCCGACAGGTCTTCAGGCCTCACCCATCCCGATACCGGGCCAACGAGAATGCCAATTACCATCAGCAGCAGCACGTCGGGTATGCGCCTCCGACTGAACCACGCATTGAACAGATGCGCACAAAATATCAGCAATCCCAGAAAAATGTATGTCATATTGTTTTATTCTCTAATTCTCAATTAATAGGCGGCATCCATTTCTTTGTACTTACTTAGGGGATGTGCGGCAGCTTCCCTCAACTCTGACCCTGACCTGCTATAGTTCCACGTCGGGGAACAATACTCTAAAACGCTCCAACTCGGGATTTTCCTTCACCATCACGTCGTATTTGTCACGAGCGTAATATACCGTGGCCTCATGCTCTTCATATACTACCTCTATCTTGCAATTCAGGTTCTTGCGTCGTCCCTTATGACGCATGAAGGTGAGCATGGCAATCAGATGAGGTTTGATTTCGGCATCCATATAGCTGCTGTTCACTTCCACTACAAACAAGTCTTCTGCTTCAAGATGCAGCGGGCGGTCGCCGAGCTGCTCCGCCAGCCGAGGCGTGGTTTTGGCCAATTCTTTCAGCATCTCGGCCCAGAGTGCCTTGAGGTCTTCTTCGGTGAGTGGGGGGCCGTCGGGCTGCGGCGTGGGGCTGGCGGCAGGGCTGGCAGAGGCACCCATGTCTTTGAGCGAGACGTCGGAGGCTCGGCGCAACTTGCCCACTGGTACCGCCGTGGGCTGCGACGGGGCAGCAGCCATTCGTTCCACCTCTTTGTCCACACGCACCATCGTATCGGGTACACGCAGTGCCTCGGCGCGGAGACCCTCGGCAGGCTTCGCGGCGGCAGGAGCAGCGGCAGGTATGGGTTGAGGTGGTCTTGCAATCTATGTGGCGGTGTGGCGGGTGGCCAGCTTCATAAGGCACACCTCCACAAAGAGCCGCTTGTTGCCGGCATCCTTGTAGCGGTATTCGAAGTCGCTGGCGGTGTCCAGCCACTGCAACAGCAAGGGCAGTCCGCAAACCGCCGCCTGCTGCCCGAATCGTGCGCGTGTGGCATCGGCCTCCTCCAGCAACACCAGCGTGGCAGGATCGAGCGACACCAACAGGTTGCGCAAGTGCTCGCTCAGCCCAGTGATAAAATGCTGCCCGTCGAACCCCTTGTCAATCACCTCCTGATAAAGCAGCAGCGAATGCGGCAGGTCGCCGTTCAGCACATAGTCCACAAGCCGGAAATAATAGTCCGAATCCAGCAGGTTCAGATTCTCGTTGCACAACTGGCGCGTGAGGTTGCCCTGGGTGAAACTGACCAGCTGGTCGAAAGTCGAAAGGGCATCGCGCAAGCCCCCCTCGGCCTTGCGGGCGATAATGTGGAGGGCCTCATCCTCATAGTGTATGCCCTCCTGCTGGGCTATCATCCGCAGATGTGCCACTATATCTTCACTCTTGATGCGCTTGAAGTCGAACACCTGACAGCGAGAAAGGATGGTGGGTATAATCTTGTGTTTCTCGGTGGTGGCGAGGATAAACTTGGCGTATGCCGGGGGCTCCTCCAAAGTCTTCAGGAAAGCGTTGAACGAAGCGTTGGAGAGCATGTGGACCTCATCGATGATATACACTTTGTAGCGACCCGACTGGGGAGGGATGTACACCTGCTTCACCAGTTCGCGGATGCCGTCGACGCTGTTGTTCGATGCCGCATCCAGCTCAAAGATATTCATCGAGCCCCCCTCAGCAAAGCTCCTGCAGCTTTCGCACTCATTGCAAGGTTCCGTGTCGGGCGTGAGGTTGGTGCAGTTGATAGTCTTAGCCAAGATACGGGCGCAGGTGGTCTTGCCCACTCCGCGGGGACCACAGAAGAGGAAGGCCTGGGCCAGCTGGCCGGTGCGGATGGCATTCTGCAAAGTGGCGGTCACATGCTGTTGACCCACCACACTGGCAAATGTCGTCGGTCGGTACTTACGGGCTGATACTATATAATTTTCCATATCTAACTTTACATAAAAGACGCTGCAAAGATACGAAAAAAAATGAAATAAATGAAAAAACGGTGCGGATGTGCCGGGGTACCCCTGTGCCGTCGTGTCGGCCAGTGCCTCCCCCATGCACACGCCCGCACCCAGCCGGGGGGTGGAAAGACCCCGCCTAATGGTTATTACAAATATTTGTTTTTCAAAACAATGTGCCTTCATTGGCATCTACTTTTCCCTATCTGAACGAAAAGCAAATAAAAACAAAACCAATTACAAACAACAAAAAAAAGAAAGGGTTCTGTGGCAGCGTTACCGCCCCCGATGCCGAGGGGGATGTCCACGGCCGATTTTGGCGAAATGCACTTTTTTTTGTTTTATTTAAAAAAAATACGTATCTTTGTAAATTCGTTTACTAATACTTTCCTCGTATGAAAAGCACGTATAAGATTTTCAAAGAGAGCGTTAAAGAGATTACGCAATACTACCTGCTACTGGTGGAAGAAACCAAGTCGCAACGGCTGGTGGGCAGCACCAACGAATGGGTGCTGGACAATTATTATATGATTAGCGAGCAGGAGAAGGTGCTTAAGGTGGACTTGCGCAGCAAGTCGTTCCGTGAGCTGGACGCACGACGTGTGCAGCAGCTGACGGAGGTGCTGAGAGGCTTTCTGGTGAAATGCCATTACCAGATTGACAAGACGCTGCTGTTTCGCTACCTCTCGCAGGTGCAGGTAAAGCAGAAGGACTATCTTTCCTACCCCGAAGTGTGCGCCCTGCTGCCGCTGGTGAAATGCGTGCTTTTGGAGGACTTGGCCGACTTGTGCCGTACGCTGGCTGCCAGCCATGCCTATCACTATTCGCCAACCGACAAGTCGTCGGCTGACATGGAGAAGCTGAACGAGGCTGCGAAGCAGAACCTGATGATGATGAACATCTTCAACTCGCTGAAGAAGATGACCAAGCTGCCCATAGCGGAGCTGCTGGACTATGTGAGCTTCAGCGAGAGGATGCTCAAGGGTGAGGCCGCGGGGATGTACGACCAAATGTACGACAAAACTAAAGACGACTACCGCGCCAAGATAGTGCGACTGACCAAGAAACGCAGCCGCAGGGCCGCCAGAGAGGACAACAGCGAGTATGAGCTGGTGAAGGAACTGGTGGAGCAGGCCGACGCCCGTGGCGAGCATGTGGGCTGGCAGCTCTTCCCGCCCAAGGCGTGGAACCGCCGCGCCCATGCCTATATATGGATTGTGGTCCTCGCCACCCTGGCTCTCGCTGCCCTCTTCGCCCGCTGGGCCATGGGGTGCTGGACAGGCTGGATGACGCTGCTGTTCGCCATTCTGATGCTGGTGCCGATGAGCCAGATGGTCATCGACCTCTTCAACCAGTGCCTCTTCTGGCTGCACAAGCCGGTGAACACCTTCAAGCTAAAGTTCAAGGACGGCCTCATCCCCGAGGAGTACGCCACCATGGTCATCATGCCCACCATCTTAAAGAACCGCCAGAAGACCATCGAGCTGCTGGAGCAGTTGGAGATATACTACCTTTCGAATATCAACCGCGCCTCAGATGGCCAACGGCTGGAGAGCCGCCCGCAGAACCTATACTACACCCTTATCGGCGACGCTGCGGCAGGCCCCAACGAGGAGATGCCGTGGGACGACGAGGTGGCAGAGGCCGGTTTGACAAAAGTGAAGGAACTGAACGAGAAGTACGGCGCGCCGATATTCAACTTTATATACCGCCGTCGCGCCTACAGCGAGGGCGAGGGCTGCTGGCTGGGCTTCGAGCGCAAGCGCGGTGCCATACTGCATTTCAACGACCTGTTGCTGGGCAACCACTCAGAGGAGGAGAAGAAGCGTTTCTTCCGCTGCGAGACCATCAGCGACTGGCTGAAGCAGCCGGTGACACCCATCACCTTCATCATCACGCTGGACACCGACACCGAGCTGGTGCTCTACTCGGCACAGAAGCTCATCGGAGCCATGGCGCACCCGCTGAACCGCGCACGGCTGTCGGCCGACGGACGGCGAGTAGACGCAGGCTACGGCATCATGCAGCCGCGCGTGAATGTGGACGTGGAGGTGACCAACAAGAGCCGCTACGCCCAGCTGTTTGCCGGACTGGGCGGGCTGGACGTGTACACCACCGCGTCGTTCGAGCTGTACCAGGACATCTTCAACGAGGGCAGTTTCTGCGGCAAGGGCATCTACGACCTGAAGATTTTCCAGCAGGTGCTGCGCGGCACTTTCCCGCAAAACCTCATCCTCAGCCACGACCTCATCGAGGGCTGCCACATACGCTGCGGCCTCATCAACGATGTAGAGCTGTTCGACGACAACCCCTCCAACTATATTGATGATGCCAAGCGCCACCACCGATGGACCCGCGGCGACTGGCAGATAATAGGGTGGCTGCGCAACCGCGTGCGCAACGAGCGCGGTGATATAGTGAAGAACCAGGTGAACACCATCGGTCGATGGAAGATATTCGACAACCTGCGCCGCAGTGTGCTGAGCCTGGCGTGTGTGGTGGTGCTGCTGTTCGGCTATGCCGCCTCAATAGGCCACACCGCCGTTATCAGCCCAGCATGGTATGTACTGGCGGTGATGCTGGTGGTGGCACTGCCCATCCTGTTCTTCCTGATGGGGCAGATTACACGGCTGCCAAGGTTCAACAAACGCTACCGCTACTATATGACCCTGATGCGCGGCATCGGGGTGGTGATTAGGCGCGCCTTTGTGCAGTTCGCCCTGCTGCCTAAGGAGGCATGGATGTATACCGACGCACTGGTACGCGCCTGCTACCGCATGTGGTTCTCGCACCGCAACCTGCTGAACTGGGTGACCAGCGACGAGGCAGCGAAAAGCACCAAGGGGACTCTGGACGACTATGTGAAGAAGTTTTGGTTCAACTATGTGTGCGCGGCAGTGGTGGCAGTGCTGACGGTGATGGTCATGGACCACACATCGGAGGTAGGTGCCTCGGTGGTGTGGATGGTGGTGGCATCGGCCTTTGTGTGCGTCAGCTGGGTGGGCGCACCCTTCCTGATGTTCTATCTGGGAAAGAAGTTCGCACAGGACAAGAAGGGCCTCAACGCCGAGGAGACGGGGGAGGTGAAGACCTGGGCGAAGGACACGTGGAACTATTTCGACAGCCTGCTGACCGAAGAGAACAACTACCTGATACCCGACAACTACCAGCTGAACCGCGGGCAAAAGGCTGACTACAAGACATCGCCGACCAACATCGGCTATTCGATGGTTGCCGTCATCTCGGCCGCCGAGCTGGGTTTCATCACCCACAACGCCGCCATGGAGCGGCTGAGGCATATCGTCGACACTGTGACGCGGCTGGAGAAGTGGCACGGCCACCTCTTCAACTGGTACCATATCCAGAACCTCAAGGCACTGCCCAACTATTTCATCTCCACCTGCGACAGCGGCAACTTCGTGGCGTGCCTGTATGTGGTGAAGGGCTACCTTGCGCAGCATGAGGGCGACCAAGGGCTGTTGTCGCAAGTGAGCCGCCTGATTGACCTTACCGACTTTTCGAAACTCTACAACCATGAGCTGGACGTATTCAGCATCGGCTTCGACTACGGCGCACACGCGCTGCTGCCCTACCACTACAACAATTTCGCCTCCGAGGCGCGGCTGACGAGCTTCCTGACCATCGCGCAAGGCGACGCACCGTACAAGCATTGGTTCTGCCTCGACAAGACGCTGGTGCAATATCGCGGCTTCAAAGGGGTGGCATCGTGGTACGGCACTCTTTTCGAGTACTTCATGCCCCTCATTTTCCTGCCCACATACAAGCATACGCTGATGGACGAGACCTACAGCTTTGCCATCCGCGCCCAGCGTGCCTTCATCCGCAACATACAGCACAGCCAGACAGCCGCCCACCCCACGGGGGGTGCCGCAGGACTGCTGCCATGGGGCATCAGCGAGACGGCATACAACGAGCTGGACGACGCACAGAACTACAAGTACCATGCCTTCGGAGTACCCTACCTGAAATTCCAAAACACCACGCCCGACCGCATCGTCATTTCGCCTTACAGCTCGCTGATGACCATCGGCGTGGACGACCGCGCGGTGTACGACAACATGCTGCGTTTCCGCCAGCTGGACATGTACGACGGCATGGGCTTCTTTGAGTCATACGACGAGGAAGACCATGTGCCGGTGCGGGCCCACTACGCCCACCATCAGGGCATGATACTTGCCAGCCTGACAAACTACCTCGCCGACCACTGTCTACAGCACTATTTCATGGCAGAGCCTATCATGAAGTCGATGGAGACACTGCTGAAGGAGAAGGCGCAGGTGAAGCCGTATATCGACTTAAAGGTGACGCAGTACAAGCGTTACCAGTATGCCAAGGTGCAGACTGAGAGCGACGCCCGCGAGTACGACGGCATCGCCACAGTGCCAGAGATAGGGGTGCTGAGCAACGGCTTGTACACCGTGCTGCTCAACGACCGCGGGTCGGGATTCTCACGCTACCGCAATGTGATGGTGAACCGATACCGCAAGATAAGTGCCGACCACTACGGGCAGTACCTCTATGTGCGCAACCTCAAGAGCGACAAGCTGTGGTGCAACACCTATGCCCCGCTGGACGTGATGCCGCAGAGCTACCGCGTGTCGTTCGCCTCGGACAAAATAAAATACCTGCGGGTGGACGATGGCATAGAGACCACTACCGAAATCACGGTGGTGAAGGACCGCTACGCCGAGCTGCGCCGCATCACATTCACCAACCACAGCGGCACGGATGTGGATCTGGAGCTGACCAGCTATGCCGAAGTGGTGCTGGCACCCCATGAGAACGACGAGAACCACCGCGTGTTCAACAGCATGAACATCCTGTCGGAGTACGACGCGGAGCTGCAGGCACTCATCCTCAGCAAGCCCATCAAGGAGACACGCGAAAGCCGCTATATGGTGCTGCACTCGCTCTTCGTGCCTTTCGACGGGGAGAACGAACACAATGAGGCTCCCGAGTACGAGACCTCGCGCCTGAAGTTCCTCGGCCGCGGAGGCAGCCTGCAGCATGCCGCCATCATCGAAGGCCACCGTACACTGACAGGCACCGTGGGCACGACGCTGGACCCCATCATGTCGATGCGCCGACGCATCCATGTGGCAGAAGGAGAGGCGGTAACGGTAGTAATGCTCACCGCCTTCGGCAAGGCTCGTGAGCAGCTGACGGACATAGCCAACGCCTACCACGACGCGCTGGACATAGAGCATGCCTTCGAGACAGCATCGGTATACAACAACATGCGCACCTCAATGTCGCTGCTGAAAGGTGCTCAAATGCGCCTGTACAACAGCATAGCCAAGTACCTGCTACAGACCGCCACCCTCGGCAACGACCGCCAGCAGAACCTGGCCAAGAACCGCATGTCGCAGTCCAACCTGTGGCGCTTCGGCATCTCGGGCGACAACGCCATCCTGCTGCTGGAAATTGACAGTATCAACCGCTCGGGCTTTGCCAAAGAGATTATGCGCGCGTACGAATACTATAAGGTACACGGCCTGGTGCTGGACGTGGTGTTCATCAACGACGAGCAGGGCGAGCAACGCGAGGGACTGACCCATTTTATCCGCAACATCGCCAACACCGAGCACCTGTGGGCCGCCCATCAGGAGAAAGGGCATGTGTACATCCTCAACGGCAACGAGATAAGCGACGAGGAACGCATCCTGCTGCGCACGGTGGCACGCCTCACCTTCTTCACCGGCAACGGCAAGACGCTGGAACAGCAACTGCTGGACTTGGAGAAGGCCAACCAGCACTATCAAAACATGGTGGAATACCCTGTGAGGAAAACCAGCTCGGACTTCCATGTGTGGAGCACGCTGGACTTCTACAACCAATACGGCGGCTTCGACCGCGACGGCCACGACTATGTGGTGACCAACACCAACACGCCCATGCCGTGGGTGAACGTGCTGTCGAACCCGCGCTTCGGCTGCATCGTCAGCTCCACGATGGCGGGATTCACCTTCGCCTTCAACGCCCAACAGTTCAAACTCACAGGATGGAGCAACGACATCGTCAGGGACAACGCCTCCGAGATGCTGCTCATCAACAAGGAGCAGTTTGTTCCCGCCACGGCGCGCCACGGCCAGGGGTTCTCGGCCTTTGATGCCGAATATGACGACTTCAAGGTGATGGTGCGTGTGTTTGTGGCCAGCGAACGTCTGGAGAAATATTATCAGATAAAGATAGAGAACAAGACCAACGCGCCGCTGGACATACGGCTCGACATGGTGTACAAGCTGGTGATGGGGGTGACTGAGGAGGAAACCGCCCGTTACCTCTACCACGAATGGCACCCGGAACAGAACAGCCTGCTGGTACGCAACGTGTATCACGACATTTACCGCGACACATGGCTGCAGCTGACGGCCACAGAGCCGCTCACCAAGCTGTCGCTGGAGTGCACCAACCGCAAGCAGATAGGCTTCGACTTCACGCTTCCCGCACAGGGAGTGAAGGAGACGGCCTACATCATCAGGGTGGTGGAAAAGGGCGACGAAGAGCAGCGCACCTTCACCATCCCCGCTATCGAGGAGGAGTACCAGAAGGTGTGCGACCTGTGGGACCAACGGCTGAACATCATCCAGGTGGAGACACCCGACAAGTCGTTCAACTATATGCTGAACCGCTGGTACCTCTACCAGGTCTACTCCGCCCGCCTCTTCGCCCGCGCAGGATTCTACCAGGTAGGCGGCGCCACGGGCTTCCGCGACCAGCTGCAGGACGTGATGTCGTGCCTCTACAGCGACCCCGCCTATGCCCGCCGTCAGATTCTGGAGCATGCCGCACACCAGTTTGCCGAAGGCGACGTGCTGCACTGGTGGCATGAGAGCATGATGACAGGTGCCCGCACCACCTTCAGCGACGACTACCTGTGGCTGGTATATGTCACCTACCAGTATGTGCATGTCACCGGCGACAGGAGCATCCTCACCGAGCAGGTGGTCTTCTGCCAGGCCGACCAGCTGAACGCCGAGGAGGCAGAACGCTGTCTGCTCTACGCCCTGCCAAAGCACAAGGTGGCTCCGACCGCCGACCAACGCGACAACAACTTCGAGTACGCCACACTGTACGAGCACCTGTGCCGCGCCATCAACCGTTCAAAACGCCGCATAGGCATCCACGGCCTGCCGCTGATGGGCTGCGGCGACTGGAACGACGGCATGTCGCTGGTCGGTGTGGAAGGCAAAGGCGAGAGCGTGTGGGTGGCCTTCTTCCTGGCCGACTTGCTGCCTAAGATGGAGGAGATGACACAGATGGTACGGGGGGCCGACCTCGGCTACTGCGCCGAGCTGTCGGAATTCCGCAGCCAGCTCGTGGCCGCACTGCAGGACAACGCTTGGGACGGCGCATGGTTCCTCCGCGCCTATTTCGACAACGGCGACCCCATGGGCTCACGCAACAACACCGAGTGCCAAATCGACCTCATCTCGCAGGCTTGGAGCATCCTGACCCATGTGGCCACGCCGCAGCAGAAGGAGTCGATATTCCGTGAGACGGACAACCGTCTGGTCAACCGCGAGCACGAAATCATACAGCTGCTCACCCCCGCCTTCCAGCATTCGCAGAACAACCCCGGATACATCATGCACTACCCTGTCGGCATCCGCGAAAACGGAGGCCAGTACACCCACGGCGCCATGTGGTACATCATGGCACAGCTGCAGGAGGGCCGCACCGACATGGCCTACTTCCTCTATTCGCTCATCAACCCCATCCACCGCACCTCGACACTGGCCGAAGTGTTGAAATACAAGGTGGAGCCGTACTGCATTGCCGCCGACATCTACAGCAACCCGCAGCATCCGGGCCGCGGCGGTTGGACTTGGTACACCGGCTCGGCATCATGGGCGTACAAGACGGGTATTGAGAACATACTCGGTCTGCAGAAAGAGGGCGACACGCTGGTACTCAACCCCTCCATACCGTCAGACTGGGAAGGCTTCTCCATCACCTACCGCTATGGCAGCACGCCCTACCACATCAACTACCGCCGTCACAGCGGCACCGCCACGGCTCCGAACACAATCAAACTGGTGGACGACGGCATGCCGCACCAAATAGACATCTGATCTTGAGAGCTGCACAGTCAGAAACACACGGCACACGGCATCGTCACCGCATCAGCCCATACGGCCACCCCTTACTGCTGGCCGTATGGGTGTTTTTGGTGTGGATGGCTGTGCCGCTGCTCACGCCCGCACAGAACGCCTCCACGATGCCTATCCCGCCCGATGCCGAATACCCCTTCAAACGGGATATGGCGAAAGGCAAATACGACAAGGCCGACGAGAAAATCAAACGCCGCATCGAGCGCGACAGCAACAACCTGGAATGCCACTACGCCGCCTACTGGCTTTACAGCACCGCCGCCTTTGAGCGGCGCAACCTCGACATCGCCTATCGCCACCTGGTGCGCGTGAGGACCCTCTTTGCCAACGCCAACGAGAAAGAGCTGGAACGGTGGGCGCGCGACAGCTACAGCGGCGCCCGCATCGACTATGACCTCTACAGGCTTGGATGCCTCGCCTTGGACGACGCCCACAAGTTGCGCACCCCCGACGCCTACCAGCGCATCCTCGACCACTACCCCCTCCTGCCCGCCGTCCTGCGCGACAGCACCACCAACAGCCGCGACAGCTTGGAGTTCGACATCGCACGGCGCTCCGGCACCGTACAAACCGTGCAGGACTTCATTGACCGCCGTCCCCATTCGGTGGTGACAGAGGATGCCGTCATCTTCCGCGACAGCCTCGCCTTTGCCGATGCCGACAGCCGCCACACCTACACTGCCTACCAGCAATTCCGCGTCACCTACCCCCACTCGCACCTCTACGCCCGTGCCACCGACAGCGTATACGTCATCGAGTACCGCGACGCCGTGGGGCACAACTCTGAGCAGTACTACCGCGGCTATGCCGAACGCTACCCCTCCAGCCCTTACACCGAGAGATGTGTGTGGCGGGCGGACAGCATCGAATACCATCGCGAGACCGACACCTCCGACTGGCAGAGCCTCATACACTATCTGGACACCCGCAACCGCGCCCATTGGGCGGACACCGCCGCCGACAACCTCGCACACTTCGCCCTCCGCCACCAGCATGTGACAGCCGCCATTCAGGCCCTGAGACGCCTAAAGAGCAGCGACCCACACTACTACAGGCTCGGACACTGGCTACACGATGTCTACCTGCACTCCTCCGTCACCAACTTCAGCCGTTTTTATAAGAGTCGCGCAGGACGGGCCATCCCGCAGGAACAACGAGCCAAGGACTCGCTGGCCCTCACCATGTACCAACACTACGACTATCGCAACATCGACAGCTGCATCCGAACCATCGCCCCCTACCACGAAGCCTTTATCATGCTCCAGCAGCTCATCAAAGACGACGTGGACCACCAGCGGTGGAACAATGCCGTCAACACCATAACGAAATACGGCAACCATTTCGGCGACGACTACGACTACCGCCGACTGTTGGCCACACTCGAGACCAAGGCCGAAGCCACAGTCCGCACACAGCCCCTGGCAGCAGCCAACACAGCCAAAGGCGACGAATACGCGCCAGTAATCAGTGCCGACGAGCGCACCCTCTATTTCGCAGCCCGCAACAGGGAGGAGAACATCGGGGGCGAGGACATCTACGTCATCCAACGCAAAGGCAACAAATGGGGCACTGCCTCGCTGGAGATGGACCTCTCACACACCTACGGCAACGAGGCTCCGATATCCATCAGCGTGGACGGCAACAGCCTGCTCCTCTACCAGAGCGGCATACTATACCAGGCCGACAAGGCGGAGGAGGGGTGGGACGTGCACCGTCTGCCCGCCACCATCAATTCGAGCAGCTGGCAGTCCGACGCCACCGTCGCAGCCAACGGCCGCGCCCTGCTCTTCGCCGCCAAAGGCAAGACCGACCACGAGGTGGACAGCTCGCTGAACCTCTATGTCTCACTGTTGGACGACCAAGGCCGCTGGGGTACGCCTATCGAGCTCGGCCCTATGGTTAACACCCCCTTCGACGAACGGTCGCCCTGCCTCCATCCCGACATGCGAACCCTTTATTTCAGCTCCGAAGGTCATGGGGCGATGGGAGAGATGGACGTATATGTGACCACGCGGCTCGACGACAGCTGGACCCGCTGGTCCGTCCCTGTCAACCTCGGCAAGGAAGTCAACACCAGCGGCGACGACTGGGGCTATAAGGTGAACACGTCGGGCGACAAAGCCTATTTTGCCCGCCACGCCAACGGCTCGCAGAACATCTTCACCACCACCCTGCCCCACCGGGTGCGTCCCCTGGCGGTGTCCCTGGTCTCCGGCACGGTGAAAAAGTACGACGGCACCCCCTTGGCCACCTGCCTACGCTGGGAATCGCCCTCTAGCGGCCAGACCCTAGGGCAATGCCACACCAACCCCGCCAACGGACAATATTCAATCCTGCTGCCTTACGGGCAGGAGTACGGGCTCTACGTCTGCGACTCTAACTATTTCCCCTCCGCATGCATCATAGACCTTCAGGCGGGGTCGTCTGAACCCAACAAGACCTACAACCTACGGACAGCCAGCTACCGACAGATTGTCGAAGACAGCCTAGACATGCAGCTCGACAACACCACCTTCGACATCTCAAACCCCAGGCCTAACGCCTCATCCTTTGCCGAGCTGTCGCGTATAGCCCGAATAATCAAGAGCCACCGTTTCAAAGCCGTCATCGAATGCCATGTGGACGGCACCCCAGGAGACAAAGACAACTTAGAGCTCTCGAAACGCCGCGCCGCCGCCATACGCGACCTGCTGATAGAACAGGGCTGCCGTCCCTCCGACATCATCGACATCGGCCTGGGAAGCGACTACCCCCTGCCCTACGACAAAGGCTCCCGTATCCGCCCCCTGCAACGCCGCACACTCATACGGCTGACGCGGTAATGTGTTGCCACGCTGCCATCAAGCAATTCCCAGTTCCCAACCCATATACAGAAAGGACGCTGCCTCTCATAATGGCAGCGTCCTGACATGAATGATATGTGAAGACCCGACTAGTTGGCTAATCTGACCAGACGGACAGCATAGCCATAATGCTTATTCCCATTAGGGCTATCAATGTGAGATTTGGTTAGTCGTCTTACAAGTAACACCTCGTATGCTGAACTGGCAGGATTACTGCTGCTTCGGGTACTGGTCCAATAGTAGCAGCCAACATCAAAACTATTATTAGTACTAGTATAACCACTATAATACCCAACTTGATTTTCTCCTTTATTGCCATTACGACGACCAGCTGCCGGTAAGAAGACCGCACCCGCAGCCTCCATCTTGGCCCAGTCGCTAGCCGAGTAGCTATTACCCCACCCATCGGCAGAACTGTTGATGTTTGTGGGAACGGCGACATCGGACGGATGGGTATAGACATCGGGGAAGAGGATGACACCCACTACCCCGCACACCATAGCCCTAGCATGACGAGCGTTGGCGGTGGTGCCAATGGTGCTGGCCGGACGGTTAAACAGAATATGATTCCAATCCGCTTGTCCTAACGTGAACCAACCGCTGTTAGCCGCGTTGCCACCGTTAAGGATTGGATAATCGCCCCACTCAAAATAGAGTCTATAATAACCAGTGCCATTTCTGTTATACCATGGCTTATTACCTGTACCCCATCCGAAAAGGTCACAGTCATAGGTACAGTTGGTTGGATTCACGGAGTCGGTGCAGCTGTTAGCATTCTGACCATTCCGACCATAAAAGTCATACTGGTTATCGGCAAACTTGTAATACTTAGGCGTAGCGCTGCCTATATACTGAAGGTTGCCTTGGGAGAAGTAAACCTGACGGCCGCCCGTGATGCTGAATGCACCACCTTTTGTGCCAACGGGGTTGTCGGCCAGGGTGATTGGAAAGGTGTAGAACTCGTTGCGGTTCACCGTGAAGTTGCTGGTGCCTTCAGGGAAATGCAGCTCCTTGGTGTACTCACGGCCATAGTTGGTGTGTATGTGGATGGCCATGGCCGTATAGGCTGCCGGGGGCAGGTAGATGAAGAAACTCTGCATACTGCCGATGTTGACAGGAGTGCTGCAGGTGAGGGACACGCTGTTGGAGCCGTTGCCGCTAGTCAGGACGGGCTCGCCACTGTTGTAGTCGATGGTAAAGTCACCGCTGAGGTTCACGCTGTTGTTGGCGGCATCGTGAGCCGTGGCCACAATGTCGATGCTGCTGACGGCCACCCCTGCACCCTGCAGCTGGAGTTCCAGCACACCGCAAAGGTTCTTGAACGAAAAGTATTCCGACGTGGTGTGCCCGTACATGGGGTACTTGGTCAGCTCGCCGCTCACGGAGGCCTGCACCGGCGGCAGGGTGATGGTGTTGTAGGTCAGGGCGAAGTCGGACGGGTAGATGGCATAGCACTCGGCACCCAGGTTCTCGGCACCCTCCACATAGATGAGGTCGGCCATCGTGGGGTCAGCATTGGGACTGGCCGACACTACAGCGGATTGGCTGTTGAGGTCGAACACCTTCACTAGGTCGCCAGTATTCCAACTGATGGTCCCATTGTCACCGTTGATGCCAAAGGATGTCTTCGACTGGGTGTTCTCGAGACTGGCGTGGAACATTATCTTGCCCTCCTTGTCCTTCTGGCAGGAAACCAGGGTGAGAAGCATAAGCACTGCTGTTAGCGCCATTGTGTATTTTTTCATCTCTCTTTCTTTTGGTTAAAGCAATCAACTAAAATAAAATCCACTTGTCTCACCCCTTTCGGTGGTTTCGGTAGTGTTACCTTCTGGTTCTGGTGTGGGGGTGTTGCTGCCAGCAAAGCCTTTCTCTACTCTCACGTCGAAAGCCAAGACTGTCGGCACCACGTACAGTGTTTTGTTTTCTCTAATCATGTTGTAATTTGGAATTTGGATTAATATTATTGTTACCTATCTTGTCTTGCATGAAAACACCGATGGGGCAGATACAATAAGGCACCCCCTCCCCTGGCAGCCCGCGGGCCGACACAAGGACGGTGCGAAAAAAGGAAAAAGGGAACGATTTATGCCCTCTCTGGCTTGTAAGAAAGCCCCTCCAATAACCTCAGAGCCGTCAAACAGACAGTTCTCCCTCAACTTTCGGAAGGCTAAGCGATACAGGGGGGGGTGAAAATCAGCATATTACGCATACAATACAACCAACGGACACTCGCCATTGAAAGTGCAAAAATACAAATAATAATTGAAACAACAGCTTTTTTGCATTTTTTTTTGCCCCTGTCCGCAGCAACGACGCATCTTGATAAGGCTTTATTATGTGCTGACTAAAAAATAAGGTTATACTTTCACTAAGGACAACTCTCAAAGAATGATTCTCTGCCCCCTAATATTTGTCTCAGTAATGGTTACGATAAAGGCTCGGAGAGAATTACTCCCAACAGTCCCACATACAGTGTGGAACTGTTGGAGGTCAGACTATTGATGTTTTGAAGAAACGCGCTCTCAATAGTTATCATTGTTTCATCATACTGGAGCGGGCTGATTCAGGTCTCCGTCCCAGCTACTCCACCAGAAGCTTTTGTGCCGACTCATCCCGTTCCGTCTTCACCTTTACCACGTAGCTGCCCTTTGCCAGCCTGCTCACATCCAGCGTCACGGACTGCGCTTGTCCGTCGTACCGCTCCGATAGAAGCACTCGTCCCGACATGTCTGCCAACTCCACATGCTTTATGGCGCACTCTGCCTCCACCACCACCTGAGTCCTCGCCGGGTTAGGCTGCAGCCGCACATTTCCCGTTCCTGTCATCGGTGCCGCGGCAGAGAGATAACCTTGGGGCCTGAGTATCGGCATGACCGCCTGTCTTCTCATTGTGAAGATAGTATCCGTCTGCGGTGCATTGACTCCAAAGGGGAAATCTCCAGGACAGTTGTACCCCCCCCAACCTTGGCCAAAACGCCAATTACATTCGGCATCCCATAATAGCAATACATTTCTCTCTATATCAACATAACCCATAAATCCAGACGGGCAGCAAATCCCGCTGTCCTGGATGTCCTGATTCAATATTCTGCCACCACGACCAATAACCCCATTTGCCACTTGAAAAGTGTCAAAAGAATGGATTCCTACATAAAAATCGCCAGATATTTCTACTGGTGAGTCAAAATAAAACTCATTCATTGGAATCCTTACAATAGAATCTGAGTTTCCATATTCAGGATTCCGTATGTGCGAAAGTGAGTAATATGACATAATCAAATCTGGGGGTTGGTTTGGCTCTACCACGAAAGACTGTCTCTTTACCAACTGCACATTAGAGTCCCCTGGGGTATAGTTGTACAGCAATATGTCAAATGACACTCTATGATCAATCGGTGGAGGCATGGACCCGTACGCGTAGTCGTAATTATCACACAAAGAAAATGACACTCCGTAAATCTGTTGTTTCTCATCCTCAGTGCGGAAAGGATTAACATAACATGCGTGTTCGGTGCGATTACCTAAGAGAAGGTTCAGTACAGGGAAAGATGGATGAAAATCAGTAGTCCCACTTATCCATATACCATAATTATCTAAGCAGGGTTGTTCCCATATCATATATGCCGGATTTGAAAACCACATCTCAGGCTGCCCTATCGCATTGTTGGCAGTCATGCTCATCAGCACAACAATAATGACTGAATACAAGACACTTTTTTTCATAGGTTTACTTTATTAATTCGTCAATGATTATATTATTGTCAGGTTCATCTTGCCCTGGTAGACAATAGTGATTTTCGTGAAGCTTTACGGGATTCGTCTCTATCATCAATGGCCTGTTGTACAACTCACTTGCTCCATCTGGAATAGAAAAGGATTGATATACCTTACTTACAAAACAGTCTAAATTATGTACTGTTATACAATTATTCCTATGGTGCATAGGCGGTAGACTACCTCCCTGAAAGTCAATCTTTAGCCAGTTAGCACCAGCAGCAGCAATACAGCCATTAGACGATATCGCTATCAATGAGTTGAATTCCACCGTACAATCACGATTATAGTAGAAAGGAGGAATATACAAGACTATCCAAGGTGTTAGTACAGCGGGGGTAACATATGGGGTTAGGCGGACAATGTATGAGTTATTCCTAGTACTAGTAATAGTGGCTGTGTCAATCACCATCAGAGCAGCAGAATCTGGCAGGTATACCATTTCCCTCGGAGGCAACATGCTCGAACTATTATAAGGTATTCTCGTATATAGTTTCTGAGCATATTCCATATATGTTGTTGGGACATCAATTGTAAACAAACACATCATCGTATTAGCGACGCCAGAACCCAAAAAGAGGGTACTGTCAACATAGGCAGCCATTACAATCGAATCATTCTTTAGGTTCGTTGCACGAACACCGCTCTTGAAAGGATTGGTACAGAGATACTTATACCCAGAAAAAAAAGTAGGAAATGTCGTCTGTGGTGTACCGATAGGCACTCTGCGCATGGTCAATACCGTTGTGTTGAGACCGACTGTTCCTGATGTGACAAAGTAATTGTCTGTCAACACCACATCCCAAAATAATTCATTGGTGTTTGACGGGGAAAATATACTTCCCGAAGTTGACGAGTAGTCTTCTAGATATAACACCCGGTCTGCTCCTTTCATTTCGGGATTGAGTCCCGCCTGAGCCCTACCAATAGCCATTAGAGTGATTGTGTCTTTATTATTCTTCACGGCAATTCGGTTGAGTATTGACAATTTTGTTCTAATGCCATTGTCTCTATGAAAGACAATATTTCCCATACCAGACTGTAGGTTGTTAATGTTGAAATGGCCCAACAAAGCTGTTCTTGAATTGGAGTCAATTCCGCAAAAATAGGCAATGCTGTCTACAACACGAAAATCTCTTATATACCAACCCTTTGGAGTCTCCACTTGGTTGACACTCAACACTGAAAAGTTAGGCACATACACAAAATATCCCTGATTCTTATTTTCATAATAAGCAATACCTTGTTCACGAATAATGCCGCGGGTTGACTTATTTGTATTACTTTCCAAACCTAAAAAGCCCAAAAATTCGGGAGTCTGCGCATGACCCGCTGCCATCAATAGCAGCAACAATGAACAGATTAATATTTTTCTTACCATATAGCGTATTATTTTAGATTATTGTATAATATTTATCTATCAGCTCTTTACAGCAACGCAACCCCTCACTCCCGCCACTCTATCACCTTGCAAATATACACTTTTTTTCGAAACCATTTGCAAAGACGTGTACTTTTTAACAATTTAAGGCTGCTCCGAGCGGCACAAGCATCCCCTTTTATAGACGGGACGGACCTACGGTGACGTTACTTTCGTGACACCGCTACATCTCGGCAAAGCAAACAAGCTTGCTTTGCACTCGACTTCCGCAACGCCACTTCGGCTTGGCAGGAATGTGGGCTTTCTTTGTGCTAGCGGTTTATAGTGGTTAGGGGGCTACACTGTCAGATGGCAGATGGTGGCGCGCGACATACGGACCAAGTCCTGGGGGGCTATCTTCAGTTGCAGCCCCCTCACTCCGGCACTGACATAGACATGGTCGTATGATTGGGCTGTGGTATGGATGTAGGTGGGAAAGGCTTTCTTCATGCCGATAGGGCTGCAGCCTCCACGCACATAGCCCGTCAGCGGCAGGAGTTCCTTCATAGGGATGAGGTCACACTTCTTATTGCCCGACACTTTGGCGGCCAGCTTCAGGTCCACCTCTTCGGCTCCAGGAACCACACAGACGAAATGCCCCGTCTTGTCCCCTTTAAGCACTAAGGTCTTAAAGACCTGCTGAATGTCTTCACCCAGCTGGTCAGCGATATGTTGCGCACCCAAGTCGTTCTCATCCACCTGATAGGGGATAAGCTCGTAAGGGACTTTCTGCGCGTCCAACAGCCGCGCGGCATTGGTCTTGGCCGTCTTGCCCATAGGCGTTGCTTTTTTTGAATGTATGAATGCGTAGAGGTGTGATGGACACAGCCGCCCACGGCTTTACTGTTTGAGAAAGACATCGGCGATGCCCCAGTCGCGCCCCATCTGCGAGGCATAGACACCCGTGCCGGTGTTTATCTCCAACACGATAGGGCCATCGGTGGTGCATACGACATCGAATCCGACGCTGCTGTAATAGGGCAGCAACTGGCAGGTCTTCTCAACCAGCTCCACAACCTTGTCCCAGCCGGGCACCACCTCGCCCTTGAAGGGCACATGGGTGTCGGGGTGTTCGTAATACTTAGTTACGTCGTACTCGCGCAGGCCGTAGTCGCTGAGTCGACCCGTCGCCACGTCGATATTGACCACCACGCCCCCTTTGGCAGCATTGTCGACAAACGACCCCTTGCGGCCCATGCGGAGGGCGCCGGAGACCACCTTGTCCTTATAGGTGAGCACACGGAGGGTGTTCACCGAGTCGGGATTGAACTTGGCTATCCGCGGGTCGGGGGTTATCTGTTTCTCAAAGAGGTACTCGTCGTCATAGTGCCGCTGACGGATAGTAGCGGCTGAGAGCCGCACCCCGTTCGGGGTGTAGAAGCCGTCGTCGCGCCGGTAGGCCACGGTAACACCGCTCCCTTCGCCACACTTGTTACGCTTGACGAAGATGCGCGGGTCGGTAATGCCCGAGAGTATCTCGTCCACCTCGGCATCGCTGATGACGCGCCCATGGCTACGGAAATAACGGTAGCTATAGCTGAAGAAACGCTCGGTAGTGGGCACACCATACTCGCTCAGGAGGTCGTGGCAGAGTATCTTGTCGTTAATCAGTATCTGATACCACGGTTCCCGGTTGGTGGAAAAACGCCCATAAGAGCATTGGGGTATGTACGACACCATCCTGTCGAAGCCGCCGAAGTCCTTCAAGAACATGGCAAAACGGAAATAGGTGTCTGGAAACCCTTTCCAATACTTGCACATCTTGTCCAGCTCCCTGACTACCTGAAGCCGACTCTTCTTGTCAGTGCCCTGATAGTTGTTGTACATCTGCCACCCTACATAGTAGCTGGTGACACGGAATGATTTATGCCGTCGTAGGCAGGCAATCCTAGTCCTGAGGTAATAATATAGCAACCACATAGTGAAATTGAGAATTAAGAAGTATTAAATGCTTGAATGCTTGAGTGGCTGGGGCCTTTTTAATTGAGAATGGAGTATTGAGAATTTTCTGCCGTACTCGGATAACTCTAACCTCTAACCCCCCAAACAAATATTCAAGCAATCAGACAATCGAACATTCTTCTTAGTTTTATTCGGAGACGTGGGTGACGTTGCCACGATAGTCGAACTGAATCTCAAGCCCGTTGGCGAGGGTCACCTCATAGCCGCCTTTAAGCTTCTCGCAGTCGATAATCAGCTGCTTGGGGAAGCGGTTGACGATATAGCGGGTAATATACCCCGGCACGAGGGTGACAGGCAGGCCGTCGGTGCATTTCATCTCTTTCCAAATGCCTTTGGAGTCAAACTGGATGATGGTGCCGTCGGTAAGCAGGGCCTCGTATTCCTTGCCATTGATATAGGCGAAATCGATGGCGCAGGAAGGCCAGTGTTTCTGAATAAGCTCGATGGCGGGCTTGGGCAGGTTGTCGGGGTCGATGACTTTCTTGCGGCCGCCGGCAGTCGCGGTGCCAGCTATCAATACGATGGTCAATAGGGTTAAAATGAGTTTCTTCATGGCTACAAATGTATTCTGTATGTGTTATTGATAATTGTCTGTTAATTACAATTCGTCCGCCTCGATGGCCACTTCTGCCACCTCGCCTGTCGTCGAGCCTTGATAGCGGTAGCGCAGTCCTCGGCGGGTCTCCTTGAGCATGTTCATCATCTTGATGAACGAGGGGTCGCTGCTGGAGGTGATTAGTTCCTTCATCCCTTCGTGATTCTCCACGACACTGCGCTGCATGTCGGCGATACTGAGCAGGGCCTCGTCGCAGTCGAAATGGTAGGTGAAGTAATTGCTGTCCAGCTCGACATGGGTGCACACCACCCCTTCCGAATAGGTGAGGGGCAGCTGCATGAGGGTGGTCTGCAGGGCCGACTGGAGGTAGGTCTCGGGGTCGCCCACGAACGATGGGACATTCTGCGAAAGCTCCTCGTTGGTGAAATGGAGCTTGTAGGAGTCCCCCTCTACGCCAAACACCACATCAAGTGAGGCATCTGCCGCCACAATGGCTTGGAGCAGCTGACGGAAACCTTCATCGCTGTTGGTGCGGTAGTTGTCGAGCATGAACTGGTGGAACTGCTCCCCCTGGCTGCGGAAAGAGTTGATGTCCACCGAACCCGCCAAGGTGTAGTTGAACGTCACCAAGTCGTTGGCATACTTGGCATGGTCCATCTGGCCGATGGCACCTAGGGGGATGGGGCATTCGGCATTCAGCTCCCCTATCAGCTGCTGCAACTGCTTCTGGCTCTCGCTCTGACAGCCGCTGAAGAAGAGGGCCGCCGCCATTAGGGCAAAAAGTATTATATGTCTGCTACCTCTCATGGCTCAACTTTTAAATGTCAACTTCATGGCGGTGGACTGGCTTGCGGGCATGCCGTTGAGAAACACCTGGCGGATGCGGGTATGGAAGGTCTGTCCCTCCAGCGGGCTCCAGCCGCATTTGTACAGTATGCTGTCGTGTGTCACCTGCGTCTCGCCCGGCTCTACAACCACCAGGTCGGCATAATAGCCGGGACGGATGAATCCGCGCTCCTGTATGCCGAAGATGGTGGCGGGGTTGTGGCACATCTTGGCGACAATCAGCGGCAGCCACTCCTGCAGCACCTCGTCGTGGTCGTCGCGCTGGAGTGCCGTAGGGTTGAAGAATCCCTCCAGCATCATCTGCAGGCTGTGCTGGATGCTGGGGATGCCGCCGGGGGCTTCGAAATAACGCAGCCGCTTGCTCTCCAAGGTATGGGGGGCATGGTCGGTGGCGATGGTGTCGATGGTGCCGTCTATCAGCCCGCTCCAGAGGGCCAGGCGGTCGTCGGCCGTCTTGATGGCGGGGTTGCATTTGATGAGGTTGCCCAGCTCGGCATAGTCGCGGTCGTCGAACCACAGGTGGTTGGGGGTCACCTCGGCGGTGATATGCTTCACGTCGAGCGACTGGTTGCTGAGCAGCGACAGCTCGGTGGCGGTGCTCAGATGGGCTATATGCAGGCGTGTGCCGTACTTGCGGGCACGCTCGATGGCCTTGTAGGTCGAAACGAAACAGGCCTCGGTGTTGCGTATCTTGGGATGAAGGGCAGCGGTCTCTTGCTCCGTGCCGGCAAACTCCAGCCTGTAGTTGCGCATATTGGCCTGAATGAAGCTCTCGTCTTCGCAGTGTGCCACAATCAGCTTGGGGCAGCGGCTGAAGAGCTTGTCGAGCGTCTCGGGCTTGTTGACCAGCATGTTGCCGGTACTGCTGCCTAGGAAGAGCTTGACGGCGGCATATCGGTCGGCGGGTATGCCGAGCAGCTCCTCGATGTTGTCGTTGGTGGCCCCCAGCATAAAGGCATAGTTGACTGCGCTCTTTTGTGCGGCGATATGTTCTTTCTCCTCCAAAAGGGGGAGCGAGGTGGTCTGAGGGTTGGTGTTGGGCATATCGATGACGGAGGTCACCCCACCGGCCAGGGCAGCACGGCTCTCCGATGCGAAGTCGGCCTTGTCGGGAAAACCGGGGTCGCGGAAATGGACGTGGGTGTCAATGATGCCGGGCAGGACATAGCACCCGGCGGCATCAAACACCTGCGGCTTACGCAGCCGCTGGCCGTCCTCCATCAGCCGGCCTTCATGCACGAAAAGGTCCCGTGTCGCCATGGAACCTTCGTTTACTACCGTGCCGTTCTTTATGATATAGTCCATCTAGAATTTGCGTTTGCCCGCCCAATTCCTGGCTGCCACATAGGCATCGGCCGAATTGTTGTAGATAGGTTTGACCACAAACTGGCCCGTATGGTC
Source organism: Bacteroidales bacterium (assembly GCA_017545365.1). The sequence goes on from JAFWOP010000037.1 coordinate 43,548, forward strand.
GATGCAGCCCCAGCGGCCTTCCTCCTTGGCGGGGGCCACACGGTTGTTCCACGTCTGGATAAAAGGCTTGGCATCCTCGAGGCGGGGAAGGATGACCCACTCGCCTTCGAAGTCGACATAGCCCCAGTGGCCGGTGCCGCCGTCCTGTATGGGGTAGAGCCAGTGTCCCAGCTCGGCCTCCTCGATGCCCTTCTCGTTGTCGTCCCACTCCTTGCCGGCCTTGGCAGCCTCGCTGGAGAGGATGAACACAGGCTTCGAGAGCAGACGACCGTCCTCGTGGATGCTGGCCCACAAGCCGTTCTCGCACTTGGCGGTGGCGAAGAGGCCCGTGTCGTTCGGGAAGTGCGACACCTCCAGATAGATAGGCGGTATGGCCCAGCTGCCGTCGGCCTTCACCCAGCCCCAGAGTGCGGTGTCGGTGCGCATCTCGGGCAGGCGCCAGCCGTCCATGTCGCGGCCATGCTCAATCTGCGAGAGGGCATAGACGCAGTCGTCCTCGTTGCTGAAGATGAACTCGCTGATGACGTTGCCATTGCGGTCGATATTGCCCCAGCGTCCGTTCTTCAGGGCCTGGGTGTAGATGTAGTTGTGCTCGCCAGGGAACTGGCGCACCATGGCATATTGGGGCTGGACCACCCAGCGGCCCAAGTAGTTGACTATGCCCCACTGGTTCTCATTCTGCGGATTGGTCACGCTGATACGCCAGGTGTCGTAGTGGCGGCCCACAATCCACTGGTGGCCTGCCTCATAGGCATCTTCCATCGACACAAAGATGTTGTTGATGATAAGGATGCCCTTGGCGTCGATGCAGCCCCAGCGGCCTTCTATCTTCACGGGCGCGAAGCTCATCGGGTCGGTGCCGTAATACTTGCCGGCACCCTCGTAGGCGGGCTCGTACTTCCACTGGCCGTAGTAGTTGACAAAACCCCACTTGTGGTCGGCGGGATTTTCGGCGGGATAAATCCATTTGCCCGGCTCCTCGGCGGTGTACCACTGATTGCCGGCCTCCTGGGCCTCCTCCTGAGTGAGGAAGATGTTGCGGACAATCATGTTTCCAGCCTCGTCGATACAACCCCAGCGGCCGTCATATTTTACCACTGCAAACTTGCGTTCCTGATGCTGGAAGGCGAACGCCACCTGGTAGCGTGGCGGTATCTGCCAGATGCCGTTACTGTTTTTATAACCATACTTCATGCCGATGTCGTCGAAAGCCAAAGTTTGTGCTAATGCGCTGACTGACAACAAGCAAACCGATGCGATGATGAGAATATGCTTTTTCATAGGATACATTTTTCCGAGTGCAAAGATACGAATTTTTTCTCATATAACGCAACTTTATTTTTTTATTGTGTGTCACTGGGGGTTTTTGCATTTTTTAAGGCGCATCGCGTTATGGCATCAGGATCAACCGCAACCTAGTTCATTGTAGTGCCGCCGCAGCTTCGCCATACTCCTTCCCTATTTTTTCTTCTTCTTTTTTCCATTCTTTCTCAAGTAAAACATACGGACAAACGAATGATTGTGACTTTTTTGAAAAAACGGAAGGTACAATCTGGCAGCGCATTGGATGCGCGGCTGGCCCGGCATGGACATGCCCCCCGTTTGAGATGATTTTCGTATAAAGATGGGTTCTATTAGTTCGTTTTTGAGAGCACGTGCCTCCGGCACGCTGAGGTGTATTTGCTTGATATACCCACACTATATGTGCGGGGTTATTGAGAGTTTGCCCCTCTGGGGCAGTTTACAGAACTCTCCTTAAAAACGCCGTACATGGCGCAGTGCGGTGACAGTAAAAACGGAACGAGACCGCGTCCCGAAGATGAAGCAAGTCCAGTGGGCTTGCGATAGTGGAGCAAAAGCGAAACGGAGAACGCAAATTCAGGCACCGGCCTCGGCCCTACCACCACCAAACAACCCGATTAAGGAGCGGGCGGCGGGAGGAGACAATGGCGTATGGCAGTATTAGCAGGTATTCCCAGCCTTGTTTTTTTTCCAAAAACCATGTGTATGTCAAAAAAAAGGTGTATTTTTGCAGTCGAAAATAAACACGTTTGATATGCAAAACAGAGTAACACATTTCAAGGCTGCGCCCCTGCTGGCCCTGGTATTGGGGATAGTGATCCTATGCCCGCCAAACCGGGCTACTGCGCAGAACCGGGATATGAGTTTCGACCTCTTCTCCGGTATTCAGTTTAATTTTCGCGACATCAATTTCCTCCGACAATATGACGTCTACCTCTGCCTGACGCCGGGATTCAAATGGCACTTCGGCGACCACTGGCAGGTGGCAGGAATGATGTACGTGGACGTCGTCAACACCTACGACAACGCCTACGGATACCTCGGCAACGGGCTGTACCGCTATTATAACTATGCGGGCCACTCAATCGTACAGTTCGGCATGCTGGACGTGAGCAAGGAATTCAAACTGGGAGGCCTGTACTGCAAGGCCAGTGCGGGGTTCTTCTCCGAGTCGCGCTATGGGGTAGACCTGAAACTGTTCTTCCCCGTGGCCCGGTGGTTTGCCTTTGAAGCACAGGCTGGACTGACTGGGTTGTTCTCCACCGGCGGCAACAGCTGGGGTTTCAGTCCCATGGGTCGCTTTGCCGGCACCATAGGCGGCGACATTTACCTCTCAGGCAGCAACACACAGCTGAGGGGGGTGATTGGAAAGTATCTGTACACAGACTGGGGCTTCGAGGTGGAAGCCATGCGGCATTTCCGCCACTCGTCAGTGTCACTGTACGCCAACTGGAACAACCTAAGCACTCAGACTAAGCCAAACGGCAGCATCGTGCGCGAACCCTTCGACGGCGGATTCCGCGTGGTGGTGATGCTTCCCCCATACCACCGTAAGGGGCGCATGGTGAACATACGGCCTGCCTCGAACTACTACCTGCCGTACAGCATCATGAGCCACGAGTGGACCAACCGCATGTACAAGACCGACCCGGAAGAAAACCTGCGCGACGGGTGGTTCAGCCGCGACCTGCTTGACTGGGGCAGCCACACCATGGAGCCAGACTTTGTTGTAACACCTAATGAATAGAGGATAAAAAATGAAACATATTTATATTACCGCACTTTTTCTCCTAGCGGCGCTGCTGCCTCTAGGAGGCCGCGCACAGCAGTATACTGGCATTTCGGGACTGATTCATGTTCCGTCGGCAGACATGCACCATGAGGGCGATGCCCGCATAGGCATACATTATCTTAATAAAGAGATGCTGCCCGATACGGGTTTCCTCACCAATGGCGAGAAATACAACACCTACGATTACTACCTCAGCATCACGCCATACAGCTGGATGGAACTGAGCTACATGTGCACCAAACGTATGGACATGGTGAACGGCCAGCCACAATACAGGCGCAAGGACCGCAATTTCTCCATAAAAATCCGCCCTTTGCGTGAAGGGAAATACTGGCCTGCAGTGGCCATAGGCTGCAACGATATAGGCACAAGCATCGCCTCGTCGGTAACGAGCACCAACACCAATGTGCAGCTTTATTTTCAGAACTACTATGTGGCGGCCACCAAGCATCTGCTGTTCGCCGACAACGAGCTGGGGCTTACCCTCGCCTTCCGTCATTTCACACGCGACTACAACAAGAAGTGGAATGGTCTGGTTGGCGGCATAACCTTCCGGCCATCGTTCTTTCCCCAGGCCAGGGCCATTGCCGAATGGACTGGGAACGAGTTCCAAGTGGGCATCGACGCACTGCTGTTCAGGCATTTGCTCATACAGGCCAGTTTGAAAGACTTCAAATACCCCAATGTGGGACTGTGCTTCCAGATGAACCTTCTGGGGCACCGCTACAAATACTGAGAACGGCAGAATCAGACGATTAAAGAACATGCCGTTTCATAACTCTGTTAATAAAAAAACGCAGAAAAATTTGGTATGTAAAAAAAAATGTGTACTTTTGCATAATGAAAATGATATGCGGCAAAACGTGTAATCCACGTGCAAATATCATAACAATAGCATATTAGAAGATAATTAATTGGAACAATAAACACAAAAACAACTTTTACAAATGAAAAAGAAAACGTTTTTCTTGTCAAGTTTGGTGGCTGTTGGCTTATTCGTCGCTGCTTTGAGCTTTACTTCTTGCAATAAAGAGGATGTCGACTACAACAGCGTGACCGAACCCGCCTTCGTCTTGTCACCTGATGACACCGACGCTCCCAAGGACAACCAGTATCCTTGCCCCTGGTGCGGCACTCTTATCCATGCTGGTGAATCCTGCATCCACACCTATGGACTCAATGGTGCAGACGGCATTTACTGCACCGATGTTCACTGCCCCTACTGCCCCGATAACCACACCAATCCGGCTCCGAACAATCCCCAATTCACCAATAGGCCTGTTTCGCATCGTCATATCTTTGACCTTTGCGATTTTGGATTTGCCGGTCACTGGCATGAAGGTGGCAGCACTGGCGACTACGACCATCACACCCACGCTTGGGATTAATCGGTAAAGACATGTAACAGCCACCTCACCTCTCAAAAAGGCGTGAGGTGGCATTTTGTACACGCACTTTTTCAAACAAGTATCATTTAAATATATATCTATGGAAAGAGATACAGCTATTTTCGATCTCATTCAGAAAGAAAGAGAACGCCAGACCAAAGGCATCGAACTGATTGCCTCTGAGAACTTCGTAAGTGACCAGGTGATGGAAGCCATGGGCTCCGTCATGACCAACAAATATGCCGAGGGCTATCCCGGCAAACGCTATTATGGCGGCTGTCAAGTGGTAGACCAGAGCGAGTCGATAGCCATTGAGCGTGCCAAACACCTCTACGGTGCCTGCTGGGCCAACGTGCAGCCCCATAGCGGCGCACAGGCCAATATGGCCGTGTTCCTGGCCTGCCTCAACGCCGGCGACACTTTCATGGGCATGGACCTCAACCACGGCGGCCACCTCAGCCATGGCAGCCCCGTCAACTTCTCCGGCATCAACTACAAGGTGGTCGGCTACCAGGTGAAGGAAGAGACCGGCATGGTCGACTACGACGACATGGAGAAGAAAGCCCTCGAATACCATCCCAAGCTGATTATCGGCGGTGGCTCGGCCTACAGCCGCGACTGGGACTGGGCTCGTATGCGTGAGATAGCCGACAAGATTGGAGCCATCCTCATGGGCGACATCAGCCACCCCAGCGGCCTCATCGCCAAGGGCTATCTGAATAACGCCGTGAAGTACTGCCACATCATCACCACCACCACCCACAAGACCCTCCGCGGACCCCGTGGCGGCATGATTCTGATGGGCGAGGATTTCGACAATCCTTGGGGCAAGACCACCCCGAAGGGTGAAGTCAAGAAGATGAGTGCCCTGCTCGACAGCGCCGTCTTCCCCGGCACCCAGGGCGGCCCTCTGGAGCATATCATCGCAGCCAAGGCCGTCGCCTTCGGCGAGGCTCTGACCGACAGCTACGACAAGTATATCCAGCAGGTGATGCAGAACGCCAAGGTGATGTGCGAAGCCTTTATGGAAAAAGGTTACAAGGTCATCAGCGGCGGCACCGACAACCACTTGATGCTTATCGACCTCCGCACCAAGTTCCCCGAACTCACTGGTAAGGAAGCCGAGAACGCCCTTGTGGCCGCCGACATCACCGTCAACAAGAACATGGTTCCTTTCGACAGCCGCAGTGCCTTTAAGACCAGCGGTCTGCGCGTCGGAACGCCCGCCATCACCACCCGTGGCCTGAAAGAGGACGACATGCATGTCATTGTGGACATGATCGACCGAGTGCTCTGCAACCCGACCGACGAGGCCGTCCGCGCCGAAATCACCGGCCAGGTGAACGAAATGATGCAGAACCGCCCGCTCTTCGCTTGGTAGTCTGCTTTAACCGCTCAAGTCCTCAAAGCATTGGTCTCCACCGATGTTTTGAGGACTTTTATAATACCCTAATCGTCGGTCAATAGGGTTGATGTTATCTTTACGGATCCATCCCTTCATTTTTTGGTAGGTTCTCCTAATTCGTTTTCATTGTCGTTATGTTTCTCCGTTTTGCTTTGCTCCACTATCGCAAATCCAACGGCTTTGCTCCACTACGAGACGCAGTTTTGTTAGATTTGGAATAGCAGCAGCAACTAATTCTGTATATACGAACACACAGGAGTCATACTGCTTCAGCCCAATCCTGCCCGCAACGAAATGACCATACACTCCGAAGCACCACTCCGACTGGTCGCAATCTTTGACACCCAAGGACACAAAGTGCTGGAACAGAAAGCACACAGATACATAACCACCATAGGTATCCGTTCGCTTGCGAAAGGCCGCTACATCGTCCGCACGACCACCGACCACGGCATCAGCACCTCTAAACTGACCGTTGAATAATAAGGGTTTGAAAGGTTGCTTCGCTTAAAAGTTTAGGCTCTAGTTTGATAAAAGACTGATTTTTTAACAGCATCGAAGATGCTGAATTTCGTTGACCCCACACAAGGAACGCAGTGTGGGGTCAACGAAAACCCTACTACTCAGCGTCCCGGAGGGACGCGACAATGGGAAAGATTGGAAAAAAATCAGTCATACTTTATACTAGATCGAAAGTTTAAAAGGTTCGCATACCTTTAAGAAGGAGGTCGTGGATGTAGCGCACTTGCCGCTCACGGGGGTTGCCCTCATAGTTAAGCACCACGTAGTCGGCCCGCATCATCTTTTCTTCGGCTGAGAGCTGGTTTCGCATACGGGCCTGCAGTTGCTCTCGCGTAGCGTGGTCGCGCAGTTCCAGACGGCGCAGACGCTCTTCTTCTTCCAGATATACACATACCACACAGTCTACCATGCGGTCGAACCCATATTCGTAGACTATAGCACTTTCGAAGATGACGTATGGGCTGTCGGCATGTTGGAGGGCAAACTGCCGCAGGTCGTCCATCACACGAGGATGGATGAGGCTGTTGAGCTGCTGAAGGGCGTCCTTGTCGGAAAAGACTATTTGGGCAATGGCACGCTTGTCGACACTGCCGTCGGGGAGCATAACATGGTCGCCAAAAAGAGCTCGTATTTCAGTCCGAAAGGCGGGTTGGAGATAGTACCCGCCCGCCACTTCGTCGGCCACGAAACAAGGGATTCCGAGTTTCTGAAACTCGTGGAGTACAGTGGTCTTGCCACAGCCAATGCCACCTGTAAGGGCGACAATGAGCGGCTTATTGGATGATGACATATTGTATAGCGGAGGGTGATATTTGTTTCACACGGGTGTTACTGGGGAAGAGGGTGGCCATGACTGGCAGTTCTTTGTCCCCTTTGGCCGAGGAAAAGTCGACAGACACATGCACCTGGTCGGCACTGATTTCGTCATAATGTCCGAAAGGAACCCAAAGGGTGACATCCACCCGCTCAGGATAGAGACGCACCTCGGACTGTATACCGGCGTTCTGAAAGCGGACAGGCACGGTGAGCGTTTTCTCCACGTAACGATCCACCGGCAGGAAGAGACGGACGCTGTCCACCGAGGAATGCACATCGGGGTAGCCCTGCCATACCGGCTTCAACGCCAGCATACGGTAGCAGCTGTCACTAATTTGGGAGAAGCGAGCCTCATGTGTGTATACCGCCTGTATCTGTTCGAGATGTTTCTTCGCCCCATAGAGCCACACGGTGTCGGGCATTAACACAGGGTTGCCCGAAAGACCGCACTGTTCGGCAAACTCGAAGTCGACATTGCGCAGCTGGGGTACAAATGGCCGCCGCTGGCGTTCTTCCAAGGTGATGCTCAACGCATCCATGCTGCTTTTGAAACCGTAGATGCTGTGGAATCCGAACTGCCGCTTGATGTCGCCGAAAAGCACGTCGTTCACCTTCACCACGGTGTCACCACTGGTGACTATGGTAAACGGCTGCCTCTTTGCCGCACGGTAGCGTCCAATGGCTAGAAAGCAGTTGGAATTGATGGTGACGGGTAGCAGGGTGTCCTGATGGGTGACCACATAGCGTGTGGTATCGTATCCCTGCCATTCGACACGTATCTCCAGAGGGTAGTCGCCATGTTCCGACATGGTCGCCACAAGCCACACAATGGCTGTGATGACCAAGATAATCCAGAATGAACGGTGACGGAACATGGTGTTTTTTTGGGGGGGGAGGAGAGGTTAGAGGTCAGAGGTCAGAGGTTTCCAGTGTGCGGCAGTCTCGCTCAACTCTAATCTCTAACCTTTTTTCTATTATTTCTTTTCTTCGGTCTGCTGGGGGAGAGGCTGCACCATGGATTTCTCCACTGTCACCACCACGCCGTTTGCTATTTCCACATCGACAGTATGCTCTGCCACTTCATGCACTTTGCCATAGATGCCGCCGCTGAAGCTCACGCGGTCGCCTTTTTTCAGACCTGCGCGGAATTCACGTTCCTTCTTGGCCTGTTTCTGCTGGGGCCGTATCATCAGGAGCCACATGACGACAATGATTAGGATAAGCCAGATGAGCATGTTGCCGCCACCACCTTGGGGAGCGGCAGCTCCTGAAGCCTGTAAAATGATGAATAGGGGGTTGTTCATGATAGTATGTGTTATTGATTAATTAATATGCTACTTGGGAGACAATCTTCAGCACCACTTTCGAGGGTTGGGCGTTGGAACTGACGGTGACCTCCTGATACTGTTGTCCTATCTTACCTTGAGAATTGAAAGTTACGGTGATGTAGCCTTCTCCGCCAGGGGCAATGCGGCCACGGGGGTAGTCGGCAACCGTGCAGCCGCACGAAGCCGAGCAGCCGCTGATGACCAGGTCGCTGCTCCCTTGGTTTCGGAAATGGAAGCTGTACGAGATACTCTCGCCTTGGCTGATGCGTCCGAAGTCGTGCATCTCGCTATCGAAAACCATCTTAGGCATCGGCTGAGACTCATCGTACCCCTTGGCGCTGTTGGGATTCTGTATCAGGTCCACATCAATGTCACTGTTAGCAGCGCCCTGATTACACGAGACTAGCGCTGCAAACAGAAGACAGATGAATATCGAACGTTTCATAATCATGAAGAAGTGTCTTTATTGTTCCAGTTTCGGTTCGTCATTAACGTCATCCTCAAGCAACGAGGGGTCTATCAGACCACGACCGCTCTTGTTGATACGTCCGGCAGAGCGCAGTTCGATGATAAAACGGTCCAGTATACCGTTGATGAAGAGCTTGCTGCGCTCGGTGCTGAACTCTTTGGAGAGCTCGATATATTCATCCACCGTCACCCGCTCGGGAATGCTGGGAAACTCGGTCAGCTCCGCCACGGCCATATTCAGCAGCAGCACGTCCATGCTGGCAATACGGTCGTAATCCCAGCCTTTCAAGTTCTTACGAATCATGGGCTCCACCTCGTTGCCATGACGCATGGTGGTCATGAGAAGCTTGCGGGCAAACTCGAACGCGTCCACATCCTTCTCCACCTGGTCGTCGTGCATCAGCGGTATGGGTGTCCCTTCGTCCAGCGACTGGTCGAGAGACCTTAGCATCATGAAGTTGTACTGGGCTATCTGGTCGAAGTCGTCCTCCCACAACAGGCTCTGCTGGCATACGAGGTCGCGCAGCACATCGTTGTTCATAATAAACTTGAAGAGCCTCAGTGCAAACTCCTTGTCGTTGTCGAAAGTTTTCTCTGAGGCCAGATAGCTCTTATACTCAGTCATCTTGGAAAGCGTGACATAAGCCTGACGAAACAGCTCGTCGTAATCGACCCCGCCCCAGTTCACATGGCTTTCCTCCATGTGGCGGCGCAGGTCGTAGTTGTCGGCCAGCCGTGCCACAAACAAGTTCTCTGCCAGTCTGCGGTTGGGGTTGCGCTCCTCCTCGGTGGGGAGGAACTTGTGTTGTGCCTCCTCCATCATGATGCCTGCCACCTCCACCAGATGCACAAGCGAAGCGAGCTGCAAAGTGCCTAAGTCGTTCAGACGGAAGATGTGGTGTTTGAAATTTTTCTCGGCGACCACGACATCCACGGGGTCTACCTGTGCGGCATACAATGCCTGCAGTACCTTAGAGCGTAGGAAATGACGACTTAACATTATATTACAACATTTATAATCTTACCAGGAACGAATATCACACGTTTGGGCTCCTTGCCGTCGAGCCACTTCTGAGCCAGCGAGTCGGCCTTCATCGCGGCCACTGCTTCCTCCTGACCGATGCCGGCAGGCAGCTCCAGGGTGAGGCGTACCTTGCCGTTGAACGACACAGGGTATTTGAACATGTCCTGCACCAGATAGGCGGGGTCGTACACAGGCCACTGCGCGTCACACACGCTTCCTTCGCACCCCAGCTGATGGTATAGCTCCTCGGCAATATGTGGTGCGAATGGCGCCAGCAGCACCACCAACTCCTTCAACACCTCGTCGCTCACGGTTCCCATGCTTCCGAGGTCGTTGGTGCATATCATAAAGGTAGACACCGACGTGTTGAATGAGAAGCGTTCGATGTCCTCGGTTATCTTCTTGATGGTCTGGTGCAGCACCTTCAGCTGCGCCTTGTCGGCGGGAGCATCAGTGTGGTTATCGAATAGTTTCCAGAACTTCTTCAAGAAGCGGAAGACACCCTCGATACCGTTGGTGTCCCACGGCTTGGCCTGCTCCACCGGTCCGAGGAACATCTCATACAGCCTCAACGTGTCCGCACCATAACGCGCCACCAGGTCATCGGGATTCTGCACATTGTACATCGATTTGGACATCTTCTCAATCTCCCAGCCGCAGATGTACTTGCCGTCCTCCAGCTCGAAACGGGCGTCGGCAAATTCGGGCCGCCACTGACGGAACTTGTCAATATCCAGCACGTCGTTGTTCACAATGTTAATGTCCACATGGATGGGCACTGTGTTCTCGGCACGGCCGGGGATATTCTTCGAGATGAAGAGGTTGCTCGTTTCCTTACTGCGATAGACGAAGTTGCTGCGCCCCTGTATCATGCCTTGGTTGACCAACTTTTGGAAAGGCTCCTGCTTCACGCTCAGGCCGATGTCGAAGAGGAACTTGTTCCAGAAGCGAGCGTAGATGAGGTGGCCGGTGCCATGCTCGGCGCCACCCACGTAGAGGTCCACATTCTGCCAGTACTCCACAGCCTCCTTGCTGAAGTAGGCCTTGTCGTTGGTGGGGTCCATATAGCGGAGGTAGTAGCCGCTCGAACCTGCAAAGCCGGGCATAGTGCTCAACTCCAAGGGGAAGACCGTCCTGTTGTCTATCTTGGCGGTCTCCACCACGCAGCGGGCGGCCTCATCCCAAGCCCACACGGCGGCATGGCCCAGCGGGGGTTCGCCAGTGGCGGTAGGCTTGAAGTCCTTCACCTCGGGCAGCAGCAGGGGCAGACACTCTTCGGGTATGGTATAGGGGCGGTTATTCTTGTAGTAGATGGGGAAAGGCTCGCCCCAATAGCGCTGGCGGCTGAAGATGGCGTCGCGCAGACGGTAGTTGACCGTACGGCTGCCTATGCCCATTTCCTCAATCTTGTCGATGACGGCGGCCATGGCGTCCTTGACCTTCATGCCGGTCACGAAGCCGCTGTTGACGCTGTAGCCTGTCTTGGCATCCATGCTCTCGGTCCATGTGGCGGGGTCGCTGAGCTGGTTGGGGTCGAGGGCGACGACCTGACGGATGGGCAGTCCGAAATGGCGTGCAAAGGCAAAGTCGCGGCTGTCGTGCGCCGGCACCGCCATGATGGCACCCGTGCCGTAGCCCGCCAGCACATAGTCGCTCACCCAAATGGGGATGCGCTCACCCGTGAGGGGGTTCACCGCAAAGGCCCCAGTGAATACGCCGCTCACCTTCTTCACCTCGGCCTGCCGCTCGCGCTCGGAACGGTTCTTGGCCCATGCCACGTAGGCTTCCACCTCCTCGCGTTGCTCGGGAGTGGTAACCTGCCCTATCATCTCATGCTCGGGGCAGAGCACCATGAACGTCACGCCGAAAATGGTGTCAGGCCGGGTGGTGAAAATCTCAAACGCGCTCTCCGCGTGGGTCTCTATCTGGCCCATGAGAATCTCTTCAGGGCTTGTGGCCTCGTTTTTGGCGAGAGGGAACCACACCGCCGCGCCTTCGCTGCGGCCTATCCAGTTGCGCTGTATCTCTTTCAGACTGTCGGTCCACTCCACCTCGTTCAAACCGTCCACCAGCCGTTGGGCGTAGGCAGTGATGCGGAGGCTCCACTGGCGCATCAGTTTGCGTGTCACTGGGTAGCCGCCACGCACGCTGAGGCCGTTCACCACCTCGTCGTTGGCCAGCACTGTACCCAGGGCGGGACACCAGTTCACCGGTATGTCGGCCAGATAGGCGAGGCGGTAGCTCATCAGGTAGTCCTGCCGCTCCTCTTCGCTCATCTCTTTCCAAGGCTTGCCGCCCTGTGTTGTCACCTCGCCGCTCTCCAGCCTATCAACCAAATGGCTGATGGGCATGGCCTTGTCGAGCTCGGTGTCATAGTAGTGGTTGAAGAGCTGGATGAAAGTCCACTGCGTCCATTTGTAATACTTGGGGTCGCAGGTGCGCACCTCACGCTCCCAGTCGAAACTGAAGCCCATCTTGTCGAGCTGCTCGCGGTAGCGTGCGATGTTCTTTTCCGTAGTGATGGCGGGGTGCTGCCCCGTCTGGATGGCGTACTGCTCAGCGGGCAGGCCGTAGGCATCATAGCCCATGGGGTGCAAGACATTAAAACCCCTCAGCCGCTTGTAGCGGGCGAAGATGTCGCTGGCAATATATCCCAGCGGATGTCCCACATGCAGACCCGCACCCGACGGGTAGGGGAACATGTCGAGGACATAAAAATGAGGCTTGTCGGAGTTGTTCAAGCAGCGATAAGTATGCTGCTCGCGCCAATACTTTTGCCACTTGGGCTCAATTTCGGAAAAGTTATAATCCATAGTTCTCTTCAGTTATCCTTTGTGCAATAACAGATTACGCAGCCAACACTGAATGTTGTGAAACTGCAAAGATACGAAATATATTTGTATTTTTGGATTTTAAAAGTAAGATTTAACATGATTGCTTGATTGTTTTATTGTTTGAGTAATTTGACCGCGGCAGCAAATTCTCAATTCTCAATTCATACCACTCAAGCATTTACACATTCAAGGATTCAAGCATTAACATGATTGCTTGATTGTTTGAATAATTGGTTAGAGGTTAGAGGGGGCGGCAGCAAATTCTCAATTCTCAATTCATAAAGCGGCAGCCATAATACTACAGCCGGTAGTGTTCCAAGCGGTGCTGTGCCAGCTGCTCGTAGCGGGTGCCGGGCTTGCCATAATTGGCATAGGGGTGTATGGCAATGCCGCCGCGGGGGGTGAAGATGCCCTTCACCTCCAGATAGCGCGGCTCCATCAGCTTCACCAAGTCCTTCATTATCGTGTTCACGCAGTCTTCGTGAAAGTCGCCGTGGTTGCGGAACGAAAAGAGGTACAGCTTCAAACTCTTGCTCTCTACCATTCTGTGGTCGGGGATATACATGATGCGTATCTCCGCAAAGTCAGGCTGCCCTGTAATGGGGCATAGCGTGGTGAATTCAGGGCATAGGAACTCCACCCAGTAGTCGTGGTCGGGGTGCATGTTCTCAAATGTTTCCAGTACTTCGGGCGCATAGTCGGTGCTGTATTCCACCTTGTGGCCCAGCTGCTGCAGGTTATCCTTCGTTCTGTCCATTTTTCTTACCTTTGAAAATATTATACGAAATACCCAAGTCAAACACGTCGGTGTTCTCCTTCTTCTTCACCGCACGCACCACGCGCACGGTGATGGGTAGCACTATCAGCTCATAGGCGGTCTTCAGCCCCACCTGCCACAGCACAAAGCTAGGCATCACCTCCCACGGCACAATCCCTGCCAACGCAATGGGGAAGAAAATCATCGAGTCGCACAGCTCGCCAGCCAGCGTACTCGCCACGGCGCGCATCACAAACCAGCGTCCCTCCATCGACACCTTCATCTTCGACATCACGGCGGCATTGACAAACGAGCCCACCAGGAATGCCAAGAACGATGCCACCGCCACCCTCGGCGCCAGGCCGAAGATAGAGTGGAAATTCTCTACATTGTCGCCCACACCGGGAAGCACGTCGACCGCCGCGCCAAGCATCACGAACAAGAAATTCATCCCGAATGCCGTCCAAATCAGCATCCTCGCCCTGCGGAAACCCCACACCTCGGCCACCACATCGTTGATGATGTAACTGATGGGGAACACCAATAAGGCACCTGTGAAATTGACTGGCCCGAAGCTGAACTGCTTCAAGGCAAAAAGGTTTGCTGCCATCAGGCAGGTGGTGAAAAGCGTGGCCATCACGGCAAAAAGCACGCTCACCTGTTGCGTCTTCTTTTGCATTATCTTGTTTTGTTAAAGGGGGTTAGCAAGTACCCCTGGGGTTAATAATCCGCTGCAAAGATACGAACATTTTTTGATTCAGACACAAACACTTGAAATAATGTGTTAATTCGTTAATGAGTTAATGCTTGAGTGGCTGGCACCTTATGAATTGAGAATTGAGAATTTGCTGCCGCACCCTCTAACCTTTAACCCCTAACCAATTATTCAGACAATCAAACATTTTACTTCATATTTTTTTCTAATAATTGATTTTTTTGTGTATCTTTGCAAAGAGTAAGCATCCACCAACACCACACACAATCAATTAATGCTCAACACCATTCATCAATAAAAAAACACATGGCAACCTTTTTTAAACACATTATTGCAATTCTCCTTATCTTTGCCGCACAAGCCGGTTATGGACAAGCCCATTTGGGAGACCTCTTCATGGCGCAACAAGATGTGAAATCGAACAAGTCCATCACCCGTGCATGGAAGAATCAGGCGCAGATTACCTATATTGAAGATATTGAGTATGACCCCTATGACGCATCCACGATTGTCAGCTCCACCATAAAGTTTGTCTATTACGACCCGACAGGCACCACCTACAAAGTGGCAGAATTAGACAACAGCCATTGGCCACGCATCACCGACATGGAGATATTGGACGACACACTCTATTTCTGCGGCTATGCCAACATTCCAGCATCCAGTGCAACTCCTAATTATGTGGGCTATATTGGCTATTTCTGTATTCCCCAATTGTTTGACGGCACTGGCGTGATTCATGCGCTGACTTTTAACCAACAGCCTAAAGACCCTGATTCGCCTCATTGCTATATTACGGAACCCTGTAGACTTGAGGTGTTCAAGGCGGACAATGGCATCCATCTGGTATGCACTGGAGGCTGGAGCAATAGGTCTGACTCCTTGGTAAACGCAGGCTGCTTTGTTGCGGATGTGGCTCATTCCTTCGCAACTAACAACTGGTGGTATTATCTTCATACCAACAACGGTATGGAACAATTTACCGACATTGCAGTGACCGACAATTATGTCGTAACCGTTGCACCAAAAATCAACCACAAAGCACTCTATATACGGATTTTCAACAAACCTCAGCATGTGAGCATCAACCCGACTGCCCCAGAACGAGACCCTTCCATCTTCGATCTGTCTTACCAGAACCCACCCTACTACAGTTATTGTTTTACATGGTCTGACCTTGTTGGCATCACTATTTTCCCTAACCCGACGGTAATTGCCTATCCTAATGTCATTCATATAAATGGTGACACCTTCGCACTGTCATATCTCACATATGCATGGAACGACCGCCACGAGTACGGGCCGACGGTTAAAGTCATCGACATTGCTGACATGCTTCATGTCACACCCAATAACAGCGGAAGTGGAGGAATCCCAGTAATTGTGGACCCGCCTTCCCCTCCTTATGACCCCGGCCCCCCCGTTGCACCATCTGGTCCCGACGACCCTGGTACAGGCTACAACCCCGACCCCAACCTCCCATCTTATACGCCCGACACCGTGCGGATTCACTACAACAGATATATCGACTTGCAAAACCATGAGAGGTACAACAACCCGATTAATCTAATGTGGGCAGTAGAATCCATGTCCTATGATTCTGCAAAACGATGTGTCGTACTGCTGGAACGCGAAAGTTATGCCCCAGGCTTTCTTAGCGACAACTTTGCTTTGGATGCATTCTACATACAGCAACCCACCGCCCCTGCCGAACGGTATCATCTTTACGAACCTGACTTACCCCTTTACTCTCTGTCGGAAGGACTGAATCCCAAGGAATTCTGCATTTCAGGAAACAGTGTTCCCGAAAGTACAAGCGACCTTCTTCTCGGCCTGATAAGTCTGGCCCAAAATGATTGTGTTGAACAAAATGACGACATCCCCACCCGCTACAATCTCGGTACGATGGAAGACATTATCAAAAGCCCAAACAACAGCTCAGAATTTGGATTTAATAGAATTCTCCTCACTGACACATTCACGATGTTTGCTGCATTTAACCCAATCGTTCTATACCCTGTAATCCGTTCCTATAACATAGAAGACCTATGCCGACCCTAAATTGTTAATCATCATGAAAAAGACAGTTCTTGCCCTTATATTTATCCTCAGCTGCAAAATGCTTCTGGCACAGACCCCACACCCCATGGACACCATCGTGGGACGTGAACCCACCTATTTTTATCAGTTCTGGTTTGATTCAGCCAATTTTCACAACACCACGCAAAGATGCAAAATAAGCCTTCGTATTGCGGAACCCACTGAAATTGCAAAATACAATTACACCGATTCCACATTGAAGGTGGTTGGGGTGGCGGCCTATTCTATGTCCGAATACGTCCCCGACCCTCCCGCGCCCTGTTATGCCCAATGTGCCGACACCTCTTTTGACAACTGGTATGAAAACCTAATCCTTTACAAACCAACCGACACGGGTATGGCTATGCTGGCATCCGGACCATACAATGTTCGCGACACCTCCCGTATGATGAAATTGTTCAGAAACCAAAGTACGGACTCGATAGAAGTAGTCTACCTCCCTATTTACGAAGTCTATTTCGATGAGCCCATCATGGTCACCGACTCCTTTTACGTGGCCACCACCAACTATCATGGGGTGGTAGACTCACAGACTATGACATATCCCGGTCCTCACGCATACAGCTGTTATTATTGTTCTTGGTATGGTGGGGAAGGGGCGACATGCTACCCACAGCGTTTTATGGCTAAGGGAACTTGGAACAATTTTATCTGGGAATACCATTATCAAGACATGCTCTGGCTGATTTTCCCCATAATCGACACCACGCAGCCCATCCCCGAAGTATGCGAGCCGCCTGTCGGCCTCCACATCCAATGGCAGGACTCCGCCGGGGTGCTGCTGGCTTGGGAACCCGACAGCAGCAACCGCTCGTGGGTCGTGGCATATGGGCCAGCCGTGGACGACCCCGAAGGCTATACCCCCCTCGCCACCAATTCGCCCGAATACACCTTGCACCACCTCACCCCCGAAACCGAATATGCCGCCCGTGTGCGCGCCGTCTGCTTCGACGACAACGCCTATAGCGAATGGGGCGACACCATCCATTTCACCTGCGTAGGCAACCCCGTAGCCATTCCCTCCTCCGATGCCCCTGCCGACGGCATCCGCCTACACCCCAACCCCGCCCGCAACGAGGTCACGATACACTCCGACTACCCACTCCGCCATGTGGCAGTCTTCGACATCAGTGGCCACAAGGTATTGGAACTGACAATCCACGGACGAGCCGCCCGTGTCCCCACCCACACACTCCCCTCGGGCAACTATATCGTCAACATCACCACCACCCGCGGCACCAGCAGCTCAAAACTGACCATCGAGTAAATTGAGAATTGAGAATTTGCTGCCGCCCCCTCTAACCTCTAACCAATTGAATTGAGAATTGAGAACTGATTGCTTGAATGCTTGAGCCGAAGGCTGCGAACACCGCTGAAAAAAGTTAATAAAGTGAGTCAATGTGATAATGCTTGAGTAATTTGACCGTGCCAGCACTCAAGCATTTACACAATCAGACAATCAAGCAATCCCTTTAACCTCTAACCTCTAACCAATTATTCAAGCAATCAGACAATCAAACAATCAAACATTATACTTCATATTTTCTTGTAATTGATTTTTTTTGTGTATCTTTGCAATGCCTACCAATGGCATAGTTAACCCTTTTTAAAGTCTGTAACACCATGTTACAGACCTCATTCTAAACACAACATCTATTATGGAAGACCTGAATGAAATGCAGACACCTGCCCAAAACGAGGAACTGCAACCTGTTGTCGAACAAGCCGCACCCGCAGCAGCCGACAATGACTCTGACACAATCAAAACAAACCCCGCCGCCGAAACTGTTGTAGAGACAGCTCCGCAGGTGGAGGCAACTGTCCCAGACGAAGCCGGGGCAGTCGAACCCACAGCAGCTCCCGCCGAAGAACCAGCCAGAGAGACATCTGCTGTACCAAATGAAGTGTCTGCCGCGCCAGCACCCGCCGAGCCAGAGACCGAAGCTGAAACAGAGGAGGAACCCCAGGTGGACTACACCTCCATGTCCCGCGAAGAACTTCTGGCCGCCTTCAACGAGCTGATGAACGAGGACATCAACAAAATCCGCAACCGCGCCACCACCATCCGCAACCAGTTCAACCTCTTGAACAAGGAGATGGAGAAGCAGGCCTTCGAGGCCTTCCTGGCCGACGGCGGCAACAAGGATGACTACCATCCCGCCAACGACGCCCTGGCCGAGACCTTCTACAAGGCCTACGACAACTACCGCGCCCGCCGCCAAAAAATGCAGGAGGAACTCGAAACCCAGAAGCAGCGCAACCTCGAGGCCAAGCAGCAGATTCTCGAAGAGCTCCGCACCCTTATCGACAAGGACGAGGAAACCCTCAAGCAGACCTACGACGAGTTCAACGCCATCCAAGAGAAATGGAAAGGCATCGGCGAAGTGCCCCGTGAACAGATGAACGACCTGTGGCAGAACTACCACTTCCTTATAGAACAATTCTTCAACAAAGTAAAGATAAACAAAGAGCTGCGCATGCTCGACCTCAAGCGCAACCTCGAACAGAAAATCCAACTCTGCGAACGTGCCGAAGAACTCATCGTGGACACCTCCGTCCTCAACGCCTTCAAAACCTTGCAGAGCCTCCGCGCACAGTGGAAAGAGATAGGCCCCGTCCCCGCCGAGCAGAACGAGGAGACCTGGCAGCGCTTCAACAATGCCGCCAACCAGATAGACGAACGCCGCCGCGAATATTACGACCAGCGCAAAGAGGAACTGGAACAGAACCTGCTGGCCAAGCAGGCCCTCATCACCAAGGCACAGGAACTGACCCAGGAACCTCCCCGCAGCTCCAACCAATGGAACACCACCACCGAGGCCTTAGACGAACTGTTGAAACTGTGGAAGAGCATCGGCCCGGTGCCGCGTGAGCAGAACGAGACCGTCTGGGGCGAGTTCAAAAGCATCTTGGACAAATTCTTCCAAGAGAAGAAAGAACATTTCGAGCAGCAGCGGATGCAGCACAACGAGAACTACAACAAGAAGGTAGACCTCTGCCTGAGGGCCGAGGCAATAGCCAAACGCGAGGACTGGAAGAAGGCCACCGAAGAGATACTGCAGCTGCAGGAGGAATGGAAGACCATCGGCCCGGTCAGCGCAAAACAGTCGGAACGCGTGTGGAAGCGTTTCCGCGGCGCCTGCGACCAGTTCTTCGCCAAGAAGGGCGAATACTTCAAAGAGATACGCAGCAGTGAGGGCGAGAACCTCACCAAGAAGAACGCCATCATATCCGAGCTGAGCGCCTTCCAATTCGGCGATGACAAAGAGGAGAACCTCAAAGCCATCAAGGACTTCCAGCGCCGCTGGTCCGAGATTGGGCATGTGCCAAGGAAGGACAAGGACAAGGTGACAACCGAGTACCGCCAGCTGCTGGACGGCATCTTCGAGAAACTCCGCATCTCGGCACGCGAAGCCAAACTCGACTCCTACCGCGAGAAAGTCCGCAACCACGAGGGCGACAACTATGCCGACAGCGAGCGCAGCCGACTCATGAACAAAATTGAGAAGCTGCGTGCCGACCTGAACCTATGGGAGAACAACATCGGCTTCTTCGCCAACAGCAAACAGGCCGACCTCCTAAAGGAGGAGTTTGAGAAGAAGATGCAGGGCACCCGCCAGGAAATCGCACTGCTGGAAGCCAAGATACGCGTCTTGGACGAGTCTGAATCAGACAAAGCGGACAAATCAGACAATAAAGAAGAGTAGCACATGAGAAAAAGCACTCTTTGGATCATGGGGCTGGCAGTACTACTGCCACTATGCTCCTGCCATCGCACACCTGTCGAAGCGGTGCAAATCCACCGCTTCGACAAGGTGTTGTTTGAAACCCCGCCCAGCCAGCTGCAAAGCAAACTGGCCTCGGTGGCGGGCGAGTTCAACACCCCGCTCCTCAACCTGCAACCCGGGAACCCCGAATTCATGCAGATGCTCGCGGGCTTTGTGTCCGACAGCACCATGAGGGAGGTGTACCGGCTGGTGGACAGTGTGTTCGGCGACATGCAGACCCAAGCCCGACAGCTGGGCGAAGCGCTGCACAATGTGGAACAGCTCTGCCCCTCCTGCCGCTACGACAGGGTGTACACCTTCGTCTCCGGCATGTTCGACTACAACATGCGGGTAGGGTGCAACAGCCACGAGCTCATCATCAGCCTCGACCAGTACGTGCTGCCCTACCTCTCGAAATACAATTACTTCAACACCCCCCTGTTCCTCGTGCAACAGAGCCGCCCCGAATACCTGGTGGCCGACTGCATCACCGCCATTGCCCGCGACCACATAGCCATCCCGCAGAACCGCGACATGTCGCTCCTCGACTATATGATTTCCGAAGGCAAGGCCATCTATTTCGCCCAGCAGGTGCTGCCCGACACACCCGACAGCATCCTCATGCGCTACACCGCCGACCAGACCGACTGGATGCGCAGGAACGAATCCAACGTGTGGAGCTACTTCATGCAGAACCAATTGCTCTACGAAGTGGACTACATGCGCTTCCACAACCTCATCGACGACGCACCCAAGACCAACGCCTTCAGAGACTCCTCGCCACGCACCACCGACTACATCGGATGGCAGATAGTGAGCAGCTACATGAAGAACAACAAAGTCACCATGGAAGAACTCTTTGACGAAACCGACGCCCAAATCATACTAAGCAAATCCAACTACCGGCCCAAGTAACAACCGCCCGCCCTAAACCCTTAAAAAAACCGACACCCCTTATTGAGAATTGAGAATTGAGAATTGAGAATTTGCTGCCGCAGTCAAATTACTCAAACAATCAAACAATCAAGCAATCTAATCATGACTAGAAAGAAAACCTGGATAAGCACCAGTAACATATACATCTACCTCTTCGGCAAGGCCCTCCTCGCCTTTGTCGTACTCCTGCTCTCGCAGGCATTCTTCTACCTCAACAACACCCGCATCTTCCATGTTGATGGCCTGGGCGAATGGCTCGGCATCCTCTGGGGCAACGTGATATTCGGCATCGCCACCATAGGCTTCATGCTCTTCCCCTACTTCGCCGCCAACCTGCTGCCCTTCAAATTTCGCTGGAACCGCCACTACCACCGCATCACCGAGATTTTCTTCTACTACCTGCCGGTGATGTTCATGCTGGTGAGCAACATCTGCGACGGCTCCTATTACCAGTACACCTACCGCCGCCTCAGCGGCGAGATATTCCGCTACCTCGGCATCAGCGGCAACATGGGCGCCCTGTGGCCCCATTTCGTGGTCGACTATTGGCAGTCCACGCTCTTCGCCATCGTCATCACCTTCCTGCTCTTCTGGGCCGGCGCACGCATACACCTCTCCGCCCGCAACAAATACCGCAAGCACGGCCTCAACGACGTGGTGGGCCTCATCGTGGGCGGCGCCTGTGTCCTGTTTCTCCTGCGCGGCGGCTTCGGCAAGAACATCGAGTGGCGCGACACCGCCAAATACTGCCAGGCCAAGAACTGCGCCCTCGTCACCAACAGCGGATACAACATCTTGCGCACCTTCCACGGCGGCACCCTCGAAGAGGAAGGCTATATGGACGACAGGCAGGCCACAAAGCTCTTCGACCCTGTCCTGCACCCCGAACCCTACTTCGAAGGACGCAACATCGAGGCTTGGGTAGGATGGGAAGCCGGATGCGGCAGCTACCTCATCGCCGACACGCTGAGCACCACCACACAAGCACGTTATTCCAACATCGTCATCATCGTGCTGGAGAGCTTCTCGCAAGAATATATGGGCTGCTACAACCAAGGCATCATGCCCAGCTTCACCCCCTTCCTCGACTCCCTGTCACAGCACTGCGTGGTCTACCAAGGTCGCGCCAACGGCAAGAAGTCCATCGAAGGCATCCCCGCCATCTTCGCCTCCGTACCCACCCTCATGACCTTCCCGCTCACCATGAGCGACTATGCCGACGACAGCCTCTACGCCCTCCCCGCCATCCTGCGCGATGGCGGCTACCACACCGCCTTCTTCCACGGAAGCTACAACGGCGTGATGTCGTTCGACAAACTCTGCCAGCAACTGGGGTTCCAAGAATACTACGGACAGAACGAATACATGGCCGACCGCCTGTCGAAGAAGAGCGACTACGACGGCTGCTGGGGCATTTACGACGAGTTCTTCCTCCAATACTTCTCCCGCCGCCTCAGCACCTTCCAGGAACCCTTCTTTGCAGGAGTGTTCACCCTCTCGTCCCACCACCCCTACACCATGCAGCCCGAGCATAAGGACGACTTCGCCAAGGGACCCCACCCACTCTGCCGCGTGGTGTCGTACACCGACAACGCATTGCGCAAATTCTTCGATGCCGCCCGCAAGACCGACTGGTACGAGCACACCACCTTCATCATCACCGCCGACCACAGCGGCCAGGGCCTCCACCGCGAATATAACGACTACGACGGATGGTACCGCATCCCCATGCTCGTCTACCGCCCGCTGTACGAAGAAGTGCTAGCCCCCGAAAGGGGTGCCGCATGGAGCTGCCACAAGGTCTCGCCACGCATCATGCAGCAGACCGACATCATGCCCACCATCATCGACTACCTGGGGCTGCAGACCCCCGCCGTCTGCTTCGGCACCAGCGTCTTCCGCAACCCCGACAAAGGATGGCAGATAGCCTACGGCAACGGCTACTACCAGCTGGAGACACAAGACGGCGTGGCCGTCCTCGGTCAAGAAAAAGAGGAGGTGATAGGCAACGGCAACATCGAGATGCTCAAAGCCATCGTGCAGCAATACAACCACCGCCTCATCCACAACCAACTCACAACGAAGTAACCCCCCATAACCACTATAGGCACTATAATATCTATAATACCATGAAGAAGAAAATGCTTGTCATCGTCAACCCCATCTCTGGGGTAGGACGCCAAAAGAAAATCGAGCGCATCCTTAACGACAACCTCAACAAGGACCTCTTCGACTATACCGTCCGCTATACCGAACATATCCACCACGGCACCGAGCTGGCCCGCGAAGGAGCCATGCAGGGTTTCGACATCATCACAGCCGTGGGCGGCGATGGCAGTGTGAACGACGTCATCTCAGGCATGTACGGCAGCGACGCCACCTTGGGCATCATCCCCTGCGGCAGCGGCAACGGCCTGGCACGGTGCATGAAGATACCCCTCACCCCCGCCCTGGCCGTCCGCGTGCTCAACCAGGACAACGTCGGGGCTATCGACACCATCATACTCAACGACAAACACCACATCGCCAGCATCGCCGGCGTAGGCTTCGATGCCTTCATCGCCCGACTGATGAAGTCCGCCAAGCTGCGCGGCTTCTCCGCCTACCTCAACCTCATCCTACGCGAATACCCCTCCTACGAATCCAAGGACTACACCCTCGTCATCGACGGCAAAGAGATACAACGCAAGGCATGGTTCACCACCTTCGCCAACAGCAACCAGTTCGGCTACAACGCCGCCATCGCCCCTCAGGCCAAACTCGACGACGGACTCATCGACATCAGCATCGTCGACAAGATACCCATCGGCCACGTCCCCATCACCGGACCGTTGGTGTATGCCAACCATTTCGAACTCAGCCAGCATGTGGAAATGTTCAAAGCCCACGAAGTCCATGTGTCCGGCAATGTCGACTGCTGGGTGAACATTGACGGCGAGGGGGAGAACGTAGGCACCGAGCTCCATTTCGTCAACCACCAGCAGAGCCTCAAAATCATGAAGCGCGACATGGACAAACCCCTCATCTCGCACAGCGCCGCCGACCGCCTGCAGGCTGTGAAAGACCAGATACAGATGACCCACGACCAACTAATCCCGAAGAAACGATAACCCATAAGCGTCACTTTATTAGCCCCATGTCGAAGAAAAACAAGATAGGGGTGGTCTATTCCACCAACCCCGACTACCAATACCAATACGACGACGACACCGCCCCGGTGGAGACCCTGCCCCCCAACCAGCAGAAGCTCCATGTGCGCATGGAACGCAGCGGCCGCGGAGGAAAAACGGTGACGGTGGTGGACAACTTCGTCGGCACCGACGACGACCTCAACGCCCTGGGACGCACCCTGAAGACCAAATGCGGCGTCGGCGGCAGCGTCAAGGACGGCCAAATCATCATCCAAGGCGACTTCCGCGACCGCATCACCACCCTCCTCCAAGAAATGGGCTGGAAAGCATCGCGAAACTGATTTCCGAGTCCGACAGGACCTTTCCTAGGCAGCGATTCATGCCTGCCGAGGCCGCGCCTTCGCCTTATCTGAGATAAAAGTAGGACTGACCTAGTATAATTCTAAGATTCGAAAACCTAAACCGACGCCAGAAAGAGCCCCGCACGAGTTCAGAATATCCGAAGGCAGCTTCTTCCGACTGCGAGAGTGCTATAGCCGAGACATTAAGGGGATTTCTATACACCTCGGAGAGGTGAGACCATTAATAACACCGTACAAGCAATGTGAGGTGTCGCGACCGAATGGGAGCAACGCCACACATTGCGCAGTGCGGTGATAATCAAGGAACAGAAAGCTGCGTCCCGTAGGGACGCGACATGGAGGCTATTTGACAAATGTCGCGTCCCTTCGGGACGCGATTACTTGATGACAGAATGTCACGGCACTGCGCCTTCGGCTTGTACCGTGTTATGAAAAGTCTCACCTCTTCGAGGTGATTGATAGAAGACCTTTTACTTCAAAAGGGTCGCCAAATGTATCGTCCATTTTAACTCCCACATTCAAACAATCAAGCATTCAAGCAATCAAGCATTCTCGCATTACCGCGTCCCGCTGACCCGACCGCCTTTATAGAAATGTTTGCTCCAGTAGGAGTCGTCCAGTCGGCTGATGATGACGCCGCGCGAAGTGGAGGAATGGACGAAGAGGCCGTCTTTGAGGTAGATGCCCACATGCGACACACGTCCTTTGCTGTTGGTGAAGAAGACGATGTCGCCCTCGCGGAGTTCGCTCTTGGTGATAAGGGTTACATCTTGTTGTATGTCGTTGGAGACGCGGTGCAGACGGATTTGGTAGACCTCGCGGTAGATATGCCCGACAAAGGCCGAGCAGTCGACCCCCTCCTTGGTGGTGCCCCCATATCGGTAGGGGGTGCCCATCCACGCCTCGATGGCGTTGTAGAGCTGCTCGTTGTCATCGGGGCCGCGCTCGATGCCGAGGGCATTGACACGTCCGGCGGCCTTGTCCTCGCGCGAGGGGGTGGGCTGGTAGGGCGTCTCCGGCACATATTCGTCGACATACAGCTCGCCCACAGTGAAATCCTCTTCTTCAAGGTCATGGGAGAGGATGTTACGGATGGCGTCGCAGGAGGTGGCGAGCAGCGATATGGGGAGGAGTAGGAAGAAGAAGAGTTTTACTTTTCGGTTCATTGTTAATGCCGCTAATTGTCTTTGATGATGTATATGTCCTCGTTGCTGCGCTTCATGTAATAGTGTTCGCGGCCATAGGTCTCCAACGCATCGGGGTTGCCGGTGAGGGACACCGCCTCGATGCTGTCCTGCCGGATGTTCTTCTCCAACAT
The DNA here is from genome assembly GCA_017545365.1 of Bacteroidales bacterium. The sequence goes on from JAFWOP010000037.1 coordinate 69,513, forward strand.
GTCAGCCTCCTTGTTCAGCTCGGCCAGCTCCCGTTTCAGACGGTGGGTGACCATCACGTTGTTCTCTCCCAGGAAAAGGAAGAAAATCAAAAAGATAAGGGTGACGGCAACATATTTGTTGCGCACTATTTTCCAAACAGTAAGGAGCACTTTTTTCATAATTCTAACGCACTTTCAGTTTCTGTCCTTCGCGGATGCGGTCGGAGCGGAGGTTGTTGAGTTTCTTGATACGCGAGACGGTGGTGCCATGTTTGGCAGCAATGGAGGTGAGGGTCTCGCCACGGCGGACACGGTGGTAGGACGAGCCTTGTGAGGACTTCTTGCGCGAGGACTTGCTGACGGCTGACTGGTCGTCGCTGACGGCGGTCTTCACGATTGCGGAACGACGGCTGAGCGAGTCTTCCGAGGCCTTGAAGATGGTGTCGGCCCAGTTGATGAGGTCGTTCATCTTCTGCGTGGGCAGACAGATGGGGTAGGAAGCGTGCTCGCCAGGTATGAAGTCGGCACGATACTGGGGGTTGAGCGTGCGGAGCTCGTCCATCTCGATGCCGGCATACTGGCTCACATAACAGAAGAGCATATTGCGTTCCACCATCAAGGTGTCGGTACGCAGGGGTATGGTGACCTTCTTGGGGTGCAGGCCGTGTTCAGGGTAGTAGTTCATGATGTAGGTGGCGGCGATGAAGGCTGGGATGTAGCCGCGGGTCTCGCGGGGCAGGTAGGGGTAAATCTGCCAGAAGTCGCGCTTGCCACCCGAACGGGCGATGGCCTTGTTGATATTGCCGGGGCCGCAGTTGTAGGCAGCGATAGCCAGATGCCAGTCGCCGAACACGTTATAGAGGTCGTGGATATAATGGGCGGCGGCATCGGAGGCCTTGTAGGTGTCGCGTCGCTCGTCGATGAGCGAGTTCACTTCGAGGCCGTAGTTCTTGCCCGTGGTGTACATAAACTGCCACAGACCCGCAGCACCCACACGCGAAGTGGCCTGGGGATTCATGGCCGACTCGACGATGGTGAGGTGCTTCAGTTCCTCCGGCACACCCCAGCGGGACAAGGCCTCCTCGAAGATGGGGTAGTAGAACTCCGAGAGGGTAATCATCACATCTATGCGGCCCCTCATGCGGTTGAGATACATACGGATGTATGAGCGCACCTCAGGGTTGAACGTCATAGGGATAACCGTGTGAAGCATGTTGAGTCGGGAGGCGATGACGCTGTCGGGTATTTGGTCAAAGGCGTAGTCGGTGTTGATATTGGCGCGATGGCGGCGTGAGGAGGCGGCATATTTGTTAAAGATATAGCTGTTCAGCAGACTGTCGTAGTTGGTCACAAACTGGTCTGCCATGTCGGCAGCTTCGACATGATTGGTACGTGGCTGGGCTTTGGCTGCGGACGGCACGAACAGCAGCAAGGCTAGAAATATGTAGCAAAATCGTTTCATATATAGGCTATTTCGGCATTTCAGACGACACAATTGTCTTTGCAAAAATACGAAAAAAATATCTTATGGCACGGACAACGGCAAATAGTTTTTATCAACAATCTATTTTATCCACATACAACATGCTGACCTCAAAAAGATTAACAGGGATGTGATGGTGAAAAGATTTTTTTTTATGAAACGGGGTGGCAATTTGTGATTTTTTTTGTGTATCTTTGCAGACCGAAGAACAACAATTTAACACAACAATACATCATGGAAATCAACATTACAGAACAAAATTTCGACGAAGTACTGGCCAACAATCCTGTTGCCATGATTGACTTCGGAGCCACCTGGTGCGGCCCCTGCAAAGCCCTCGCTCCCGTGGTGGAGGAGATAGCCAACGACTATGAAGGCCGTGCCGCTGTCGGCAAGGCCGATGTGGAGGAATGCCCTGCTATTGCAGCACGTTTCCGCATCCGCAACGTGCCTACCGTCCTCTTCTTCAAGAACGGCGAGCTGGTTGACAAGAGTGTCGGCGGCGTGCAGAAGAAGACCCTCACCGACAAGCTCGACGCCCTGCTTTAATCCACATTGTCGAACCCACCCACACAGACCACGGCTCCCCGGTCGTGGACTGTGTTGTTTCCACCATAAACCACATGGCAGGGGTTTATCACCTTCGCCCCGCCTTCGGCCTAGGCCAGAAAAATAGTCATGTTTGAAGACCTAGAAAAATACAAATCCCTCGAATTCTTCGCCCGCCAGATAGTGGAGGGCTTCCTTATTGGTTTGCACCGCAGTCCCTTCCATGGTTTCTCCGTCGAGTTTGCCGAACATCGGCAGTACACCCTCGGCGAACCCATCCGCAACATCGACTGGAAACTCTACGGACGTACCAACAAGCTCTTTGTCAAACGGTTTGAGGAGGAGACCAACCTCCGATGCCAGCTGGTGGTCGACCACAGCGGCTCGATGTTCCTCCCTGTCGAAGGGCAGAACAACATCCAGAGCCCCAACAAACTCACCTTCTCCTGTTATGCGGCCGCCGTGCTGAGCGAGTTGCTGCTCAAGCAGCGCGACGCCTTCGGGCTCTCGCTCCTCAGCAACGGCATCGACCTCCAGACCGACTGCCGGAGCAGCCGTGTGCATCAGAAATACCTCCTCGAGCTGCTCGAAAAAGAGCTGCGCCAACAGCCGCAGGAACACACCACCTCCCCCACCGAAACCCGCCTGTCGCAAGCCCTGCACCTCACGGCCGAAAGCATCCACCGGCGGTCGCTGGTGGTGATATTCACCGATGCCTTGGTGCGGCCCGACGACCAGGACCCCCTGATGGACGCGCTGCGCCACCTGCGCCACTGCAAACACGAGGTCATCCTCTTCCACACGCTGCACCACCAGCAGGAGATAGCCTTCGACTACCCCGACAAACCCACCGAATTCATCGACCTCGAAAGCGGCCGCCACCTGAAGCTGATGCCCTCTGAGGTGGCTGAGAAGTACCGCCAAAACATGCTCCGCCAGGCAGCCGAAATCAAGCAACACGCCATCCGCTACCGTATCGACTACCAGCCCGTGGACATAGGTCGGGGGGTCAACCAGGTGCTGCTCCCATTCCTCCTCAAACGCAACAAACACGTCTAGCAGCCTCCCCCTTTTGAAACTTTTTTTCTTAAAAAGTGAAAGCATACCTCCATTATATTATTTTTTTTTCATATCTTTGCAAATCGAAATCTTTCGAAGAACAAACAACAGAAATAATAAAATATAACATACCACTATGAGCACAAAGAAGTACACCCTAGTCATCAACCCTGGCGCCACATCCACCAAGGCTGCCATCTATGAAGGTGAGAACGAAGTATTTACCGAAAATCTCTCACACCCCATTGAAGAAATACAGAAATTCAAGGAAGTGGCTGACCAGTTCGACTACCGCAAGGATGCCATCCTCGACATGGTGAAACGCCATGGTGTCGGCACCGACGAGATTGCCGTCGTCATGGGCCGCGGCGGCCTCACCCGCCCCTGCGAGAGCGGCTGCTACCGCGTGAATGACTTGATGAAGGAAGAGTGCCACGCCGGCATCCAAGGCAAGCACGCCTGCAACCTGGGCGCACTCATCAGCGATGCCATCGCCAAGGAGATAGGCCTCGACTGCGCCTATATCGCCGACCCCGGCATCGTGGACGAGCGTCCCGAATATGCCAAAATTTCCGGTCACCCCATTTTCGACCTCGACCCCAGCCACGAGGGCGTTATCTGGCACTGCCTCAACCAGAAGATGACCGCCAAGCTCTATGCCCGCGAACTGGGCAAGCATTATGAGGACCTTAACCTCATCATCGCCCACATGGGCGGCGGTGTCAGCGTGGGCATCCACCAGCACGGCCGTTGCGTGGAGGTAAACCGCGCCCTCTGCGGTCTCGGAGCCTTCTCCCCCACCCGCTGCGGCAGCATCAACGCCAGCAAACTCATCGAGGTGGCCTGCTCCGGCAAATACACCGAGGCCCAGCTGAAGAAGCTCGTCACCGCCGAAGGCGGCTTCGTGGCCTATCTGGGCACCAACGACGCCTACGAGGTGGAGAAGAAAGCCCTCGCAGGCGACGAGAAGTGCAAGCTGCTGGTCGATGCCTTCTGCTATCAGGTGTCGCTCGAAATCAGCCGTCTCGCAGCCGTGGTCAGCGGCAAGGTCGACGCCATCCTGCTCACCGGCGGCATCGCCTACAGCAAGCCCTGGATGCAGATGATTATCGACCGCGTCGGCTGGATTGCCCCCGTCAAGGTCTACAAGGGCGAGAACGAAATGCTCGCACTGGCCATCTGCGGCAAGGAAATCCTCGACGGCGTAGCCCCCAAAGAGTACAAATAGCCCTGCCTCTTGGAAGGCTGTAGAGCCCTACAGAATCCTTCCCCGAATACGCACCACAACTCCACCCCCCACTTTTCCAAGCTGAGGGAGTGGAGTTTATAGAATAATAAAAACAAATCGTTTTTATGCTATATATGACTGAATTTTCAACAGCCTCGAAGAGGCTGAATCTCAATAACCCCACACAAGGAACGCGGGGTCGCGACCGGATGGGAGCAACCCCGATTTCCGCAATATGGGGTCGTGAAGCACCCTCCTATCCAGCGTCTCGGAGAGACGCGATTTCAATCATATTGACGAAAGCGAAACAGATAATAAAGCCATGAAACACCTATTCAGAACCCACCGGCTGGCTGCACTGCTCCTGATGTGCGCCACGGGATTCCATGCCACTGCCCAAGCACCTATTACTCCTCCTGACACTGGCGGGATCTCCGCCCCCATCCCCTATCAGCAGTACACCGTCGCCATCACTGGCGACTTCGAGTCCAAGTGCCTCCTCAACGGCGTGGGCCACTTTTACCACGACGAACTGTCGAACGCCATTGTGGCGTGCCAAGGGCAGGAGGTGACCTACACAGCCCATGCCAGCACCGGCCTTGACAACGTGGTCAGCTGGTCGTGGTCGGTGGTCGGTGCCACCTCGGTCAGCAGCAATAACAACGTGGCCACCGTCCTCTGGGGTACCGACGCGACGGGCGAGCTGTCGGTCACTATCACCACGGCTTCGGGCCGCACCTACACCTTCAGCCAGACCGTATACCTCATAGAGCGTCCCATCGCGGCGGCAACCTCCGTCCCCGCATATGACCCCGACCACGTCATCTATGTCTGCTACGGCATGGACGTGGCATTCACCGACCAGTCGCACACCGAAAACAGCGACATCGCCGGATACCGATGGGAGGGCTGCGGCCACTCCTCCTCCTCCCGCTCGTTCCTGCTGAATAGCGTCACCGCACCCTGCACCGTCACCCACCGTGTCTACAACAACTGCGGCTGCTATGACGAGGAGCAGTTCTTTATCCATGTGCTGGAGGGCGACCCCCTTAAGATTTCCTGCTACGGCACGGTCTGCGAGGGCAGCACGGCCACCTACCATGCCCTATCCCCCGTCTGCAGCCAGTACTTCTGGAGCGTCGAGGGCGGCCACATCGTCGACGGGCAGGGCACCTCCGACATCACCGTCACCTGGGACAGCCCGCTCGACGGCTACGGCACCATCAGTCTCGACGGCACCCTGTGCAGCCAAAGTGCCTGCCAGAGCAGCCTCAGCGTCCGCATCCCCATCATCCAGGACGGCGTGACGATAAGCGGGCAGTCCGAGGCCTGTGTGGGTGAGGCCGTGATGTACAGCGTCCCCCTCTACGGCTCCACGCGCTACGTGTGGAACATAACGCCCACCGCCGGAGTCGACTCCACCCCGGTGAACCAAGCCAACAAGATGACCTATAAGTTCACCGCTCCCGGCACTTACACCATCTCCGTCCGATACAAGTGCGACTTCCTCGCCTGTGGCGAGTTCAGTGCCGAAAGCCTCACCGTCGTTGTCCGTCCCCGCCTCGCCATCCTCGGCGACCGGGAGGTCTGCCTCTCCAACCCCGCCACCCTCACCACCAATGCCGACCCGGCCGACAACCTGGTCACTTGGAAGGTCTACGACATCGACAACGGCGGCCAGCCCGTCTACTCCTCCCCGACCCCGGCGGCCCTGCTCTCCTCCTCCGTCATCGCTTCGGCGGGCCGCTACCGCGTCACCGCTGAAAACGCCAGCTACTGCAGCGAGGCCTCGTTCATCCTCACCGTCAAGGACCCGCCACCCTCGCCCACCGTGGCCGAGATGGACCCCGACAACCCCTCCGTGGCTTGCCTCAATTCGTCCATCCTGCTGAAAGCCACTCCCACCAACCCCCTCTACAACGTCCTCTGGGAACCCGTGTGCAGCACCTCTACCCTGTCCGGCACGGAGGTGACGGTGAACTACGGCTCGGAGGTGTGCGACGTGAACGCATACTACTACGACCGCCAGCTGCAGTGCCGCTCCACCCTGCCCTACACCCACCATGTCGAGCCCTTCGTCCTCGCGCAGACACACCTGCCCGAAACGCTCACCGTCTGCCCCGGCACACGCATCGTATGGGATGACGACATCGTGCCTGACCAGGAGGGCGTCCTCTACGAGTGGCAGATGGAAGACCATTATCAGCACTGCGCCACCATCGAGGGCAGCATCCACTCAGGGCCCAACACGCTGCTCATTAACGACATCAACTACACCCTCTCCAACACCATCGGATTCGACGTGTACCTCTTCCGCCGCTACTGCGCCATGGCGGACACCGACACCGTCCGGATTTTCATCTTCCCGCTACAGACCCCGGCCCTGTCCATCACTGCCCCCACCGCGGTATGCCAGCACAACCAGGTCCAGCTCTCCGGCAGCGGGTGCGGCGGCACCGGCACCCTCATGTGGCACTTCTCCGACAACAACCACTCGGCGACGGGCACCCCCGTCAGCCACACCTTCGACCATCCCGGCGACATCCTCGTGACGCTGACCTGCAACCCCTACGACGCGTGCGGCAACAGCCGTTACCTGCCGTCCGTCAGCCAGGCCGTCCGTGTCATCCCCGTCCCTCCGGCTCACTCCATCGGCTACGACGGCAACGACGTCTTCATTGAGCCTCCTTTAGACCCTTCGCTCTACGACTTCATCTGGACTCCCACGGCTCCCAACAGCAACCGGGTGACCGCCACACCAGACATCACCAACTACTCCTGCCTAGTCGTCAGCCGCACCACCCCCAGCTGCACCACGACAGTGGAAAACGAGGTGGAGCTGTGCGACTCGCTCAAACTCTCCAGCCTGGGCATCGACTACTGCAAAAAGGAGGTGTCGTTCGCGGTGGCCGCACCACCGGCAGCTTTGGAATGGACCGTACTTGAAGGCGGCGGCAGCCCGACCATCAGCGGAACCCTCAACGAGAACGCCACCATCCCCGTCAGCACCATGGGCAACCTGGTGGTGTCGGTGCGGACCAAGACCGACCCCTGCCACTCCGCCACCAGGCTGTTCGCTGTCGACTTCCTGCCCTTCTTCTCGTTGGAGAACGCATGCTCCGCCATCGTCATCCACAACAACTCGCTGTATCTCGACGCCAGCAAGACAATCCAGATAGAGGTGGGCGATGGCAACGGTATCGTCTACGGCCATATCTCCTGCCCCGTCAGCCAGAACACCATCACCTACACTTATCCCGGCAGCGGCGGACACTTCGAATTCACGCTGGTCGACTACGACGGCCAGCCCCTCAGATGCCTCCTCGGCTCGACCGACATCACAAACAGCAGCGGACTACTGGTGGACGTCACCTCCGCCAACACCGTGGATGAAACTCTGACCTGCGACAACACCGCCATCCTGCTGACCGCCTCGCTGCCGTCGCCCTACACCATCCAACAAGCACACTGGGATTTCGACGACCACGGCACCTGCCTCGATGCCTACGGAAATTCGGTATACCATACTTTCAGATATGAATCATCTAACCAACAAGCTCAAACTCTATATAATGTAACGGTAAATGTCACTGACGAGAATGGGTGTGCGCATAATGGGGGATTAACAATTAAGTCGCATAAGAATTGCTTAAAAGATGCATCTTTGGAAAAATTGAATTTCAGCAACCCTCTATGCCCAGGGAACGTAGTAACAATTTACTATGCAGCGAGTGGTTCTACCCCTTCATGCACTGCGACATACAATTGGAGCACAAGTCCTTTCTTAAGTTATGTAAACACCCATGAAACATATTACACCGACGACTACAGCGTGATGGTGACCAACGACAACTACTGCAAGACGGAGGCCAGCGTCAACGTGCCGTTCAAAAACCAGCCCTCCGCCCTCATCATCCCAAAGAAATACCACTACTGCACCGGGGAGACTGTCACCCTCCACGGCGAGCCGGACCTGACAAACGCCTACACCTACGTATGGACGGTATGTCTCAATGGGACAAACCAGTGCTCCTCCTACACCACCGGCACCGTCACCTTCCCTGCTGGCAACACCGGCTGCTCCTACACCGTCAATATGACCATCACCAACAGCGAAGGCTGCTCCGCTCAGGCCGACCCCGTGACCATCACCGTCGTCGCCCCTCCCACGCCCCCCAGCATCGCCATCGACCCCAACCAGCAGTGCATCGACCAATACCCCGTGAGCGTGGTCGGCAGCGACCCATCTCAGTCACTGTATTGGAGCAACGGCGAGCAGGGCAGCTCCGCCGAATACTATTATCCCGGCCCCGCTCTCGCCTACTACTACGACCTGGTTTCGGGATGCCGCTCCGACTCCGCCATCGTCACGATTCCTGCCGCACCCGACTTCGACGCGCTGCTCACTGGCTGCTACAAGGTGTGCAATACATTGTCCATCACCTCCCTGCCGGTGTACGGCTTGCTGCCATGGCTCCAGTCCTACGGCTGGGACTGGTATTATGACTACGACCCCTATGCCACCAGCCCCCTCGGCCCACAGCCCTCTCCGCTGAACCTGCCGCTGGCCGGGTTTGGCAGCTACTACCTATCGGTCAACTACTTCGGCAACTGCCGTGCCGACTCCGAACCGCTAATCCTACAGAAAGGCGAGCCTTGCAGGTGCGACAGCGTCGACATCAGCTATGTCTGCAAGAAAATCGATGTGGAAAAGTGCCATCTGGTTTACGAGATTGACGTGACTGTGTGCAACAACTCCATGCTAGCCCGGTGCTTCAACAAGCTGACACCCCTCTTCGACCCGCTGGCGGGGAACATCTCAATCACCTCCAACACCTTCTCCAGCACCACCATCGCAGCCGGCAACTGCTACAGCTTCTCCCTCACCCTGGATGTGTCGGCCCTCGACCCCGCAGTGGCAGCATTCAGCCTCGTCGACAAGTATTGTGCCAACTGCGCCACAGACTTCAGCATCGACCTCATGCCGGAGGTCGACTGCACCCAGCTCTCGACAGGCCAGATACTCCCCAACGGCACCCTCTCGGACGACAACACCATCTACTGTAGCTTCACCCTCAATGTGTCCGGTGCGGCCAACGTGCTGGCCGTTTGGAGCGAACCCCGGCGGGTGGTCAACCACACCCTTGCAGGCTCGACCCTCAACGGACTGTGCGCATTCCGTCAGGCCGACCTGCCGGAAGACGGGATGGCGTGTGTCTATGCCCTGGTGTGTGTCAACAACAGCCTCTGTGTCTACTACTGCTGCGTCCCGGCAGCCGACCTCCTCGAAACGACCAAGTCCGCACGACCAGGCAGCAGGGGGGATGAGGGTTCCGCCACATCGCCCGATCCGAGCCTCCTGCCCAACCCCACCACTGGCGATGTCTCCGTCGTCGGCACACCCGACGAGGTAGTCGAAGTCCTCGTCATGGACATGAACGGACGCGGCATGGCCGCCTTCGTCAACACCGACCGCTTCTCCATCTCCGCCCTCCCCTCCGGCATCTACATCGTCCGCGTCAAGACCCGCCACGCACCCGATGCCACGGAGAAGGTCTCGTACCTCAAACTGGTAAAGAAATAGTCAGAAATGGCGTGGACAGGGACTGCCCATTTGGTCAGACCCTGTCCGCACTTTTCCAACCCATCTTTCAATATTCAATATCAAATAAGTAACCATCATGAAACAGTACAGCCATATAATAAGGTACACCCTAGTTTTTGTCCTCTTTCTCAATTCTCAATTCTTCATTCTCAATTCCCTCCGTGCTCAGGGATTCGAGTGGGTGAGGACCTACACAGGTAGTGATATAAGCAGTGGCGATGCAACCAACAAGATTATCGGCTCGTGCGTCGACTCGGCGGGCAACCTCTATATCCTCGGCCAGTTCTCTCCTTATGCCCAGCTGTGCGGCGAAAGGCTCCTTCCTTCTGATGTCATCGAACCGAGCAGTCCAAGATGGCAGGGCATCGTAATAGCCAAACTCTCCCCTGCGGGCGAACTGCTGTGGCACAAGTCCATCTACAATGGCAAGCGAGGTTGCTATGCCCATGCCTTGCGCATGGTGGGAGACAGCTGCATTATGACGATGGTGCGCTTTTATCTGCCGTTTGACAATGGCTATAGTGGTGGCAATAACGTTAGTATGAAACTCTACTATCTTGACACCCTGCTGACCGGCAACGATGACTACCTGATGCCTTCTGACAGTGTGATAATCACAGAAGATTTTACAGCCTTTATCACTTTCGACCTCGATGGGAATGAGGTTGAACGGCACCTCGTCGGTGTAGGGTACACGGACACCATTGGGAATGCGTTGACCCATAGATTCAGAATGGGTGGAGGTACTGCTTATTCTGACAAACTTTCGGTAGATGCATTATCTCACGAAAGCTTTAATATCGACAACGAAGGAAACATTTATGTCTTACGCAATACACAAGATGAGGTTTCTGGAGCTTCATATCATTATTGGAGAGTCGCCGACGGTACCATCGGGTCAATGAAGATTGTGGTTGACGGCACCCATTTCCTGACATACCCCATTCCTTATCCCACTGCCGTATGGAACCAGCAGATATTGAAATTCTCACCCCATTTCGATAGCCTGATAGGGGCCGTGTATATGTTTGATTCCACGTTGTCCTATCCAATGAGTATGTGGCCAGAATTAAATTCTTTTTCTATCGATGCACAGAACAATCTGTATATATGCATGATGGGATCACAAGTACCAGCACACTTGAGAATAATCAACTCCAACTCACTACACCTAGGTGATTCTCTTAGTGGGTCATCTTGGATAATCAAATATAATTCTGACTTATATGGGACTGATTTGATTCAATTTTCAGCCGATAGAAGTAATGGCACTGATGACTCGCCTCTTCTAGGTGTCTCTGACTGTTATGTGGATGAAACCACAAACTCTATTTTTGTATCTGGAACCGTTTTTTGGTCTCTATTTACAGTTGCTCCTATCATTCTTTATAATGACGACACCATTGACCTACCCAATAATTCTGGCTATTGGATGCGACTAGACAAGGACGACCATAGTATACTCTCCTTGGAGCGTGTTTTGCCTGGTGAAGATGGAAAAGTAACTGTCTTTCCCAAACTGACAACGAGCAACAATAGAGTTTTTTCTGAGGTAGGATTTCTTTGGAGTATGATTATTGACGACAGTACAATGTATGCAAACCACTATTCTGACTACGATAAAGCATTTTCCATTTGGGACTACCATGGAAACGGCCTTTATTTTAATAAGCATGGTTTGAGTTCTATGCTAAATAATATACGAGCTCCCATTATCATCGACAGCATAGTGTACCTTACTGGGACTCTCTGGGAGGATGCCACCTTCGGCGACACAACCATTTACCATCAGGGGTACAGCCAAGCGTTTATAGCCAAGTATGTAGACCCTGAGTTCGCTCGGCCCTACATGCATCCGTCGGACAGGGAGGAGCAGGCCATCGAGTGGCCCCAGACGCTGGCGTTCACCCTGGACGACAGCCCGGTGACGCTGACCGCCACCGCCACCAGCGGCCTCCCGGTCAGCTACTCATGCAGCGACAGCACCGTCGCCTACCTGGAAGGTGACCAGCTCCACCTGCTGCGCGAGGGCACCGCCACCGTCACCGCCATGCAGCCGGGCGACTACTACCACATGCCCGCCGAACCCGTGACAAAGACCCTCCAGGTGGGACACGTGGGCATCGAGGCCTCCGAAAACCACGCCCCGCTGCTCTACCCCAACCCCGCCACGAATGCCGTCCGCATCATCCCCAACGGCGAACGGGTCACCGCCGTGCGCCTCGTCTCCGCCCTCGGCCAGCCCCTGCCGGCACCCCTCTCCGCGGGCCGCATAGACCTCTCCGCCCTCCCCTCCGGCATCTACTACCTCACCATCATCACCGAAACCACCAGCTACCAACATAAAATAGTGAAGCAATGAAGCACCTGAATTGGTTAGAGGTTAGGGGTTAGAGAGGCTGCCGCACCCGGACAAACTCCAACCCCTAACCTTATTGGCAGCAAATGGAAAAAAACTTACACAATAAAAAAAGAGACGAAACGTTTATAGTACTTGGTTAGAGAAAACGAACAAACAATTATCAACATAAAAAAACTAAACAATGAAGAAGCTAATTCTTACAATCTCCATCCTCGCACTAGGCTTCGCCGTAAGTGCACAACAAGTAACCATCAAAAGAGGCAAAGCCACCATGCCCGAAAGCGACTACAACATGCTGAAACAGAAAGCCGACGCCTACGAGCAGGTGCAGAAGGCCTTGGACGAGACCCTCGCAGCCTACCAGAAGCAGCAGCAGATGAACGACATGTACCGTCCCATCGAACTCAAAAACTTCAACGACTCCGCCTCCTACGCCATCGGCAAGGACATCTACCAAAGCTGGCTGCGCGACAACCTCGGCATCAACGGCCAAGCCGCCGGACAGTCGATGATAGACTGCTACAAAGGGCAGAACACCTGGACCGAGGCCATGATGCGCCCACTGCTCCAACGCTTCCAGCAGGAATTTGAAAAACGCCAACAAGCCGAACACGAGAGAATGATGGCCAGCAAAGACCAAAATATCGCCGAGGGTAAGAAGTTCCTCGAGGAGAACGCCCTGAACAAGTCAGTCTACCAAACCAAAAGCGGCCTCCAGTATAAGATAGTAAAAAAAGGCAACGGCAAGAAACCCAAAGCCGAGAACAAGGTGAAGGTGCACTACACCGGCAAACTGCTGGACGGCAAGGTATTTGACAGCAGCGTTGAACGTGGCGAGCCCGCCGAATTCTTCCTCAACCAGGTCATTCCCGGATGGACCGAAGGCCTGCAACTGATGGATGTCGGCTCGAAATACATCCTCTACATCCCCTATAACCTGGCCTACGGCGAGCAAGTTATGGGTGCCATACCCCCAGGCTCCACCCTCATCTTCGAAGTGGAGCTGCTGGACATCCTCCCCGACAAGCAGCCCCAGCGCAACAACGGCATCCAGATGATCCAACGCTAGCATGAACTCCTTTGGCAACAAATTCCGGCTGAGCACCTTCGGCGAATCCCACGGCACGGCGGTGGGAGGCCTCATCGACGGCTGCCCAGCCGGAATTGCTATCGACTTCGCCTTCCTCGACAGCGAATTGAAGCGACGGCGCGAAGGCGACAGGTCGGAACACATCACCACACGTCATGAGGCCGATGAGGTGGAATGGCTCAGCGGCCTGTTGGAGGGTGTCACCCTCGGCACCCCGCTGGCATTCCTGATACGCAACACCGACTGCCAATCCGAAGACTACGACCCGCTCCGCGAGCTGTGCCGCCCCGGCCATGCCGACTACACCACCCTGGCACGCTACGGCCACCGCGACCATCGGGGCGGCGGTCGTGCGTCGGGACGCGAGACCGTGGCCCGTGTGGTGGCCGGCGCAGTGGCCAAGCAACTGCTGAAAGCCTCCGGCATCACCCTCCGCGCCACCCACCACGACCATGAGGTGAGCTGCACCATCAAGGGGCTGCCCGCCGGGGTTGGCAACCCCATCTTCGACCGGCTGAACGCCCGGCTGGCCTACGCCATGCTCTCCATTCCCTCCGCCATGGCCTTCGCCATGGGCGACACCCCAGAGGCCTTTCGTCTCCCGGGGCAGGCCTTCCCCGACCAGTGGCGCGAGCAGGGCAACGGCGACACCCTTACCCTCACCAACCACTGCGGCGGCATCCAAGGCGGCATCAGCAACGGCATGCCCATCATCTTCCACGTAGGCTTCCACCTGCCGCCCACACAGCCCGACGGCATGGTGTGCCGCGACAACGAAGGCCGTCTGCACCACGTGGCACCCCACGGCCGCCACGACAGCAACCACCTCAGCCGCCTGCCCGTCATCGTCGAGGCCATGGCGGCCATAGTCCTATTAGATTTCACCCTGTAAAACCACACGCCCATGAAAAAAACACACCTAATACCCCTACTTGCTCTCATCATCACCCTCGCAGCCTGCACGGGCAAGAACGGGATAGTCATCGAAGGCACCCTCGAAAACGGTGCCGGCAAAGTAATCTATATCGAAGAGATGACCCCCGACTCGCGCCTATTCATCGACTCCATCACCCTCGACAGCAAAGGCCGTTTCCGCTTCAAATACGACATGCCCTACAAGACTTTCTACAACCTGCACGTCAGCGAAAACGACTACGTGGTGCTGCTGCCCGACTTCGGCGAAACGATAGAGGTTTCGGGCAACTACAACGGCCTGTCGCAAAGCTACTCCCTCCGAGGGGGGCACGACTCGCAACTGCTGTGGCAGCTGCAGGACTACTCCAACCAAGGAGCCGAGGTGCTCAGCGACATCGTGGCCACCGACAGCAAGAACCGCCAGCTGCTGGCCGACGGCGACATGAGCCAGCAAGAATACGACCACGAACGCGAAGTCACCGACTCCATCTACCTCGCCACCTTCGCCGAGCAGCAGCAATACGTCGTCCATTTCATCGAGGACAACCTAGGCAACCTCTCCACCCTCATCGCGCTCTACAAGCCCTTCAACAACCGCCCCCTTATCAACCCCGCCGACAGCTTCGAATTCTACGAAGCCGTCCTCGAAGGCCTGCAGGAGACGATGCCCGACAACCCCCACACGCTCCATTTCAAGAACATGGTCGAACGCACCCGCTTCCAGTATGTCCAATAAGAAACTCTACTTCGTCACCGACGCCCACCTGGGTGCCGGCGACGACTCGCCGGAGCGCGAACAGCAGCTCTGCCAACTGCTCGACCGCATGCGGGAGGATGCCGCCATGGTGGTGTTCCTCGGCGACATGTTCGACTTCTGGTTCACCTACCGCCACGTGGTGCCCAAGGGCCATGTGCGGCTGTTGGGGCGCATGGCCGAGCTGGCCGACGCGGGCGTGGAGCTGCACTTCTTCATCGGCAACCACGACATGTGGCTGTTCGACTACCTGAAGGAAGAGATGCACATCGTCATGCACGAAGACCCCTGTCTGCTGGAGTTCGACGGCCGCCGGTTCCTCGTCGGACACGGCGACGGGCTGGGCCACATCGACCGCCGCTACGACCTCATCCGCCGCATCTTCCGCTGCCGCCTCAACCAACGCCTCTTCTCCCTCCTGCCCTCCGGCCTCACCTTCGGCATCGCCCATGCCTGGAGCTCCAGCAGCCGCAAAGGGCACATCAAGAAAAACCCCACAATATTCGAATATCAAGGCGACGACCGCGAAGGCATCGTCCTCTACTGCCGCGAGCGCCTCGCGCAGGAGCCCTTCGACTACTGCGTCTTCGGCCACCGCCACACCCCCCTGGTCCGCGACATCGCCGCCCCCGGAGGCCACTCCGCCACCTACGTCAACGTGGGCGACTGGCTGATGCACCGCAACTACGCCGTCTACGCCGACGGGCAGCTCCACCTACACGACCTTAAACCCTAATCGGCCATTACTTTTCCTTTGCCCTGCATTGTATCTATAACACCGAAATAAAACCAAATCAAAATCCGAACTAAAGCTAAATCAAATTGAATCCAAATCGCTGAATCACGACGAAAGCGGCACCCCTTTTTATTTCTTTAGATGTAAAGTTTAAAAGTTCGCTTCGCATAAAAGTTGACGCTCTAGTATAAAGTATGACTGATTTTTTCCAACCTTTCCCATTGTCGCGTCCCTCCGGGACGCTGAGTAGTAGGGTTTTCGTTGACCCCACACTGCGTTCCTTGTGTGGGGTTATTGAAATTCAGCATCTTCGATGC